>JBELLK010000035.1:0-16392 GCA_042088625.1 Flavobacteriales bacterium
ACTGGAGTTCAGACGTGTGCTCTTCCGATCTGGACGTACTGCCAATCGGCCGGAGACGTGCTTTCTGAGGTGATGACCCCAGTGTGTGCGTAAATGAAGGGGCAGGGCGGACAAGGAGGCTCTTCATCGGCCAACGCTGCGTTGCCTTCGGCGACGTCGTAATACAATGTCACGACATCGTCCTGTGTGGGGAACGCAGGTTCGGTCCAAACGATTTGGCTCTGCAGGGAGGAACCCCAACCAACAAGGAACAAGAGCGCAAGGGTGCGAGCAAGGTGATTCATGTCTTTCGAGAGGGTCAGGATTGATCAGGGGTGAGGTTGGCGTCAAAAGTGAAAAGCTGGGCTGGCTTGTGCAGCACGCCTTCTTCTTTTTCATTGAGTGGGACCACGTGATCCATGCGTTTGATGTTTTTCCGGAAGTTTCGTTTGTCCAGTTTTTTGTTGAGCACGACCTCGTGAAGGGATTGAAGTTGTCTTAAAGTGAATTTCTTGGGCAACATTTCAAAGCCGATGTGCTTGGACTCGAGTTGCTCACGCAGGGTCACCAACGCAAGTTCAGAGATGTCATCATGGTCGAATGCCAAACCGGGCAGTTCATCCACCTCAATCCAGAAGGCGTCTCCAGCAAACGATGCGGCTTGCGGAATGTGGTCGTGCAGCGAAACCAACCCAAAATACGCCACGGTCAGGACTCGATTTTCAGGATGCGCCCGAAACGTACGCAACCATTGTTGGTCCTTCAGTCCCTTGACCCTGTTGGGGTCGCCAAAGGCGTGAAATTGCTTCAGGTAAACGTCGTCAAGCCCAGTGAGCTCGTGCAACACTCGACCGGCAGCATGATGCAGGGATTCGTCTGCCTCGACAAAGTCGCCAGGCAATGCCATCTGCACGTCGGCCTCAGACAAGGGGCCTGCATCAGATGTTCTCTGACGGATGAGCAGGAGTTTCAGTCTCTCGCCATCAAAACCAAACAAGGCACAGTCAACGCTTACATCCATGGTGAATGAATTCAATTTGGGAAGGCCCAAGATACGGGCAAGGTGTCAATTGTACACTTAGACCTGCACGCCAAACCAAAACTTGCTCACAACGTTCGGAAATGCGCTTGGTTTGACGCAAATTTGTGCGCCTCAATGCAGGGCCATTCAAACCACGACTTTCGAAACATGAAGAAAATTGCCGTTTTGACCTCAGGGGGTGACGCACCTGGCATGAATGCAGCTATCCGTGCTGTGGTGCGGACTGCGGTATTCCACGATTTGGAAGTTGTCGGCGTGTTTCAAGGATACCAAGGCTTGATCGACGGTGACTTCAAACGCCTCCACGTTCGTTCTGTGGCCAAAATCCTCGGAAGGGGTGGCACCATTCTCAAGTCTGCACGCTGCGCCGACTTCCACGAAGCTGAGGGCCGCAAACGGGCGCATGTGAATTTGGTTGAAGCTGGGGTGGATGGACTGGTTGTCATTGGCGGCAACGGCACGTTCACGGGGGCGATGAAGTTTGGTCAAGAAACAGGATTTCCCGTGATTGGCCTTCCCGGAACCATTGACAACGATTTGAGTGGGTCTGACTCCACCATTGGTTTTGACACGGCGATCAACACTGTGGTTGAGGCGGTCGACAAAATTCGGGACACCGCCGACAGTCACAACCGTCTCTTCTTCGTTGAAGTCATGGGCCGCGACAGTGGATTCATTGCCTTGAAATCAGGCATCGCTACAGGAGCTGTGGCGGTCATGACGCCTGAAATGGGAATGAGCATTGACGACTTGGTCACGGTCCTACAGGCCGGCGAACAGAGCAACAAGACCAGCAGCATTGTGATCGTGGCCGAGGGCAATCCCGATGGAGGAGCTTACGAAATCGCCAAACAGGTCCAAGAGCGCACCACGAGCTACGAGACCCGAATCACGGTGCTCGGCCACTTGCAGCGTGGAGGCAGCCCGTCGTGTTTTGACCGCGTACTCGCATCAAGGCTTGGCGTTGCTGCTGTAGAAGCGCTGCGCCAAGGACACCAGGGCGTCATGGCGGGTGTCATCGACGACAACATTGAACTCACTCCTTTTGACCGTGCCATTGGCACCAAAAGCAGCATCAACGACGACGAGGTTCGCATTGCGCGGATCCTTTCGATTTGATGGATCAACCAGAACCAACAACAACATTCATACATCTCATGAAGCGCATTGCTATCAATGGATTTGGCCGAATCGGCCGTCTCGCCTTCCGTCAACTCGTTGCCCGACCCAACTTCGAAGTCGTGGCTATCAACGATTTGACCGACGTCAACACCCTTGCTCATCTCCTGAAGTACGACAGCATCCATGGACTGTTCCAAGGAGAAGTGTCGGTGTCGAATGGCAACTTGGTCGTCAACGGTCAGGAAATTCAAATCACTGCGGAGCGCAATCCGGCAGACTTGCCTTGGGCAAAGAACAACGTGGACCTCGTTGTGGAATCTACGGGGGTCTTCGCTGACGCTGAGAAGGCAGGTGCACACCTGACGGCAGGTGCAGGTAAGGTCATCATTTCCGCCCCTGCGAAGGGAGATCTCAAGACCATCGTGCTTGGCGTGAACGACGACATTTTGACGTCTGACGACCGCATCGTGAGCAACGCTTCATGCACGACCAACTGCCTCGCTCCAATGGCAAAAGTGTTGAACGACACGTTTGGGTTGGAAAAGGGGTACATCACCACCATTCACGCCTACACTGCTGACCAACGTCTCCAAGATGCACCCCACAAGGATTTGCGTCGTGCGCGGGCCGCGGCCTTGAGCATGATTCCCACTTCCACAGGCGCAGCCAAAGCTGTGGGCCTCGTGTTGCCTGAACTGGCGGGCAAACTCGATGGCATGGCCGTTCGCGTTCCCACGCCGACTGGATCCGTGACGGACTTGACGGCAACGTTGAAAACTGAAGCGACTGCAGAAGAAGTGAATGCAGCATTGAAGGCCGCATCAGAAGGCGCCATGAAAGGAGTTCTGCAGTACTGTGAGGACCCCATTGTGAGCGTAGACATTGTTGGCAACACCCACAGCTGCATTGTGGATGCCGCGTTGACCAAGTGCTCTGGCAATTTGGTCAAGGTGTTTGGATGGTATGACAACGAAGCGGGGTACGCGACACGTGTTGTGGATTTGGCCGAGCGCCTCGCCTAAGTCCTGGCATTGTGACCATCCTGATCGCAGACAGCGGCTCGACCAAGTGTGATTGGCTCGCCATCACAGAACGTGGTCAAGAATTGGGGGAATTCCACACCATGGGATTCAACCCGTACTTCCACGATGCCGACTTGGTCGAGAGAGAAATGAACGCCAATTCCCAAGCCATGGCCATGGCGGGGTCTGTGGACCGCGTCTTTTTCTATGGTGCCGGTTCAAGTTCGCCGGAGTTGTGCGCCGTGATTGCCGAGGGGTTGCGTAGGGTTTTTACAAGCGCTGAGGTTCATGTTGGTCACGATTTGGATGGCGCGGCGTACAGCACTTACACCGGTGAGCCGGCAGTGACTTGCATCCTTGGGACCGGCAGCAACAGCTGCTTGTTTGATGGAACGACCGTCAGTGAGGAGGTGCCTGCGTTGGCGTATGTGCTCGGCGACGAGGGGAGCGGATCATGGTTCGGCAAGAAATTGCTTGCCGCCTTTCTATACGGCCAGCTTCCCAAAGGCATTCACAAAGAGTTCGAAGCGGAATATGGACTGGACAAGCTGTCCATCACGAAGCGCGTTTACCAAGAGCCCAACGCCAATGTCTTTTTGGCAAGTTTCATGACCTTCCTGGGACGATACAAGGACCATCCGTTCGTTCAAGCCTGGCTCGACGAGGGGTTCAAGGCGTTCCTGGATGTGCATGTGAAGTGCTTTGCCAAGGCTCCTGACGTGCCCATTCACTTTGTGGGAAGCGTGGCCTACCATTTCCAGGAAGCTTTGAAAACGGCTTGTGCAGATCGCGGTTATCGGGTCGGCAACATCATCAAAAAACCGATTGATGGGTTGGCCCAATACCACGTTCAATTCATTTTAAAAACGAATTAATGATGGCCTTGGGAGGATGTTTGTTCGACATGGATGGCGTGATTGTGGACTCTGCGGTGCACCATTTTGTGGCTTGGCAACGCTTGGCCGATGGGTTGAGCATCACGTTCACGGAAGAAGACAACCATGCACTGAAAGGGTTGAGCAGGGTGGACAGCCTTGAACACATCTTGCGCTTGGGTCACCTCCAATTGGATGAGAAGACCAAGGTCAAGTTGATGGACCAAAAAAACGCCTGGTACCTCGAACTCATCAAGGGCATGACTTCCAAGGACATCCTTCCTGGTGCGGGCGAGTTGATTGAGGCGCTTGTGGCCGATGGAGTCAAGGTGGGGTTGGGCAGTTCAAGCCGCAATGCGCGCTTGATTCTTGACAATGTGGGATTGACGCCCCTGTTTGATGTTGTTGTGGATGGGAATCACCTGACCTTGAGCAAGCCTGATCCTGAAGTCTTTTTGAAGGGGGCGGAAGCCTTGGGCCTGCAATCCGCTGACGTTGTGGTTTTTGAAGATGCTGCGTCAGGTGTTCAAGCGGCTAAGACTGGAGGTTTTTTTGCCGTTGGTGTGGGTGACCCCAAACAACTTGTGCAAGCAGACGTGGTGGTGCCCGACTTGCAAGGTTTGACTCCTTCCAAGGTCAGGGAGTGGCAATCTGAGTGAAGGCACCTTGTTTCATCCACTGATGGCTGAATTTCTATGAATCGTTACTTGATCTCCGAACCGTGGCGCGTTGTGGAGCGTGGATTCGATCCCGCGAACATGCGCAGCTCTGAAAGCATCTTCTCAATAGGCAATGGCCGTTTTGGTCAGCGCGCCAACTTCGAAGAAGGGTACTCAGGTGACTCCATGTTGGGGAGTTACGTTGGAGGTGTTTACTATCCGGACCGCACCAAGGTGGGGTGGTGGAAAAATGGTTATCCAGAGTATTTCGCCAAAGTCCTGAACGCCACCAATTGGACGGGCATTGGCGTCAAAATCAATGGCATTGATCTTGATTTGGCTGCAGCGCACTCGATAAGCGAGTTCGAACGCGTGTTGGACATGCGTCGCGGATTGCTGCAACGTCGTGTTGTGGTCGAGATGGAGGCTGGCGTGGAAGTCATCTTGGAGACGGAGCGTTTCATCAGCATGGCCGACCCCAACCGTGCCGCCGTCAAAATGACGTTGACGCCTTTGACAGGGGTGAAGCGCTTGACGCTGGAGCCCAGACTCGATGGTGGAATCACCAATGAAGACACCAACTGGGATGACGCATTTTGGCGCCACGATGGACACTCTTCAGTGACGAGTGAGGGGACATCTGTGTTGACCAACACCACCGAAAAGACGGGTTTTACGGTGTCCGTGGCGCAGGCCTTGGAGTGTGATGGTGCCATTTGGGAGTCACACTCAGATGCGAAAAGTGTCGGACTGCAATGCTCGTTCGATGCACCCAATTCGGTAGAAGTCGTCAAGCATTTGGGGTTGGTGAGCTCACTGCATTTGGACAAGGACCGGTGTCCCTTGGAGGCGCTTCGAGAGGCTTCGGAAGCCCGTTCGCAGGGTTACGAGGCGTTGAAAGCCGACCACGAGCGGGCTTGGGAAGAGATCTGGGCTTTGGGTGACATTGAGATTGAAGGAGATGTGGATGCCCAACAGGCCATCCGTTTCAACATCTTCCACCTGAATCAAACGTATCGAGGTGACGATGCGCGATTGAATGTGGGGCCAAAGGGATTCACAGGGGAAAAATATGGGGGTGCCTCATACTGGGACACCGAAGCCTATTGCCTCCCCTTTTACTTGGCCACTCATCCGCCACACGTGGCAGAGCAATTGCTGCGCTATCGGTTCAATCAACTTGGCAAAGCGATTGAGAATGCGGAAAAATTGGGGTTTCGAGAGGGGGCAGCGCTGTACCCGATGGTCACCATGAATGGGGAAGAATGCCACAACGAGTGGGAGATCACGTTTGAAGAAATCCATCGCAATGGTGCCATGGTGCTGGCACTTCGAAATTTTGAAGCGTACACTGGCGACGACACTTATGTGTCAGTCGAGGGGGTTCAGGTGGCGGTTGCCGTGGCTCGCTTTTGGGCCCAGCGGGTGCATTGGTCGGAGCATCGAGGAGCCTATGTCATGCTGGGTGTCACTGGTCCCAACGAGTACGAGAACAACGTCAACAACAATTGGTACACCAACCATCTGGCGGCGTGGTGCTTGCGTTACGCCGCTGATCTGGTCGACCGTTTTGGTGGAGAGGTGTCATCCGAGGAATGCGATGAATGGAAACGCATCGCGGGGGGGATGTGCTTGCCTCAGCAGGAGGGCACCATGATCCGTTTGCAGCAAGATGGATTTTTGGACAAGGATCTCAAACCTGCCAGTTCACTGCCAAACGAAGAACGACCGATCAACCAAGTGTGGTCATGGGATCGGATTTTGCGCTCATGCTTCATCAAGCAGGCGGATGTGTTGCAAGGGTTTTATTTCTTTCCTGACGATTTTTCACACGAGGAGCTTCAGGCCAATTTTGACTTCTACGAACCCATGACGGTGCACGAAAGCAGCTTGTCACCTTGCGTTCACTCCATTTTGGCGGCCAAACTTGGACGAGAGGACAAAGCGCTTGAAATGTACTTGCGGACGTCTCGATTGGATCTTGACGATTACAACGCTGAGGCCTACCAAGGGTTGCACATCACGTCCATGGCAGGGACTTGGATGAGTGTGGTGGAAGGATTTGGTGGATTCCGAGTTTTGGATGGTGTTCCACATTTCAAGACGATGCTTCCCAAGGCATGGTCCTCGTATGCATTCAAGTTGTGTTTTCGAGGACGCACCCTCGAAGTGCAGGTGACCGAAGAAGACACGACGGTGAGGTTGTTGGAAGGACGTTCCTTGACGGTGAATGTCAATGGAGAATCCCGTGTGATCTGAACGCATCAGTTCAATCCGCCCAGGTGCTGTTGTCACTGCCCGGCGATCCACCGAGGGCGTTCGAACCGACCCAGCCATCGGGCTGGCTGTTGTCCCAATTGCCGCCCTTCCATTCCAAAGAGGCCCCCATGCCATCGGCTTCATTGGTCCATCCATCCGTGTCGCTGTAGGTGACAATGTCTCCGAGTGTGCCGTCAGGACGAAGGAGCCGGATGGTTTCACCGCTGTTGTGAAGGCTTGACGCGCCGCTCCAAGGAACCATCGGCACAAACGGACCGAGCAGGTTGCGATAAATGGTCGTATCGGAAGCAGTCAGCATGAAACCGCCGGCTGGCAACATGGTGCCATGAGGAAAAGAAACGTCGATGCCATCGGCGATGACCCAACCGCTCAAATTGATGGCAAAGGGATGAGGATTCATCAACTCGATGAACTCGTATTCGTAGTCGGTCCCTTGTTGGGTGCTGGGGTTGTAGTGGATTTCTGAAATGATGGGGTCATCCCAAGAGGCGAACTCGCACGAGCTGCCGTAGTCGGCGAGCAAGATCATCAAGTCGTCGTTGTCGATGAGCTGATTGCCGTTCAAATCGGCCTGGCACTGCGCCACTGCGTCGGCCATGGCCGTGCAGGTGGTCAAGAAAAGGAGAAGCAAGGATCTGTGCATGTCGTTTTTGTCCAAAAGGACTCCACGACACCCCTGCTTTTCACCTGCGATTCACAGGCGTTGGTGCACGCTTCAGGATTGCCAACAAAGCGACACGGGACAATGGTCGCTCCCCAAAATGTCGTTGTGAATGTGGGGGGCGACAGTTTGGTTCAAGGCCCTCTCACTCACAAGCATGTAATCCAAACGCCATCCTACGTTCTTCTCTCGGGCGCCACCCCGATAGCTCCACCAAGAATACTTGACTTCGTCGGGATGCGCATGACGCCAGCTGTCCACAAAGCCTGCGTCGAGCAATGCGGTCATGCCATCGATTTCATCTTGCGTGTATCCCGGCGTTTTGTTGTAGTTCGCATCTGGCCGCGCCAAATCGATGGGGGCGTGTGCCACGTTCAAGTCTCCACAACAAATCACAGGTTTGTGCGCATCCAATTCTGCGAGGTAGGTACGAAACGCCGCGTCCCATTCTTTTCGAAACGGCAGTCTCTTCAGGCCGCTGCTTGAATTGGGGGTGTAGACGGTGACGAAATGAAAGTCATTGAATTCTGCGCGCAACACCCGACCTTCTTGATCCAGCGCGTGCACACCGATGCCTGCTTGCATGCTCAGGGGTTGTTGTTTGGTCAGAATTGCGGTCCCTGAGTATCCCTTTTTTACCGCTGAACTCGAGAACAGCTCATACGTGTCCCACCCAAACAACGCTTCTCGCACCTGATCGTCCTGAGCTTTGGTTTCTTGCAACCCCAAAACGTCAGGAGCCAGGGCCTCGATTTGGTCGGTGAATCCTTTTTTGACAACGGCGCGAAGGCCATTGACATTCCAACTCATCAATTTCATGTGGTGAACAGGGCATCAGGGCGTTCTGCCCAGCGCGCAGCCAATTCAAGGACTTCGTCCAAAGAACCTTGTGCGAGCAGGGTGTCGCCAGTTTGGTAGAGGTGATTGAGGTAGGCCTCTCCTTGTTGGAATTCAGAAGAGGGTTCCATGTTCAGGAATTGGGATGCGTCCGGGCAAGGATGGATGTGCATCAGGGTGTATGCATTGGATTCGGGGTCAAAGCCCGCGACCAACATTCCTTCTACGTCGTGTCCAATTTCTACGGGAACGGGAAGTCTTAGAAAGAAAGCACTCCATGGCCCCATGTATCCCATGCTGAAATAGGGATACAACCAGGGTTTGGGATGCAAGCCCAATGCACTGAGACCTGCAGTCAACGCTTCGGTCGTTTGTTGAATGTTGAACGCCGTGGTGGTTTCAGGTTTGAAGTTCTCGAGCTTCGCCCAACGTTTGTTGGCCGTGTAGTGCTCCATGGGGCCAAGCTTCAACTTGTAATCAAAGTCGGATTGCTTGTCGAGGATGTATCCAGGATAGAACCAGCGTCTCCCGGTCCGTTTCCCGTACTCCGCTTCTTTCAATAGGGTGTAGGTGCCAAGGCTGTATTTGCTGTAGGCTTCGTCGTACAATCCAAGCAAGCTGGCCATGCTTTGTTCTCCGAGGTCGAAGAAGCTGACGGCGATGAGTTTGTCTCCGTCGTACACACACACTTCTCTGGTGTCAAACACCGTTCCCTGAAATCCTGCACTCAAGTAGTCCGTTAGCGTGTTGTGGATGAAGCCCTTGAACCTGGATTTGTGTTGTGCATACAGCGCTTCTTTGTTTGCGTTGGGCTGGGCATGGCCATAGGTGACCGTGAACCGCGACTCGACGCGCCGCATCGTCTTGCGCTGTCTTGAAGTGGGCGTGTGGTGGTCCAGATTCATCCGGATGTTGACGACGCTGTAAAGGCGCTCGTCAATGCACAACAAGTCCATTTTGTAGAGCATGACTGACCCGCGAAACCATCCCGATGCCAGGTACTGGTCGTACCGGGAGCGAGACAAACTGCGGGGGAAATGCGTTTGGACGAGCATCAAAAGCGAATGTAGGGCTCAGTCCGTCACAGCCAACGTTGGACGGTCTTGGCAAGCCAAAGGCTGCGTCCGGTGAAAGGAGGGAAGGTCCATGGCAAGACGTTGAACCTCGAGGTTTGTCTCAGCACAGACCTCATGTTTGAGAATTGCTTGAAACCAGCGATGCCTCCCATTCTCCCCATGCCGCTGGTTTGGATGCCGCCAAAGGGCAAATTGGGGTTGGCCACCTGAAGAACCACCTCGTTGATGCCTGTGGTTCCCGCAGGATTCGCGCGCATCCAAGACTGGATGGCATCACTTCTGTTGGAGAAAAAGTACATCGCAAGGGGATGGGGATTGTGCGACACAAAAGCGTTGACTTCTTCGTCCTTTTCCCAACGCAGGACGGGCAGCACAGGTCCAAAGATCTCCTCTTTCATGACGGCCATGTCCATTGTGACGTCATCCAGCACCGTGGGCGCGATTCGTCGAGAAGCTGCGTCCCAAATGCCGCCGTGGACCAGCTTGGCCCCGCGATCCAGCGCGTCTTCAATCAAGCCCACAACACGATCAAAGTGGTGTTGGTTGACCATCTGAGAGCGGTTGTCGCTGGTCAGCTGCCCTTGCTCATCAGGTCCATACATGTCTTCAATCCTCAATTTCAATTCTTCGAGAAAGCGATTTGCCACGGACGACTGGACCATGAGGTAATCGGGTGCGATGCAAACTTGTCCGTTGTTCAAGCACTTGCCCCAAGCCATTCGTCGACTGGCATCGACAAGGTTGGCAGTGGCGTCTACCACGGCCGGACTTTTGCCCCCAAGTTCCAAGGTCACTGAGGCCAAATGTTGTGCCGCAGCCGTCATCACTTTGCGGCCGATGTTGGTGCCGCCTGTGAAACAGACATGCTGGAAGGGGAGTGAGGTCAGGGCTTGACTGACTTCAGGGCCACCTAGAACAACATGGGCCTCTTCTGGTGCGAAAGCCGTTTCAACAATCGACGCAATCACCTTGGACGTTTCAGGGGTGTGTTCGGAGGGCTTCAGCATGACTCGATTGCCCGCCGCAATGGCGCTGACCAAGGGGCGAAGGGTCAGGATGACCGGGAAATTCCAAGGGGCGATGATGAGCACTTGTCCCTTTGGTTCGGGCAAAACATGGGAGGACGTGCCGAGCATTGCGAGGGAGGTGCTTGCGGGTTTGGGCGCCATCCATCCGCGCAGATGTTTTCGAGCATGCATGATCTCGGCCTTCAATGGATAGATTTCCTGCAAGTGCACCTCTTCACGGGGCTTGCCCATGTCAGACTTCAACGCTTGGATCAAATCCTCTTCATGCCTCAAAACAGCCTGCCAAAGGGCATCGAGCTTCGCACGCCGTTCAGTTGCGGTCAAGTGGAGCCTTGCAGCAGCTTTTTGCTGATCGAAGATGCGTTGAACGTGTTCCATGTGGCTGTTGTTAGGCGGCACCAAAGAAAGGTCATAGGAGGGCGAGTTGTTCAACCCAGCATGCGACGAACCGAGTCCACCACATCCAACACTTGGGGCAAGATCGGGGAGGTGCCGTCGTTGTGAATGACGTGGTCAGCTTTGGCCATCCTTTCATGAGGGTTCCACTGCTGCTGAACACGTTTGAGGATGTCCTCTTTCGTGAGCGCTGCATGTCCTTCCCGTGACAAGGCCCTCGAGATACGCAATTCCAGGGGCGCCTCAACTGTCACGACCACATCGCACGTCTCGTCACTCTTGGATTCAAACAGGATGGCCGCTTCACGAACCACGAGCTCAATGCATCCAGCGCGCTGGATGCCGCCTACCCAGTTCTCGAACGCCCTTCCCACAGCAGGGTGGACCATTTGCTCCAGCCACGCCAATTCTCGCGTGTCACTGAACACAATTTCTGCAAGCGCGTGGCGCCCGATGTCAACAAGGTTGCCGGCATCGTCAAAACGGCCAATGGCGTCGCCCCATCGCTCTACCAATGCGCGACGGAGAGAAGCATCGTTCTTGTAGAGTTGTTTGGCTGCATCGTCAGCATTCCACACAGGGTGCCCCAGCGCCTCAAACATGCGCCCTACAACACTTTTGCCCGCAGCAATGCCGCCCGTCAACCCGACCACCAAAGGCCGTGAACCCTTGCGTCTCAGGGATGGGGCATGGGGGGTGGAAGTGGAGCGAGCCATGGTGCAAAGGTGCGGCTTCTTCACATGTTGCCCACATTCAGAGGCGTTTTGGTGTGCAGTTGCTGACCTTTGCTTCATGGCACATCTTTTGGCTCCTTCATTGCTCGCAGCAGATTTTGCGAACCTTCAACGCGATGTGGAAATGGTCAATGCGTCCGACGCGCATTGGTTTCATTTGGATGTAATGGACGGGGTGTTTGTCCCCAACATCAGTTTTGGCATGCCTGTGATGGAGGCCATCGCGCGTCATGCCACCAAACCGTTGGATGTGCATCTGATGATTGTTGACCCCGATCGATACATCCAAACGTTTGCCGACCTGGGCGCCGACGTCTTGACGGTTCACGCCGAAGCCTGCACACACCTCCACCGGACGCTGAATGCCATTCGCAATGCCGGCATGAAAGCCGGTGTTGCCTTGAACCCTCACACGCCAGTGGAGGTGCTGCGAGACGTCGCAATGGAGTTGGATTTGGTGTGCCTCATGAGCGTGAACCCGGGCTTCGGAGGACAGTCTTTCATCGAGCGCACATATGCCAAAACCAAGGCGCTCAGGGCGCTCCTCGACCAAGAAGGAGCCACAGAAGCACTCATTGAGATTGACGGGGGTGTTGGCATTGGCAATGCCAAAGCGCTTGTGGACGCAGGAGCCAATGTGTTGGTGGCAGGTTCTTCAGTGTTCCGATCGGAAAATCCAACAGAAGCGGCGCGCGCTTTGGCCCGATTCTGATGGTCACCGGCCTTTCTCGTAGCTTGGCGGCATGAATGGAGGGGCTTTCCTGAATACCTTCTTCCAAAGGCAAGGGCATTGGATGGTGCTGGCCAATGTGGCCACGAAAGTCTTGGGCTTTGTCGCAGTTGCGTACGTCACGCGTCACACAACGGAACAGGACTTCGGGGTGTTTTCTTATGCGAAAAACACGGTGAGCGCCTTGGTCCCTTTGATGGGCTTGGGGGCGTATCAGGCGTTTCTCAGGTATTCCGCAGATGCACCCAGTCAGCGTTCAAAGAAGTCGCTCTACTTCTACGCATTGGGTCGTGGTATTGTGTTCTCCTTGATGCTGATGGCTTTGCTTCATGCATTGGCTCCTTGGTTGTGCAATGCCATTCCTGAAAGTGTCACTGTCTTTCGTGTCCTGATTTGGGTGATTCTCAGCACATTGTTGATGGAAAGCGTGAAGGGGTATGCACGCGCCATCCATCGAAATGCGATTTCGGCCAAAATCGATTTGACGTTTGCGGTCCTGTTGGTGTTGGCGACGTTGGCGTTGATGCAGGGCATGGGCATCTTAGGCTATGCCATGGCCGTGGTGTTTGCGCCCTTGTTGGCATCCATACCATTTGGGCTGCGGATGGGGCTTTGGAAATGGGAGTGGAAGTCACTGGATCGGGTGTATGACGGGTTTTGGTCTTACGGTCTTTTCACCACCCTGGGCATGGTGTTGTCACAATTGTTTTACGCCGCAGACGTCTTTCTCATCGGCCATCACTTCGGAGAGGAAGCAAGTGTTGTGGCTGTGTATCGAGTGGCGTTGATCGTCCCGTTGGCCTCGACAGTACTCCCCGTGTCCGTCGCCGCCACCGACTACATGAACAACGCTCTGAACAAACGCGACGCTCGTGCCCTGCGATCGTACATGGTGGGTTACTGGAAGACGTTTGGAGCGCTTTCATTGGCACTCCTCGGGTTGCTTGCGTGGTTGGCTCCAGTGATCCTTCAAGTGTTCGGTGAGGGATACGCGGATGGGGCCAACATCATGAGGGTCTTTTTGCTAGGAAGCTTGGGGGCCCATGTGTTGAGGGTGCCCTATGGCCACTTGCTTTCAGCTGTGGGGAAAGCCGATTGGAACACCTACATCAGTGTGTTGTTGGTGGTGCTCACTGTGGTGTCCTGCACATTGGGCATTCGACATTGGGGCGTGGAAGGAGCCGCAATGGCCATGGCTGCGATGTATTGGCTGGGTGGCTTGATGAATGCCACCATGTTTGAAGTGTACCTCCGCTCACTCACACGAGGTGCCAAACAATGTAAGCATCAAGAGCAGATCTGAAGAACCAACAAGCCCGTTGTTGTCGAGATCGGCAAAGCAGGTATCCGTGCAACCCAAGTCGGTCAGCAATGCGAGCACATCTGCATTGCCCAAAACTCCGTCAACGTTGAAATCACCCAAAAGGGGTGTCAGAGCTACGTGGTGCATGACGCTGCACATGGCGAGACCTTCCCAATAAGCTGTCATGGTCAAGTCGCCTTGGTTTGGTTGCCAGAGGTGGTTTGAGGAAACATTGACGATTTGTCCGCTTTCACTTGTCCACGCTGATTCGAACGGGCTAGGTACATCGACATCCAGGTTGATCGGCACCGATGTGCTGCAGATGACGTGTTCAACGATGGCCTCGGGGCAGGGCGATGTTCCTTCTTTGAGCGTGTTGGAACTGCCCGGAGCAAGGCCAAACTCAGCTGCTGGAAACGTCTCTGTCAATCCCGAGGGCCAGTGCACGCAGGCGTGACTGACCGTGCCGCCCCCCAAGCCAAACAACTCTGCTTCGGTCTCTTGGCTCAGGTAGTTTTCGCCAGCGTGAACGATGCGCGTTTGCACCGCGCCACCACCATGCAACTCCAACTTGCTCCCAATTGCAGGCCTGTTCGAAACGCTTCCTTCCAATGAAATCGAGACACTGGTGTAGCCGTTGTCGAAACCGCTGTTCATCCATAAGCGCGCGGCGTGATTGCCCGTGTTGTGCATGACAAAGTCAATCCATCCGTTGTGGTCAAAGTCAGCCGACGCCGCAACGTGCGCATTCAGATAATCCAAATCGTAAACGCTCGTGTCGAAAGGGGCAAAGCCGGCATTGGTGCTGCCTCCATCATTGGTGACGCTTTGGTTCTCCCAAAGATGATTGAGGCCGTATGGATTCAACAAATCGTGTTCGGCCACAAACAAATCCAAGTCCGTGTCGTTGTCAACATCCATCCACACTGCGCCCCAACAAAATTCATCGATGTCCAAATTGTAGGCAGCAGCGTTTTCCTCAAACGTTTGATCGGGTTGTCGGACAAACAACTTTGCCCCCAGACCGTCGCCACCAAAATGGGTGTTGGTGTGAAATAAATCTTGACGTTTGTCATGGTTGAAATCGCCCAGGGAGGCGGACATGCAATCGATGACAATGTCCAGGTTGTATTCCGGGGCCACATCCACAAACGTCCCGTCACCCACATTTTCAAATAATGCATTGGGATGGTCCTTGTCATTGATGACCAAGATGTCCTGCAATCCATCTTCGTTGTGGTCCCACCAGAGGCTCTGGAAACTCAACCTCATGGGAGCGCCAATCCCGGAGTCGTCACTGATGTCCGTGAAAACAAAATCCCCTTCATTGCGAAGCAGCACATTGTGGTTGGCCCCTTCGAATACTGGCCACCCCACATACCGACAGAGGAACAAGTCGAGGTCCCCATCGTTGTCCATGTCACCAAAGGCCGCCCCTGCAGCTTCCGTGGTGAGTTGAGGCAAATTGGAATCGGAAGTCACGTCGGTGAATGTGCCGTCGTCTTCATGCCTCAGCAAGCCACATCTGCCGCTTTCTTCCTGAATGAACAAGTCGTCGTCGCCATCGTTGTCCAAATCAACCCACAACAATGCTTTCGTTTCGCTGGCCATCGTCCAAGGGAATATGAACATTTCGAACCCAGTGCCCTGCAGATTGACGTACCCCCGCAGGGCTCCGTCAGTGGATCCCAGTGTGATGTCTGCCCATCCATCGTTGTTCCAATCTGCGGTGCTGACAGCTGCGCCATAGTGGCCGTTCCAGTCGTAGGCTGTGATCCCAAAACCTGGCGCTTCGTTGGTGAAGATCTGAGAAAAAGCTGGGGACATGCCCAACGCGGCCAATGTCAACATTGCCGTGAAAGCCAAATGATGTGTCCGCGTCCTGAGCATTGAATCCATGTTGCCTAATGGCAAATTAAGGATTCAGCTCAACAGTCAAATCTTTTTCGGCAAGAGACTTTTGGATGGGGGCAAGTTCTTCATAGTCACCGCTCTTCACGGTGCATTTCCCTTTGAAATGGACAATCATGGCACACTGTTCCGCTTGAAGAGCGTCATGCCCACATACCGCCATCAGACAATCGATGACGTGATCGAACGTGTTGTGGTTGTCATTGAACAACACGATGTGCCACTCGTCGCTGAGGACGACCTCTGAAAGAACATCTTCTTGGGTCAATGTTTCGGAACAACGCATGGTGAGTTGGAGGGCACAATTCTCGTGTCGTAAAGATAGCAGGTCATGCTTGCAGGAAGGGGCTTGATGCCCCGAGTTGTCCCAAATCGAACATGAACGACATGTGGGTGTTCATTACTAAGCACTCGCCCCATGAAAAACAATTCTATCCTGATCGTTGGCCTCGGAGTTCCATCTGAATTGATGGACGTGTTGATGCGTGAAGGGTGTGATATCCTTCGCTCAGAGACGCCTTTGCAAGCCGCTTTGGTTCTCTTGAGGGGTGATGCGCAAGCCGTACTCACAGTTGGAGACCTGGGTGAGGAGTGGAATGAATTCACCGACGTTGCACTGACCACCGGCAAATTGGTGGCTGTAGATTCCATGGTCACTGTACAGGCGCCAGCAATGGTGCAAAACGGCAACGGCAACGGCAACGGCAACGGCAACGGCAACGGCAACGGCAACGGCA
>JBELLK010000061.1:0-7009 GCA_042088625.1 Flavobacteriales bacterium
CCTCGTCCGTAGCCGTCTCGTCGTAGTTGCAAGCTCCAGCATCCGTGCAACCGCACACTGCACCTCCAAGTGACACTGTGATGCCGCCGGTAGGACCACCTGCCGCGAGGATGCTGCCATCTTCGAAGAGCAACTGCCATGACACTTCGCTTGGGTAGCTGCCGCCATCAACTGAGATGATGTAGCAACCAGGCTGCAAGCAAAGGAGGTCGTAACCGTTCTCTGGTCCAGTGAAGTTGTCGTTGTCCACAGACACAAGCGCACCATCCAAATCACCGGAAGCGACAGGATCGCCATTCAAGTCTGTGATCACGTAGTTCGCACCGTTCCAGCCGTCACCGAATGAATCGTACATGTACAACTGGAGTGGTGTGCCAGTGCTGTCTGGGCACACGCAGCTGAAGATGTCGCAAGAACCATCCTCGACGTTGGCGTCAGGGTTGTAGTTGCAAGCACCAGCATCTGTACATCCTTCGATGACAGGAGTACAAGTGAACTCGAGGTCGAAGGCACCGTTGTCGTCAGTGAGCACGTCGCCATCGTCTTGGGCGCCAACGTACACGTAGTACAACAGACCTGGCTCAGAGATGAACTGGACGTCCACGTCATCCGCATCAAAGAGCGTGCAGATGAAGTTTCCGTCAGACGAGCTCGCACTTGCGACGCATGTGAAGTCACCAGCAATGAAGATTGGCTCAAGGCTGTAAGGCGCAATGGTGATGGTGGCCGTACCGGCGTTGCCAGTCTCAATGGTGGCAGAACCTATAACGTCACCAAGACCATCTGTGAACGTTGCTGAAGCTCCATTCCAGCCGTCACCGTACGAATCGTTCATGTTCAGCGTGTAATCTCCAGCAGGCAAGCAGAGGCTTCCAGAAGCTGGAGCCGCTCCTCCAGCCACTTCAACGCCAGCAGTGTCAGTGAGAGACCAAGTGATCTCGCTGTCGTAAGTGCCACCTCCAACTGAGTAGTTGGTGGTCACGAGGCTGTCACCGCAAGCATCGGCTGGGGGCACGTCGATGCCTCCACCACCGCAAAGGGTGTCAGCGCTGTAGACGTTGATCTTAGAGTCAATCGCAGAACCACAAGTGCTCAACGTGTGGAGCGAGCTGTCACCAACAAATGTGTACCACACACCTGCGCCAGGCGCAGATTCACAGCCAGCAACACCGATTGGTGCACCCACTGATGTAGAACCACCTGTAGATCCTGTGGTCACGGTGTTGCACTCCAAAGTGATGGCGTCAGCACAAGAATCATTGACTGCCACAACACCAGCAAAGTCACAAGAACCATCGTCTTGGTTGGCTTCAGCATTGTAGTTGTTGGCCGTTGCGTCTGTGCATCCGAGGATGATACCGGTGGTTGTGAATTCGAAGTCACCGCAAGTGGCTGGGTCTTCTGTCCACACCAAGAAGTAGTAGTCCGTGTTTGGCTCGAGTTCAGGCAAGAAGCTTTCAACAGAACCAGCGCATGTGCCAGTCACGTAGCAACCAACGAATGGTGAGAGGTTGTCACAAGTGTTCCCAGTCAACATCGCAAAACCAACTCCGTCGTTCGACACGTTGGTGGTGTTGAACAAGAACGTGTCGAAGTTCGCACTGTTGAAAGTGAAGTACACACCGTAAGCAGTTTGTGGTGAAGACCAAGGGACGAAAATTTCTTCCGCGTTGGCTCCGCACAAGTTGCCAGTGAATGTCTCACCGGTCACTTGAGCAATTGCACCTGAGCAATCGTCGTTGGCTGGAGAAGTGGTTTGGGCTGGGTTGCAGGAAGCTGCAATCACAAACTCGTTTCCACCAGTGCCTTCCACACGGGCGTAGTAGTCCTGACCGATGCCTGCGCTCCAAGTGATTGAACTGTGGAAACCAGTTGGGAGACCATCGTTGTTGGTTGCAATGCAAGTCAAGTTGCCATCCAAATCTTGTGTGAAGATTGCGATATCAGTGTTTGTCGCGTAGTCCGTAACACCGACTTCGTTCTGAGGAGTGTCACCAGTGCTCAGCGTGATTTGCTGATCAACAGCAGAGTTGATGACGTACCACACACCTGCGGCACTCAACACATCGTTTCCGTACTCCAAACCAGCGAGACCTTCGTTGTCGTTGGCGTACTGCAACGTGCCAGAAACTGTCAAGTCACATGCCAAAGCTTCTGCGTTGGCCACGTCGTCGTTGGCAGGGGGCACTTCACAAGAACCGTCGTCGATGCTCGCAGATGGGTTGTAGTTGTTTGCAGCCGTGTTGGTGCAACCAGAGATGTCGCACTGACCAGTCAATGTGAAGTCAACTCCGTATGTATCACCAGCACCAATGGTGCCATAAACCGTACCGAATTCGTCGCTCAAAGTCACGCTGATTTCAGCAGGATCAGCTCCAGAAGTGGTCTGGAAAGAGTAGCAGCCAGGAGCCAAGCAAATCAAGTCTGTTCCTGAAGTCAGACCATCACCAATGAATGCTGAGTCCAAAGAGCCCTCGTAAATGGTACCTGCATCGCCAAAGATGCCGTACACAGCACCACCCCAGCCATCGCCGAAGCTGTCTGTCATGTCGACTGTCAAGATGAAAGTTCCTGGATCACAGTACACGCAGTCACCGCTGTCCACTGTCGCTTCTGGGTTGTAGTTCGCAGCAGCGCTGTCGGTGCAACCCAAGCAGGAGTAGTCACAAGTGCCATCGTTGACATCCGCACCCGCGTCGTAGTTGCATGCACCTGCGTCGTTGCATCCGCCCACACAGTCCGCAGTGGCAAATGAA
The DNA here is from genome assembly GCA_042088625.1 of Flavobacteriales bacterium. Taxonomy (GTDB): domain Bacteria; phylum Bacteroidota; class Bacteroidia; order Flavobacteriales_D; family Sanyastnellaceae; genus UBA11663. The sequence continues at coordinate 2,757 of JBELLK010000061.1, forward strand.
CCTTCTGTACCGTCACCTGAGAGAATCACTTCGCCAGTGATGGCGTTGGTCAATTCCCATGAAGTTTCTCCAGGGTAGGCGTCAGGAACGAGATTCACGACAACACACGACAAAGAATCCTCGGCACAGAAACCTGTAGTCTCGCTCGATGCGAAATCGCCGCCTGAAGCAACGACCACGCCATCCAAAGTCACAGAGTAAGAACCGTCGCCATAAGTGCAGCAGATGCCGTCACCGAAAGAATCGAAGATGCTGAAGTTGTACTGAATTCCCGAGCAGTACAAGCATGCTGCTGGGTCGTCAACTGTGCAAGTTGCGCAGTAGTTCAACGCGTTCACGTCAAGACAACCAATGCAGGAGAAATCACAAGACCCGTTGTCGAGAGTTGCAGTTTCGTCGTAGTTGCAAGCCGTTGGGTCGATGCAACCAGCGCAAGAAGTGAATTCACAAGATCCGTCGTCCAAGTTTGCCCCTGGCTCATAATTGCATGCGATTGGGTTGGCACAACCAGGAACAACACAAGCGTCAGAACCTGCGTAGAAGAAAATGGTCCCTGCTCCACCTGAGTTGACCAGGTTTCCAGCAGCGTCGTACACTTCCCATGAAGCTTCGCTGGGGTATTCGGGAGCCAAGATTTGACCAGTGTAACAACCAGTGTCCAAACATGCGGTCACTGTCAAGTTGCTGCCGCCTGCAAACTCAATGGAATCACCGTTCAAGACGAGTCCACCAAATGCTCCCCCGAACGTCCATCCATCACCAAAGGCATCGAACAATTCAATGGTCATGGAGTTGGCCAAACAACAAGAACCATCGTCCACAGTGGCCGCAGGGTTGTAGTTGTCAGCTGCAGCGTCTGTGCAACCAGGCACATCTGCGCTCACAGCGAGCACGATGCTACCCTGGCCTCCTTCGACTGCCAAAGTGCCGATGACGACTCCAGCGTTGGTGAAAGTCGCAGAAGCGCCGTTCCATCCGTCACCGTAAGAGTCGATACCAATAAATGTGTAATCGCCGGGAGCCAAACACCACGTGCCAGCTTCACCAGCACCGCCAGTGAAAACGTTAGCACCCGTGGAATCGTTGAGCTGCCATGAGATTTCGGAGGGGTAGGATCCAGTGCCGATTGAATAATCGATGGCGATTTCGCCGTCGGCACACTGACCCCAAGCTCCAGTTGAGAAAAGAAGAGCAAACGCCCCAAGAGCGGTTGCCAACTTCGTGTACATGTTGAACATTAGAACAGGTTTTGGTTTATATCAAACAATTGTTTTCTAGCTGTCAATCACTCGCCTCTACGCCTCTGCCAACACAAGGTTGACGTGGTTTTGAAGACGAGGTTGCCTGCGCCGTGACAAGCCCTGGAGAAGGGAATAAACACTTTGCAAGGCGACTAATGTAGCCGAGCGATGCGAAAAAAACAACGTTCGTTAATGGAAATTTGACGTGAGCTTTCGCGGGTTGGTCGGGATTTATTGCGAATTCATCGCCAAATCAAGCCCTAAGTCACTGTTCTTCAGAGCGATGCGATTAAACACAATCGAGCTCAAATTGTTTCGATCGCTTCACCACATGTGAGCGTGCCAAGAATCGGCCAAAGGCTTCACGATGGAGCTTCGCATTTCACCCAAAGTCGCGACCGTGGAATCGACGATGAGCACGTCGTCATTCAGGTTGCCTGACTTTCGCATGGCCCAAAACGCGTGCAGCTTCGCCCGTTGCCATGCTGGCGCTCCGGGATCCGTGGCGTAGAGCACCCAGGCGCGGTCAAACAGGTCGAGGTCTTGCAGGGTTGGCGCCAGGTCGCAGATGCCCTTCAGGGCCGTGACGGAGGCGTCAATGCTGCATCCGGTGGCCGCGTGGTCGGACTCGTCGAGGGCGAGGACCACGATTTGGGAGGCGAGGATGGCGGTTTGGGCCTTCAACGGCTTGCCGTGGGCAGCCCAGGTCGAGGTGAACGCCTCGAGGTGGTTTTGGACGAGGGCACATTCTTCGGAGGTCAAAACACGGCTGGCCGTGTAGATCCACACGCGGGCGCCGTCCGACAAGGCCAGTTGTGACAGGTCGTCTTGGAGGCGTGCGTGCAGGGAGAAGGGCATGTTGCGAAGTTTGGGCCCAAAGTTGCGCATTCCAACCCAATCCACCCCAAACCCCATGCGCCGATCAGGCCATGCGGTTCAAGAAGCTCGGGATGAGGACCACCATGAGCGAGGGAAGTGGGGACTGTAGAAAGCCGAGCATGTCGCGGGCCAGGGCATACCACGCCTCGCCCGGCGATGAAAACGCCAGCCCCACCATCGGCACGCCGGCGGTGGCATAAATCACGACGAGCCACGGCACCCTCTCCCCCACGTGCGTGGCCCGAAGGAACAGCACGTCGAGCGCAAAGAAGATCAACAGGATGGCCGCCGACAAGCCCCACTTGAACGCCACGAGCTGGGTTCGGGTCAGGCCATGAAAAAAGGACCACGTGTCGCGGCTGACGTAAAAGTTGTGTCGCCCGACCGGCGCATGGGCCTCCCACCACGTGGTGCGCGTCTCCGCGTCGTCCTCCCAAAACCGCTTGGCGTCTCCGACACGCAGGTAATGATTCACTTTGATCTTCGATTGTTCCTGCAACAGCCCAAATCCCAGCATCGCCCCCAACACCACCAGCCACCAAGGCCTGCGCCATGAAAACACCGGACCGGCTGTAGACAGCGCGCGGTGGGGGCTGGCATCTCGATCGCTCATGACGTCGCGGTGGGGTCCGTGGCGGGGCGCTTCGAGGGTCGGCCCCAAACGGTCCAGAGGTACCACAGCGCGAAGACCAGTCCGTAGATGAGCACGGTGAACGTGTAGTCGTGGTTGAATTCCAGCCACTCGGGGGACGTCGCTTGAATGCGGGTCAGGACGACGACCCGCCCGATGTTGGCCAGATGCAGGAGCGCGATGCCGGCCGGGATGAACCACGCCTTTCGAGAAATCGGCCCAGGAAAGGCCAGGATGAACATCGCGAACAGGGCAAAGAGCGCGACGCCGTCGCACGGGGCTCCGATTTGGACTCCGGCATGGCCGGCCACCCCCACCCGATCCCGGTGCGTCGCCGGCTGCGGATACGTCCCCACGGGCCACCCCACCGCCTCAAACACCGCCTCGGTCGAACGCACCATGTGTTCAATGACCGCCTCGTCGAGCGTCGTGCTAGGCTTCAGCACTTGCTCGTACGCGACGCTCCACACCACGTATGCCAGAAACGCCACGCCAAAAAACCGAAATGTCGGGGTGTTGCGAAGCCCGTCAAACGAAGCCTTCAATCCTTCGATCGTGTTCTGCGGCTTGGACATGGTGGTGCGCTCAGGTGCGCAGTCGATGCGTTGTTGTCAAACCACCTCTTGGGCAGCCTCCTCTTCTCGGCGACGGCGCATTGCCGCAGTCGCAAGCCCTCCCCCTGCGAGGGCGAGGAGACTCAATCCTCCGTCGATGGGGATGTTGCACGCCGGGGCAGATGGATTGTAACATTCGCCTGCTGGATCGCAAACATCGTAGTTCGTGCAATCGGGATCACAAGCAACGCCGTCTGCGTCTGAGTAAGTTCCAGCTGGCTCACCGGCTCCATTACAAATGCCACCACCAACAAAATTGGTCCCATCGAGGTCACAGCATGCGCCATTCTGTGCGAATCCATGAGCGGCACAAAGCATGAGGATGAAAAGAAGGAATCCTTGACGCATCGGGTCGTTACTTTTGCGCAAGATGCCAAAGAATTCGCAGACTCCGCTTCTCAGCTTCGAAGATTTGAGGCCCTACATCAAATTGTTGGGCAAGAATTTGTGGATGCTGCTGGGTTTGGCCTTGGTGGGCTACGGCGCAGGGAGGCTCGTCACGCACCAACTTGTGGACATCCACAAAGCGACGTCTGAGCTCCTCGTCAACCAAAAGGAAAGCTCGGGGGTCGATGCGATGATGGGGGTGCGTGGGGCGTCTCGCAACTTCAGCTATTACAACGACGAAGTCCAAAACCAGCTCCGCGTCCTTCGTTCCTACGACCTCGTGGGGCGCGCCATTGACAAAATCGCCGACCACGTTGACCACCACCTTGTGGGGCGCATCAAAGAAATGCCCGTGGCCGGGTTTGCCGCACTGGATGTCGAGGTGAACATCGAAGGGTTTGCGCCAGGCATGACGGGGCGGGCGATCGACCTGTTCGTGGTCGACGCGAAGACGTGCCGGCTCGTGCTCAACGCCACCGGGCCGGAGGCGGACCAAACCAC
>JBELLK010000022.1:0-29085 GCA_042088625.1 Flavobacteriales bacterium
CCACAATCGTCCGTGGCCGTGAAGGTGCGAACGATGACGTAGTTGCCGGCGGCGTTGCCTGGGGTCGTCACTGACGTTTCAGAAATCTCGAAGGAGCTGCACGCGTCGGTGGCTGTTGCATCGTCCAAGATGAGTTCGTCGGAACACTCTGCTGTGTAATCCGAAGGGATCGACAATTCTGGTGCTGTGGTGTCTTGGAATAAAATGGTTTGGACGCGAGAAGTGGCGTTGCCGCAGTTGTCCGTGGCTGTCCAGGTTCGCAGCGTCGTGAAGTTGCCTTCGCAGTTTCCAGGCAGCACCTCGTCTTCGAAAGTGACGATTGGCTCAGAGCATCCACCAGTGGCTGTCGCGGCCGGAAGCTCAGACCCACATTCAGCCAAGGTGTCAGCCGGGATGAACAACAGGGGAGGAAGTTCGAACGGGTCGCAAATGCCGTCGTTATCTTGGTCACTCAAGCAATTTCCATCGCAGTCGTAGCCGTCGAGGGCATTGAAGCATGATCCATTGTCGTCTGTGGCGTTTTCGTTGTAGTTGCAAGCCTCAGGATCGGTGCATCCAGCAATCTCAAATGGGTCGCAAACCCCGTCTCCATCGGCATCTTCCAAACAAACTCCGTCACAATCGTAGCCCAATTCTGGGAACACACACTCCCCCGCGACAGTGGCGTTTGGATCGTAGTTGCATGCCTCTGGGCTCAAACAGCCAATGCAGCTTTCAAAGTCGCAACTTTCGTCATCGACATTGGCGTCGGGATTGTAGTTGCAGGCATCGGCGTTGGTGCATCCCTCTACAATGTCAATGCAGGTTCCATCGTCTTGAGTTGCATTGGGGTCATAGTTGAGGGCTTCAGGATCGTCACATCCGAGCACTTCAAAGGGGTCGCATACTCCGTCTCCATCGAAATCACTCAAGCAGTTGCCGTCACAGTCGTAGCCAATCTCGGGGTATTCACACTCTCCTGGATAGATAGCGTCAGCGTTGTAGTTGCAAGCAGTTGGCGCCAAACATCCAACACAAGAGTCAAACTCACATGAGCCATCATCTGTGTTCGCAGTGATGTCGTAGTTGCAGGCTGCGCTGTCGGTGCAGCCTTCCACTTTAGAGACACAAGAACCGTTGTCCTCAGTGGCCTCAGGGTCATAATTCAAGGCGTTGGCATCGGTACAACCTGCAATTTCGAACTGGTCGCAAACGCCGTCTCCATCGGTGTCGTCAAGACAGTTGCCATCACAGTCGTACCCGGCTTCAGGGTAATCACATTCTCCTGGCAAATCGGCCTCAGGGTCGTAGTTGCACGCTGTTTCGTTCAAGCACCCTTCGACCAAGCATGAGAAGAAGTCACAGGAGCCATCATTGAAGTTGGCTGTTGCGTCGTAGTTGCAAGCGCCCTCCACAGTGCAGCCAGGAAATTGACACGACCCGTCGTCAAACGTTGCGTTCTCGTCAAAGTTGGAAGCCACATCGTCTGTGCAACCGTAACATGAGCTGTAATCGTTGCATCCCGCGGCAATGGTCGCATCGGGATCATAATCACAAGCAAGTGGGTTCGTGCACCCCGCGCATGTGGTGTATTCACATGACCCGTCGTTGTAGTTCGCCTCGGGGTCGTAGTTGCACGCCGAGGGGTTGGTGCAGCCAAACGACAAGCAGCTCACAAAGTCGCAAGACCCATCGTTGATGACGGCCTCAGGATCGTAGTTGCATGCAAAGGGGTTGGTGCAACCGGGGACGTTGCAAGTGATGAAGTCGCATGATCCGTCGTCGTCGGTGGCTTCAGGGTCATAGTTGCACGCATCGGAAGCCGTGCATCCAGGCACTTCGAATGGGTTGCAAATGCCGTCTCCATCGTTGTCTGCAATGCATGTGCCATCGCAGTTGTATGCGTATTCAGGGAATTCACACTCTGCGGGGTAAATGGCCGTAGCGTCATAGTTGCACGCGCTTTCGTTCAAACAGCCGGCACAAGAAGTGAATTCGCAAGAACCGTCATCCGTGTTGGCCGTCTCGTCGTAGTTGCAAGCCGAGGGGTCGATGCAGCCTTCGGTCAAAATGAAGCAGGAGCCGTCGTCGTCTGTGGCATCGCTGTCATAGTTGACCGCGTCGGGGTTGGTGCAACCCAACACCTCAAACGGATCACAGATGCCGTCGCCATCCGTGTCTTCTAAGCAATTGCCATCGCAGTCGTATCCGTTGTCTGCAAATTCACACGTTCCAGAAAGAACCGCTTCTGGGTCGTAGTTGCATGCAATGGGGTTCAAACAACCAGCGCAGCTCTCGTACTCGCAGCTTCCGTCGTCTGAATTGGCGTTGGCATCGTAGTTGCAAGCCACAGAAACAGTGCAACCGAGGAACAGGCAGTTGCCGCTGTCTTGGGTTGCAGCAGGGTCGTAGTTGTCTGCTTCTGGGTTGGTGCAGCCAAGGCAAGAGGTGAAGTCCTGGCATTGTGCGGAGATCGTGGCCTCGGCATCATAATCACAGGCAGCAGGGTTGGTACAGCCAGCACAAGTCACAAATTCGCAGCTGCCATCTTCGTAGTTCGCCTCAGCATCGTAGTTGCAAGCTGTAGCGTTGGTGCAACCAAACGTGATGCAAGAAAAGAAGTCACAACTCCCGTCGTCAATGGTGGCAATGGGGTCGTAGTTGCAGCCAAATTCGTTGGTGCAGCCCGCACAGGTGCTGAAGTCACAAGATCCATCCAACTCGGTGGCTTCGCTGTCGTAGTTGCATGCCGTTTCGTCGGTGCAACCGGCGATTTCGAACTGGTCACACACGCCATCTTCGTCGTTGTCGATCAAGCAATTGCCTTCGCAATCGTAACCAGCTTCAGGGAAATCACAAGCAGCGGGGTAGATGGCCGTGGCGTCGTAGTTGCAAGCTGAAGGACTCAAGCAGCCTGCACATGAAGTGAATTCGCAGCTGTCGTCACTTTGGTTGGCAATCGGATTGTAGTTGCACGCCGTGGGGTCCAAACAACCAGGAGTCGAAGAAATGCAGGAACCATCGTCGTCGGTGGCTTCCACGTCAAAGTTCAATGCCGTGGGGTCGGTGCACCCGTCGATTTCGTTCGCGTCACAAACGCCGTCTCCATCGGTGTCGGCAAGGCAATTGCCGTCGCAGTCGTAACCCTGCTCTGCGAAAACACAGGAACCGTCATTGATGACGGCGGCAGGGTCGTAGTTGCAAGCGTTTTGGTTCAAACAACCGCTTGGCAAACAAGAGAAGAAGTCACAAGAGTTGTCGTCCACATTTGCATTGGGATCAAAGTTGCACGCTCCAACAATGGTGCAACCTGGAACCTCACATGATCCGTCGTCGAGTGTTGCGGTCGGATCGTAGTTTGGGGCGGTCTCGTCCGTGCATCCGTAACAAGACGAAAAGTCGGTGCACGTGGCCGCCAAAGTGGCCTCTGGGTCGTAATCGCAAGCATCGGGGTTCATGCATCCCGCGCAAGTGATGTACTCACAGGAGTTGTCGTTGTAGTCGGCGTCGGGGTCGTAGTTGCAAGCCGAAGGATTGGTGCATCCAAATGCCAGACAGGACACGAAATCGCATGAACCATCGTTGCTGGTCGCGTCTGGATCGTAGTTGCACGCTCCTTGGATGGTGCAACCTGGGTACGCCCAGGATTCAGCGCCGTTGCTCATGGTCAGGAACAAGGTCATCATGACCATGAACACGCCTTTGAGCGGAGAAATGTGATTTCCGGCCTTGTTGGAGAGGTGGCCGAGTGAATCGCGGGAGAACAAACAGTCCATGTGCGTGGGTTTCGTCTTTGAACTCGACAAAATACGAAAAAAAACCGCCGAATGTTTCATTTCAGCATATGAAGGGGTTTTTTGACCCGATTAGCCGTTGTATAACGCCAATGAAATGGCCTCACGTAAACAAAAAAACCACCCCAGAAGGAGTGGTTTTAAATTTTTGAAAATCAGTCGTTTAAACGGACTGTGTCGTTTTCCTAATCAAATCATTTCGCCAGCCTCTTGCTGAAATCGAGCACGCTTGGCGTGGCGATGAAAATTGAGCTGTACGTTCCTACGACCACACCCACCATCAAGGCAAAGACAAAGCCTTTGATGTTGTCTCCTCCGAAGAGGAAAATGGTCAGCAACACGACAAACGTCGAAAGAGAAGTGTTGATGGTCCGGCTCAGCGTGCTGTTGAGTGCGCTGTTCATCAGCTCTTCTTCACCCTTTTTGTTGCCGTACAATCCAATGTATTCACGAATCCGGTCAAACACAACCACCGTGTCGTTGATCGAGTAACCGATGACCGTCAAAATCGCAGCGATGAAGGCTTGGTCGATTTCCATGGTGAAGGGGAGGATGCCCCAGAAAATGGAGAACACTGCAAGCACCACAATGACATCGTGCACCATGGCAATGAGGGCGCCAAGGCCGTACTGCCACTTCCGGAATCGGAAGAAGATGTAAAGGAAGATGATCAGGAGTGAGAAGATGGTCGCGTTCTGCGCTCCACTGCGGAAGTCGTCAGAAATGGTGCTGTCCACCTTGTTGTACATGTCCACGCTGTAGCCTGTGCCCAAGGTTCCGAGTCCCTCTGCCAAGGCCGCGTTGATTTGCTCATCCACATCTTCAGCTTCACTTTCGATCATGAAGTTCGTCATGATGCGAAGCTTTTCAGGGGAATCCTTGGTTTGGACTAGGGGGTTGCCAGGAACACCGTCCTCTGTGAAGGCCGATGCCAGCGCACCGCGAACCGCTTCAGCATCTACAGCTTCGTCGAAGCTGACGTCAAACGTCGTGCCGCCCGAGAATTCCACCCCGTAGTTGAGGCCCTTGGTTGTCAACGACGCGATGCCACCGATGACCACAATGGCGCTCAACAGGTAGAACCGACGACGGTTGCCAATGAAGTTGACCGCGGTGTTGGTGAACCAGTTTTTGGTGGCCTCTGTGTAGAATGTGATGTTTTTCTTGTTCTCAAGACGAGAGAAGAAGATCAAACGCGTCAGCACAATCGCGCTGAAGAGAGATGTGAAGATGCCGATGATCAACGTTGTGGCGAAGCCTCGGATGGCGCCACTTCCAAAGGAGTAGAGCACGAAGGCCGTTAACAACGTCGTGATGTTGGCGTCAATGATCGCGCTGTAAGCTTTGGCGTATCCTTCTTTGAGGGCCACCATCAGTCCTTTGCCTCCACGCATTTCCTCCCGAATGCGCTCGTAAATGAGCACGTTGGCGTCCACCGCCATGCCGATGGTCAAGACGATACCTGCGATGCCAGGAAGGGTCAATGCCGCACCGAGGGAGGCGAGGGCACCAATCAAGAAGAACAAGTTGGCAACCAAGGCGACATTTGAAACGATGCCTGCGCCGCGGTAGTAGAAAATCATGTAGGCCAACACGACCAAAAGAGCGATGACAAACGAGCTCAAGCCCGCCTTGATGTTCTCTTCACCGAGCTGCGGTCCAACGCTGACTTCGTCGACGATGCGCGCAGGGGCGGGGAGCGAGCCAGCCTTCAGGAGACTTGCGAGGTCCTCTGCTTCAGCGAGCTTCTGCTCAGCTGACTGGCCTGAACCAAAGCTGATTTGTGAGCGGCCGTTGGTGATGGCCGATTGCACGTTGGGTGCGCTGAACACGAGGTTGTCGAGCACGACTGCCACAGCGCGGTTGTTTTCGTTGGCACAACGCTCAGTCATGGCACCCCACGCAATGGAACCTTCGCTGTTCATGGTCATGCTGACCACGACGTCTCCGATTTCATCGTAGCTGACGCGAGCGTCTACGATGCTCTTGCCGCTGAGTTCAGCTTTGCCCTTTCCTGAAGGATCCTTCACGGCAAACAATTGCGCGACGTTGGTGGCGGGCTTGGCTTCCCAAAGGAGGCGCAAGTCGCTGCCCATGGCCGCGCGAGCCTCTGGACGACGGAGCAGATCGTTGACGCGGTTGGTGTCGCTCGTGAGTGTGTACCCCACCACAGGTGAGCGTCGGCTCAGCTCCATTTGGAACACGGAGAACAAAGGGTTCTTGGCACGAAGTTGATCTTGGGTCAACGTGGAGTCTGCAGGCGCGTTTTCACCGTAAAGCTCTGGGCTCATGGCTTCGCCGATTGCCGAGTTCATCGCGCCGAGTCGGCCGATCACTTCGTCGTTGAAGTACGTTTCCCAAAATTCGAGATTCGCCGTGCTCTTCAGCTGCTTCCGAGCGCGCTCGCGGTCGTCGATCCCAGGGAGCTCGACGAGGATGCGGCCGTTCTGAAGCTTTTGGACGTTGGGCTGGGCCACGCCGAGTTGGTCAATCCGCTTCCGGATGATGCTCTCGGTGTTGTCAATTGCGGTTTGGGCTTCAGCACGGAGGATTTCAAAGATCTCTGCATCAGTGCTCTTGGCAGGGAAGAGGTCTTTGTTCTCCATGTTGTGGAAAATGCGCCACAGTTCGACCTCGGCGCCTCTTGCCGTCCAAGCCGATTCGAAGTTAGTCACGAAGTCGGCGCTGTTTTCCTTGCGCAAGGCTTTGGCTTCAGCCAAGGCAGCGCGAAAGTCCTCGTTGTCGCTGTAGTCTGAGAGGGCAACAATGAGGTCGGGAAGGCTCACTTCGAGCGTGACGCTCATCCCGCCTTTGAGGTCAAGACCGAGGTTGAGTTCTTGCTCCTTGACCTGACGGTACGTGTGGCCGAGGAAAGGGTAGATCTCAGCCGCGGCACTGTCGCGAAGGAATTCACGGGCCGCTTGGGCCGCTGCTTCTTCGAACGTTTGGCCTTCAAGGGCATCGGCACGCTCAAGGGAGTCGGCCACAAAAGCACCGTATTCATCCGCGGTCGTTTCAAAACCACTCGCCACCCAGTTGAAGGAAAGGGTGTACAACGTCGCCAAGGCCAACAGCACTGTGAAAACGACAAGAATGTTCTTATTCTGCATGATCGCTAGGGTTCAGCTTAGTTCAATTTCAGGTGCGCGAATATAAGCAAAAATGCGAGGCCCTCTGCGCGAAAAGCCTTGCTGGTTTGAGGGGACAACATACCTTCGTGGCATGGGAAAGGTTGCAGTTCGCGCTCGGTTTTTCGGTTTGATTGTGGCGATGTGTGCAGTGGGGGTGTCTTGCTCCACCAACGGTTTGGCCCAAACTGTGGCCGACGTCCAACTGGCCGTGCTGCAATACCGCGGGGGAGGGGACTGGTACTCGAACCCTACGGCGGTGCCAAATTTGGTGCGGTACTGCAACGATGAAATGGGGATGCGTCTGTCGGAGGAAGTGCCGTACGTGGACGTGGCGTCGCCCGACTTGTTCAACCATCCGTGGATCCACATGACGGGTCACGGCAACGTGGTGTTTTCTGCGCGTGAAGCCGACCAGCTGAGGAGCTACCTCGAATCAGGCGGTTTCCTGCACATCAGCGACAACTACGGGATGGACGCGTTTGTGCGCACGGCGATGGCCAAGGTGTTTCCCGATTTGGAGTGGATTGAGGTGCCCTTCGACCATCCTATCTATCACCAGAAGTTCGATTTCCCCGAGGGGTTGCCTAAAATCCATGAGCACGACGATTTGCCCGCCCGAGGGTTTGGGTTGTTCGTGAAGGGGCGTTTGGTCTGTTTCTACGACCATGAATGCGACCTGGGCGACGGCTGGGAGGACTACCAGGTTCACCGCGACCCGGAAGACGTGCGGGAATCGGCGCTGAGGATGGGAGCCAACCTCATCCGCTACGCCATGGGCGGTACCGACGGGTCCTGAACCGCAGGTCGAAGGGCGGAGGTCACTGAATCGTCACCCTCGTCAACCCCTTCTCGTCCTTGGATCGGGTGAGGGTAAGTCCTTGCGTGGACATGGCGTGAACCAACGCGTCCCAGGTGTCTTTGGTGCCGTCGGCGTGGTGCTTTCTCAAATCATCAAGCCGCTCTCCGGCCACTTCCGCCAGCACGTCCCAATACATGGTTGCGGTGAGCCCCGTGCGAGGTTGACCGAAGCGCTCCCAAAGCAGCCGCATCGCAGTGCTTAAGGAAGCTTTGCCGTTGGTCCGTTCCATGATTCGGGTGTCACACAGGAATGCGAGCACGGCACCTTCGACATAGATGCTGCCTTTTCTGCCTGGCACGCCAAGTCGATATCCGTCCAGCCAAGTGTCGTAGCTGGATGCGGCCACACTCATGTTGAGTCGGCCAGGGTTGTTGAGGTGGCGTTCCAGAAGTTTGGTCATCAAGGCGCACCAACCCTTCAAATCCACGATCCCGGATTCGAACAAGAACAGGTCCCCCATGTAGGTGGTCACCCCTTCAGCAACGTAGCCCAATTCCGAGGGACACGGTCCTGTGAAGTCGTACGGCGTCCATTCTGCTGGCCGAATCCGTTTCACGTTCCAGGCATGGTACAACTCGTGGCTCGCAATGCCCAGGATTTCCATGTACCCTTCTTCAGACCGAACACGTTCGGCAGGGCCAATGGCAATGACGGTGCTGTCTTCGTGTTCCACTCCATGGCGGACTTCTCGGTCCGGGAACAAATACAGGAAGTGGTATTCTTCGACCGGGAAGCTTCCGAAATACGACAACTGTGCGCGCGTGAACGCCACGTGGTCAGCCACAAAGCGGTTCAGGTCGCTTGGCAAGGTGTCGTGCACCCAAATGTGCACATCCAGACCTTGCTCTTTGAAACTGTCGTGCCAAAGTTTGGGAGAGGCCATCCATGGGCTGTCCATGAGTTGCTGAACGTCGCGCGATTGCATGCAGGGCACACCTTTTTCCAAGTGCCAGGGCATTGCCACAGCAAGGGACCAACCGCCTTCCACCTCGGGATTCAGCTCGAGGTCGCCAAGAACCACCTCGGCACCCAAGTCCTGTCGCTCGAGATCGAACATGAAACAGTTGACGGGATTGACGTAAAAGAGGTCTGATTCAATGCACGTCGATCCGGCATTGAGGATGTCGGCATGAAAGAGCCACTCAACTTGTCGGATGCCGGCAGGAACGGTCCAAGCATGGAGATCTCGTTTCTTCAACCGCGTCCTTTGGCCATCCTCTCCAACGCCTACCACCCAAAGCACGTACTGCGCAAAATTTCCCAGTTCGTAACGACCAGGTCGCCAAGTGGGAAGCTGCAAGGTCCAGGCAACGGCACGCTCTGGAAAGGTGGCTTCGAAGTGAATGCGCTGGGCTTCGATGTCCCGAGTGAGGACGTACTTCACCATGTCATGCGAAGTGCTCATGGACGACGGTCGTTCAAGAGGTCCGCGATGGGCTCGCCTGTGGCGCCGTTGGGGTAGGGGCTGTTCATGAGATGCGCCACCGTTGGGGCGATGTCACGAATGTGCGTTCGGGTGAACGTTTCACCTTGTGGCACTCCGGCACCAAGAAAGAGGGCGGGCACGTGGGTGTCTTGTGGATAGGCCGACCCGTGGGTGGTGCCGGTCCGGCTGTAGTCAATCCATCCTGGCTGGGGGACGAGCAAAACGTCTCCGGAATGTCCTGGTCGATGTCCTCGGACCAAACGTGCCACCACGGGGTCGTTGGCCGCCAAGGCCGGCGCGTCGCACGCCGCAATGGCCTTGCTCAGTCCGGGATCGGTTGCGCAACGCTGCGCCACAAACCGGGCCATTGCATCTCGATCGAGACCCCGCTTGTAGATGAGCGGATGATTCAGGAAAATTTGGTCGTTGCTGTGTCGCAGGATCCACGACTCGCCTTGAGGGGTGAATCCCCAACGGTCTTGGAGTGCCACCTCGACGGCATCGACGAGGTTGCCCGGTTGCCAATAATCCGTGGGCATGCCCTCTGACGCAGCATGCGACGGCACGTTGGCGCCTCCGTGGTCAGCCGACAAAAATGCGGTCCACTGACCTACGCCCACCTTGTCATCCAAAGCGTCAAACAACCGCTTCAGTTCCATGTCGAGGCGCAAGTACATGTCCATGGTTTCTTGGGCGTGCGGGCCGACGCGGTGTCCAACGTAGTCCGTGGCGCTGAAACTTAGCGCGAGCAAATCCGTCACGTCGTCTTGCCCCAATTCGGCGCCGTCAATGGCCGCCAAAGCGAAATCGACAATCAGCGTGTTTCCACCTGGGGTGCCCTTGAGCAAATCGTATCCGCCGTTCTGTTCTCGAAGGGCTTGGAGGTCATAGGGGAAGGTGGGCCTAAGTTCCCCCCGGAATGCCCCTTCGTAAGGATTGTTGTCTGGAAGGCATTGGGCGTACACCGATTCGTCATGAAGACGGTCCCATCCCTGTTCCATCAGGGCTTCCGCTCTGCCCGAGGCATTGAGCTCGAGAAGCCAGTCGGGCAGGCTGTCGCCGTAGTAGGTGCTTGACACAAAGTGGCCGAGTTCATTCCCGTAAAACCAAAACGCACCGTCGGCGCCGTGGCCCGCTGGCAAGATGGCCCCACGGTCCTTCATGCTCACCCCATACACCTTTGCTTGGCCTCCGGTGGCCATCTTGAGTTCGTCGCCGAGGGTGGTGGACAGCATGCGGTGGGGCGACATTTGGCCAGAGGATCCGAGCACAAGCCCATCGGCGTCAACGCCTTCAGCATGCACCCCCTGAACAGAGGTGTCTGAGGCGCAATAGACACTGGCGGCTGATGCGCGATCGTACCAATCGTTGGCCAAAATGCCGTGGACCACTGGCGTCGTTCCGGTGTAGATTGAGGCGTGTCCAGGTCCCGTGTAGGTCGGTGCGTATCCGAAGTGATGATCGCGACACGCAAACCCGTCCTCAACCATGCGCCGGAACCCACCTTCCCCAAACGTGGCAGGAGAGGAGACTTCGTCCCAGGCACCAAACCGCGTGAGGTAATCGGCGCGCATTTGGTCCACTGTGATGCCAACAACAAGACGAGGTTTGACGTGGTCATCGCCAAGATGAACTTCAGTTTGCACCGTGCAGCCTGACATCAACACAGGCAAGCCGACAAGCAAGAATGGAAGGGAGCGTTTCATGGTGCCCCGAAGATAGTCCGCACACGCCGCGGGCAAAGGCCCCACGCTTCAGGAATCGGCACAGACTTTGGCCACCCACCAGCCCACGGCCACGCAGCCCACCACGGAGACAGCCACATTGGCCAAGGCAAGCATCCATCCACCTTCTTCCCACAACCGCAAGGTGTCCCAAGCAAACGTTGAGAAGGTGCTGAATCCTCCGCACACCCCGACCGTCATGAAGAACCAAATGGGCGAAGTTTTTCCCCAAAGTTCTGCGCCAGCAACAGCGCACCAGGCCAACAGCGCCGTGGCCAGCACATTCGCTCCAAGCACAGCCCACGGAAAAGTGGCTGCCTCAGTGCCAATCATGCGCACCCCTTGACCGAGCCCAAAACGGAGCACGCTCCCAACGCCACCGCCCAAAAAGACAGCCAGCCAGGTCAAGGCGGTGATGCCTTCAGCCATGGCCCGCCGGTTCAGGATTCAACGATTGTGAAGTCCAACGTCGAGCGAGCGTCAAGGCCATCGCCCCAACGCCCCAGCCCACGATGAATCCACCAAAGACGTCGCCTGGATAGTGAACGCCGAGGTGGATGCGGCTGAAGCCGATCAGCATGGCCCACGCAAGCAACCCCCATCCCCAAACGCCTCCGAGAAAACCCCCAAACAACACGGCAATGCCCATGTGGTTTGCGGCATGTGAGGAGACAAAGCTGTGACGACCGCCGCGGTAAAATTCCCCGGGCCTCTCCTCGACCAAATGCAAAGCATCGGCGAGCGCGGGTTCGTGGGAAGGGCGCAGGCGCGCCACTGCAGGTTTCAACACCCGTGCGGAAATCACATCTGTTCCTGTTACGCACAGTCCCGTGCACACGGCGAACAGCGCGAGCTGCTTGCGCCAACCCAGCCTCTGGGCACATGCCCAAATCATGGCCACGTACAATGGCGCCCAAAACAACGGCTCGCTGACCCACCACATGGCGGCATCAAGCGCGGGCATCGCCCCGTTCAGCGCAAGGAACAGCGCCGTATCAATGTCATTCAGGGTCTCGAGCATGCTCAGGCGTACATCGCCTCGACTGCGTCGCCATACTTCGCCATGATGGGCTTGCGCTTGAGCTTCAAGGTTGGCGTCAACTCACCACCGTCGATGGTGAACGGCGCAGGCAAGATGGTGATTTTCTTCACCTGCTCCCACTTGGCAAAGGGCGCCATGAGGTCGTTGACTTCTTGTTCGATGCGAGCACGAAGACGGTCGTCTCCGGCAATGCCTGCCATGCCTGGGAAGGCGTGGTCGTGACGCTTGCACCATTCCTCCACCACGACCGCGTCAGGCACGATCAAGGCTGCGGGGTGCTTGCGGTTTTCGCCCACAACGATGACCTGCTCGATGAAGAGCGACGCCTTGAGCGCGTTCTCAAGCAACGTTGGCGCGACGTATTTGCCGCCTGACGTCTTGAAGATTTCCTTCTTCCGGTCGGTGATGCGCAGGAATCCGTCCTCGATGACACCGATGTCTCCGGTGTGGAACCATCCGTCCTTCAGGACTTCCGAAGTCTTCTCGGGATCTTTGTAGTACCCCATCATGACGTTGGGGCCCTGGACCAAAATTTCGCCGTCGTCGGCAATCTTCACGTCGACGCCATCTGCGAGTTTGCCCACGCTGCCAATCTTCAGCATGTTGTCGCCGTTGGTGGTGTTCACGCTGACCACTGGAGAGGTCTCGGTGAGGCCGTATCCTTCCAGGACCGTGATGCCGGCGCCGTTGAAGAAGCGTGCGAGCCGGGGTTGCAGGGCGGCTGAGCCTGAGGCCACAGCTTGAATGCCACTGAGGCCGAGGGCTTCTTTGACCTTCCCGAAGACGAGCTTGCGAGCAAGGTTGAGCTTCATTTGGTAGAAACCGCCCTTGTTGGGGTCCCATTCAAGGGCCACGCCGACAGCCCAGTTGAAGATGGCCGACTTCACGCCGCCTGCCGCCCGTCCTTTGGCCACAATGCCATCGTAGAATTTCTCGAGCAAACGAGGCACTGCCGTGAACATGATGGGTTGGGTATGGTTGAGGTCCTCCTTGATGGTTTCAAGGCTTTCACCGAAGTGGATTTGGGCTCCCATGTACATGTACAGGTAGTGGAGCATCCGCTCAAAAATGTGGCATACAGGCAAGAAGCTCAGCACACGATAGTCCATGTTGGGGTCCACTGCAGGGACGCGAGGCTGGGCGATGAGAACGTTGCTCGCCACATTGTTGTGCGAGAGCATGACGCCCTTCGGCAAGCCCGTGGTTCCAGACGTGTAAATGATGGTGGCGAGCTGTGCAGGGTCCACCGCATCGCGGCGGGCGTCGAGCTCCGCTTGTTGGTCGTCTGAACCGGCCTTCGCGACTTCGGTCCAATGACGCGCGCCTTTCACGTCCTCGAATGTGAAGACCTTTTCCAGCGTCGGGCACTCCGCCTTGACCGCCATGACCTTGTTGTAAAGCTCCTCGCTGCTGACAAAGCAGTACTTCGATTCACTGTGATTGAGGATGTACTTGTAATCCTCTTCCGTCATCGTGGGGTAGATCGGAATGTCAATGGCTCCCGCTTGCATGATGGCATGGTCCATGATGTTCCATTCGCAGCGGTTGTTGTGGCTGATCAGCGCCACCTTTTCCTCCGCCTTGAGACCCATGGCAATGAGACCACGAGAGACTGCATCCATCTCCTCCACAAACTGAGCTGTGGAATACGTCACACGGTTGCCGTAGTTGGGCATGGTCATCATCACGTCCAAAGGCTTGGTGGCCAACTGGTAACGTGGAAAATCGAACAGGCGAGTGGGTCGGGTCATGGTTCAGAGGTGAGGCGCTCGGCGCCGGTTTGGGGTCCAAAATACACACCCACACGCGAAAGGCAACCCAACTTAGGCAACCTCAAGTCCACCTTGTGGCCTTCACCATGCGCCACTCTTTGCACATTGCAACTGCTTCCTTTCTCCGAACGTGCGGGTGATTCAATCGGTTCTGGCGGCTGATGTCGCAGGCCCAGGACCAGTGCTGAATCAAGCTTTTCACCCCGGCAAGAAAAGAGGCACCCTCTTGGTAGATGTGAGCGGGCTCTGCATTGGTGCCATTCACCTCCAAAAGTTGCCATCCTTGACCTGCCACAAATTCCGCCACTGACGGTGCGCGAAGGTCAAAACGTCCATAGTAGAAATTGGGCAGGCATCTTGCCAAGCGTTCGGCCTCTGCTTCAATGGCCCCATTCATCAAGTGGTTTCCATCGAGAAACGCAGTGCCTCGGCTGTGGTTGCCAATCGGCTCCAAAGTCACGACTTCGCCGTCCCTTGGGATGCGGCTTGGATTGGAGATGGTCTTCTTTAAAGATTTCCAAATCAACGCGGCACGCATGTTTTGGCGGGCCAACGTTTCCAGAGAGTCTTTGCCATTCCCCGTCACTTGCAGGAATCCCTTGACCACAAGCGACGTCACGCGGCCGCGAGGCTCATGTGGAAGTCGCACGTAGAACACCCCCGCTTCAAAAGGCAAATCGAGGTACGGTTGCACAAGGAAGGGGGTGGGGTGCGACGCCACTGCGGCCTGAAGCTGTGTCTCGTTGTGCACCACTTCAATGCCTTTTCCCCGTTCCCCTTGGTCTGGCTTGACCACCACAGGGAACGATACACCACTTCTCGAAAGCTGGACCATGACATCTTTGACTGCGCAACCTGGTTTGAACAACAGAGTGGTGGGTTTGTGTGTTTGGGGAATGGCGTTGAGGGCCTCCTTCTTGCTGGCGCCGTACAAACCACCCATGGTCATGCCAGGATTGACGTTGGCGTAGAAAAAAAAGCTCCTTGCGCGCAAAGCCCAAAAGGGGTAGCAGCAAAGCACGGGCAGGTACACCACCCAAGTGGGCCAAAATTCCCAGTGGGTCAGCCGAACCCAAAACCGATGTCGCCAAGATCCATTCAATTTCCGAGAGATTGGGTGTGTCGTTCTTGCGAGATTAAATCGTGATAAATCATTTCCGTGGGGGCGCCATGCGTGTGCTTCATGGAGGTCACACTCACGGTCTGCAATCCCGACTCTCTGGCGATCAGCAAACCGTTGTCGCGGTCCTCGGAGCCTTGGGTGTGAAAACCCACGATGTTGGCTTGGGTGAATGCGAGTCCCGTGCGAAGCCACGTCTCGAAGTCCCGTTGTCGCTGTGTCCGCACCTCTTTGCTGTACAACGTGGCAGAAGCCCAAATGTGGGGCTTCCCCGCGTCGTGGTTGAACACATGGGCCTTCTGGCCGTCCCATTTCAATTCTTGCAACACCTCAGGGCGGTACACCACAATGGAAAAGGGCTCGATGCCCTCGAGGCTGTGCGACACCACAAAATCGTCGAGGGTGTCGTGGGACAGCACTTCCAATGGGATCAAGCCGCGGCTGTGTCGGTAAGGTGGCGCCGGAACATGGGCTTCAAACGCGCCATTGAACAGGCACACCGACGACGCGTGATTGGAGGCGATCCAGCTGCCTTTTCCGCGCGGGTCCTTGGGAAACAACAACGCTTGGCCTTTGTAATGGTGGACGGCAGGGAATTCTGCGCGGTCTCGGGCAAGGGCTTCGTCTCGGTTGGAGGTGATCAAACATCCATCGGACAAGGGCAGGTAGGTGACGGTGCACATGGTCAGCGGGGCTCTGCGAGATTTGGACTCAGTGGTTCGTCATGTTTCGAAC
The DNA here is from genome assembly GCA_042088625.1 of Flavobacteriales bacterium. Lineage (GTDB taxonomy): Bacteria > Bacteroidota > Bacteroidia > Flavobacteriales_D > Sanyastnellaceae > UBA11663. The sequence continues at coordinate 15,583 of JBELLK010000022.1, forward strand.
GGTGGAAGGCGCCACGCCAAAATGGGCACCTGTCGTAGACATCCCCACGTCGCGAAGGCCCACCTTCAAAAGCGCCTCGTGATGGATGCTGTGTTCCAAATTGAATGCCAGTTCGCGCTGAAAATTGGACGCCACTTGAAAGGGCTGGGGGACCTCGGTGCCATGGTCTCCTTTCAAGGTCAAGGGCACATCCACCCGGTTTGCATCGATCCTGTGAATGAGGTGGTCGATGGTGTCAATGGCGCGTTTCACTTCCGTCTGAAGTTCCAAGTCTCGTTGCCGGGCATCGTAGTTGACGACGCCGCTGTCTTTGGCTTGAAGCAAACACAAGTAAAATTCCAAAACATGACGAACGTGTTGTCCAATGCTGGAATCGGAAAGGACGTTGAGAGGCGCCGCGAACAGGTCGTCATTCATGTCGAGAAGAACCCCTTTCAGGGCACGCAAATTGGCAATGCAGGGATCGTTGAGCATGGTGTCGAATCGTAGGTGCGGTGCGGCTTCGAATGGAAAGCCCTTCCGCGTGGTAAGATATGCCCAAACCTCATGCTTGGCCTTGAGGTCAAAGGGAATGGCCACAGTGCTTGCAGAACGCGGCGTCGTCGTCGTGCCCCTCGGCACCGCATCCCGGACAGGCTTGCGTGTTGGTGTCGACCGGGTCGGTGCGGGCCAATTCGGCGCCCACGATGCCTGTGGGGACTGCGATGATGGCGTAGCCCAGAATCATCATGAGGGACGCCAGCATTTGACCCAACACCGTTTGGGGGGCAATGTCGCCATAGCCCACGGTCGTGACGGTCACGATGGCCCAGTAAATGCTCATGGGAATGCTGGTGAATCCGGCTTCGGCGTCTTCGATGATGTACACCACAGTCCCAAGCATGGTCACCATGACGAGCACGGCCGACAGAAATACGATGATTTTCCGGCGGCTTGCCCAGAGTGCGTCTTTGAGGATTTGGGCTTCACGCAAAAAACCCACGAGCTTCAGCACCCGGAAGACACGAAGCAAGCGAAGCATGCGCACGACCCTAAGGCTTGCGGCCCCCGGCAACAAAATCTCCACAAACGTGGGGAGGATGCTCAACAGGTCAACCAAGCCATAAAAGCTGAAGGCGTATTTCAGGGGGCGTTTGACGGAAACCAACCTCAGGATGTACTCGACCGTGAAGAGCCCCGTGAACACAAATTCCAACACGCGCAACTCTCTCCCCAAGGCGGCTCGCACTCCTGCCACGCTTTCCATGAGGACGGCAAGGACACTGAGCACAATGGCCCAAAGCAAAGCGACATCGAACCGTTTGCCGGCAGGGGTGTCGGCTTCAAAAATGACGGTGTGCAACCGCGTTTGCCAAGGCGTGTTGGATGAACTCACGGCACCCAAGGTAAGGAGGGCTTACTTGGCGAATGTCGGGGCGACCACGAGGTCTTTCGACCCACGCGTGTGGACGTAGAACCCCTCGCCTGATTTGGCGCCGAGTTTGCCTGCGGTCACCATGTTCACCAAAAGGGGACAGGGGGCATACTTGTCCTGACCCAAACCGTCATGCAACACCCTCAAAATGCTGAGGCAGACGTCCAATCCGATGAAGTCCGCGAGCTGCAGCGGGCCCATGGGGTGCGCCATGCCGAGCTTCATCACCGTGTCGATTTCCTCCACGCCGGCCACGCCTTCGTGCAGGGTGAGGATGGCTTCGTTGATCATGGGCATCAGGATGCGGTTGGCGACGAAGCCGGGGTAGTCGTTGACTTCGACTGGCACCTTGCCGAGCTGGGCACTCAACGCCATGACCTCCTGACACGTGGCGTCGCTTGTGGCGTAGCCACGGATGACTTCGACGAGTTTCATCACCGGAACCGGGTTCATGAAGTGCATGCCAATGACCTTGCTGGGCCGTCCAGTTGCCGCAGCGATCCGCGTGATGCTGATCGAACTGGTGTTTGTTGCGAGGATGCAACCCTCGGGGGCAGCCGCGTCGAGGTCTGCGAATATTTTGAGCTTGAGGTCGACGTTTTCAGTCGCTGCTTCCACCACCAAGTTGGCCTTGGCCACGGCTCCGCCCAACTCCGTGGAAGTGGTCAACCGTCCCAAGGCAGCGTCCTTGTCTGCCGCAGAAATCTTCTCTTTGGCGACCATGCGGTCCATGTTCTTGCCAATGGTGGCAAGGGCGCGCTCGAGGGCTTCGGCCGAGCGGTCCATCATGACCACGTCGTGGCCGGATTGCGCAAACACGTGGGCAATGCCGTTGCCCATGGTGCCGGCACCGATGACAGTCACATTCATGATCAGGCGCCTTTCTTCTTGGCGGGCTTCTTCGCGGCGGCCTTTTTTGCGGCAGGCTTCTTTGCCGCGGCCTTTTTGGCAGCCGGCTTTTTCTCCTCGGACTTCTCCTGTTTGGCCTTTTCCTCTTTCGCTTTTTCTTCAGGATCCTCTGGGGCTTCCAACGGGAATGCGCCCTTGCCCACGAGCAGGTTGTACCACTGCACGAGTTTCTTCAAGTCGCTTTGGTACACGCGTTCGTGATCCAGTTCTGGAACAATGCCGTCCACAAAGTCGCGAATGGCTTGTGCTGCTTCCTTATGGGAGGGTCCGGCTTCGCCTTTTTGGGCCTCGTGCATCCGGTTCAAGATGTCCAACAATGGAACGTCGTCATCGTGAGTGTACATCGTGATGTCAGCAAGGTTGCTGACGCGCGCTGTTCCGGGAATGCTGGAGCGCTTGCCGTCCACCATGCTTTCCACAACGATGCTTGCGCTGCCTGAGGCCAAAACTTGATACAAGCCGGGCTTGCCGGCCACTGCGAGAATGTCTGTGATCTTCATTGCGTCGCGAAAGTACGCAAGGTGCGCCCTCAACGCCCCGGGCAGGCCGGAAGTTGGGTCAGCGGTTTCGCTGCGCCGTCCTGATCGAGGCCAAATGCCGCGTGCTTCAACCCATTGGTCACCAGCAGCACCGGCACATTCAGGACCAGGTTGTAACGGGCGGCTTGGTTCACCGCGTCTTGGTTGAGCGCGACATGGGGAGCTTTGCATTCGACCAAGACTTGAGGAGCACCATCCGGGGTGAACGCCACGATGTCCGCACGTCGGGACATGCCGTTCAAGTTGAGTTGGTGTTCCACCGACATGCAGCCCAAAGGGTAGCCCAGCTGGTCATTCAGGTGGTGGAGAACATGCTGACGCACCCATTCTTCGGGCTCCAGGACGACCCACTTTCTTCTTGCCAAACAAAGCACTTCGGGCTTGCCCTTTTCCGGCTGCCGAGTACGCAGGGGAGCGGCGGGCCAATTCAATGAAGGCATGGGCACTTCCATGCCACGAATCTAGTTCGCGCGGCAGTACCTTCGTCGTCATGCCGCACCGTCAAATCTTGCGCAACATTTCCAGCGGGAAGCTCTCCGCACTGTACGTCTTGCATGGTGAGGAGCCGTTTTTCATCACGGAAATCGTGCAGGCTTTGTTGAACACGGTGGTCGACGAAGGCTTCAAGGATTTCAACGAAACCGTGCTGTATGGCCGAGACACGGACGTGGATGAAGTGCTCGCCGCGGCGCGACGGTTTCCGATGATGGCCGACCGGCAGCTGGTGTTGGTGAAAGAGGCCCAGGACATGCGGATGTGGAAACGCAAAGACGACATGGCCAAACTCGCCGCCTACGCTGAGGACCCAGTGCCGACCACGGTTTTGGTCTTTGCACATCCCCACAAAAAGGTGGACAGCAGGCTGAAGGCAGTCAAAACCATGTCTCGTCAGGGCACGCTTTTCTTGAGCGACAAAGTGCGTGACCACAAACTTCCCCAGTGGATCGCAGGGTACGCCGAAGGAAAGGGCCTGAAGCTCGACGGACGGGTTTCGCAGTTGCTTGCGGAAAGCCTCGGCAACAACCTCCAGAAAGTCGCAAACGAGCTATCCAAGCTTCAAATCCTGTTGCCGGAAGGCACAAATGTCACCACCGACCATGTGGAGCAACACATCGGCATCAGCAAGGATTACAACGTCTTCGAGCTGCAGCGCGCACTGGGCAACAAGGACATCGAACGCGCCAACCGCATTGTGCAATACTTCGAGGCCAATCCCAAGAATGCACCCCTTGCGATGGTGGTGCCGGTCCTGCACGCCTACTTCGCGAGGGTTCTGGTGTACCAAACCCTCCAGGACCGCTCGGAAGGTGCTGCCGCCAAGGCCTTGCGATGCAGTCCCTACGCCGTGCGCGACTACGCTCGCGCGGCGACCGCGTTCAGCCCGGCCAAGGTGGAGCGGATTTTTGGCTACCTCAGGGACGCAGACAAAAAGGCCAAAGGTCGATCCAATGCCACCACAACGGACGGCATGCTCCTAAGAGAGACGGTGTTCAAGATTTTGCACTGACCTTTGGGTTCATGAACGATTTGTTGTTGCGTGCCCTTCGTGGCGATGAGGTGGAACGTCCCCCGGTTTGGATGATGCGTCAAGCGGGCAGAACCCTGCCTGAATACCGTGCCGTGCGGGCCGAAGTGGGGGGGTTCAAGGACCTTTTGATGACCCCAGATCGCGCAGCGGAAGTCACCCTCCAGCCCATTGAAGCGTACGGCGTAGATGCCGCCATCCTCTTCAGTGACATCCTTGTGGTGCCCGAGGCGATGGGACTGCCCTACAACCTCGTGGAGAAAGTGGGGCCGCGCTTTCCGGAGACCATTCGTTCGAGTGCGGACCTCAAGCACCTCAAGGAGGTGGACCCACACACGGATTTGAAATACGTGCTGGACGCCATTCGTGTCATCTTGGATCAGCTCAACGGTGAGGTGCCGCTGATCGGTTTTGCCGGCGCCCCTTGGACGCTATTTTGCTACATGGTGGAAGGCAAGGGCAGCAAGGATTGGACCTTGGCGCGGCGGTTGTTGTGGGAGGAACCGGAACTTTCTGATGCGTTGCTCTCGGCCATCACCAAAGCCACGGAGGCTTACTTGCACGCCCAGGTCGACGCCGGGGTGCATGTCATCCAGCTCTTTGACAGTTGGGCGGGTTCGCTGAGCCGAGCGTTGTACATAGAGCGGGTTTTGCCGCACATGCAATCGTTGTGTGAGTCATTGAAGGGGCGGGTTCCGGTGACGGTCTTTGCCAAAGGCGGCAGCCACTTCCTCTGCGACCTCGCTACCTTGCCGTGCACCACGCTGGGATTGGATTGGCAGACTGACCGCCGTTGGGCTCGTCAGGTGGCCGACGCTGCACCTGGTGGACCCAAAGTGTTGCAAGGAAATTTGGATCCAAGTGTGCTGTACGCCAATCCTGGCATCATTCGTGAGAAGACCCACCAAATGATTGACGAATTGGGGGTCCAACGGACCATCGCTAACTTGGGCCACGGATTGTATCCTGACATCCCTGCCGACCACGGCCGTGCGTTTGTGCAAGCGGTGAAGGAATACGCCCCTGCAACGAAACAAGAAACACCCACCACTGCATGATTTTGAACCTCTCTCCAGTGCGAAGCGTGGCCACGGCCATGTTGCTCGCCTTGACGGCCACGATGGCCTTCGCTCAAGAAAATTTGGTCCCCAACCCCAGCTTCGAGGAGATCCCCGATGACGTGGAGGTCAAGGACATCAAGAAGTTTGGGCTTCTCAATGAATTCTCCTTGGAATGGGCTGGCGTCAACGACGTCTCTCCCGACTTGTTTGTCACAAGGGACAAGGCCAGCAAGGTCAGTGTGCCATGCAACGACTACGGCTTTGAGCAAGCCAAGGATGGTGAGTACTATGCCGGTTTCCGCGCCTACAGCAAAAGCTCCAAGCTGAAGCGTTCTTACCTCCAAGTGCAGCTCACTGAGATGCTTGAAGAAAATCAAGTCTACTGTGTGTCGTTTGACTTGAGTCTTGCTGAAATGAGCCGCTATGCGGTGCCCGACATCGGAGCCCTGTTGAGCGACCGGAAAATGTCTCGGTCGGGATCAAGCCCCCTGACCACAGAGCCCGACGTCAAGCAAGTGAGCAACAAAACCATGCGCTTCTCCGAAGGTTGGGAAACGGTGTGCGGCACGTTCGTTGGCACAGGCGAGGAGGAATTTTTGGTCATCGGCTGCTTCGGCGGAGATGCCAGCATCGAGTCAGAGCGTGTGGATGTGCCAGCACGTCCGACGGGCCCGCGCGGTGAGGCGATAGAGGATTATGAAGATTGCTTCCTTGACAAGGATGAAGAACCCAAGGACGGTTTGGCCATGGCCTACTACTACATCGACAACGTCAAAGTGGTTGCTGTGGATTCGCCCAAAGACTGCAGCTGTGGCAACACCCGCAAGCGCGAGTCTTCCATGGTGTACAACCGTTCGGCAAGACTCCCAGAAGACGCCACAGCCAAGCAACGCATTGAAGCGGCAGCGACGTACTACGCCTTCATCAAGAAAATGCCAACTGTGGCTGGCAAGCGCACCCTGACTGAGATTGTCACATTGCTCAACGAGAATCCAGACATGGATTTGGTGATCACAGGCCACTCTGACAGCGACGAAACCGAAGAGGGCAAATTGAACGCGCGCTACGCCGACATGGGGCAATCGCGTGCAAACAAAGTGAAGGCCTTCCTCGTGGACGCGGGCATCGACCCAAGCCGACTTGAGGCCACAAGCCGCGGGGACACCAATCCCGACAGCACACTGGATACGGAAATTGGCCACGCCAAAAACCGCCGTGTCACGTTCAAGGTTCAGTGACGGTCAAAATGGATTGAAGTGAAAAAGGCATCCCATCGGGGTGCCTTTTTTCATGCAGGTTGCACAAGGTGTCCACGGTGAGATTGGGGCATGGCGCGGAGCACGGCGTAGGCAATCAAGAACAGCCCCACCAGTGCCAAGATGCTGTTGCGCATGGATCCAGTCACGCCTTCGATGTAGCCCCACCCAAACATACCAATGACCAGTCCGCTTTTCTCGAGCACTTCGTAGAAGCTGAAGTACGAGGCATGGTCTTCGGTTTCAGGGAGCAGCTTGGAATATGTAGATCGGTTGAGGCTCTGTGTGCCGCCCATCATGAATCCAATCACGCCGGCAGCAACATAGAAGCCTTCCTTGGAGGAAGCGAACCAATACGCGTAGGCGCAGACTGCGCACCAAGCCAGAATGCATCCCCCCAAGGCCTTCACGTTGCCAATCTTGCCGCTCACCCACGCCACAAAAAACGCGCCAGGGATGGCCACCACCTGAACGAGCAACGTGGCCACAATGAGTTCAGCCGTGGTCAACTGCACCTCTTTGATGCCAAAGCTCGTGGCCATGAGCATGATGGTTTGGATGGCCATGCTCATCACAAAAAAGGAGCCGAGGTAACGCGTCAAGTGCAGTTTGCCTTTGAGGTCGCGAGCAACACCCCTGAGCTCTTTGAATCCCTGAGAAAGCAAATTGCCTTCAGGTTTGACGTTGTAGGGATTGGAGGGCAACTGTCGGAATGCGGGTTGCGCCCAGCTGACCCACCACACTCCCACGAGCACAAAGGCCCATTTGGTGAGGTGGTTGCCGATGCCCATGATGAGTCCCAGGCACACGAGCAACAACAGCACGGACCCGATGTAGCCCATGACGTACCCGCGCGCCCCGAGCTTGTCATGCTCTTCTGGCGGGGCGATTTCAGGCAGGTAGGCGTTGTAGAATCCAAGGCTTCCCCAAAAGCCCAGGTTGGCCAAAAACAACGAGGCCATGCTCCACTCCAAATGGGCAGGGTTGAAGAAGAACATGCTTGCACACCCTGCCGCGCCTGCGTAACAGAATACCTTCATGAAGGTGAGCTTTTTGCCGGCGTAATCCGCCATGCCACTCAGCAAGGGACTCAGGAAAATGATCACCGCAAAACTTGTGGCCAACACGTAACTGTAAAGTTGGGTGTTCAAAAATTCCATGCCCCAAAACGACACCACGTCGCTCACCAACGTGCCATCCTCTTCACGGACGGTGGTCATTGCATTGTAGAAGATGGGGAAGATGGTGGTGGTGATGACCAGGGAGTAGACGCTGTTTGCCCAATCGTAGAGGGCCCATGCGTTTTGGACTTTCTTGCTGTGAACAGGCGCGTCTTGAACAGTCATGACCGGCAAGATAGGCCGCAGGTTGAAAGGTCACGTACATTTGAGCTCGATGCACAACAACGGCTCCTCAGACAGACAATACGATGTGGTGGTGGTGGGCGGCGGCATTGTCGGCGCAGCCACGTTTTACAAGCTTCAGAAGCGTTTTCCGGAGCGTCGTATGGTGTTGATTGACAAAATGCCGCGGCTTGCGGACCATCAAACGGGCAACAACTCAGGGGTCATTCACTCAGGTTTGTATTACAAGCCCGGCTCCTTGAAAGCCACCAATTGCGTGCAGGGCCGGCGTGAACTCGTCGAATTTTGCAAGGAACACGATGTGCCCCACGATGTGTGCGGCAAGGTGGTCGTTGCAGCCGACGAATCTGAGCTGCCCATGCTCGAGAAGATCCATGGCATCGGCAAGCAAAATGAGATCGAAAACCTTGAGCGCATCGACGCTCACCAGCTTCGTGAAATTGAACCCCATTGTAAAGGGGTGGCCGCCCTTTGGGTGGGATGCACGGGCATTGTCGACTTCCGGAATGCCACGGAAAAGATGGCCGCTGCAGCCTTGGCCATCCAGCCCAACAGCGAGATTCGATTGGGGGAGGAGGTGGTGGATTTGGGCCCTGAAGGCGAAGGTTCAATCATCCGCACCAAGGTGGCTGGCGAGGCCAAAACGTACCGCGCCGACAAGGTCGTGGTCTGCGCAGGTTTGCAAGCCGATCGCCTTGCCCGCAAAGACGGCGTCGCACTCAAGGAACGTGTCGTTGGATTTCGCGGCGACTATTACGAGCTCGAAGACCACGCCAAAAACAAGGTGCGCAACCTCATTTACCCCGTACCTAATCCCGACTTCCCCTTTTTGGGGGTGCACTTCACGCGCATGACCGACGGTGAAATTGAGTGCGGTCCCAATGCGGTGTTCACGTTCAAACGGGAAGGCTACGGCAAGACCGACTTTGATTTGCGTGACACCATGGAGGCCCTCGGTTATGGCGGAACGTGGAAGTTGTTCTTCAACAACATGGCGTTTGGCATCAATGAATACCGTCGGGCCTTTTCCAAGCGTCTGTTCCTCAAAACACTGCAGCGTTTGGTGCCTTCTTTGACGATGGATGACATCCGTCCAGGCCGCTCTGGGGTTCGTGCCCTGTTGTTGAGTCAGGACGGCGACACTCGTGACGACTTCCGAATTGAGACGACAGATCGCTCCATTCATATCCTGAACGCACCTTCTCCAGCCGCCACGGCCTCGCTTGCCATTGGCGACTACGTGGCCGATCGTTTTCAGGAGCGGTTCGCTTGAATTGCGGCGAACTTTTGGTGCACAAAAAAGCCACCCCGAGGGGCGGCTTCCTTGTCTAACCAAAACCAATTCATGTCAGCGATGAGGCTCGCTGTCAACCATCAATACCATGTTCGCCTTCCTTAACGGGACGTGGTGAGAGAAGGTTACGCCTCCTCAAAGAAAAATGGATGCGCTCGATGGCAGACTCTTCTCTTTACATCGAAGAAACATGCAGTTCGGGTGGGGTAAAGGTTTGACAATGTTCAGCTTGCAGATTTTTGATTCTCAGTTTTCGTCGAGGTGCAGTGAGGGAAATTTCTTTGCACTGTTAAATCAACGATCTACATGTACTCCCTTTCAGACCTCTTTCGTTTGCTCTATTGCATAACCACCGGCAAATACAGTTCCTACTACGATTTGAACTCGGATGGTGTCATTTCTGAGGCAGACTTCTCGGCCATGGTCGAGGTGATGATGATCTTTCCTTGGTTCGGAGGTTGATCATCTTCAAGCCCTTTCGAAGCCCTCACTGTTAGGGTGTAAATTCAGGGCATGAAATCCCCTCGTCGTTGCTTTCTTTTGCCACTTGGGGTGTTGTGCTTCATGCATGCAGCGGCCCAAACTTGGCCATCAACTCACCCCGACGGCAAATTCGCACCCACATCAGACGGGCAAGCCCTGACCAATGCATCGTATTTGGTTGATTTTGATGTCCAGTCGGGAGTGGCGTTTTGGGTGCACTACGCCTTGACGGCTCAAGAGTGCATGGGCGCGGTGCCTAGAAAGGATGCGTTTCGGCCTGACGACCGCGTGGCGGGCAGTCCCACGGCTTCTTCATACGCGAGCTCAGGGTACGACCGCGGCCACTTGAAACCAGCCGCCGATTCGCGAAGCAGCGCGGCCGAAATGCGGAATTCGTTCCTCATGACCAACATGGCGCCCCAGTCGCCTAACCTCAATCGCGGCATTTGGAAAAAACTGGAGGAGGGTGTTCGCACGTGGGGGCTGGCCTATGGCGAAGTTCACGTGACCTGCGGGCCAAGTGATTTGACTGACCACACCCTTTCTTCGGGAGTCAGGGTGCCTTCTGCGTTTTGGAAGGTGGTGCTTCGGACTTCTCCTGACACGACTTGCCTCGCGTTTCGTTTCCCGAATGCAAACAAAGTCCCTGGTGCATTGGAAGATTACCTGGTGACTGTGGACGAACTGGAAGCGGAGCTGGGCATGGATTTGTTTCCTTCGTTGCCCGACGCGACCGAGCGTCGAGTGGAGGCGGTGTCATCGAAAACGACGTGGCCCCTTGACCTCTCGGAAGGTGCCACTCGATCCGTCGCCGCCCCTTCAGACACTGAGACATCATTGGGTGGAGCTTCTGTGCAGTGCATGGGCATTGCCAAATCCACGGGGCAACGATGCAGGCAAAAGACGACAGACCCGTCGGGTCGGTGTCGATACCACCGCAATTGAAATGCCGATTCGCCTGAAAGCAAGCTTTCGCGCACAAAAAAGCCGCTCACTTCGTGAACGGCTTTTGTAGTCGGGGCGGCAGGACTTTTCGCCGCTCGCTGCGATCGGGCTCAAGATCCTGGGGAAGGGAGGGATTCTACAAAAGCCGCTGCCTGCTCCGCAGGCGTGCTTCATTTTTTGTTTGCGATTCGCCTGAAAGCAAGCTTTCGCTTTCGCGTACAAAAAAGCCGCTCACTTCGTGAACGGCTTTTGTAGTCGGGGCGGCAGGATTCGAACCTGCGATCTCCTGTTCCCAAAACAGGCGCCTTAACCGGGCTGGGCCACGCCCCGCCTCACAATTGAGGACCGCAAAGATAGTGCGCTTTTTTCCTTCCACCATCCCTGGCGCTGAATTTTGTTGGGCTCGTGCCAGAGTGCGGGTTTTGTGCAATGCAAACTTGAACGTGGCGAGACTTGGTGTGTTATTTTCACTCGATGAAGCACGGAACCAGGAAAGTCAAGCAGCTGCATGCAGCATTGGAGACGCCGATGGCGGATTTGGTGACGTTTCGCGCGTTGCCGACCGGAAGTTTGCCGGCGTTGGATCCCTTTTTGTTCTTGAACCATCACGGGCCGCAGGTGTATCCGCCCAACAACGGAGGGCTGCCGTTTGGGCCCCATCCGCACAAGGGGTTTGAGACGCTGACGTTTGTGTTTGACGGCGAGGTTGCGCACAGCGATTCCACAGGCCAAACCTTCGTCACCGGTCCCGGCGGCGTCCAATGGATGACGGCCGGCCGCGGCATCGAACATGCTGAAGTCTCTCCGGAGAGTTTCCTCGAGTCAGGTGGGCCGCTCGAGATCATCCAGGTTTGGATGAACTTGCCGGCCGCGCTCAAACGGTGCGAGCCCTGGTACCGGGGATTTGAGAGCGACGAGTTGCTTCATGTCTCTGGGCCTGAAGCATCGTGGGCATGGCACATCGTGTCGGGCGAAGTGGATGGGCAGCGGGGCCCAGTGGCTTCTCAAACGGGCTTGTTCATGTCATGGCTTGAGATGCTGCCGAGCGCCACGTTCTCGACAAAGGTTTCCACAGACCGCGGCGTCATGCTTTACGTGGTCCGAGGCGAGGTGGAGGTCAATGGCGTGCCTGCGGCCACCCGAACCATGGTCGAATTGAGTCACGATTCAGGCCCGGAGGTTCATCTGACCGCTTGGGATGACGAGGCGTTGGTGTTGCTGTGTCACGGCGACGTGATCGACGAACCTGTCGTGGCCCACGGACCGTTCGTGATGAACACGGAAGCGGAGATTCGAGAAGCCTTCATGGAATACCAGTCCGGCCAGTTTGGCCGAGCTGTGGGTTGAAAGTCGGGCTCAGAGATGCCCCATCTTTCCTGCGCGGTAGTTGCGGATGCAGGCGTTGATTTGGTCTTGCGAATTCATCACAAACGGACCGTAGCTGACCAAGGGCTCATTGAGCGGCTGGCCGCCCAACACCAGGAACTCAGCGTCTTCGATGGCGTGGAAGCGCATGACATCCCCACCACGGTCGTACAGGGCAAGCTGCTCGTCTCGAAGCAGATTTCGGCCCTCGCCTTCGAGCTGTCCTTCGATGATGTGCGCAAAGGCGTTGTGCGTGGGGTCAACAGGGAGGTCGAGGCGGCCGCCTGCGGGCAGCGTGATGTGGTAATAGAACGCAGGAGAGAAGGTGAACACGGGAGAGGTGCAGCCGTTGAGTGAGCCGATCATCACTTTGATTTCCGCGTCCCCAAGTGTCACGATGGGCGTGTCCTCGCGCTGGTGAATGACCGTCGAGGGGTCGCAGAATTTTTCCTGCGACGGCGTGTTAAGCCAAATCTGAAACCCGTGTACCGTGCCTCCGTCGCGGCGAATCTCGTCGCTCGATACTTCCTCGTGGATCGCGCCACGTCCGGAACTGAAGAGCATGAACTCGCCCTTGCGGTACACGATGTCGTTGGCGAGGCTGTCGGTGTGACGTCCGCTGCCAGAAATCAGGTACGTGGTGGGCGTGATGCCGGCGTGGGGGTGGGCTTTGATGTCCATGCCCAGGGTGCCAGGCTCGATTCTCATGGGCCCAAATTCATCCAACATCACCCATGGCGACACCAAGTCGGTGTGGTTGCCGGCGAAGGATCGGATGACGGGCGTGTTTTGGACCATCGTGCTTTTCGCCGTCAACACGCGCGCAATTGTGCGCTCTCCTCCTTCAGACCACATGCCGGACGAGGCACGCAAGATGCGTGGGAGCACCAATGAGGCACCCACGATGGCCGAACCTTGGAGAAATTCACTACGGAGCATCTTTTCCTTTTGCACCTGAAGATACAATTCCTCGCTCTATGTAGGTGGTACCTTGCGGCCATGAATTCGACGTTGTGGTGCTTGGTTCGTTCGTGGGTCCTTGTCGTTGCGGTGGGGGTGCCTTTGGCCGCTTGGACTCAACCAGACTTGCCCGAAAACAGGCTGGAAGTGCAGTTTTTTGGGGCGTTGAAAGACATGATGATGAACGCGGACATTTCGCCCAAGGCCAAACTGGCAGACCATTCAGGCCAAGAGGGCATGTGGGGCCTGGGCGCGGTGGCAGGTCTCCAAGGTGAGGTGTTCATTGAGAATGGGACGCCTTGGGTGTCTCGGGTCGATCGCGATGATGTGAATGAGGTGGTTGTGGAATCTGATGCGTCAGTCGAGGCCACCTTGCTTGTGGCTGCGC
>JBELLK010000022.1:29185-36345 GCA_042088625.1 Flavobacteriales bacterium
GAGGTGGTTGTGGAATCTGATGCGTCAGTCGAGGCCACCTTGCTTGTGGCTGCGCGGGTCGAAGCGTGGTCGCCAATTTCGCTTCCTCGAATGGTGCGCACCCAGGCCGAGCTGGAAGATTTTTTGCGCGATGCGGCCCAAGAGGCAGGACTCGATGTCGAGCGGCCTTTCCCGTTCCGCCTTACCGGCACCTTCAAAGACCTTCAATGGCACGTAGTCCATTGGAAGGAGGGGGACATGGAGCACACGTGCGAAAAGCACAAAACCACAGGGCCACATGGCACATTAAACGAGCTGGAGGGTGAGGTTTTGGGCTTTCACTCATTGCATCACCATCGCATTTTCACCCATCACAGCACCAACGTGCACATGCATGTAAAGAGTGCATCGGGCGACCTGGTGGCCCATGTTGACGGGTTGACGCTCAGCAAAGGCATGACGCTTTGGTTGCCAGCCGGCACAGGTCGGGATTGAGGTGATGCGTTGCCGACGGCGTCAGTCGGAGGCGGACTCGTTCTTGATGCTGCAAAGTCCAAACGGCGCGTACACAGGGCAAAAGCCAAAAATGCTCGTGACCGTCAAAGCACACCCGAGAATGAAGAACACGAGCCCCCACCCATCAGGGTTCAATTCGCTGTACATGGAATAGCTCACATAGTACATGCTCAACAAGACGATGGCCATCGCAAGTCGGATCAAGCGATCCATGACACTCATGTTCTTTTTCATAGGAGAAGCATTGCGCCAGTGAAGCATTGCGCCAGTGAAGCATTGCGCCAGTGAAGCTAGGTCAAAATTGACCAACGCTGGCTTTATCACTTGTGCGGAGAGACAGGGAGAACTCGCGTAGCCCTTGCGCCGCTCGTGATCGCGCAGAAGGGAGGCTGACAAGCGAAAAGCCGCGGCCGCTGTCGCGACCCCGTTGTTTTTTGCGCCTTCAACGTTCCCCACAAGCAAGCTTGGGGAAACGCTTTGACGCAAAAAAGCCAGCGTTGTGCGCTGGCTTTTCACTTGTGCGGAGAGACAGGGATTCGAACCCTGGCGACGGTTGCCCGTCGACAGATTAGCAATCTGCTCCATTACCACTCTGGCACCTCTCCAAACTCCTTTGGTTCCATCGCTCGTTTGCGACTTAAGGGAGGACAAAAATAGTGAAATCCTTCCTTTGACAATGCATCCTGCGAAATGAGTTTGTATCTTGGCACGACATGCGCCCACCAAAGGCGCTGATGAAATCTTGAAATTCAACCACACTATGAAAAAGCTTCTTTTCCTCGGTGCCTTCGCTATGTTCGCATTTGCCGCGTCTGCACAATCCACTCAAGCTCCTGCCGACAAAAAGGCCAAGACCGAGCAAACCTGTTCTAAGGATGCCCAAAAGACGTCTTGCGCCAAGGGTGAAAAAGCCACTTGCGACAAGTCCAAGTCTGCCGGATGTTGCTCGAAGGGCGCTTCTGCTTCGACTGACGCCAAAGGCGCCTCTTGCAGCAAGTCATCTTCAGCTGGATGCTGCAGCAAGTCAGGCAGCGCTTCTGCCACCACAGACGACAAGAAAAAGAAGAAGTCCAAGTCTGCCGGATGTTGCTCGAAGGGCGCTTCTGCTTCGACTGACGCCAAAGGCGCCTCTTGCAGCAAGTCATCTTCAGCTGGATGCTGCAGCAAGTCAGGCAGCGCTTCTGCCACCACAGACGACAAGAAAAAGAAGAAGTCCAAGAAGAAAGGAGGCGACAAGGCCTCTGGACTGACCAAGGGCAATTGATTGACTCGAGCCAGGTCAGCTGGTAAGAAAAAAAGGCAGTCTACCGTGGCTGCCTTTTTTTGTGTTCGAGAATACGAGATGCGTGCTTGTTCCGTCACATCTTTGCATCCTAAACGCCGGTACTCACATCGCGTTTTGGTCCCATAGCTCAACAGGATAGAGCATCTGCCTTCTAAGCAGACGGTTCGGGGTTCGAGTCCCTGTGGGATCGCTTTTCCCCAAAACCCGCTTCCCTTTGGAGGCGGGTTTTTTGTTGCGCTACCTTGCGCAGCATGTACCTCCTGTTGTTGATTCAGCGATACGGCGCTTGGCGAGGAGGGCTCCTCTATTTTCGGTTGAACATCCTCAAAACCAGTTCGATTCGACTTCCGGAATTTCTGCGGCCTGTCCACTTGAGAAGGGACCTTCAAGACGTACATGCCTTCGCTCAGGTGTTCCTTGATCGCGAATACGATTTTGACTGGCCTGCAGATGTTCGTCGGATTGTCGACGGCGGGGCCAATGTGGGCTTTGCTTCGATTTTCTTCAAGGGGCTGTTTCCTGAAGCCCAAATCCATGCCGCAGAACCCCATCCCCAAAACGCAGCATCCTTCCGCAACAACACCGCGCACTTGGAGGGCGTCACCTTGTCTGAAAAGGCACTTCATCACACGGACCATCTCAACCTTCAATTGACGGATGAAGGCTTTGGCAGCAACGGGTTCATGACCCGCGACGAGGGCTCAGACAGGATGGTGGCGGACGCGGAGACCCTGTCCATCGACGGCATTCAAAAGGCCATGGGTTGGGAGGCGATTGATTTGGTCAAACTTGACATCGAAGGAGGGGAACAGGCCTTGTTCCAGGCCAACCTCGATTGGATGGATTGCACGCGATTCATCGTGTTGGAATTCCACGAGCGGATGGTGCCTTCAAGCTCCAAGCCCGCCC
This sequence comes from Flavobacteriales bacterium, assembly GCA_042088625.1. GTDB lineage: Bacteria > Bacteroidota > Bacteroidia > Flavobacteriales_D > Sanyastnellaceae > UBA11663. The sequence goes on from JBELLK010000022.1 coordinate 31,875, forward strand.
TCAAGGCCCTTGCGAACAAAGGATTTGCCGTCCTGGATGTGCGGGGAGAAAATGTGTTGTTTGGTCGGCCCATGCATGATTGATGGTCGCTGAATTACCTTGCTCCATGATCTGGAGAACTCTGCTTTTGGTGTTTGTGGCGTGGTCAATGTCGAGTGATGCGGAGGCCCAGACAGGAGAGGCCTCAGCAAACGTGGAGGCGTATTTTGATTCAAACCTCGGCATTGCTTTCGTAGACCTAGGCGTGCCGTTTCCTGGCGCGTCATTGCTGGGGGGAGTGCGCAGGGTGTCTGCGTCAGGATTTGTGTTGGAGGCAGAGGGTGGTTTGGCTTTTCCGACCGTTGTCACCGGAAAAGTGGGGTTGGGAATTCAACGGTTTGAGGGTGGTCCCTCAGGCACGATTGGATTGAGGCTTTGGCCTCTTCATGCCTACTACCAGCAATCCATTCCCACCCGGAGGTGCGAGCGAACCCTCTCCGAGCGCGCACAACGCCGGCTCCAGCGCAGGGGCAAAGACCGCAACAACTTGCGTTGCAGCGATTGGTATTTCACCCTTGAAGTTGGGACCTATGGCAGCATCAGCTTTGACTCCCAAGCGATCATCTCGGTGGGGCACAGGCTGTTTTTTGATTGAGTCGCCCGCCACTGGATCCAGCTTTTGAGTTGGGGCTTATGTATTGATTTTGAGTTTGTTGTCCAAAGGACACGAGTTGTGGATGTTGGAACGAAGGGATAGTTTCGCCGTTCAAACCACGACATGGGACGAAAGAGCAATTTTTTGGTGTTGGCGCTGTTGGTGCCGGCGATTTGGTTTTTAGGCACCTCGTACGACGCGGCCACGGACGCCTCGGCGCTGGGCGAATTGAATGCAGGAGACACCGCCTGGATGGTGGTCGCCAGTGCGTTCGTGTTGCTCATGACGCCTGGTTTGGCCTTTTTCTATGGAGGGATGGTCGACAAGCGTCACATCATTTCCACGATGCTTCAAAGCTTTGTGGCGCTCGGCGTCATCAGCGTGCTTTGGGTGCTTGTGGGGTTCAGCTTGTGCTTTGGCGAGAGCCTAGGGGGGGTGATTGGCGATCCAAGGACGTTTCTGGCATTTCGTGGTGTGGGGTTGAGTCCCAATGCCGATTTCGCCGGCACGATTCCGTTTTTGTTGTTCGCCTTGTTTCAGTTGAAGTTCGCCATCATCACGCCAGCACTCATCACAGGCAGCATGGCCGGTCGGGTGCGCTTCCGCGCTTACATCTTGTTCATGGTGCTGTTCGCCTTGGTGGTGTATCCACCACTTTGCCACATGACTTGGCATCCGGATGGCCTGCTGCGTCAATGGGGAGTGCTTGACTTTGCCGGGGGGACCGTCGTGCACATGTCTGCAGGATGTGCGGCCTTGGCGGGTGCGCTGTTCCTGGGCCGGAGGATGGACAACGACCTCACGCCAGCAAACATTCCGTTTGTGATTTTGGGCACGGGGTTGTTGTGGTTTGGGTGGTTTGGATTCAATGCAGGCTCGGCATTCAGCGCGGGCACGGATGCGGTGCTTGCCTTTGCCAACACCAATTTGGCTTCGGCCACGGCCATGATCACATGGATTTTCTTCGACCGATTCCGCGACCGCAAGATGTCTGCCGTCGGCGCGTGCATCGGTGCGGTGGTGGGCCTGGTGGCCATCACGCCTGCAGCCGGGTTTGTGAGCTTGGGGGACAGCGTGTTGATAGGATTCTTTGCCGCCCTGATTAGCAACCTGGCGATTGACTTGTTCCACAAATCAGGTCGAGTGGACGACACCCTCGACGTGTTCGCCAGTCACGGCGTCGGGGGCATGGTTGGCATGGTCCTCACGGGCGTGTTTGCCGCAGAGGTGGGCTTGACATCGGGCGAGTTTGACACCTTTGGAAAACACCTGGCTGCACTCGCTGCAGTGGCGGTGGGGGCGTTTGGGTTGAGCTACGCGTTGTTCGCATTGGTCAATGCGCTCATTCCGATGCGCGTGACCTCAAAGCAGGAAGCCCGCGGCCTTGACGACTCCCAACACGGGGAGCAATTGACCTGACGGTTCCGGTCAGAAGGCCAGGCTGACGCGCAGACCTCCCGTGAACCACGGGCCTGTATTGCCGTTGTAGTGTTCGCTGGGGCCAGGGCCCATCCAGTAGCGTTGCTGCACGCGGGAGCTGACAATGTCCTTGGCTTCAGCGTCGGTGTAGCCGTCCATGCTGTACGTCCGAGTGATGCCACGGAACATGGGCCCCATGTAAGCGTCAATGCCGAGGCCGCTTTCCGTGAGCCATTGGTATCCGACCGTCAGCCCAAACCCCCACTTGGTCACCTTCAACGTGTGGTCGATTTCGTCGAGGAACGCACCTGGTTCGAACGTGACGGTGTCGGGGTCGTAGGTCACTTCACGGATGCGCTCGTCGGCCTCCACACTCGCGCTGCCCGCAGTCATGAACACCGAGGCGTAGAAGCCGTCAGGCATGCCGTCGTCCACCCAACCGTATTTGCGGACCGCGCCTTGAACTTCCCATCCTGAAATGACCATTTCCAAATCAGCAGGCAGGTTGGGATAGAAACTGTCCCAAGGGTAGGTGAGGGGCTGGGCGATGGAGTAGGTGTAGTCCGACGTCGTCATGCCGATGCCTGTCACGGTCAACTCTGCCGAGGTCCAAGGACCGATGACCCTCTCGTAGGACAGGCTGTATTTGCCTGAGATGAAGTCGGTCAAATTCACCTTTACGAGGCCGTCGTGCAGCCGCTCAGGAGCGTCAGGTTGGGCCCATGTTGCGGGCGTCACCAAGGTCATTGTCGCAGAGCACAACAGCGCCCGGATGAGCTTCGATCTTGAAGAGTTCATAAAGACAAAGGTCGTCAATCGGACTCGAACACCGGTCAGGGACGTTGCCCGGGCGCGCGGAACCGCTTCACGTCATCGGTCCGCTTCGAGGCGTGCTTGGTGCTCATCCCTTTGACCCGCTTCCGCCACATTTCGAAACTCTTCCGCTTCAGTGAGCGGCGCATGAGCGCGCGCACGTCGTTTTCTTTCAGCCCAAACTGCCACTCGATCGCCTCAAACGGCGTTCGGTCTTCCCACGCCATCTGAATGACCCGGTCCAAGTCTTCTGCGGGCCATTCCTGCCAAGGCAGTGAGGCGCGTTGCAGTTGGGTGGTGGGCGGCGCGGGTTGCTTTGGGGCCATGGCATTGTGACACCCCAAACCCATGCTTTGTTCAACAATCTGTCCCATCTTGTCCTCATGAACCGATCCTTTCCTGCCTTTGTGATGGCCGCCGTGTTTGCCGGATGTGCCAGCGCGCCAGATTCCCCAGACGCAGATTCCCCAACGGACCTGACGGATTACCACGAGACGGGCAACTGCGCCATGGCCTTCACGCCTGAGGACGAAGCGCTGCGTCAGGCCAAAAGGGAGGAAGAGGCTGTCACCATGGTGCAGCTGAGCAACGGGTTTGAAGTGTTCACCCAGCAGTTTGGCCAAAGTGAGGAGGTCAAAGTACTGGTGCTGCACGGCGGTCCTGCGTGCACGCACGAGTACATGTTGAACGTCGCGTACCAGCTGCCCGAGCACCAGGGATTGAGCGGCCCGGCCGAAGTGCACATGTACGACCAGCTCGGGAGTTTTTACAGCGATCAGCCAGAAGAGGACCTTTGGAACATCGAGCGGTGGGTGCAGGAAGTGGACGAAGTGAGGCAAGCGCTCGGCATGGATTCCACCAATTTCTACCTGCTTGGCAACAGCTGGGGCGGCATCTTGGCGATGGAATACGCGTTGGTTCATCAAAAGCACCTCAAGGGGTTGATTGTGTGCAACATGCAGTCCTCCATCCCAGATTATGCGGCGTACAACGTGTCGACCCTTAGGCCCCAAATACGTCCCTCGTTGGTCGATTCGTTGGAGGCCTATGAAGCGGCTGGAGACTACCAAAACCCCACTTACCTCGAGCTCATTGACAAGGAGTTTTACCGCAAGCACGTCTGCCGTTTGGAAGAGTGGCCTGAAGAGGTGGTCGGGTCGTTTGCACGGCTCAACTACAAGCTCTACGATTTGATGCAAGGTCCGAGCGAGTTCAAGGTTGGAGGCCGAATCATCGACTGGGACATCACCTCACGCCTCGGAGAAATCGGCACGCCGACCCTCATGGTTGGAGCCACCCATGACACGATGGACCCCGCGGCCATGGCGCGTCAAGCGACGCTCGTACAACGGGGCCGAGTTTTGATTTGTGAGAACGGGTCGCACCTGGCACTTTGGGACGACGCCGAGGCGTTTTTTGGAGGCGTGACCGACTTCATTCATGACGTCGAGGAGGGGCGTTTCCCTTGAGGCCTCCGTACCTTGTTTGCATGAATATCATCACGCGTATCCTCTTTGCAGGAGCGATTGGAATTGGGGCATTCGGCGCTGAAGCCCAAATCACCCTCGACAATGATTTTTCTGACTGGACGGGAATCCCGGAGGT
>JBELLK010000023.1:0-2713 GCA_042088625.1 Flavobacteriales bacterium
CCACATCGATGTGCCCAACGTCGGACAAGCCGTCCGGAAATGGTTCGGGGTGATGCGACCTGTTGACCTTGACAACTTCTGATTTGCGACTCCAAATGAACAAGCATACATCCCTTCTTCTTGCATCGTTCTTGACCGTCGGTCAAGCGTTTGCTGGCAACCCTGATCGCGCAGGTTCAGCCGGCGCAGGTCAATTGTTGATCAATCCATGGGCCGCGTCCAATGGGTTGGCTGGAAGCAACATGGCTTCGGTCAAAGGCCTTGAAAGCACCTTCAACAACGTGGCTGGGCTTGCGTTCGTGCAACGCAATGAATTGGCCTTCGCCAACAGCATGTACCTGTCTGGCACGGGCATTTCCCTGAATTCGGTTGGATTCGCAACCAAGGTGGGCGACTCTGGTGTGCTCGGACTGAGCGTCACGAGCATGAATTTTGGGGACATCCCCATCACCACAGAAGATTTGCCTGAAGGCGGAATCGGAACGTTCTCCCCTGCATTCAGCAACATTGGCGTCACTTACGCCAAAGAGTTCTCCAACTCCATTTACGGCGGAATCACCGTGCGCATGATTGGTGAAAACATCAGCAACGTTCGCGCCAGTGGAGTCTGCTTCGACGCAGGAATCCGCTACGTCACGGGCGAAAACGACAAGCTGAAGTTTGGCATCGCCCTGCGCAATGTGGGTGCTCCCATGCGTTACGAAGGCGACGGCTTGACTGTCACTGCCACGCCACAGGGTGCCGATGAAGCATTGACGGTGTTCCAACGTTCAGAGAAGTATGAACTGCCTTCACTCGTCAACATTGGCGTGGCTGTGGATGTGGTGTCCAATGACAACACCGTGGTGACCGCCACAGGCCAGTTTGTCTCGAACAGCTTCACCAAAGACCAATTTGGTGGTGGTGTTGAAGCCGCCTTGGGTGAGCGCTTGGTCCTGCGTGGAGGATACCTCTGGGAACAGGGATTGTTGTCTGGTGCGCAGGATGCATCGACGGCATACACTGGACCGGCCGGCGGCATTGGTTTGAATTTGCCTGCAGGCGAGGGTGCGATGTTGAAGCTGGATTACAGCTACCGCACCACAAACCCATTCAATGGAACCCACACGATCGGAGTGAAAATCTCCCTCTGATCAGGCATTTCATAGAAACTTTCCTACTTTAATGCAAGAGGGCTTCGCGGCCCTCTTGTTTGTGATGTCCTCCCACTTGAGGAACATGCACCGACAACAAACCCACTCGATCTGATTCACGGAACCATGTCCAACGTCTCGTATTACACCGCTGAAGGCCTTCAAAATCTCAAGGATGAAATCCACCACATGAAAACGGTGGAACGGCCCAAGATTTCCCAGCAAATCGCTGAAGCTCGAGACAAGGGCGATTTGAGTGAAAATGCAGAATACGACGCCGCGAAGGAGGCGCAAGGCATGCTTGAGGCCAAAATCGCCAAAATGGAAAACCTCCTCGCCAACGCCAGGGTCATTGACGATTCAGACATCGACAACAGCAAGGTGTTCATTTTGAGCAAAGTGCGCATCAAAAATCAAAAGAACGGCGCAGAGGTCACGTACACCTTGGTGGCCGAGAATGAAGCCAACCTCGCGGAAAAGAAGATTTCTGTGGACAGTCCGATCGGCAAAGGACTCCTTGGCAAAGCTGTAGGCGACATCGCAGAGGTTTCTGTGCCCGCGGGCGTCATTCCCTTTGAGATTTTGGAAATCAGCCGCTGATGGCCTCCATTTTCAGCAAGATTGTCGCCGGAGAGATTCCGTGCCACAAGGTGGCCGAGAACGACCACTGCCTGGCTTTCCTGGACATCATGCCCCTCGCCGATGGCCACACCCTGGTCATTCCGAAGAAGGAAGTGGACCGGATTTGGGACTTGGAGCCCTCCCTCCTTTCTGAACTTCATGTGTTCAGCCAAAAGGTCGCCCTGGCCATGGAGGATGCCGTGCCATGCCAACGCGTCGGACAAGCCGTGATTGGACTTGAAGTGCCCCACGCCCATGTGCATTTGATTCCTCTGAATGCCGTTACCGACATCAACTTCGAACGGCCCAAATTGAAGCGCGCCCCAGAAGAACTGGCCGCAATGGCGAGACAATTGCAAGCTGCGTTTGTGACGCGCTGGGGTTGACGACGCTCTGCGTCAGGGCAAATCCAACAACGCCGTCCAGACACTCAGAATGCCCCCTTCCTCGTGGGTCCAAATCGGACGCACGTGACCGTCGACAGCGGTGATGTTGTTGTAATCGCCGAAGAAGACCTTTCCTTCAGGCGTGAACGGTGCGGCAGAAACGGTTTGGTTGGTCCAGCTGTCCCCTCCGTCGAAACTCGACGCCACGACAACGTGCGTGGATCGGGCTTGGCGATCGTTGGTGTGCCGGCGGTCGTAAAACACCACATGAACGTCCCCGCGCACGGGATCGACCGTCATCCAGGTGAAGAATTGGTCGCGGTCCGGACCGTCGTTGTTCACGCGTTTTGTTGTGGACCACGTGGCGCCAGCGTCGTCGGAATATGTCATCCAAACGTCTGTGTCGCCATTCCGCGTGTCGGTCCAGTTGATGTAAATCCGGCCTCGATACGGGCCGTCGCTCGTGTCCACGCACGTGACTGGCATGCCATTGACACGACCGATGCCGGGAATGCTCTGGTCCCAGCCCCCAGCAATGTCCGCGACAATGCGATCCTGACCCCAAGTTTGGCC
>JBELLK010000023.1:2813-14215 GCA_042088625.1 Flavobacteriales bacterium
CCGACAGCAATGCTGCCAATGGGAGTGTGCGAATGATCATCCGTGCCATGTTTTGTGCATTTGGGCGAATTCCTTCGCGAAATAGGTCAAAATGACATCTGCGCCTGCACGGTGAATGCTCAACAGCATCTCAGGCATGGCCTTGTCGTAGTCGATCCACCCTTTCTCGGAAGCCGCTTTCAGCATGGCGTATTCACCGCTCACATTGTAGGCGGCAATGGGTCGGTCGCTGTATTCCTTCAGCGCCATGATGACGTCGAGGTAGCACAGCGCAGGCTTCACCATGAGCATGTCTGCGCCTTCGGCCATGTCCAAATCGGCCTCACGCAGCGCTTCCCTTCGGTTGGCCGGATCCATTTGGTAGGTTTTCTTGTCACCGTGCTTGGGTGTGCTTTCAAGGGCGTCACGAAACGGACCGTAGAACGCGCTTGCGTACTTCGCCGTGTAGCTCAAGATGCCCGTGTCGGTGTGGCCCGCGGCGTCCAATGCGTCGCGAATGACACCCACACGCCCGTCCATCATGTCGGAGGGGCCAATGCTGTCAAACCCCGCTTCGGCTTGAACCACGGCCATGTGGGCCAGGATGGGCAAGGTGAGGTCGTTGACGATTTGGCCAGATTGCACGACACCGTCGTGTCCGTCTGAACTGTAGGGGTCCATGGCCACGTCGCTCATCAACCACGCCTCTGGGAAACGAGATTTGATGGCCTGTGCAATCCGCAGGTAGAAATTGTCTTTGGACAAACCGTACGTCGCGCGACCGTCTTTCAATCCGTCGTCCACGGCTGGAAACAGCACAAACGACGACACCCCCAGAGACAACGCCTCCTCCACTTCGCTCAAAGCGTGGTCTTCAGTCACCCGATCGATGCCGGGCATCGAAACAATGGGCTCGCGTCTTGAGGCCCCATCCAAAACAAACAAGGGGTAGATCAAACGGTCTGGCGTGAGGTGGGTTTCGCGCACCAACCCGCGCACTGCAGCCGAACTGCGATTGCGCCTCGGCCTTTGAGGAATGTCGTGAGTCATGTTCAGGGCTTGAGCGAATTCAAGGCCGCAATCATGCTGTCAAGCTCAGTACGAATCGCCTTCTGCAGCTCGAGGTGATCCGCGTCCGACAGTTCGTCCATGGACGCGTGGTGGTGGTGCTGTTCGCCGTCAGCGTGGTCGTGGTTGCAGGACTGCCCAGGCAACAAGATTTGGTTGGAAAGCCACTCCTCGTATTGGGCGTCGAGGTCATTCACGGTTCCCAATGCGCGGTCAAAGAGTGGAGCAAGTGCGCCGGGGTCGCCATTCAATTGGGCTTCCAAATCTTCTTGGATCAGCCCGAGGCGCTGATGGAACTGCTGGCCCAATTGCTCCGTTTCTGCATTCAACGTTCGCGCCTCCTTCATGGTGGCGCTGTCTTCATGGGAGTGACAACTTGCCAAGCCAAACAAGGCAACCGCCATGGCCACAATGGACCAATTCATCCGAAAAAGATTCATGTTCATGAGAGTAAATTACGACTTGCGGCCAGAGTTTCCGTCCTTGAGATGGTCGGGCTGGGGAACCGGGTCGTGACCGCTTGTGCCCCACGGGTGGCAGCGGCTCACCCGCCGCACTGTCAGCATCGTTCCTTTCCATGCGCCCCACGTTTCGAGCGCTTCTATGGCATAACGGCTGCACGTCGGATCGTGCCGGCAATTGGAACCCAGCCAAGGACTGAGAAACGCTTGATAACCCCGCACAAGCAAGATCAACAAACGCTTCACCACGGCACCCGCTCCAACGCCATCACCAAAGACAAAAACGTCGCGCCACCGCACACAAACAATTGCTGGTCACGCGCCGAAACGTTGCAGGCTCGAAGCAAGCTTGCCGTCGCCAACATGAGCGCAACGATGATGAGTTGACCAAGCTCCACCCCGAGATTGAACCGGAACAAACTCGCCACCAAGTCCGCAGTGTTGTCCCGCGTCATGCGGAAGAACGAACTGAAACCCATGCCGTGAATCAATCCAAACCCTGCCGCCAAGATGTAGGTGCGGCGGCGGCTTTTGGCATCGCCCTCTCCATGAAGAAGCCCCCAAAGCGCGGTGCCCAATATGGTCACAGGAATCAAGAATTCCACCCAAGCACCCGACACACGAAACACATCGAGCGACGCAATCGCCAAAGTGAGGCTGTGACCCAACGTGAATGCCGTCGCCAACAGCGCCGCCTTCCCAGCGTGCCTCAAATCAAACCTGGCCACCAACGCCAACAGATACAACATGTGGTCGTATCCCTGCCAATCCGTGATGTGGGCCACCCCCAAGGCAATGTCATTCATGGCCTTTGGCGGTCGTAGCGTTTGATGACGAAGGCGTGGTCGTGTTTGTCATCCGCTTCATGGCTTGACAACTCTTCGACTTTCCAGTCGTTCCAAGCCTGCTCAGGATAGAAGGCGTCCCCCTCTGGAGCGGCATCCACATGGGTGATGTATTGGGTGTCCACCATGTTGCCCAAGAGGGCTTGCTTGTAAATCTGGCCGCCACCAATGATGAAACATTCCGTTTCTCCCAGGGCATGGGCCTTGTCGAGGGCATCTCTGAGGTCGTGAACCACGATGGCACCTTCAGCCTTGTAATCGCGGTTGCGTGTGATGACCACATTGGTTCGTCCTTTGAGGGGACGGTATTTGCTGGGAATGCTCTCGTAGTTGCGACGTCCGGTGATGACCACGTGTCCTGCTGTCGTTTCCATGAAGAAACGCATGTCCTTGGGCAAAGTCCAAACCAAGTCGTTGTCCTTGCCAATCACGTGGTTGTTCGCCACGGCGGCGATGGTGCTGATGCGCATGAGGTGGTTGTTGGGTCAAACGCTGACCGCAGCTTTGATGTGCGGATGGGGATCGTAATTCACCAACTCGAAGTCATCGTAGGTGAATTCGAACAGGTCTTTCACGTCAGGGTTGATGAGCATTTGGGGCAACGGACGGGGCTCCCGCGTCAGTTGCTCTTTGGCTTGATCGAGGTGATTCAAGTACAAATGAACGTCCCCAAACGTGTGGACAAACTCACCCGGTTCAAGATCCACGACCTGGGCGACCATCATGGTCAAGAGGGCGTATGAGGCAATGTTGAAAGGCACCCCGAGGAAGGTGTCCGCGCTGCGTTGATACAGCTGGCAATTCAACTTGCCTTCGGAAACGTGGAATTGGAACAAACAATGACAAGGCGGCAAGGCCATGTCGTCAATGAAACTCGGATTCCATGCGCTGATCACATGCCTCCTGCTGTAGGGATTGTTCTTCAGCTGGTCAATCAGCTTGACAATTTGATCTGTGGCCGTCCCGTCCGGGTTGGGCCAAGACCGCCATTGATACCCGTAAACAGGCCCAAGGTCGCCATGCTCGTCAGCCCATTCGTCCCAAATCCGAACGCCATTCTCCTTCAAGTAGGCGATGTTCGTATCCCCTTTCAGGAACCACAACAGTTCGTGGATGATGGAACGGAGGTGGAGTTTTTTGGTGGTCAGCACCGGAAAGCCATCGGCGAGGTCAAATCGCATTTGGTAGCCAAAACACCCCAAAGTGCCCGTCCCCGTGCGATCCTCACGCTTCACCCCGTTGTCGAGGAGGTGCGTCAATAGGTCCAAATACGCTTGCATGTCCCGAAAATAGCGGGCGTTCACGGCATCCGGTGCACGTCGTGAACAGGCGGTGAAAAAGTCCGAGTTATTGCCAAAGAGGCAAACGCGCCACGGAAGGATCGACGGCGCTTTTGATCGGCACCGCATTGGCACCCTTTGCCGGCAATCGCCAACGGTAAAGCGCGTTGAGCACCAACAGGTGCAAGATCAGCGCCGCGTGCAACGGCAGCACGTACCATGGCCAGGCCAAATTGTGAAACACGAATGGATTGTCCACCTTGGGAGGCTCCGTCATGTACATGTAGTTGGCCAAGGCGTCGCCTGGAAACCAGGTGTTCAATCCCGCATTGACGCCGGCCATGACGATGCTCAAGACCGCGGCAATCACGTAAGCCTTGACCCAGCCCCATTTGGGGAAACGCATGTCGAACGACTGCGTCATCAAGATGGGCACGAAGACCAACGCGGCGTGATTGATGTAATAGTGAATCAAGATGGGCAGGGCATCGCCCACCGTCAGTTGAGGGGTCAAGATGGCGTGGAAGCCTCCAATCGTCCCCATGAATGCGGTGAAGAGGTACACCGTCCGATGCCTCCAGAAGCAATTCAAGGCCACAAGCCAGATGTTGATGCCGCAAAAGTGCAGGGGCAGACAACGATGCACGGTCCATTCAAAGTCAGGCGCAGCCAACATGTACACCTGATAGGCCACCTGAAGGGCGATCAAGACCCAACCGACTTGTCTGAGGGCTCGGTTCTTTCGTTCCAAGTCCAAGGTTTTGAACCGCTGCAACAGCGCCCAGCCGGCCGCAAAACTTGCTAAAAACAAGACCCAATATCTAGGTTCACTCATTCGGATGACAACGTCGTATTGGTTCATGGAGATGTCACGAATTGGGCAATCCCTCGTGGATCAACGTTTGGGTTGGGAAGGCAAAATCCAATCCAGCCGCATTGAAACGGCGCAGAATTTCGAGGTTGATTTCATTGGGAACGTGGGCCCAATGCTCCCCTTTGCGGATGAAATAAATGGCACTTACGTTGAGGCTGAAGTCCCCAAATCCACTGAACCAGACCGTGTATTCGTCTTCTGTCCGACCTGCCGCTGCCACGATGTCAGTCAAGATTTGGAGAGCCTGCTCGACTTGGTCCGGCGTTGTGTCGTACGTCAAGCCAAGCACGACCTTCATTTTGCGGGAAGGTTCGGCAGTCACATTCTCGACAACTTGGTCGGTGAATTGGTGGTTGGGGATGGTGACCAAACGGTTTTCCAGCGTCATGATTCGCGTCGAGCGAATGCCGATTTCCTGCACCGTGCCGTCAATGCCATTGACCTTGATTCTGTCTCCCGTCTCAAAAGGCTTGTCGATGAACACCGTGATGCCACCAAAAATGTTGGCGACGAAATCCTTTGCGGCCATGGCCATGGCCAAGCCGCCAATCCCCACCCCGGCAAGGAGCGCACCAACATCGTACCCCGCGTTGGTCAGGCCAGAGATGATGCCCAGGATCCAGACCAACGACCGCAGCGTCTTTTGCAAAATGGGGCCAAACTGGGCCACCATTCCTCCGTCGGTCCGCTCGTCCAAGTGCAAAATGACGTTGCTGACGACAGAGTCGAGCAGCCTGGCAACAAGCCACGTGACGTCGATGGCGATGAGGATTTGGAACACGTGTTCCATGAACTGATCCACGTTCTCCCCAAAGTGCAGGTGCTCATAACCGAGCCAGAAGCCAAGAATGACAATGCCCATGGCGATTGGTTCCTCGACTTGGTCGACCAGGATGTCGTCCCATTTGGTGGCCGTTTTGGCCGCAAGGCGCTTGAACAAGCCCTTGAACAAACTGTACACCACGCGCGCCACGACTACGCTGCCCACGAAGTACCCCAAGGCTTGCAACCATTCAATCAAAGGGTTGCCCAAAAACATGGTATCGGTCAAAAATTCCATTCGCCAAACTTCGGACAAAAGCCCGTTGCAACCTGAATCCAACGGGTATCTTTGCGGCATGACCTCACGTTCAGACTCTCCCCTTCCCCCCCTTGGTCCAACCCTGCGATTGGGCGTCCTCGGTGGCGGTCAACTCGGGCGGATGATGATCCAGGAGGCCATGAATTGGGACCTTCGTGTGGAAGTCATGGACCCAAGTGATGAAGCCTCATGCCGACATCTCACGCACCGTTTCGTGCAAGGTGACTTGAAAGATGCTTCAGCCGTGGAGGCCTTTGGTCAAGGGCTGGATGTGGTGACCGTTGAAATTGAGCATGTCAGCGTGGAGGGACTCCAATCGCTTGCCGATGCGGGTGTCGAGGTGGTGCCGAGGCCGGAGCATTTGGGCTTGATCCAAGACAAGGGACTGCAAAAACAAGCCTACGAACGTTGGGGGATTCCGAGCGCACCTTACCAGCTCATTTCCTCCATTGATGAAGTGGGCGCCATGGGGTTTCCTGTGGTCCAGAAACTGCGAAAGGGGGGATACGACGGGAAGGGTGTCCAAGTGTTGCGCTCCGAGGCGGATGCAGCGGAACGCGGATTTGACGCCCCTTGCGTCCTCGAACAAGCCGTGGACATCGACAAAGAATTGAGCGTGATCGTAGCTCGAAATGCCAATGGCGAAACCGCCGTGTACCCCGTCGTCGAATCGGTGTTTAACCCTGCAGTCAACCTCGTCGATCACTTGATGGCGCCAGCGGCCATCACGCAAGCCCAAGAATCAGCGGCTCGAAAACTTGCCCTTCGTGTGGTGACCTCCATGGAATTTGTCGGACTCTTGGCCGTGGAAATGTTCCTCGACCGCGAAGGTGGGATTTGGGTCAACGAAGTGGCCCCCAGAACCCACAACAGCGGGCATCACACCATCGAAGGAAACGTGTGCTCCCAGTTTGAGCAACATCTGCGCGCAGTGCTGAATTTGCCGTTGGGTGACACCGCTCCTTTGCATCCAGCCGCTGCCATGCTCAACCTCATTGGCGAGTCTGACGCGCACGGAACGCCCATTTACGATGGCATCGAAGCGGCACTCAAGTTGCCCAACGTGCACGTTCACCTCTATGGCAAGTCCACGGTCAAGCCGCATCGAAAAATGGGCCATGTCACCGTCACTGGCCCCGATGTCCCGTCCGTTCAACGCGACGTGTTGAAACTTCGCGAAACACTCAAGGTCAAGGGAGCGAAATCCGTGTGACTTTTGGAGAAGCCATGGCTTCTTCTCCATTCAACATCGCCGTACTTGCCGGGGGCTTCTCCGGAGAAGCCGACGTCAGTCGTCGCAGTGCGGCCATGGTCATGGCGCACATGGACCCTGACCGATTCAAGGCGTACTTGATTCACATCGAACGTGACGGTTGGTGGGCTGAGGATGCTGGCAGCGGAGAGCGCCTCCCCGTTGACAAGGACACGTTGGGCTACACCAGCTCGGAAGGTCAAGCCATTCGGGCGGACCTCGCCTTTGTGATGGTTCACGGGACACCCGGAGAAGATGGCTTGCTCCAGGCTCATCTCGACTTAAGCGGCATTCCCCACACCACCGCCAATGCGAGGGTCATGGCCACCACCTTTCACAAAGGATGGACCACGGCGCTGTTGCGGGACGCGGGGATCCCGGTGGCGCGATCGGTCGAATGCACCCCCAATGAAACCTGGGACGCCGACAGAATCGACAAGGTCGTGGCCCAATTGGGGCTCCCTTGCTTCGTGAAACCCAACGAGTCCGGATCGAGCATTGGCATTTCCCGCGTGTCTGAACGAGATGAACTTTGGCCCGCCATTGAAGGGGCTCGAAAGACCGGCACAAGCACCGTGTTGATTGAAGCGCTGCTCTTGGGCCGGGAGTTCACATGTGGCGTCATCCCTGATGGCCATGGGGGCGTGCAATCCTTGCCAGTGACCGAAATCATTTCGCACAACGCGTTTTTTGATCACGCCGCCAAGTACGACGGAGAAAGCCGCGAAGTGACGCCCGCCGCCTTGAATGAACACGACACATTGGCCTTGCAAAAGACCGCTCTGGACGTGTACAGCACCCTTCATCTCGAAGGCATGGCTCGTGTGGACATGATGATGGAGGAAGGCAAGTCGCCTCACGTGATTGAGATCAACACCGTTCCGGGGTTCAGCGCCCAAAGCATCATTCCCCAGCAAGCCGAGGCCAAGGGCATTGGCAAGAGGGACTTGATTTCCTTGCTGATTGACGACGCTTTTCTTCGTGCAACAAAGAAGGGTCACTCCGTCGAGTGACCCTCCCACTGTTGAATGAAAACAAGTAAACTGTCATCGAAGCTTGCGCTTCTGGATTCTCCAACGAGACCCTCCTGAAAAGGTTTCAGTTTTCTCAAAAAAAATCGAGGACAAAAAAGAAGGGTCACTCCGTCGAGTGACCCTCCCACTGTTGAATGAAAACAAGTAAACTGTTATCGAAGCTTGCGCTTCAGCATTCTCTAACGGGGACCTCTCGAAAAAGGTTTCGGTTTTTTCAAAAAAAAGTTTGATTGACCCTGAAAAGCCCGTCATCCCTTGCGAACCCGATCCGGGTTGTCGGCAAGGAAGGCCTTCCATCCTCCTGCCCCGCGCTGCATTTTGGGCGTGGCCAATTGATAATGGTGGCACAACGCCACGGCCAACCCATCGGTCGCATCCAAATCCTTGGGCATGTCCGCGCTGGGAATCGCCAACGTCCGTTGCACCATGCCCGCCACTTGCTCCTTGGACGCGGCCCCGCTTCCTGTGACGGCCTGCTTCACCCGTCTTGGAGCGTATTCCGCCACCGGAATCTCTTTGGCAAGTGCCGCTGCCAAAGCCACGCCCTGCGCCCGACCCAGCTTGAGCATGGACTGCACGTTTTGGCCAAAAAACGGGGCTTCCACCGCCAGTTCATCGGGTGCGTGGGTGTCAATCAACGCCGACACGCGATCGTAAATGCGCTTCAGCTTCAGGGCGTGGTCTTTGATTTTGGCCATGTGCAATGCCCCCATTTCCACCAATTCCACCTGCGCTTTGCCGCGACAACGAATCACCCCATACCCCATGATGGTGGTGCCTGGGTCGATGCCCAAGATGATGCGCTCAGGGTCAGGTTGAGGGTTGCGGTTGGACATGGGTAACTTGGAGGCCAAATGAACACGACGTTCGTCACGACAAAGTACGCCGCCACCCGACTTGCCCTTGCCAACAGGGCGAAAAAAGCATCCGCATGGGTTCGTGAACATCGCAAGGTCCTTTCTTGGTCCACGAGCGTCGCCGCCCTGTTCGCCTTGACATGGGTCTTGTCTCAGCACGGAGGCTGGGAGGCACTGACCTCAGCCCGTTTGCAGCACCCCTGGCTCATTGCGGTCGCCGTGGCTTTGTGGCCTTTGAACCTGGGGTTGGAATCGTGGAAGTGGCGGGTGTTGTCTTCGAAGGCCATCCAGAGGGTGGATGAGGCTGCCCAAATCCGAGGATGGCGAACCGTTTGGCGGGAAGTGCTGGGTGGCCAAACGTGGGCCACCCTCGGCCCCATGCGTTGGGCCGACGGTCTCGGCCGTCTGGCCCTAGCACCTGAGTCCAGTTTGAAAGGACAACCAGGCGCGATGGCGTTTGCAAAAGGGGCTGCAGCCCAAGGCTGGGCCACGTGGTGCTGGGCCATTCCTGCCCTGTTGATGTGGGACTGGCCAGCGCTGGGCGCGGTTGCCATTCTCGGCGTGGGTGCAGGAGGTGTGTTGTTGGTCCGCAACGCCCCGCCTGTGATTATGGGCTTGAGCTTGATCCGATACGCGGTTTTTGCCTTGCAGTACCTGCTGTTCTTGACCGCTTTCGGCGCCATTTCATGGCACCAATGGTGGGTGGACGCGTGTCCTCGCATCGCAGCCGTCTGGTGCGCCGTTGGCACCTTGCCTTGGCCTGCAGAGCTGGGCGTGCGGGAAGCCGCAGCAGCCTGGGCGTTTGACGACCATCTGCCAGCCGTGGTGGCCGCAACCTTTGGGCTGTGGTTGTTGAACCGTGGAGGATCGGCGCTCGTCGGGGCTTTGGTCGTGGGACAAATGTGGCATTCACCTCAGTCCCCATGATGCCACTTGTGCTTGGTGGAGGAGCTTTGGCCATGGGAGGGATTCATGCGCTTACCCTTTGGAGGTGGGCGCGTGCTTGGAAACGCGCCATCACCCAGGAAAGAGCCGAACCAAACCAAACCACGGGTGGGCAACCCAAGGATTGGGCAGTTGTCATCCCGGCGCGAAACGAGGCCCATGGCCTGTCCAATTTGCTCGACGATTTGCAGCTGCAAAACTTGGGTCACGTGGACATTTGGGTGGTGGACGACCACAGCGAAGACGACACCCTTCAAATCGCCCAGCGACATCCCTTGGCCCAACAAGGACACCTCATGGTCATCGGCAACGATGGAATGGGCAAAAAATCGGCCATCCTCACGGGCATGGCACGGGCCAAGCGCTCTTGGGTGGTTACCCTGGATGCCGATGTGCGTCTGCGCCCAACTTGGGCCTCATCATGGGCATCCGCCCTGAATCAAGTCTCTCGTCAGGTAGCTGCGATTGCAGGTCCTGTGGTCCTCTCGATTGAACCCCAGGATCCTGGATTGTGGGACGGCGTGCAAGCCCTCGACTTTGCAGCTCAAATGGGATGGTCGGCGGGGTGTTTGGCAACCCAATCTCCAGGTTCGGCCTCAGGTGCGAACCTGGCCTTACGATGCGACATCTATCCCGACACGCGTCCCATGGGCGCTTCCGGAGACGACACGCTTGTCGTCCAGACACTTCAACAACAGGGATGGCAGGTGGATTGGCTTGCTGATCCTCGGGCGATCGTCCGGACCCCGGGCGCAGCTTCGGTTTCAGAATGGGTTGCTCAACGGCTTCGTTGGGCCGGAAAAACGAAACATTATCCCCGGCGGTCACAACGCACGGCGTGGTGGATGGCGCTGATGTCCCTAACCCAATGGGGGCTTGTTGGCGCAACCCTCCTGATGCCACAAACGGGGATTGGGCCAATTGCGGTTGCATGGTGGGTCACGGTGACTGCACTGAATGTGTGGTTCGCAAGGCCCGTGGCGCGTTGGTTTGGTCTGCGCGCGAGGGCGGGCTACTGGCTGGTTTTGGGCCTCACCCAACCCTCACATGTCCCTTTGCTGATTCTGGCCAGAATGGGCCTTTTGAATTCTGTGGGCATCCCTTCTCACCCAACTTGGAAAGGCCGAACTTGCACGTCGTGACTGCATTCCTCTCTCATCGCATGGCCGTTGTCGGCGCGGCTTGGATCCTGTTGTGGGTGACGGTGGCCTTGGTGGGAAGCCCCCTTCGACCGGATCCCAGCCCGATGGCCAATGCACAGCACCTGGACCGCGGCATGTTGTCTCCGGGCAGCACTTGGGTGGACGATGCCGGAACAACCCAAACCGCATGGCTTGGCACCGACCGCTACGGCCGAGACTTGCTAAGCCGACTCATGGCCGGAAGCGGCATTTCACTGTCTGTCGGGGCAGGCGCCGTGCTCATCAGCCTGTTTCTCGGATTGTTGCTCGGAGGCATGGCCGGATACCTCGGAGGTCGGGTGGACGCGGTGTTGTCGTGGTTTTTGCAAGTCATGTGGTCCATTCCCACACTCTTGATGGTGCTGGCCATCACCTTGGCGTTTGGCAAGGGATTCTGGCAAGTGTTTCTCGCCATTGGATTGACGATGTGGGTGGAAGTGGCGCGGATTGTGAGGGGACAATTCTTGGGGCTTCGAGAACAAGCCTACATCCAGGCCGCCGAAGCGCTGGATTTGCCGGCATGGCGGGTCATGGTCCGTCACATG
>JBELLK010000023.1:14315-36041 GCA_042088625.1 Flavobacteriales bacterium
TGGGTCGGCGACGGCTTCCGTGCGGCCTTTGCACATCGGGGTTGATCGAACCAAGTTGCCGCCTGAGACAGGAGGTGACATGGTGAATGGCCAACAAGGCGCGATTTCAAAAAGGAATGCTGAAGTTGCCTGTGAGCAAGGCGATGAGCACAATGACCGCGGTCGACGGAAGGATGGCCCCTACGATGAAGCCGATCAGCGCAAGAATTCCACCGCGCCGTTTGCCCCTTTTCGTGCGCCTGAGCCCCAAAAATCCAAGCAAGAAGCCCGAGGTCAAAAACCACAAGACAAAGGTGAAATGAATGAAAAGAGCCGACTCGCGTCGGCTCCTTTCTAATCTCAATGATTGACTTCTGTCAGACTGCTGCCAACAGCACGCCAATCAACAAAATGACCACAAGCGGCACAGCCACTCCAAGAACAAAACCAGCCACAGCCAAGCCACGTCCACGCAAGCTTCCGTCTTTGGTTCGCTTCATGCCGATGGCTCCGAAGATGATTCCCAACAACCAGAGACCAGGCACAAACCAGCCCAAAACACCAGTAACGAAACCAACGATTGATGCCCAATCGAATGCCGCATCGCTATCAGCAGGGTTGGCCATCAATGGATTCACCCGACGAAACAAACGTTTCTCAGCGGTTGGGCCTGCCACCATGGAGAGTCCCTTTCTGTTCAACTTGCGAAGGACGCGATTGGTCAAGACGACCTCCTCAACCATGGGCTCAGCCAGAGCAAACGCTTCAACCTGCGGTTCAATCAGTGTTGCTGGTGCCACGTCATTGGCAAGGAGTGAGGGCGCCATGGTTTCGAGGGCAACCACGTCGTCATAAGCGACCACGTCCACTTTGTCAGCGTCCTTGGTCTTCTTTTCACCGAAGAGGAAGGAAACACCCCCAGTGGTGCGCTTGTGGATGCCGCGGTCAAACGGCTTTTGTGCCACTGCGGCGGTAACCACCATCATGGACAGAAGAAGAGAAATGTATTTCATTTTGAAATGAGTTTGGAATAGATTCCCACTAATCAAACTCAAAATGCACGCGATTGCAAAGGTTGTGAATAACTCAACCTGAATTGGTCGTGAGATCAAACACGCTCACTTGCCTGTGGCGAGTTGTACCTTGGGCCCATGTCCGGACTCGACTCTCCCATCTATGTGGCCGGCCACCGCGGAATGGTCGGTTCGGCATTGGTCCGAGCGTTGAAAGCGCGGGGCCATCGGAATTTGGTCCTTCGCAGCTCCGCGGAATTGGACCTGCGAAATCAGGAGGCGGTGCACCAATTTTTGGCTGAGAAAAAACCAGTTCAGGTGTTTTTGGCCGCAGCCAAGGTGGGTGGCATTCACGCGAACAACGCGTACAAGGCAGACTTCCTGTACGACAACCTCGTGATGCAAGCCAACGTGATAGAAGGGAGTCGGCGGGCGGGCGTGGAGAAGCTGCTTTTTTTGGGCAGTTCATGCATTTATCCCAAACATGCGCCGCAACCCATGGGGGAAGATGCCCTGTTGACCGGCGCACTTGAGCCCACCAACGAACCGTACGCGATTGCCAAAATCGCAGGATTGAAGATGTGCGACGCCTACCGCGACCAGCACGGTTGCAATTTCATCAGCGCCATGCCCACGAATTTGTACGGTCCTGGAGACAACTACCATCCAGAAAACAGCCACGTGTTGCCCGCGATGATTCGGCGCTTTCACGAAGCCAAGGTCTCGGGCCAAAGGGAGGTCGTTTGCTGGGGTTCAGGGACGCCAATGCGAGAGTTTTTGCACGTCGACGATTTGGCGCAAGCGTGTCTTCACTTGATGGACGTGCACAACGAAGCTGGCTGGGTCAATGTCGGCACGGGGAAAGACGTCACCATTCGCACGCTTGCCGAAACGGTGGCGGCCACAGTGGGGTACGAAGGCACCATTGCTTGGGACTCGTCCAAACCCGACGGCACCCCTCGCAAACTGCTCAATGTGTCCAAAATGACGGCACTCGGCTGGACCGCAAACACGCCCTTGGAAGAAGGCATCCGGGAGGTTTACCAGGAGTTCCTGGAAGCGCTTGAAGGGTCAACGCTCCGGGGATGAAGCGCTGGACTTGGTTGGTTTGGGGAACCTTGTCGGCTTCCAGTGTCCTGTCAGCCCAAGACTGGCCTGAAGATTCGGTTGTGTTTTGGACGTCACCTGTGGTGGACACCCTGCATTGGGGGCCTGAACCTGGAGACGTTCACTGGTCCTTGAAAGACCATGGCTTGCGTTGGTCCACGACTCGTCTCAACCTTGTTCTTGACCCGTGGATCACCTTCAGACACGTCTCGGGAACAATCGATTCGAAATCGACTGGGCCTTGGGACAACTTGCGAGGAGCGCACTTCCACGCCGCACTGGACGACGTTTGGGAGGTGTGTGGAAGCCTCGAGGAACTTCAAGGGATACCCGGCGTGTGGGACGCTGTGGCGATGACCTCGCCCACTGCACTGCCTGGATGGGGCCGGGCCAAGGCCCTCTCTGACGGACGCGTGGATGTGGCTCGAACCAGGGTGACGTCAACAAAGGCCCAGGGGCTGGGCGACCGAGACACCTTGATTTGGACAGCTGCCTACGCCCCATTTCAATGGGGGAGCATGCCTTCGGCGCTCACGTTTTCTTCCACGGCCGCCTCCTTCCCTCGCGGAGGATTGTCTTGGAACCACAGGGATCACCTCCAAATTGGCCTGAATGCCGGAAGGTGGACGGGCACGGAACGAAGTGAACTCGGCGGATCCACCGAGAGTCTGTTCCGGCAATCCGACGTGAGTTGGGGACACGTGGTGTGGACCTCTTCTGGAATGACGGCAGGATTGTTAACCGGAATGGCAAGACGCCGTCCTTGGATTGGAGAATTGGAAGCCGATACGGTGTTGCAATTCCAATGGTCGCCTGTTGTCAGCCTCACTGCCGAAGTTCCTACAGGTGTTCAAGGATGGTCTTGGGTCGGAGAATTCGCCACCCACCAAGGGGCTGGAACGGCATTCACGTTCAAAGGGAACGACGCATTCAAGGGAGCGGTGAGCGTGACCCGATTGTTCGCTTCAGACGCCTCCGCAGACATGCCTGCATTGTGGTCAAACGCAGGAACCCCCGTGTCGGCCGCCATCAGACCCGCAGGGGTCTCTGGCGCTTTATGGCGCACCGAACTGCATGCACATTGGCACAAAGGCGACGTCCAAATCGGAGGGCGTGCGGCCAATGTGGGAAGCCTGTCCCTTGCCGAAGCGTGGGCCGGTTGGACCCTCCAATCCACTTGGCCGTTGCACATCAATGCAGGGGTCGAAGTGTGGACTGGTGGAAATGCCACATTGCTTCCTGAAAAGGGCGCTCGACTCCGACTGGGGCTGACCCATCATTGGGGCATGACACCGGGCTCCCCTACCTTTGGCGCACCATGACTTCCTTGATGCTTCCCGCGGCGTTGGCCTTTTTGGTGGTGCTTTTTGGCATGCCTTCCCTCATCATGGTGGCCAAACGCAAGCACCTCGTCGACGTCCCCAGCGAATCTCGAAAATTGCATCACAGGTCGGTGCCCACGGTGGGTGGGGTCATGCTTTTCGCAGCCGCGTTGTGCAGCGCCTTGGTCTCTTTTGCCATCAACCCCGACATGTCGTGGACGTCATTCAGCTGGCTTGGGGTGCTCGGCGCGACAATCCCTGTATTTTTCATGGGATTGAAAGACGACATCGTGGGCATCAGCGCCAACAAGAAGCTCCTCGTCCACCTTGTCATCGGAGCCTTCCTCGTGGTGGGTTTGGATCTGAGGATCGATGACTTCCACGGCATTTTTGGGCTGACGGAGATTCCGAATTACGTCAGCATTCCGTTTTCCATGTTCGTGTATGTGGTGATCGTGAATGCCATCAATTTGATCGACGGGGTTGACGGATTGGCAGGCGGCTACGGCATGGTGGCCATGTCTGCGTTTGGCATGTGGTTTTATTGGACCGGAGACCTGGTTTCAGCCACAGTGGGAGCTGCGCTTGCCGGGGCCCTTGCGGGCTTTTTGTTGTTCAACCTCCACCCGGCCAAAATTTTCATGGGCGACAGCGGATCCTTGCTGTTGGGATTGATGGCCTACGTGATGGCCACTCACGTCATTCAGTCGCCAAGTGAATTGGCCATGCCGGGTGTGATACGTCCGATTGCGGCGATGTGTTTTTTGGCCTACCCCTTGGTCGACACGCTGAGGGTGTTCGCCCTTAGGATCCTTGCCCGTCGGTCTCCGTTTTCTCCTGACCGACGTCACATCCACCACTTGTTGATGCAGCTTGGTTGGGGACATCGACTGACGTCAGCTGCATTGTGGATGTACAGCCTTGTGTTCGTCGTACTTGCGCTGCAACCCTCTGAAATGTGGGGCCAAATCGGAGTCACCGGCCAATTTTTCACACTGCTCGGCCTCGCGTTTGCCGTCGGCAGCCTTCCCCATTTCATGCTCAAAACGGGCATTGGAAATTCGCAACTGTTCCCCGAAGTCGATGGGACCTCAGAACGGCCCTCAAGTGAAGGCGCTCAAGGTCCACGTCGAGTCGCCTGAACCATGTCTGCAATGCGCACTTTCTTTTGGGCATTGCTGCTCTTGAGCAGCACAGCCCTGACGGCCCAAACCCAACGGTCGACGCAATGGCACCTCCCTTTGGACGAAGAAGCTTTTCGAGTCGCGCAGGCCAGTGAGGGCATGGTCGTGCCAAGCGTGCAGCCCATGACCATATGGAACCGACCCGACACCTTGAAGCCCCAAGCACAGGGTTTCGAAGGGTTGTTGGTCCTTGGTGAGGTCCGTCAGATGGTCGGCGACCTCAGGGCTGCGAGCACCGGCATCGGTTTGGGAGGAGGCGGGACGTTTGGGTTGCGGGGCGCCTACCACGTGGCTGCATCGAGGTGGCGCATGCCACTCGGGTTTCCCTTGGCCAGAGAAGTCGCCGACCACGGCTCGATGGACGGCTTGGGCCGCGCGGTGCTCCTCAACGAGTCAGTGGCAAGCATCGACCGCTTGGAGGGTGCCGTGTCTTGGGCCATGTCTCCTTCCGTGGCGATTCGGGTCGGACAAGAAAGCCACCACTGGGGACGAGGAGCACGGTCGTTGTTCCTGGACCGTCACATGGCTCCAGCACTGGGCGCACGGATTTGGGTCGACGCTGGTGTGGTTCAGTATGCCCAAGCCCTTCTCCGCACGCGACACGTCCTGGCAGACACCGTGCAAACAGGATGGCTTGCCGCGCAATGGGCGGAAGTTTCATTGGGCGGCGGATGGAGCGGTGCGGTGTTCGGTGCTGTGAAATGGCGTGCGGACGATGTCGCGTTTCAAGGGCGGGTCGAGCCCCATTACCTCGTGCCCATGGCGGCATTCAGGCCACGGGAATACAGCCTTGGCTCCGCAGACAACGCCTTGATCGGCGGCCAGCTTTCGTACGTCAGCACCCTGAAATCAGGGCGACAAATCACCACCTACGGTCAGTTGCTGCTGGACGAGCTCCTCGTGTCCAAATTGCGCGAAGGAAACGGCTGGTGGGGCAACAAATGGGGTGTCCTTGCCGGCATCCACAGCACGAATTCCAAGGGCACGCTGGGGTGGCTGTTGGAAGGGGCTGCCGTGCGCCCATGGACTTACACCCACAACACCTTGCCCCTCTCCTATTCTCACCTTCACCAACCGCTGGGTCATCCGGCGGGTGGCAATTTTGTGGAGGCCCGAACGCGCATCCGGGCTAAGGTCCGAGAGGTTTACGTCGTGCGCTTGGGCTACCTCCACCGCATCCAAGGCCGCTCGTTGGGGGGAGGCGAATCCTTGCTTGGGTTTGCGGCGGGCGAGATGCCATGGACCTCATTTTCAGAACGTCAGGGCGAGGACGGTCACGCGCTTCTGCAAGGGTCTCGTTCCACCGTGTCGCGCCTGGAGCTCGACGTGGCACGGCCCCTTGGCGGTCGCTTCGACCTTTCCGGTCTTGAAGCGTTTGCCCGAGCTTGGGTGCGACTCGAACGCCAAACGGCACCCGGCGCTTGGGAAGAACCCTGGGACGTAGGGCGTCTCGAAGTCGGGATTCGGCAAACCCGAGTGATGGACGAACGCGATTGGTGACTTCGCGCACCAACGCACCGGACATCCTGGAGTATTTTCGCCGCCCATGCATCGTGACATCGCCACTTTGTTCAAGTTGAGGCTCGGCTTCTTCGTCGTCCTCTCTGCGGTGCTCGGCTGGTTCATGGCCGTCGAAACGATGAACATCCAAACGTTTCTCATGCTGACCCTTGGCGGGTATGCCTTGACAGGCGCGTCCAACGGCCTCAACCAAATCATTGAACGACGCGTGGACGGTTTGATGGCCCGCACTGCTGATCGTCCTTTGCCTACGGGCCGGATGAGCGTGGGCCAAGCACTGATGTGGAGCTTGCTCGCAGCCGCCATTGGATTGACATGCCTGTTCAGCCTCAACCCGTTGAGCGGTTGGTTGGGCGTGGCCGCCATCGTCAGCTACGCCTTCATCTACACCCCCCTCAAAGCCAGGACGAGCCTCTCTGTGTTTGTGGGCGCGTTCCCAGGCGCCTTGCCTCCCATGATTGGGTATGTGGCGGCGACGGGGGACTTTGGGATTGAACCAGGCACCTTGTTCGCGGTGCAGTTCATGTGGCAGTTTCCCCACTTTTGGGCCATTGCATGGCTCGCCCACGAAGACTACGCCAAAGCGGGCTACAAAATGCTGCCCTTCAACGCCGGCCGCACCGCCCGTTCCGCCCAACTTATCCTCTTGTACACCTTGTTCTGCATCCCAGCCAGCATGTTGCCTTGGGCGCTGAACCAACCCATGGTGGGAGATGTTGCGTTTGCAGTGGCCGTGATTGCAGGCATGGGCTTTTCGTGGTTCGCGTACCGCTTGCTGCGTGACTTGACTTTGGATGCTGCACGGCGTTTGATGTTCGCGAGCTTTGCTTATCTGCCTTTGGTCCAAATCGTATATGTCCTCGACAAAATCCCCCTGACATCATGAGTGAACGCGTGTTTGAAGGCCTCGACGGCCAGGTGAGAGAGCGAACGAAAACGATGTTGATGTACTTCATCGTCTTCGCCGTGACGATGCTTTTTGCAGGTTTCACCTCGGCCTACATCGTGAGCAACATGGGGCAGTTTTGGGTCCACATTCCTGCGCCGGACATGTTTTGGGTCAGCAATGTTTTGATCGTGTTGAGCAGCGCCACGCTTTGGTGGGCCACCCGTGCGGTGAAAGCAGGCCAAACCAACCAAGGCATCGTCGGATTGGCATTGACGCTGTTGCTTGGCATCGGGTTCACGGTGACACAAGCCGAGGGATGGAAGGATTTGACCTCGATCGGAATGGGATGGAACACGTCCGATACGGAACAAGGCACCGCGTTTCGCTGGAACAACCTCGCGGCACTCTACGAAAGCAACGCCGTCTATGGCCAGGACTATGATTTCCGTTACGACGGTCAGGTGCTGATCCACGACGCGGCGCGCGGAGAACTCTATGCACCAGACGACGCACTCATGGTCCAGCCCATCACCACCAAAGTCCTGCAATCCTCCAACAGCGGTGGCGGTTACATCTGGGCCCTTGTGATGGTGCACATCCTGCACTTGGTGTTTGGGCTCATTTATTTGGTGGTCAATGGCATCCGGATTTTCACCGGTGTGATCCATCAAGGCGACACCGTCCGACTCAAGGCCACTGGAATCTATTGGCACTTCTTGGGACTGCTGTGGATGTACCTCTTCGCCTTCTTGTTCCTCTTGCACTGACACCCTTGCCGGTCCAGGAGCTGTTCACGCTGGGTTGTGAACACAGGGCTTGATTTGGAGGCATTCTAGGTGGCGCAGGTAACGCGATTGCCTTATTTTCGCGTCACAATTTCAGACCATGGCTGGAAACACCGAAACGATCTCGACTGACGTCCTGTGGGGCGGCGGTCAAAGCCCTTTCTCCGTCACCTACGGAAAAATGATGATGTGGTTCTTCCTGGTGTCCGACGCACTCACCTTCGGGGGACTGCTCACGGCATACGGGTTCGCACGTGCCACCTCTGAAGACGCTTGGCCCATTGGGGAGCAAGTGTTCCGCGCCCTTCCTGGGTTGGAAGGGCAATACCCGCTCATCTACGTGGCCTTGATGACCTTCATCCTCATCGTCTCCTCCGTGACGATGGTGTTGGCCGTTGAGGCGGGACACCGCAACGACAAGGCGGGCGTGGTGAAGTGGCTTGGAGCCACCGTCATTGGCGGCTTCTTCTTCTTGGGCTCGCAGGCTTGGGAATGGTCGCACTTCATCCACGGAGCCGGCGGCGGCTTTCAGTTGGCCAAGGAAGTGACTGTGACGGCTGACAATGGCGAAACGTTCACCATGAACGAAGGTGACATGGTCTACATGGACCATCACTTTGGCCATTTGGCGGAGCCTTGGAGCGAAGGGGATGTCAACACGGTGCTGACCACAGAAGGCGACCACATCACCTTGACGCAGTATGGCGAGCACGAGCACAGTGCCCAGTTGCACGGCCTCACCCTCAACAAGTACGTGGAAAACGAGAGCCACGTTTCCGGAGCTGAAGCCCTGAAGTTGTGGGACGCTCGAAGCGACGTGTTCTCCTTTGGCGCGAACCTTGAAGACAGTGAATACGCCATTCAACAGACGTATGCGAACTTCTTCTTCTTCATCACAGGATTCCACGGATTCCACGTGTTCTCAGGGGTGATCATCAACATCATCATTTTCTTGATGGCGTTGAATGGCGTGTTTGAACGTCGTGGTCACTACGAGATGGTCGAAAAGACCGGACTCTACTGGCACTTCGTGGACCTTGTTTGGGTCTTTGTTTTCACCTTCTTCTACCTCATCTGACATGGAACGCGACGATCTCATTGTCAACGACAGCTACGCCATGGCGGCGCACCACAGCGAAGAAGCGGGTGCGGCCATTCGCAAGAAAATTTGGTTTGTCACAGGGCTTTTGACCCTCATCACCGCCGTGGAGGTGGCGATGGGTGTGTTTTTCAAGCGCTCTGAGACCTTCACATGGACGGCCATCAAGTGGACGTTCATCGTCATGACTTTGGTCAAGGCGGCATACATCGTGTTGGTGTTCATGCACCTCGGCGACGAGCGCAGCAACCTGAAGCGCGCGGTCATTGCACCGTACGTGCTCTTCATTTGCTACCTGCTCTTCATCGCCATCACGGAGGGCTTTGGACACCTCAACAGCTTCAACACCCTCCACTGATGGGGTGCCCATGGGCATGTTGAAGAACCGACTCATTCTCACTGCAATGATGCTGGCCCTGCCTTTGGCGGGGCTGGTTTTTTTCGGGCTGTTGACTGAACACAACTTCAACACGCTGCCCTACTACACGGTGGACGGCTCCATGGAAGGCCAAACCCTCGACGCCCAACGCGTGGGTGATTTTGACCTGGTCAACCACTTGGGTGAGCCATTCTCGTCTTCAGAGCTGCGAGGAAAGGTTTGGCTCGCGGCCTTCTACGGCACTGACGCCCCCCACGTGGCGCAGGTCACGCGTCAATTGCTTTGGCCCAATTTCAGGTACCGCGACGAAGGGGACATTGTGGTGGTCAGCTTCTCACTCAGTCCGGAACACGACACGCCGGAGGTGCTCCAAGATTACGTTGACAGGAACACGCGCTACAATGGCTTCACTGGGAAGTGGCAGTTCTTGACTGGCGAGCCTGAAGACATCGACCGCGTCGTCTCCGAGGATTTCATGATCCAGCGTGACCCTGACGACCCCAACAATGTGGCGACGATCTGGTTGGTCGACACGGAGGGCTTCCTCCGCGGCTTGTACCATGCAGCTTCCGAAGATGCGATCAAAGATGCTGTCGAGGACATTGCCTTGCTGAAGAAAGAACGCGACGTGGCGGAGTACGCCAAGGAAAAACTGACCGAGTCGGTGGCCGACCGCGAGGCATTGTCCGTTTTGGGGCCGGAAGGACATACGGTGCCTGCGTTCGCATTCACGGGCATCGACAGCACGGAGATCAGCCACCGCACGGTGGAAGGGCAAGTGAAAATCGTGGACTACTTCTTCACGCACTGCCCCACGATATGTCCCATCATGAGCAGCCAACTTGCCAGGACGCAGCATTGGTTGAAGGACCACGATTTGGACAAAGACATCACGTTGTTGAGCCACAGCGTGGATCCTGTGCGTGACACACCGGCCAGACTCAAGACATACGCCACGCAGTTGGGTGCCGACACCACCTCGTGGAAATTCTTGACAGGCGACAAAGAGGACCTCTACGACCAGGCGCGGTTTGGGTACTACCTCACAGCCCTGGAAAGCGACACGGCTGCAGGCGGGTTCTTCCACAGCGACACGTTTGTGCTTGTGGACCGCCAAAACCGCATCCGAGGGTTGTACGATGGCACCTCCACTGCCGAAGTGGACGCCATGATGCTCGACGCCGCGCAATTGGCCCTTCAAAAGAACCCCTGATCGCGCGTTCAGAGGTGCAGTGAACATTGCATTCAAGACGCGCGTTGCATCTTTGCACCAAAGAAAACGCCGTGGGAATCAACCGTCAATTGAGAATCTTCGTCTGGGTCGCTGGCATTGCCATTCCTGCCGTTGTGGCTTTGCTCTTTTTCCTTCCTGGCATTGAAGTCAGCCCGGAGCTTGCGGCCTTTTTGCACACCCTGCCAGCCGTCAACGCGACCATCAATGGAGCGGCTTTCTTGTGTTTGGTCGGGTCGTACCGCGCCATCCGCAACAAGAACATCTTGCTCCACCAACGACTGAACACCACGGCCCTCGCCCTATCAGCCCTGTTTTTGGTGAGCTACGTGAGCTACCACATGACCACGGAAAGCACGCCGTTTTGCAAAGAAGGGTGGATCCGTGGCGTGTACTTCTTCGTGCTGATCACCCATATTTTGATGTCCATCGCCATTGTGCCGTTGGTGCTGACCACATACTTGCTTGGATTGGGCAACCAAATCCAAAAGCACCGCAAATGGGCCCGCATCACCTACCCCATTTGGACTTACGTGACGTTCACTGGCGTGGTGGTTTACTTCATGATTTCTCCCTGCTATCCCTGGTGACGATGAATCGTGCGCTCGCCCTCTTGGCCCTTGCTTTGTTGATCTTTTCCGCGTCAGACGTCGAGGCCCAATGCGTCATGTGCAAGGCGGTGGCGGAGGACAGCGCAGAGGATGGAAGTTTGGGGCGCGGGCTCAATGCCGGCATCCTGTATTTGATGGGCATCCCTTACGCCATCATGGCTTTTTTTGCATGGTTTGTCTTTCGAAAGAGAAAGGAAGCCGGCAAAGCCACCCATTGAGGGGCATGGCAAGCTTAATTTTGAGCATGCGCGCATCTTTTCTTCGCACCGTCGGTTTGGGCATCTTGCTTTGCCTGACGGCCAGCACGTCGGTCTTCGGCCAACTTGAGGGAACCCAGGTTTGGACCCTTCAACGTTGCCTCGAACACGCCCTTGAGCACAACCTTCAGCTTCAGCAGGCCCAACTCGGTCTGGTGCGTGGTGCATTGGCTGAGACTTCGGCCAAAGGCGCTTTTCTGCCCAACCTCAATGCTTCTTCAAGCTACGGGGTGAACATCGGTCAGACGATCGACCCGTTCACCAACCAATTTGCTTCGGATGCCGTGGCCTCGAGCAACTACGGAATGAGTTCTGGATTGACGCTGTTCAACGGATTCCAGAACCACCTGAACCTCAGGCGAGCCCGACTTGGGCTTGAATTGGCGCAAGCCAATGTGGACATCGCCCAGAACAACTTGGCGCTGAATTTGGCGTCAGGCTACCTCAACGTGTTGTTCCAAAAAGAATTCCTGACCATTGCAGAGCTGAATGTGGAGGCGACGGACCGTCAAGTGGACCGCATTCAAAAGCTTGTGAATGCCGGAGCGGCCGCCGAAAGCGACCTCTTCGATGTGCTGGCGCAGCAAGCGGCAGACCAAAGCTCTGTGGTCGGCGCACAAAACGGGGTGACCCTGGCCAAATTGGCCCTGGCACAATTGCTCCAACTCTCTGCCGAAGAAGCAGACCGACTCGACGTTGCCCCGCCTTCGGATGACCTGCTCGAGACGACCATGCTCCCTTTGTCCGCAGACGCGGCCGTGGCGTTCGCGCTGAACGCATTTCCCGACATGAAGGCGGCTGAATTGCAAGTCACCGACGCCCACTTGGGGTTGGATCTGGCGAAAGCTGCACGCATGCCACGTGTGACTGGCTCGTACAGCGTGGGGTCTGGATATTCCGAAAACCGCCAAACCTTGGTCACCGAAAGCATTACCGAAGATGTGACCATTGAAACGGTTGAAGGGTATCTCCTCACCACGCCCATTGTCATCCAAGACGGGGAATTTGAGACCATGTCTTTTCAGGACCAGCTGACGAGCAACCTCAATCAAAGTGTGTTCTTTTCCCTGAGCGTGCCCATCTTCAACAACTTTGGCATTCAAACCAACATCGATCGGGCTGAAGTGGATGTTCGTGCTGCCCAGCTTGCGAAAGAACAAACCGCACAGCGCCTGACCCAAACTGTGGAACAAGCTTGGGCCGATGCCCGGGCTGCCCAGCGAACTTTCGAAGCCAACGACCGTGCCTTGGAGGCCGCTTCGCTGGCCATGTCCAACGCCGAGGCCCGGTTCGAGGCGGGCGCCATCTCAGCTTTGGAATACGCCGATGCAAGGACTCGTCTCGACAACGCCCGCATCAACGCCCTACGGACCCAGTACGACTTTGTGTTCAAGACGCGGATTTTGGACTTTTACCTCGGACGTCCTCTCAGCCTTTGATCCATGAATAAGAAACTTCTTCTCGGCCTTGGTGCGTTAGTCCTGCTTTTGATTGTGGTCGCGGTGGTCCGGGGTGGCCACAGGGAATTGCCTGTGGTGACTTCTGAAGACATTGCCCTTCGAGACATTGTTGAACGAGTCAGTGCCAGCGGCAAAATCCAACCTGAGGTGGAGGTCAAAATCACGGCGGAGGTCAATGGCCAAATCATCGAACTCCCCGTCAAAGAGGGCGACGTCGTTCAAAAAGACGATTTGTTGGTCCAGTTGAATCCCGACATTTATGAAGCAGCCCTGCTCCGCGCCGAAGCTTCATTGAACTCCGCCAAGTCCAACCTTGCCTCAGCCCGAGCACAGGTGGCCCAAGGCGAAGCCAACCAATTGGCCGCCAAAAAGGCCTTCGAGCGTGCTGAGGCCCTGTTCGAACAAAAAGTCATCTCCCAAGCGGAGTACGACCAAACCGAGGCGTCCTACCTCACGGCCAACGCCAACCTCACCAGCGCCTCGGAAAGCGTTCGCAGTGCGGAATACGCCATTCGAAGCGGCGAAGCTTCGCTCCAAGAGGCCAAAGACAACCTGAGCCGCACCACCTTGCTCGCACCTCAGGCGGGCGTGGTTACTGCCCTTTCCAAAGAGATTGGCGAAAGCGTGCAGGGGAACGGATTCACTGCAGGAGAGGTCATTTTGAACGTGAGTGACCTGAGTGTGATGGAGGTCAATGTGGAAGTGAACGAAAGCGACATCGTCCGAATTCACTTGGGAGACGAAGCGGAGATTGAAGTCGACGCTTACCTCGGTGAAACGTTCAAAGGGGTGGTGACCGAAATCGGCAACACTGCCTTGAACGCCGGGATGAACGGCTTCAGCATGGACCAAGTCACCAACTTCTCCGTGAAGGTGCGCATTGCTCAAGACAGTTATGCCCACTTGTCCGAAGGGGCCAACGACACCCCCTTCCGACCTGGGATGAGTGCCACGGTGGACATCTTGACCGCACGAGTCGAAGGCGCCCTTTCCGCGCCCATTCAAGCCGTCACCAGCCGCAGTGCTGGATTCGGTGCCGAGGATGATGCCGAAGAAGGAGCTCCCTCGGCAGACGGGGAGGTGGAACTGGGGGTGTTTGTCCTCAACGACGGGGAAGTCCGCTGGACGCCCGTGGAAACAGGCATCCAAGACGCCCGGCATGTGGTCCTTTCTGGGGAGCTTACGGAAGGCACAACCGTGGTCACAGGGCCTTACGACGTGGTGAGTCGCACCTTGAACCACATGGACGCCGTTGAATTGAAGTGATGGCGAACATCCTGATCCTCGAGACGTCCACAACCCAATGTTCCGTCGCCTTGGCGGAGCATGGCGTGGCCGTGGCTTGGAAAGAGGAGCGCGCCGACGAAGGATACATCCACGCCGAGCGGCTGATGCCCTTGGTGGACGAAGTCATGAAGGAACAGGGCTGGAAGCCGTCTCAATTGGACGCCATTGCCGTGTCGGGTGGACCTGGATCCTTCACCGGACTTCGCATTGGTGTGGCCACAGCCAAGGGACTCTGCCACGCCTTGAACGTACCATTGATTGCATTGGACACGCTGCATTTGCTTGCGGTCCAAGGCGAACGGTTGGACCCCAAACCTCAATCACGCGTTGCCATGATCGATGCCCGACGCATGGAAGTGTACACAGCAACGTTCGACGCCTCAGGCCACCGCACGAGTGCCACCACACCCGTTGAAGTGGATCAACGTCCCGACGCCTTTGAAGGGCCCGCTCAATTCATTGGGGACGGCGCCGTGAAATGCGAAGGAACCCTGGCCGGAGAAGGGCGAACGTTTGTGGAGGCGTGGCCCCTAGCCAGAGACGGAGCCGCGCTGGCCGAAGCGCAATTGGTGGAGGGAGTGCATGCCGATTTGGCCAATTACGAACCCAACTACGTGAAGGCATTCAAAGCAGGCGCGCCGAAGGATCCTCTCGGTTTGCGGACCAAAGCCTCCGTGTGGATTGGAGCCTTGTTGCTCGTGTTGACGTCGTGCACGTCATGTGGAGAACAGCAGCAGTACATCCCTTACGTTCCTGTCAACGTGGACATCAACGTCAACCTGCCAGCCTACAACGACTTGGACCACGTGTCCCAAGCCATTGCCATCCCTGGAGGTTCGAAAGGCTTGTACATCCGGCGAAATGCTTTGGACGAGTTCATCGTGTTGGACCGTCATTCCACCTTTGACGTGGCCTTGGGCTGCCAGGTGACCCTTGACGACGACAACGTCACGTTGCGCGACGAAAGCGACTGTTCAGAAAGCCAGTGGTTGATGATCGACGGCAGTGTGATGAACGGACCTGCCGAGGTGCCGTTGCACCGGTACCGGACCACTTGGAACGATCCGATTCTTCAGATTTACAATTGAAAAAAACAACCCCGCCGAAAGGGCAGGGTTGTCTTTTTCGGGGCCTCGATGAGGAGGCCGATGTCGATGGATCAGTAGCGGTAAGCCTCGCCTTTGAATGGTCCCTGAACTGGGACGCCAATGTAATCGGCTTGCTCGTTGCTGAGATCGTCGATCTCAACGCCGATTTTGGCCAAGTGCAAGCGAGCAACCTTCTCGTCCAAGTGCTTGGGCAAGGTATACACGCTGTTCTCGTACTTGTCGGGGTTGTTCCAGAGCTCGATTTGGGCGATGGTCTGGTTGGTGAATGACGCTGACATCACAAAGCTTGGGTGGCCTGTGGCGCAACCGAGGTTGACCAAACGTCCCTCCGCGAGCAGGATGATGTCTTTGCCGTCGATGGTGTACATGTCCACCTGAGGCTTGATGGTGTCCTTCGTGCTGCCGTGGTTGGTGTTGAGCCAAGCCACGTCGATTTCGTTGTCGAAGTGTCCGATGTTGCACACGATGGTCTTGTCCTTCATGGCCTCAAAGTGCGCGCCTGCGACAATGTCTTTGTTGCCGGTTGCCGTCACCACGATGTCTGCCTCCGCAACGGCGTCCAACATCTTCTTGACTTCAAAGCCCTCCATTGCCGCTTGCAGCGCACAGATCGGATCGATTTCAGCGACAATCACGCGACATCCAGCGTTTCGCAAAGACTCGGCCGAGCCTTTTCCAACGTCACCAAACCCAGCAACGACGGCCACTTTGCCCGCCATCATCACATCGGTAGCGCGGCGAATCGCATCTACGCAGGATTCACGGCAGCCATACTTGTTGTCGAACTTCGACTTGGTCACCGAATCGTTGACGTTGATGGCTGGCATGGGAAGCGTGCCATTCCTTTCGCGCTCGTAGAGGCGAAGCACACCTGTGGTGGTTTCCTCAGAAATGCCCTTGATGCCTGCAGCGAGTTCAGGGTACTTGTCGAGCACCACATTGGTCAGGTCGCCCCCATCGTCGAGGATCATGTTCAATGGCTTCCGCTCTTCGCCAAAGAAGAGGGTCTGCTCGATGCACCACTCGTATTCCTCCTCGGTCATGCCTTTCCAAGCGTAGACGGGAATGCCGGCAGCGGCAATGGCTGCAGCGGCGTGATCCTGCGTCGAGAAGATGTTGCAAGAAGACCAGGTCACATCGGCGCCGAGTTCAACGAGCGTCTCAATGAGCACCGCCGTTTGGATGGTCATGTGCAGACAACCTGCAACGCGAGCGCCAGCCAGCGGCTTGGACGCACCGTATTCCTCACGCAACGCCATCAAACCTGGCATTTCTGCCTCGGCGAGGGTAATTTCTTTTCTGCCCCATTCGGCAAGGCTCATGTCCTTGACCTTGTAAGGAACTGTCATTGTGGGTGTTGTGTTGCCCATGGTTTTCTTGAGTTTAGCGTTGCAAAAGTACGAAATGCCTGGCCTTTGGAGGAGAAGGCCAAACCCCCTTCCTTTGCCCCCATGCCTCAGCACGTGCTGCCGTTCCAACCACAAGGTGTCGAGATTGTTCTTTGGCAGCTGGCTGAAGTTCCCGTTGAAGGGCATGAACTGCAGCCTCACTTCCCTTGGCGTCAAATTCAAGACTTGCCAACTGCCCGTCAACGAGAACACAAAGCCGTGACACTGGCTCTCAACGAGATGCTCAGACATGGGGATTGGCATCTGGAGCACGATGAAAACGGCAAACCGTGGCTACATGAAGGCGATGCGAATGGCCGCCAAGCCTTGAGCATTTCCCATTGCGATGTTGAGGACACCGTTTGGGCCGCCGTGGCGCGATGGGCGGATGGACGCACCTCAGGAGGGATTGACCTCGTGCAAACCGACGACGCTCGGCTGAAAAAGGTGGCAGGACGTGTCATGTCCAGCACAGAGCAATCCCAATGGCGCGGACGCGAAGCCTGGGCGTGGGCCACGAAAGAAGCGATGTTCAAGGGCCATGGTCCCGTGCTCGATTTTCAAACCGAGGCCATCCTTTACGACCTCACCGAGGCCGACGATCATCAACCCGGAATGCTCCGTGGTGAAGTTCGCGGAACACCGTGGCAAGGAGATTGGACCTTGGTGGAAGGCCAGCTGCTGATGGTCTGGACTTCTTATTGACCGATGGCCTCATTGAGCTCGTCGATGGAGAGCTCAAACTCAAACGCACCGTGCGTTATGTAGTAATTCTGAGGATCGCCGCAATGGGGATGGGCGAACACCGCAAAATCGACCCGAGTTGACTCGAAATCGAAGGCCTTCATGACCCGTGCAATTTGACCTGCACTCAACATGGCCCCTGCTTTGAGCGGCGCTTCAGCCGTGGACTGCTTGCTGTCTTCAAATGTCTTGGCCTTGATCGCCGCCAGGTAATCCTCAAAGTCGAGGTCATCCATGCTCACAGGCTCAGCAGCCGATGAGGTGCCGGTGTTTTCTCCCCAAGAAGACGTGGTGGTTGTGCTTTCCGTGGTGGACCAAGACTCGGTGGTGGACATTTGAACGTTCATGTTGATGCCTCCCGGCACGACTGAGCTTCCAATGTTGACGTTCATGTTCACCTGATCGGTGGTTGAGTCGCCCTGGCCTGAAGGTGCAGCTGCCCCCTGTGTTTGGATGGTTGTGGAATGGGTGACTTCGGACGCAGGCGCTTGCATGCTGGCGGCGGGTGAAGTTGGTGCTGCAGGCGCTTGACTCATGGGAACGTGGCCGAAGGGGCGCAGGACGAATTCTCCTTTGCGGTTCATTGTGATTTTGCCTGTGGTGCGCATGCCTGCCTCCGTGCCGAAGTTGTTCTTGAACAAATCTGCTCGGCCGGTTTCTGCGAAGTCAATGCGAACTTGGTAGAACCCTGCATTGACCTCCACCAAAACCCTCGGCGCAGGCTCATCGTTCATCTTCATTTGGTTCAATTACAACGTGAACGCATCCCCCATTTCAGAGAACACTTCCAATTCAGATTGGGCTTGCATTGGGTTCGATGCACCAATGGCCAAAGCGAGGCAGGCATAAAACGAAAAGCGCATGTCAAAGTTTTTTGAGAAAGGTAAAGTTCAACTTGAGGATGACCGCATCATACTCGATGCAAAATGAGGACAAAAAAGAAGGGGACTCCGAGTGGAATCCCCTTGACAGCACAATGGCTGGTAAACTCGTTGCTTAGCGCTCGATGCCTTTGTGGCGGCGCTCAGAACTCACAGACAACTTCTTGCGTCCCTTTCGACGGCGCGAACTCAAAACATTGCGGCCGTTGGCCGTAGACATGCGCTTGCGGAAACCATGCTTGTTGCGGCGCTTCCGAACGGAGGGTTGAAATGTCCTTTTCATCGTGGTCTGTTTTCCCAATAAGGGAGGGCAAAGATAGTACACCCTTTTTGTTCCTCCAAGCGAGGAAGGCCACATTCGTTCTACAAAGTTGTGACATTCCTGGAGGAGAGGCGCCCTAATTTCGCAAGACAAGACCCTCAAGACCCTCTCCCCATGGCGCACAGCCGACCGCATCCACCCCTCAACTCCTCCGAAGACAGCCCCAAAAAGAGGTTCTCATTCAAGGACCTGCGCGGGTTTGGTCGGATGCAAAAGTACCTGAGGCCCTACACTGGACATTTCGCGGTGGGGATGGTGGTCATGAGCATTTCAGGGTTCTTGACGCTCGTCATCACGCGACTTTGGGGACAACTCGGCGGTGTGGGGGCTTCAGGAACCACCCAGAGCATGCCGTGGCTTGGCATTGATCTGGACGATTTGACTTCCATTGGGTGGACCCTGCTTGGGGCCTTGGCCATTCAGTCGTTTTTCTCGTTTGTGCGTGTGCTTCTCTTCGCCGACATGACCGAAAAGATGATGCTGTCGATGCGCCAAGATGCCTTCGATGCGCTTGTAAGCATGCCCATGGCGTTTTACGATGCTCGACGCGTGGGTGACTTGAACAGCCGCATCAGCGCAGACATCGCGACCATCCAGGACATTTTCACCGTCACATTGGCAGAGTTGTTTCGAGGACTCATTTTGATCGTGGGCGGCATTGTGGCGTTGGCCTACTTCTCGGTGGAACTCACCCTTTGGATGCTCGGCACGTTGCCTGTGATGATTGTGGCGGCCGTGGTGTTTGGGCGTTTCATCCGCAAGCTGTCCAAGCAAACCCAAGACGAGGTGGCCGCCTCGAACGTCGTGGTCCAAGACGTCCTGACGGCCATTGTCAGTGTCAAGAGTTACGCCAATGAATGGCTTGAGCGTCGGAAATACGGGACCCACGCTGAGGAAATCAAACGGCTCGCCATGCGCGGGGCGTTGTGGCGGGGCACCTTCGCGAGCTTCATCATCCTGTTCATTTTTGGGGCTATCACCTTGGTCATTTTCAAAGGCGCCGACCTCATGCAACAGGGCGAGTTGGCGAGTGAGCACTTCTTCACGTTCCTGTTGATGACAGGCCTCGTGGCCGGAAGCATTGGCGGCATGGCCGCACAATTCAGCGCACTCCAACGGGGCCTCGGTGCCATCGAATCCGTCATGGACATCGTCGGCCAAGAACGCGAAGTCCACGACCTCGACACCCCCACCCCTGCATTGTCGCTTCGCCAGACGTTGACGCTCAAAGACGTTCATTTCAATTACCCCCAGCGTCCAGACGTCCATGTGCTGAAAGGGCTGAACCTCCGCATCGATGCGGGAGACCAAGTGGCGCTGGTCGGCACCAGTGGCGCAGGAAAAAGCACGGTCGCCTCTCTCCTGCTCCGCTTTCACGAACCCGACTCGGGAGCGCTCCAGGTGGGCGACACCCCTGCCTCGAAGCTCGATTTGAGGGGCTACCGACAGCGCGTCGCGTTTGTGCCACAGGAAGTCATCTTGTTTGGTGGTGACTTGAGAAGCAACATTCGCTACGGCCGTCCTGACGCAACCGAAGAGGAAGTCATTGATGCGGCCAAGCGCGCCTACGCGTGGAACTTCATCCAGGACTTCCCCGAGGGCTTGGACACCCTTGTCGGCGAGCGCGGGGTGCAACTGTCTGGCGGCCAACGTCAACGCATCGCCATCGCTCGGGCCATCCTCAAAGACCCCGACTTGCTGATCCTCGACGAGGCCACAAGCGCATTGGACAGCACGTCAGAACGCGAAGTCCAAGCAGCGCTCGACGCATTGATGAAAGGCCGAAGTTCTGTGGTCATCGCCCACCGCCTGAGCACCGTCAAAAACGCCAATCGCATTTGCGTGATGGAAGACGGTCAGGTCGTCGAAGAGGGCAAGCACGACGAGCTCATGGGCATGGGCGGACACTATGCCAAGCTTGTGAAAAACCAAGAACTCGCGGGCTGAAGGTGCGAGGTCCTGCCTTAGGCGTATTTTCGCCTTCATGGCGACCAAAAAAGCACTCATCACAGGCATCACCGGCCAGGACGGAGCTTACCTCACTGAGCTCCTACTCGAGAAGGGCTACGAAGTCCACGGCATCAAGCGTCGTGCCTCTCAGTTGAACACGGATCGCATCGACCACATCTACCAAGATCCTCACGAGGAGAACGTGCGGCTGAAGCTTCACTACGGCGATTTGGTCGACAGCACCAATTTGATTCGCATTGTCCAGGAGGTGCAGCCAGACGAGATCTACAATTTGGCAGCCCAAAGCCACGTGCAGGTCAGCTTTGAAACGCCCGAATACACCGCCAACGCCGACGCCCTTGGCACGCTTCGCCTCCTGGAAGCCATCCGCATTCTTGGCATAGAAAAGACGGTCAAATTCTACCAGGCAAGCACCTCCGAGCTCTACGGTCTGGTGCAGGAGGTCCCTCAATCCGAAACCACCCCCTTCTATCCTCGCAGTCCCTACGGCGTGGCGAAGCTGTACGCGTTTTGGATTGTCAAAAATTACCGCGAGTCATACGGCATGCATGCCAGCAACGGCATCCTCTTCAACCACGAGAGCCCGCGCCGCGGCGAGACGTTTGTGACCCGAAAAATCACGCGCGCCGTTGCCCGCATCAAGCTCGGCATGCAAGACTGCCTGTACCTCGGCAACCTCGACGCCCAACGCGACTGGGGTCACGCCAAGGACTACGTGGAGGGCATGTGGCGCATGCTCCAACAGGACACCCCTGACGATTACGTGCTGGCCACCGGCGTCACCACCACCATCCGAGATTTCGCCACCATGGCGTTCAAAGAAGTCGACATCACCGTCGCATGGCGCGGCGAGGGCGCCAACGAAGAGGGCTACTGCCCCGAGACGGGCAACGTCCTGGTCAAGATCGACCCGCGCTACTTCCGCCCCGCCGAAGTCGACCTGCTGATCGGCGACGCCACCAAGGCCCGCGAAGTCCTCGGTTGGACAGCCACCACCACCCTCGAAGAGATGTGCCGCGAAATGGTCCAATCCGACCTCGCCCTCTTCGAGCGCGACGCCTACCTCCAGGCCGGCGGCCACGACGTGGTCTCCCCCGCCGACCTCTGAAAAGAGAGGTCCGCGTTCCTCTTCGGAATTGTCACTTCACAAGGCATGGATTCAGGGGTTCGACTCCCTCCTGCTCCAC
>JBELLK010000024.1:0-2016 GCA_042088625.1 Flavobacteriales bacterium
TCAGGAAAACAACCCATGGGATGGATCCACATCGATGACGTGGTCAAGTTCATTTTGTGGTCCGCCGACAACCCAGAGGTCAAAGGCCCGTTCAATGTGGTCGCCCCGGAAGCCACCTCCAATGCCGCCTTCTCCACCCAGCTGGCCCAAGCCTTGAATCGGCCGCATTGGGCTCCAGCCGTGCCTGCGTTTGCGCTTTCCTTGGCCATGGGCCAGATGTCCTCCCTCCTTCTTGAAGGCCAAAATGCGGTGCCCGCTAAACTTCAAGAAGCTGGATTTGAATGGCAGCACCCAACCTTGTCCGAGGCCCTGGCGAGTTGCGTGAATTGACGGAAACGTCACTGGTTGGCATCATGCCTTCATTCGCGGCAACAAAAAAGGCCCCTCTCGCGAGGGGCCTTTCTTATGATTTCAATTCGGCGCTTACTGCACCATCACTTTCTTCGTTTGGATGTTGCGGCCTTCGGTGACCGTCAACAAGTACGTGCCTCGTGGCATGTCGCTTACTGACAACACGGTTGTGCCTTGAGCGAACTCGCGCACTGTGCGACCCGTGAGGTCGATCATGGCGATGCGTGCAGCAGGCGCCACACCCGTCAAGGTGATGACGTCCTTAGCTGGGTTGGGCATCACGGTCCAATTGGCAACCGCTTCGTCAATGCTGTCAGGAGTGGGAGGCAACAACACAGCGTCGATGACGTGCACCACACCATTGTCGGCAATCAAATCCGCGACGATGACCATCGCATCGTTCACCATCACGGTGTCCGCGTTGATGGTGATGTCCACGTTTGCGCCTTGCAATGTTGGAATTTCCTGTCCATCGCTGAGGTCTGTGCTCAGGGCAACGGCACCCACAACATGGTAGGTCAGGATTTCTGCCAAATTTGGCAAGGCCAACAAGTCTTCAGCGGTGATTTCCAAGGTTTCCACAAGCGCGCCGATGGCGTCGTCTGTTGGGGCAAAGACCGTCAACGAATCGCCTTCGGAAAGAGTTCCGGCCAAATCGGCCGCCAAAACGGCTGCCTCCAACAGCTCGTGGATGGGGCTGGCCACCACGATGTCTACGACAGTGGCGAACTGAATGTCGTCACCGACACAGTTGCAATCGGCATTCAACGTGTCGTTTTCAGTCAACCAGTTTTCGTCGTCACACGTGTCGCCTGGCAAGATGCAGGAGCCATCGTCTGTCAAGGCAAGGGCGTCGTAATTGCATGCATCTTCGTTGGTGCAACCCTCAGTGAGCAACACGGCGTCGATCACATGAACCACACCGTTGCCAGCCACCAGGTCAGCGACCGTCACCATGGCTTGGTTGATCATCACGGTGTCACCGGAGATGGTCACCGAGACATCACTTCCTTGAAGCGTTGTGATTTGTTGACCATCGCTCAAGTCAGTGCTCATGGCAACCGCACCCACAGCGTGGTAGGTCAAAATGCCAGCCAAGTTTGACAAAGCCAACAAGTCTTCAGCGGTGATTTCCAATGCAGTCACCAACGCCGTGATGGCGTCGTCGGTGGGTGCGAAAACAGTCACTGAATCAGCTTCAGACAGTGTGCCCGCCAAATCTGCTGCCAGAACCGCTTGAGTGAGCAACGTGTGAACTGGACTGTTCACCACAATGTCCACAACGGTTGCTGGGATGCCAGCGCATCCGCAACCTTCAGTCACCATGTCGTTGACCGTGTTCTCATCCCCATCGTCGCACATGGCACCAACGGCCTCACCGCAAGAACCATCGTCGACCAACGCCAAGTCATCGTAGTTGCAGGCATTTTCATCGGTGCAGCCGAATGTGAGCAACACGGCGTCAATGACGTGCACTACACCATTGTCTGCAGTGATGTCGGCTGGGCCAATGTTGGCATCATTGACCATGGCACCGCCCATCAAGGAGAAGGTCACGTCAGCACCGAAGATGGTGGTGGCCGTAGCACCTTCCATGAGGTCGCCGCTCACGACAGAGTCCGCAACCACGTGGTAGGTCAAGATGTCCGCGAGGTTAGGCAAAGC
>JBELLK010000024.1:2116-33085 GCA_042088625.1 Flavobacteriales bacterium
TGACATTCACGAGATCGTAAGGTGTTTTGATCCAGTTTTTGGAACAAAGGGCGGCCCGCGGAAGCGGGCCGTTTCCTTGTCCAAACATGTCAACTTTCATCCATGACCTTTCCTTCCTTCACCACGCCAGTGGTCTTGCATTGGTTCAGACGCGACCTTCGATGGCAAGACAACCGAGCCCTGCACTCCGCCCTCACGTCTGGTCACAACGTCGTCCCGGTGTTTGTGTTCGATCGCAACATTTTGGACAAACTCGAATCCAAAGAGGATGCCCGCGTCACCTTCTTGCACGACCGCGTCCGTGGGTTGAAGGAAGATGCTGCGAAGAGGAACGGCGACATCTTGGTGCTGCACGGCGACCCGGTTGAGATGTTGACTGCTTTGGCTCAAGACCCCAACGTCCAAGGGGTCTTCACCAACGAAGACTACGAGCCGTATGCTCAACAGCGAGACCGCAAAGTGCAAAGCATGTTGGAAGGATTGGGGAAGTCCTTTCACACGTGCACAGACCATGTCATTCAAGCGCCAGGCGAGGTGATGAAGCCAGACGGCTCACCGTACACCGTATTCACGCCCTTTAGCAAGCGTTGGCATGCCAACTTGACCGAAGCCAACATGGCTCAAGCACCTTCGGAAGCACATCTTGATGCGTTGCATGCATGGACCGCCCCTGAGATGCCTTCCCTTGAAGACATGGGGTTCACGCGAAGCCGCATCGCAGCGCCGGAAGCCCACATCGCGCCGACCACATTGAAGGCCTATGCCGACATGCGCGATGTGCCCTCCAAGCCAGGGACGACGAGGATCAGCGTGCACTTGAGGTTTGGCACCATCAGCATCCGTCAAGCGGCCCAAATGGGCTTCAAGCACAGCGAGAAATGGCTGACTGAATTGATTTGGCGGGATTTCTACCAGGCCATCATGCATGCCTTTCCGCACAGCATGACCAATGCCTTCCGCCCGAAGTACGACAAGGTTCCGTGGCGACATGACGAAGTAGGATTCAAAAGGTGGCAAGAAGGCCAAACGGGATATCCCCTCGTGGATGCTGGCATGCGTGAACTTTTGGCCACAGGATTCATGCACAACCGTGTCCGGATGGTGGTGGCCTCGTTCTTCTGCAAGCACCTGCTGATGGATTGGCGTCTCGGCGAGCGGCATTTTGCGGCCCACCTGCTTGACTTCGAGTTGGCCAGCAACGTCGGTGGATGGCAATGGGCAGCTGGATCGGGATGCGATGCCGCGCCGTACTTCCGCGTGTTCAATCCCACGTCTCAGCTCCAAAAATTTGATCCAGATTATGCCTATGTGAAGCGCTGGGTGCCGGAATGGGGAACCTCGGCCTATCCCCAACCTATGGTGGATCACAAAATGGCAAGACAACGCGCCATTGACACTTACAAAGAAGCCCTGACCACCTGAATCGGATTGTTGGCCCTGGGTGTACCTTCCCGTCATGGATGGATTGCTCGAAGGGCTCAAGGTGGTCGACCTTTCAAGTGTGCTCGCGGGCCCGATGACCGGGTCGTTCCTCGCCGAATGCGGTGCCGAGGTGTTGAAGGTTGAAGCCCCTGGTGGAGACGTGACCCAATCCTGGCGCGTGCCCAATGAACCCACGAATCGCACTTCGGCTTACCACGCTGCGGCCAACACTGGAAAGCGGACCGCGACATGCAATTTGAAGACCGACGAAGGCCGAGGGTGGCTGTCCGCAATGTTGGAGGATGCCGATGTCCTGATCCAAAACATGAAGTGGCGCGATTTGGAAGTCATGGACCTTCTCCCCCACGACTTGCAAGCACGGTTTCCCCGATTGGTTCATGTCAGACTCATTGGAAGCGAATTCGACCCTGCCCGTTTGGCCTACGACGTGGTCATCCAAGCAGAGAGCGGATTCATGTCCATGAACGGCCACCCCGACCGTTCGCCTGCCCGGCTTCCCGTCGCCTTGATGGACGTGTTGGCGTCGCATCACATGAGGACTGCCGTCCTCGCGGAATTGTACCGACGAGAACGGACAGGGAGAGGCAGTTACGCCGAAGTCAGCCTACTTGGGTCGGGATTGACGGCCCTTGCAAACCAAGCGACCAACGTGCTCATCAACGGGAAGATCCCTCAGCGTCAAGGATCGGAGCACCCCAACATCGCACCCTATGGCGATGTCCTGACGTGCAGTGATGGGGAAATTGTGCTCGCCGTGGGGAGCGACGCGCAGTTCGTGAACTTGTGCCTGACGTTGAACGCACCCGAACTGGGCGAAGCTGCCTCGTTCCAAACCAACACCGACCGTCTCGAGCATCGCGAAGCGTTGATGCGTTCCTTGAATGACGCTGCGAAATCATTGAAACGACAGGATTTGCTGGGCAAGCTTTTGGCAAACAACGTGCCTGCGGGGGCCATCTTCAACGTCCAAGAAGCCCTTGACCAGCCCGGTATTCAGTCAGCCTATGTCATCAACGAAGACGGTTTGGACCGAATGAAAACGAGTGCCATTGCCCCGGGGGGCTTCAAGACCTCCCAGTGAGCCGCGGTG
The DNA here is from genome assembly GCA_042088625.1 of Flavobacteriales bacterium. Taxonomy (GTDB): domain Bacteria; phylum Bacteroidota; class Bacteroidia; order Flavobacteriales_D; family Sanyastnellaceae; genus UBA11663. The sequence goes on from JBELLK010000024.1 coordinate 4,650, forward strand.
ATTCAGCGCGGAATGCGGACTTGGTAGGTTTTGCCTGACGGCACAGACAAAGAGGAGCTGCGCATCCAAGGGTTGATGGCCTTGAGCTCTCTCAACGTGGTGCCTTCGTTCAAGGCGAACTCAGTCAAGCTTGGTATGGATTGGGACACTTCAACAATGCGACTTTCCAAAGGGGCATAAACATCAGATTTGCCCAAATGAAATCCAAAACCTTCAGGCCGATCCATCACCTCACGCAAGGCAAGGAGGCGGTACACGTAACGGGCCGTCTCTGAATTCAAATGCAAGTCCCAGTATGTCGTGACGTGCTGGGAAGCCAGCGCATTGGCAACACCAGCACGGCCCATGTTGTAGGAGGCCGCGGCAAGCACCCAGCTTCCAAATTTGGCATGCGCATCCTTGAGATAAGCACACGCCGCGCGCGTGGCCTTCTCCACGTGGTAGCGCTCGTCCACCGTTGAAGAGACCTCCAACCCATATTCCGGAGCAGTGCGCTTCATGAATTGCCAAAAGCCAGAGGCCCCTGACGGACTGACCACCTGGCTCAATCCGCTTTCAATGACGGCCAAATATTTGAAGTCCGCAGGGACGCCCTCTTCTTCCAAGATCGGCTCTATCAAGGGGAACCAGCGCGATGCCCGCTTGAGGTACAAAATGGTCGAGCTGTGACGATACGTGTTGACCACGAGCTCACGATCCAACGCTTCCCGCACTCCAAAATTTTGCAATGGCACTGGCTCCCCAAACAACGTCAAATCGTCGGGCATTGTTGGCGAGATGACAGGGGCGTGCTTGCGGTTGTCGACTTCAAATTCGAAGGTTTTGCTGGCCACGGAAGTGGTGCTCATCCAAACGCCAATGCCGATGCACACAGTTGCGACGGCGAACGTTTTGGGGGTGACAGTGAATGTTGGAAACATGAAAGTCAAATTGCCTCGAGAATCCACTCAAAATCTCGACGCCCTCAGCGCAGTTTCAACACGACAATCAGGATAAATGAATTCTGAACAGCCGACGGAATTCACAGAACAAAAGGCGAGCGAAAGCCCTCAAAACTCGGGGCTTCGGCATCCTTGCTGCTGACTTCAGGCGCGTTCACTCCCCAGTCAATGCCCAAGTCGGGGTCGTCCCACCTCAATGATAGCTCTGAGCCTGGGTGGTACAGTGCGGTGCACATGTATTGAAACACCGTGTCGTCCTCCAGCGACAAGAATCCATGTGCAAACCCCGGAGGCACGTAAAACTGCCACCTGTTTTCTCCTGTGAGCAAGGCTGCGTGATGCTGTCCGTAGGTGGGGCTCCCGAAACGCAAATCGACTGCGACGTCCAGCACGCGGCCACGAACGACACGGACCAATTTTCCCTGGGCGTGCGGCGGCGCCTGAAAATGCAGTCCCCTCAACACCCCGGCTTTGGACACACTTTCATTGGCTTGGACAAACCTCACCGCCTCACCCATCGCCTCGTCAAACGCATTCTGATTCCAGGTTTCAGAAAACGTGCCTCTCTCGTCCTCGAACACCCTTGGACGCACCAACAGCAATCCTTCGATGGGGGTCGTTTGCAGTTCCATCAGTCTCGGGTTGACAGCACTTGATAGGTCAAAAAGAGCGAAGTGACCGTAGTGATCATTTGGGCCAATGGCGACACATCCGCCAGGGCCTCCCTCACAATTTGTGGATTGGACTCCACGTAGATGATGTCATTGGCTTGCACCACAGTCCGAGCAGCCTCGAGTCCATCAACCGTACTCAGGTCCATCATGAACACAAGGTTCTCATCTCCTTTTTGACGGATGAGTTTGATGCGCTTCGAACGGCCTCGTGCGCGAATGCCGCCGGCTTGGGCCAGCACTTCAATGACGGTCGTGTTTTGGTTTTCAAGGGTGATCACCGTGGCTTGGCCTGCCTCTCCCGGAAAGACCAAAACGCGGTTGTTCACCACCTTCAAAAGCGCATATGGCTCGACGTACTCGGCTTCGTAGGCATCCTCAATTGTACGCTCCGCCTCATCCAATGTGAGCCCGGCGAGGTGCACCGCTCCCACCTCAGGCAACTCGACGGTTCCGTCAAGCTCCACGCGGTAGGTGAAAGCATTGCGCTGCTGTTGCATGAAATTGTTGTTTTGGCCACCTTCAGAAGCCCCTGCTGTCAGCGCCATGAGCAGCTGACCTCGGTTGGAGAACAATTGCAACTGCAATCGATCGTTGGGCGCCAAGGCGTAGGCCTCGTTGGTCGCCTCATTCAATTGGGCGAACTCTTGTTCCGCAGTGGTGCGAAAAAGCAAATCTTGGTTCACTGTGCACCCAGGACCAAAGACCGCGATGAGAAGGACAAAACAGATTCTCCGCATGAGGCCGAAGGTACGGCTATCTTCGCGGCGTGCTAGCCTCTGAACTGCATCGACTCCGCGCCATGGAAACAAGGGACGTTGACCTTCTGTGCTCCTGGGAAAACAACAGTTCAGACTGGTGGATGGGCGCCACGCTCCAGCCCGTCAGTCGTGAAGCGATGACGGAATTTGTCCAGGGGAACAGTGATCTGTACCAATCCCGCCAATGTCGATGGATGCTTGACCAAAAAACGTCAGAAGGTTGGCAAACCATCGGCGCCTTGGACCTTTACGACTTCGACCCGCGGCAGTGTCGGGCGGGTGTGGCCGTGCACATTGAACCCAATTTTCGCCGGCAAGGACACGCCTTGGCGGGGCTGGCGTTGCTTGCAACTTATGCCTTGCAGCATTTGGGATTGAAACAGCTTTATGCAGAAATCCCGGAAAGCCACAGCACTTCTCGACGCCTCTTCGCACAAGCTGGCTACGAAGAAACCGGCGCTCGAAAGCATTGGTTAAGAACACGTGAGGGAAACTGGGACAACCTGATCACCTGTCAGCTGTTGTTTGAATCCGCTTCTGCCCCATCATGAATCGCAAACGCCTCTTTTCGTTACTCGCACTGACCACATTTGTGGTCGGATTGGTGGCCGCTGGTGCCTGGCAGCGCTGGATGTCAGGATCTTGGCACGATCAAGAGGTGACCGTGCTGTTGCCTCCGGGGTTGAATGCCTCAGAATTGGTGGACGAATTGATCCAACAATTGCCTGACTGCGGTCAACGCGTGGCGGACCACTTGAGCCTCCGTGATTGGACCACACGATTGAAACCAGGGCGCTACACGTTTCCCGCCCACGAGCCTGTGAAGCAAAGTGCGATCCGCCTTGTGACCGGACAGCGCGAGCCCGTCAAGGTGGTCATCCCTTCAGGTCGTGAAGTTGGACCTGTCGCCGGGGCAACGGCGCGTCGAATTTTCGCTGACAGCATCGATGTCGCCGAGCTGTTCATGCGAGATTCCATGCGATGGCGCATCGTGCCCAACACGTATGAAATGTGGTGGGAAACGGATGTCGATGGGTTGGCCCAGCGCGTTCTTCGGGAACACGCAGCGTGGTGGAACGAAGACCGTCTTGCCGCTGCACGAGCTTTGGGCTTGACCCCCCGTGAGGTCACCGTCTTGGCGTCGATTGTGCAAGCGGAAACCGCGGTGATTCGAGAAGCACCTCAAGTGGCGGGCTTGTACCTCAACCGGTTGAAAAAAGGCATGGCGCTTCAAGCCGACCCAACCTTGATTTTCGCCTTGAACGATCCAACCATTCGACGTGTGCTTGACGTGCACAAGGAGGTCGACTCGCCTTACAACACATACAAACATCGGGGCCTGCCACCTGGCCCCATTCGCTTCGTGGACCCCAGGTACCTTCAAAGCGTACTGCACCCTGCTGACCACCGGTTTTTGTACATGTGCGCCAAACCAGGTGGCGATGGAACCCACGATTTTGCAAAGACCTATCGCGAACATTTACGCAACGCCAGGGCTTACCAAAACTGGTTGAACCAACAGCGCATCTATCGTTGAAACGAAAATCGTCCATGAACACCTGGGGCAAGATGGTTTGGGGCTTGAGCGTGCTTGTTGGCATTGAGGCCACAGCCCAAACGACGTTCAATCTCACCAACCAATCGGCAACGGCCTTCCGCATTGACGCCCCACCGGTGATTGATGGCAAGCTGGACGAGTCGATTTGGCTCACCGCACCGTGCGCCACCAATTTCACCCAAAGCCGCCCCTATCCCCAAAGCGCACCAACCCACCGAACTGAGGTTTGGATTGCCTACGACGACCAAAACCTGTACGTGGCTGCTCAGATGTACGACCCAGCGCCTGACTCCATTCTTCAGCAGTTGAGCGTGCGCGACAGGGTGGAAAATTCGGACGAATTTGGCATTTGGTTCAGCCCGTACAACGACGGCATCAACTCCGTGGGTTTCAGCACCACACCTCGAGGAGCGTTGAACGATTTCATCATGAATGCCCAAGGCTCCGATGATGCGTGGAATGGCGTTTGGGAAGTGAAAAGCCAAATCCACGATGGCGGATGGTCCACTGAAATCAGGGTTCCTTGGAGCCAGTTTCGGATGCCGAGCCTTCCGGACGGTGTGGAACAGGTTTGGGGCATGAACATTTGGCGAACGGTGCGTCGCTCGCGCGAGGAAACGGTGTGGAATGCCTTGGACCCCACCATGCAGGGCATGGTCAATCAGGGCGGGGTCCTTCGCGGCATCGAAGGGGTTGACACGCCCCCTCGAATCGCACTCTTCCCCTACATCAGCGCCTACACCACCACCGCCGTGAACGAAGCGGGCGAGCGTCAATGGGCGACGCCTGTCAATGGTGGAATGGATGCCAAAGTGGGCATTGGCGACGCCTTCACAGTCGACATGACGTTGGTGCCGGACTTTGGCCAGGTGGTCACCGACAACCTTGTGCTCAACCTCAGCCCATTTGAAGTTCAGTTCGCTGAAAACCGCCCCTTCTTTCTCGAGGGAACAGACCTCTTCAACAAAGGTGGGTTGTTTTACAGCCGCAGAATCGGATCCGAAGGTCAGCTGTTCAATGCCACCAAATTCAGTGGCCGAACCGCCTCCAGCACCGGGATAGGCGTGTTCCAAGCCTTCGCACGTGACACCACTGATGGCGCCAATGCGTTGACGTCTTACAACGTGACTGTGGTCGACCAAAACCTGCCCAACAACGGGTACATCACAGCACTCAGCACCGCCACAGTCCGGTCAAATGACGGGCGCGATGCATACGTCCAAGGCACGGAATGGTCCCTTCGCAACAAAGACAACAGCCTTGCGCTTTCTGGCAATGCCGCACGCAACACCATGGCGCAAGGAGACGTTGATCTGCACGACGAGGGCCACCGATGGGGGGTGGATTTGGCCAAAACATCAGGGCAATTCCGGGGAACCGTGGGGCACTACCGAGAATCTGAATCCTACAACCCCAACGACCTGGGCTACCTCGCTGCCCCCAACGAAGTCGTTTCCTACGTCGACCTTGAATACGGCATTTACAAACCATTCGGCGCATTCAACCGGATGTGGTGGAACCTTGGTGCCGACCACAATCAGCTCTATTCACCACGGGCGTACAGCAATTGGAACTTGGCTGCAGAGTGGGCGGCGGTCACCAAGACATTTTGGTTCAACAAACTGACTGCCGAGAGCCAGCCTGGCAATGGCAGAGATTGGTTTGCCTCCAGAATCGATGCCCTCCCCTTTGAAACACCTCGTTGGTCATCTGTGGATTATTACACCTCAACCGACTATCGAAAGCAGGTCGCCCTTGACGCATTCATCAAACGGCGCTGGCGTCCTGATGTCTCTGACTGGGACGAGTTCTTTTTGCGCCTCGCCCCGCGATTCCGCTTCAGTGACAAATTCAGCGCAGACTACGTTTGGAGTTGGCAACAACGCCTGAACGAACGGGGATGGGTGTCCTTGGAAGATGACTTGTGGAGTTCGGGGACGGTAAGCCTGTTTGGGCGGCGAGAAAACACGAGCCACACCCACGTGCTCAATGCCAGCTACATCTTCACGCCCACTGCGAGCCTTTCCGCGCGCATTCGACACTATTGGAGCATCGTCGATTACGAAGAATTTTACGCCCTAGAAGCCGATGGATCCCTTGGCAGCACCCCATTCAACGACCTCTATATCAATGAAATGGAAGGTACGTCAGACAAGGATGTGAACTACAACGCCTGGAGCGTTGACTTGGTCTACCGTTGGATCTTCTCCCCTGGAAGCGAGTTGAGTTTGGTTTGGAAAAACACCCTCAACGAGACTGGGACCAGGCTGCCTGACGGGTATTGGAACAATTGGCAGGGCATGTTGGACCAGGGCTTCACCAATTCCCTCTCCTTGCGCGCGCTGTACTTTTTGGACTACAGTTTCATTGAGTCGCGGGTGAAGCGTTGACCCCTCCTCTCGGATTTGGCCTCAAGGCCAAACCAGCCCCCCTTCCCAAACCTGCACGTTGCCCACCTCGTCTTCAACAGTGAGCACCGCCTTGACCGACTGCCCTCGCTGATGCACGTCGTCGAAGGCCTCGTAGGTCACCATGTTGCGCTTGGGATCCCAAACCAGTCGCGCCCAAGTCCCATCAAGACGCAACTCCATCTCGCGAATCCCCGAGAGGGCATCGTCGACAAACCAAACCGCATCGCCCGTGGCGACAAGTGGACTGGCACTGTGATAGGGCATGACCTTGGGGGGCACTGTGTCACGTTCCAACCGCCAAGCCCCTGGTTTGGACAACGCAACAGACACTCGTCCTTGCTCTATGTTCACCAACTCGACCGCCTCCGCCTCTCCTCGGGCGTTGCGTTGCACGGCCACCCAACGGTCCACGGGCAAGGCCTCTCCAGGAAGCACGGCCCAACTTCCCTCCCATGTCTCCACGTCGCTTGGCATGGGCCAAGAAACCTCGACGGACCTTCTGAAGGGCGCCATCGGGGCATGCAGGGCCCCTCCTTGCCTGGACGCATCCAGCTCCCATCCCACGGTTGTGGTTTCAAAAAACGTTCCCGCGCGCCAGCGCAACGTGGCCTCTCCAAACCGAGCCTCTCCAGGTTCGTCGGGCACCACTGCAGCTCTCTGCCCTTCCCACTTCATGTCGGTGGACTCCCAGGGATCGAGCGTGGCGGGTTGGGCACCTCGAATGACCACATGTCTGCGCGTGGTGTTGCCAGCAGCGTCCGACGCCACAACCTCCAGCAAGGCCGTCTCACCGACTGGCAATTCCACAAAACCGTCGCCTTGCGCTGTGGCGTAGATGCCCAACCGATTTGTGGGCACTCGATGCAATCTGTGAACTTGGTCACGTTCGGTGGACCACACGGGATAAAACGCATGGGCGTTCATGTCCTTGTTCACCCCAAAATCAAGCTCGCCCCACGATGCCTTGTACGCCAGCAACTTCGTGCCGTTCGGCGTGGTGAGGGACGCTTCCAGAGAACGCAGTCCACAGATGTTCGAGGCGCCGTCAAGCAAATCGTAACCTTCCACAGCGAACCTCACCTTTGACGGCACCTGAACGGTGTCTTCAGTCCAGCCCCATGACTTCATCCCAAGTTCCGATTCGGCCCAAAACTTGGGCAAGACAGGCATTCTCGAGTCTTGTTTGTCGAGCCACCCGTCCAGGGGATTCAAAGGGTGTTGGTTGGAGGTTTGTCGCACTTCAAAATGCAAATGGGGTCCGCCGCTGCTTCCTGAGTTGCCACTCCATCCCAGGGTGTCTCCTGCCTCAAAGTACAGGGAGCCCTCAGGCGATGGTGCCGCATCCAACCCCAAGGTCCTGGCCTTGTATGTGCGCTTGACAGCCCACGTCTGCAACTGTGGCGCGAAGCGCTGCAGATGCGCATACACGGTGGTGATGTTGTCTGGTCCTTCGAGGTACAATGCATTTCCGTACCCCCATGGTGACATCTTCACACGCGCGACCTTTCCAGACGTGGACGCCAGCACAACCACCCCCTCCCGCCCTTCGGTTTTGAGGTCCACGCCAGTGTGAAAATGGTTGCCTCTGAGCTCGCCAAAATTGCCACTCAAACGAGGGGTGATTCCGAGGGGTGCCACCCAAGCATGATGCGCCTTGAAGGCAGCTGCGCGTTCAGTCGTTTGGGCGTAAGGACTTCCCAGATTCATTGAAGCAATCCAACCCAACATACTGATTGACAAAATCTTCACGAAAAACATGAAGTGCACACCCCCAAACGTCAATGACGACAAGGAACGACGAGGATCTGAGGTGATCATGGTGCAAAACTACAGGCAGTCCTCCCGTACATGTGGTCCTCAATCGCTTACATTTGTTCACGAGCTGTCCCCATGTCTACCCGAGAACAATCTTTGTCCAATCTGCTTGATGCCGTCGGCACACTGCTCGACGCATTCAAGGCTGAACAAGAACGCAACCGCGCTCTAAGCGAAGAATTGCAGGATGCCCAGCGCACCCTCCTCGAGGTCCAACAGCAGGACAGCCCATCGAACAATCTTTCAACCCCTACGCCCCCAAATCAAGCTTTGTCTGCCGCTGAATTGGATGCGCTTGTGGAAGAAATTGACTCTTGCATCGCCCTTCTCAAAACTTGAGAATCATGGAAACGCTCGACATCACCTTGGGTGGCCGAACCTACCCACTGACCCTTGCTCCAGAGGAAGTGGATGTCGTGCGTGCTGCTGCAAAGGCCGTTGAAGCCCAAATTGCACAGCTGAAATCGCAGTATGCCATCTCGGACAGAATCGATTTGATGGCGATGGCGGCCCTGCAAATTGCCGTTCAAGCCCAATCCAATACGCCCCCTGCTGACACGGTTGTGCAGCCTGTGGCCGACGAGGCTTGGCCGCAGGCAAGAGTCGATGAGCTTCTCGAACGCATTCACGCAACGTTGTCTGCTTGACCTTGGAGGCCTACCAATTGACAACCCCATGAACCCAATCATTGCCGCGGCTGCCGGACTCCTTCTCGGAGGTGGTGCAGGCTATGCACTGTTCTTGCGCGTGCTTACGGGCAAACGAGACAGCATTTTGAAAGAAGCTGAGCTGCGCGGAGAATCGATCAAGGAAAAGAAGATCCTCCAAGCCAAAGAAAAATTCATCGAGCTGAAGGAAAAGCAAGCCAATCAGCGCAAAGATCTCGATCGAAAACTCAATGAACGAGAAGATCGGATCAAACGCACTGAGAGCAACCTCCAACGCACAATCGACCAAAACAAAAACGCGGAACGCCAGCTCAACAAGGACCAAGAAAAACTCACCCAACGCCTGAATGCCCTCGAGAAGAAGCACAAAGATTTGGACGCAGACCACGCCAAAGCGATCAATGCTTTGGAAAAACTCAGCGGCATGACCGCAGAAGATGCCAAGCAGGCCATGGTCGACCAAATCAAGACGGAGGCAAAAGCCATGGCCGCTTCCCAGGCCCAGGACATCATTGACGAGGCGAAGGAAAAGGCCAATTCAGAGGCGAAAAAAATCGTCATTCAGACCATCCAAAGGGTGGCCACGGAGCACAGCGTGGAAAACAGCGTATCCGTGTTCCAGATCAAAAACGACGATGTCAAAGGACGCATCATTGGACGCGAGGGGAGGAACATTCGGGCTCTGGAAGCGGCGACCGGTGTGGAATTCATCGTGGACGACACCCCGGAAGCGATCATCCTCAGTTGCTTCGATCCTGTGCGACGTGAAATTGCCCGACTGTCCTTGCACCAACTTGTGACCGACGGTCGAATCCACCCTGCACGCATCGAAGAGGTCGTCGCGAAAGTGACCAAGAAAATCGAGGAAGAAATCGCCGAAACTGGGAAGCGTACAGTCATTGACCTTGGCATCCACAACATGAAAGGCGAGCTCGTGCGGATGGTCGGACGAATGAAATACCGTTCGTCCTACGGACAAAATTTGTTGCAGCACAGCCGCGAAGTGGCCAACCTCTGCGCCACCATGGCCGCCGAACTTGGATTGGATGCCAAGGCTGCCAAGCGAGCCGGACTCCTTCACGACATCGGCAAGGTCAGCGATGAAGAAAGTGAATTGCCGCACGCCTTGCTGGGCATGAAGTTGGCTGAAAAAGCCGGCGAACGTGGCGACATCTTGAACGCCATCGGCGCCCACCACGACGAAATCGAAATGACGTCCCTCCTCTCTCCCATCATCCAAGTGTGTGACGCCATCAGCGGTGCACGACCAGGAGCCCGGAGAGAAATGGTGGAAGCCTACATCCAGCGCCTTCGCGACCTTGAAAACCTCGCTTTGGAATATCCTGGCGTCACCAAGTCTTACGCCATTCAAGCGGGACGCGAATTGCGCGTCATGGTGGAAAGCGACCAAGTCAGTGACGATCAAGCCGATCAGTTGTCTTTTGACATCAGTCAGCGCATCATGAATGAAATGACCTACCCTGGTCAAGTGAAAATCACAGTCATTCGTGAGCGCAGGGCAGTAAGCATCGCACGCTGATGACGGAAGGGGGCCGTACGCCCTCTTGGGGGGCTTCGCTGAGTTGGCAAAGCCTCAACGTGTTTTTGCAGGTGATCCTGCAACTCGTCTACATCCGCATTCTCGCGGGATTGTTGACGGAAGAGGACTTCGGCATCATGGCCATAGCCTTGATTGTTGTCGGCGTGGTGGAAATTTTCGCCCAAGTCGGAATCGGGCCCTCCGTGGTGCAGTTTGCGAACATTGACCGCAAGCACATCTCATCCGCGTGGTGGTTCAGCGCATGCTTGGGCGGAGTCTTTTTCGTCGGCATGTTCATCGCAGCCCCTGAAATCGCGCTTCACTACGAAGAGCCCACTTTGCGCCCTGTGATTCGTTGGATTTCTCTAAGTTTCGTGATTTCTGGGTTCAGCGTTGTTTCGCGAAGCTTGCTCATCCGCAACATGAATTTCAAGGCCTTGACCGCATGTGCCTTGACCGGCATTGTGGTTGGAAACTTGGGGGTGGGCTTGGTGTTGGCATGGCAAGGGGCGGGTGTTTGGGCCTACGTGGCCGCCCTGTTGGTGCAAAACGCAGTGCTAAGCCTCGGGTACCTCTACTTGGCACGCATTCCGTGGCTTGCGGGATTCAATGCGGGGCGCATCCGACAGCTTTTGGGCTATGGCATGAGAAGCACAGCCTTCAATCTGCTGACCTACGCGGCAGCCAAAGTCGACGTGTGGCTCGTGGGCGAAAAACTGAGCACAGGCCAAACCGGCATCTACGACCGTGCAGTGCACCTCATGGGGCAACCCATCACCGTGCTTGGCAAGCTGGGAGACAGCGTGTTGTTCAGTGGGATGGCAAGCATTCAGGACGACGACAAGCAAACGCGCAACGTGACCTTGCGAGCCATGCATTTCGTGTCGCTGCTCACGATTCCGTTGGCGTCCGCCCTGGTCATTCAAGCCGAGGGGGTGACGTGGTTGTTTTTGGGCGACCGTTTTGCAAGTGCGGCACCTGTGGTCCAAATCCTTTTCGCTGCTGTGGTTTTCCGCGCGTTGACCAAGCTTGGCGACGCCAACCTCAGGGCCCTCGATGGGCTCAGCATTGGCATCGTGATCAAGCTGATCTTTTTTCTTGCCGTCGGGATTGGCGTGTTTGTTGCGCTGGACGGAGGACATGGCCTTGTCGGCGCAGCATGGGCGATTGTCTCGGCCTCGGCCCTTCAATGGGCGCTGACCACAGGATGGGTGATGATCCGTCTGGACGTCAAATTCACAGAACTTGCCAGATCGCTGTCTTCAGGCACGACGTTGGGCATTCTGACGACCTCGGCGATGCTCCTGCTGCCATTGGAATGGTGGCTCGAATCCACTCTTGCTGCAGGCTTGGGTGGGGTGGTCTTGTTGGTGATCCCTGAATGGGTTGCCCCAAAGTGGACGGACCCCTCGGGCACATTGCGTCGGAACATTGGCAAAAGGCTGCCCTCTCCCCTTCAGTCGCAGTGGCTGGATTGAACAAAAATCCTGAACGTGGCGTTCCATGACAGTGAAAATGACCAAAACCTTCATCCTCATCGCATGCGCGCTCGTCGGAACAGCCGGGCTCGTCGCTTGGAAAACCTTCAACGCCAGCACCTGGCACCAACCCGCACCTGCCATGGCTTCATTTCATGACCTGACCGCCGAAACCCTCGAAGGAGAAACCTTCTCCTTCGCAGAGCTCAAAGGAAAACGCGTGATGATTGTCAACACGGCGTCTCGCTGTGGTTACACCCCTCAGTACAAGCCGCTCGAAGCGTTGCACAAGCGCTGCGAAGACAAAGATTTCGTGATTTTGGGCTTTCCCTGCAACCAGTTTGGTCGCCAAGAGCCGGGAACGGCATCAGACATCCGTGAATTCTGCACGCGCAACTATGGCGTGAGTTTCCCAATGATGGCCAAAGTGGATGTAAAAGGTGACGACCAACACCCCGTGTATGCTTGGCTCACTCAAAAAGAACTGAATGGCTCTGGCGATCACAACGTTCGTTGGAACTTCCACAAATTCTTGGTGAATGAACAAGGCGAACTGGTGGCCGCTCTGGGAAGCGGGGCCGATCCGCTTGGAGACGAAGTACTCGCTTTCGCGGAAGGACGCTGATTGCCGAATGCACCAGCAATGAAAAAGGCGACCCGGTGGGTCGCCTTTTTTCGTCAGTACCTGGGGACACGTCAGTCACAAGATGTTCCGTACACCAGCAACAGGTCCAACAAGTCGGTCAACTGAATGACGCCGCTGCCGTCAAAATCACCCATGCACGCGTCTGCCAGCAACTCGAATTCACAAGACCCGTCGTCGTCCGTGGCGGATGGATTGAAGTTTTGGGCTTCATCGTAGGTGCATCCGAGCACTTCACACGAACCATCGTCATCCGTAGCATTCGCGTCGTAGTTCAATGCGTCTGGGTTGGTGCAACCTGGGATTTCAAAGTCGTCGCAAACCCCGTCGCCGTCAATGTCTTCAAGACAAACTCCTTCGCAGTCGTATCCCGATTCAGCAAACACGCAAGAATCGTCGTTGATGTTGGCAGCTGGATCGTAGTTGCAAGCTTCAGAGTCTGTGCAGCCGACAATGCCAAACACACACGTTCCGTCGTCGTAGACGGCTACGGGATCAAAGTTCCCTGCCGCCATGTCGGTGCATCCGCAAGCGTTTCCGAAACCATCGGCTTCAAACGTGCCCTCGCCGGCAAACGTCCAGCTCAACACGAATTGAGCGTCGCCATCTCCCTCAGGGAAGATTTGGGCGCTGACCGTGCCGTACAACGGGCCTGAGGTGGTGACCTGCATGACCAGAACCCGGCCGTCGACATTGGCCACAGCGTTGCTTGCTGGACCCGCAACATACCAAATGCCACCGACTTCGCTGGAGATGTCCAAATCCACCCCTCCACTGGTGAAGTAGGAGGCAATCGTGGTCGGTGACTGATCCCACTCCAGCAAATCTGGATTGACCGCCCCAGGACCAAATTCGCTTGCCGGCCCCGTCAGTCCAATGGTTGCATAACTGTCGTCCGCAAGTTCAGGGTATTGACTCATGAACGCACTGGCCACGCCTGAAGCGTTCCAAGATGCATTGAATTCGCTGTTGAAAATGCCCGCTGGGGTTTGGACACGCAACGAGCTCTGATTGTCTCCAAACACTGCACTCAGCTTGTCGCTGCCCTCCTCCATGTCCACATACAGACGGTAACGCGTGAGGTTGCCTTGGGTCGCGGCGGTCGATTCCACAGTCAGCGTGTAAGCCGGAATGTCTGGGTTTCCGCAATCGCAAAACACACAACTTTCGTCGTCCACGTAGGCCGTCGCATCGTAGTTGCACGCGTTGACATCGGTACATCCTCCTTGTTCAAACTCACACGAGCCGTCGTCATAGTCAGCGTCCGGGTCAAAATTCACAGCGCCGTCATCAGTGCAGCCGCAATTGATCTGTGGTGCATCACCACCAAAAACGCCTTCCCCTTCAAACGTCACGCTGACCTGCTCTTGGTCTGCGCCCACCCCGAGGGGGAACACTTGGTAGTTCATTTGGCCTGACACAGTGCCCGGAGTTGTAACCTGAAGCACGAGTACCCGTCCATTTTCATCGGCCAATCCATTCGACGCCGTGTTCAAAATGTACCACGACGCTCCAGTCACAGTGTTGCTCAGCAAGTCAGTTGCCTCATTGTCGAGGAAGAACGGGAGGATGGGCTGGCTTTCGTCCTCCACAATGCTCGCATCCGCCGCAGAAGCCAGACCCGATGTGGAAGCCGGACCTTCCAGCCCAATGGTTCCGTATGTGTCCGAAGCCAGTTCCGGGAAGGCGCCCAAAAATGCGGGATTGATCCCCGAGGGGTTCCAACTGGCATTGAGCGAACTGTTGTAGACTCCTGCAGGTGCCGAAAGAATCAAAGGCGCTTCATCATTTCCAAACACGGCACTCATCCGGTCTCCCTGATTGGGCAAGGTGACGTAGAATCTGTAGGTGGTCATCCCTGCCACAACAGCCGCTTCACCTTCCACCACCAAGGTGTATGGGGTGGCAGGACGTTGGCAAGAACAAAAATCGCAGCTTCCATCGTCCTCAGCGGCATTCTCTTCGTAGTTGCATGCCTGCGAGTCCGTGCATCCTGATCCCGCACAAGACGTGTACTCACACGAACCGTCATCGTCGGTGGCCGTGCCATCGAAGTTGCAGGCCCCTGTGTCCGTGCACCCCGCTTGTTCAAGTTCATCACAAAGGCCATCTCCGTCTGCGTCATTGAGGCAGGCCCCATCGCAATCGAGGTAAGGCTCGTCAGGGGTTACGCAATTTCCGGCGTCATCTGTGGCGTCAGGGTTGAAATTGCACGCATTCGAATCGGTGCAACCCGGGAGTTCAAACTCATCGCAAATCCCATCGGCATCGGCATCATTCACGCATGCTCCTTGGCAGTCCAAGGGAAAGTTGGCATAGGTGCAAGACCCATCGTCGAATTGAGCATCAATGTCAAAGTTGCACGCCCCCTCGTCCGTGCACCCAAACGACAAGCAGCTCTCGAAGTCGCAAGACCCGTCGTCCACGGTCGCTTCAGGGTTGTAGTTGCATGCCACGTCCACCGTGCAACCGGCCAGGTCATCTCCGCCATACACACCGGCGCCGTCAAATTCCCAAACCACGAGTTGTTGGTTGGCACCAATGCCTTCAGGGAATACCTGAACGTTCATGGTGCCTGAGATGCCTCCCGCTGTCGTCACTTGAAGGATCAGCACCCGCATGTCATCATCCGGAAGACCGTTTGAGGCTGTGTTCAGTATGAAGTAGGAAGCCCCTGTCACCGTGTTGCTCAACAGCGACGTGGCGTCGGGAGTCAGAAAAAACGGCGTGATCAATTGGTTTTCGTCTTCAGCCACGCTGGGATCCGAAGCACCGTCCATGCCTGAGGTCGACGCTGGGCCGTCCAACCCAATGGTGGCGTATGTGTCAGACGCAAGGTCCGGCACTGTTGCGAGGAATGCTGGGTTGATGCCTGAGGCATTCCACGAGGCATTGAAAGGGCTGTTGAATGCACCAGCGGGGGCATTGATCTCCAAGGGTGTCTCGTTGTTGCCAAACACCGCACTCATTCGGTCAGTCGGGTTCACCATGTTCACGTAAAACCGGTACGTTGTCAGCGACGTGTCTACAGCTGGTGCGGCCTCCACTGTCATGGAGTACTCTTGACCTAACAATGTCAATGGCGCGCAAAAGGCAAAAAAACCAATCACGCTGACGCGAATGTTGTGAGGAATGAGATGAAGCATGTCAATTCGGTTGGGTTCAATCAGTAACTCTAAGGTGGCTTGGTTGCAATGCTTCACCAAAACATTATATCAATTATCACTGTTGCAACTGCAGTGAAGATTTCAAACATGATGTTTGTCTTCAATCTGAAAACTCTTCTGCCCCAAAACATGGCGCAGGTCGAGACAATTTGGGAACTTTGACCGCATCCAAGAAAACCGTTAGAACATGTCCACCATCCACAACTATTCAGCCGGCCCTTGCATCCTCCCCCAAGAAGTGCTCGCACAAGCTTCTGATGCGGTCAAATCATGGGACGATCACGGGCTCTCGCTGGTCGAAATGTCGCATCGCAGCAAAGCGTTTGTGGAAGTCATGGAGGAGTGTCGCGCACTCACCAAAGAACTGCTCGGATTGCCCGATCGATTTGAAGTGCTGTACCTCCAAGGTGGGGCAAGCCTCGGTTTTCTAACGGCGGCCATGAATTTCCTGCCGGAAGGCGGCCAAGCGGCCTACGCCGACACCGGGACTTGGTCCGCCAAAGCCATCAAAGAGGCCAAGCACGCAGGTAAAGTCAACGTTGTCACCAGCTCCAAGGAAAGCAATTACGATCACATCCCGAACCTCGGCACCGTGGATGCGGACAATGCCTTTTTGCACATCACAACGAACAACACAATTTTCGGCACGCAATACGCGAGCATGCCCAAGAGCAACGTGCCTCTCATCGCGGACATGAGTTCCGACATCTTGAGCAAGACGTTCGACCCCGAGCCCTTTGCCTTGATCTACGGAGGAGTTCAAAAGAACATGGGACCTGCAGGGGCCGTCATGTATGCGGTTGACACAGATCGACTTGGACAGACAGGAAGAAGCATCCCCTCCTACCTCGATTTGGGCGTACACCTAGGCAAGGACAGCATGTTCAACACGCCGCCGGTCTTCTCTGTGTACACCACCATGCTCACCCTGCGTTGGCTGAAGGCGCGCGGCGGTGTGGAAGCCATTCAGAAGGAAAACGAAGCCAAATCCGCATTGCTTTACGCCGAAATCGACCGCAACGCCCTCTTCTCCGGTCACGCGCACACCGAAAGCCGCAGCCACATGAATGTCACGTTTCGATTGAACGACGACGCCCGCGCTGCAGCGTTTGATGCAGCCTGGAATGCCGCCAACATCAACGGCTTGAAAGGACACCGCAGTGTCGGCGGATACCGTGCTTCCATGTACAACGCACTTCCTTTGAGCAGCGTCCAGGTGTTGGTCGACGTCATGAACGAATTCGAACGCACCCAAGGCTGAACCCCATCCCAAACCATCCCAATCCATCCATCGACATGAACATTTTGGCCAACGACGGCATCAGCCCCTCCGGTGAACAAGCGCTGCGTGATGCCGGTCACACCCTCTACACCGACTTCGTGGAGGCCGACCAACTTGAATCTTTCATCCAAACCAACGACATCCACGGCATCCTCGTGCGCTCAGCGACGAAGGTCCGACAGCCACTGATCGACGCTTGCCCAAGCCTTAAGTTCATTGGACGTGGCGGGGTCGGCATGGACAACATCGACGTGGAGTATGCGCGCAACCAAGGCCTGACTGTATTCAACACGCCGGCAGCTTCCTCCCAAAGTGTGGCTGAGCTCGTCATGGGACACCTTTTCATCCTGGCACGATTTCAACACGACAGCAACCGTCAAATGCCCACGCGTGGCAGTGCCGAATTCAAAACCTTGAAAAAGGCCTATGGCAAAGGCACCGAATTGCGGGGCAAAACCTTGGGGATTGTCGGATTCGGGCGCATTGGGCGGTCCTTGGCTTCGTATGCGCTGGGATGCGGCATGAAGGTGGTGGCTCACGACCCATTTGTCACTGACGGCCATGTGAACGTTCACGTTGGAGACCAAACCTTGACCGTCGATTGTCCACGATTGGAGCTGACCAAGCTTCTTGCGACCGCTGACATGGTGAGTGTGCACGTGCCAGCGCAAGCCGATGGCAGCGCGGTGATTGGTGCGTCGGAATTGGCCACCATGAAACCTGGTTCGTTCTTGGTGAACGCTGCGCGCGGAGGTTCCGTCGATGAAGACGCTTTGATGGCGGCACTCGAATCAGGCCATTTGGCAGGCGCTGGCCTGGACGTGTTTGTCGGAGAGCCTTCCCCTCGCGCCGACGTGCTGGCGCACAACAAGCTCGCCTTGACTCCGCACATTGGTGCGGCCACATCGGAGGCCCAGGACCGCATTGGTTTGGAGCTTGCCGCCCAAATCGAAGCCCTGGCATGACCCAAGCGAGGCACCTCATGCAGCCTCTGGCCGCGGTGACTCCACCGCGACACATGGCTCATTTGGTGGCCTCTCGCTCTTACTTGAGCTACAAAAAGGACGAACTCCTCGACAAGCTCAAGCACAACCCCTACTCGTACATCCAGGTCATCAATCCTGACGCTTCAGGCGCTGTGGATGCACCTCGCGGCTCCGCGTTGTTTTTTCGTGAGGTGCGCAAGGGCTACGAGGCCTTCAAACAACGCGGTTGGTTGCAGGATGCGCCCAAGGAGGAGTGGATTGTCTACCGTCAGTCCAACGAGGAACACAGTTGGACCGGAGTGGTGTGCAACCTCGACTTGAACCGCTGTGCGCAGGGAGGACTCAAAACGCACGAGCAAACGCTGGCGCACCGCGAGGTGCTGTTTGCGTCCTTCTTGGATGAGGTGGGATTCCATGCCGAACCCATCTTGTGTGCCCGACCCGACGATGACCGTGACGCCCTGCAAGCCCAGGCGATGTTGGACCTCATCACGACCGGAAGGCCCCACACCGATTTCATGACTGCCGACGGCATCCGACATGAAATTTGGCGCACAGAAACGCAATCAGAAACAGGTCGCACGTTTGCTGCAGCATGGCAAGGATGCGGTTCGTTGTATTTGGCGGATGGACATCATCGCCTCGCCTCGTCACAACGCCTGGCCCAAGCGCATCCTGAATTGAAGGGCGCACAAGAAATTTTGGCCTTCGTCGTGCCTGAGGCGCAGTTGACGATCCTGGGGTTCCACAAAGAAGTGTCGGGCATCGACATGTCGATGGAATCGTGGCAATCCGCCCTTGCGAACCTTCCTGATGGAGATTTAGAGTCCATTGACGATTCCAGCGTCACTCCCTCAAGGCCAGGTGAAATCGTGGTTCATCACAAGCGCCACGTTTGGCGCATTGTCAGGCGCCCCTCTTGCCCTTTGCCCACCGATGCCAATTGGGTGCAAAAACACCTTCTTGCCGACACGATGGGCATTCAAGATCCGCGTGAGGACAAACGCCTTCGTCACCTTTCGGAGCCTCAGCAACCAGTGGGAGGTTGGGCCACCCGGGCGCATGCCCATCCAGACCGCGTGTTGATTCTGATGCATCCAATTCCCTTTGGCCAAATCCGAAACGTCGCAGACCAAGATGGCACCCTCCCGCCCAAGAGCACCTGGGTGGAGCCCAAAATCCGGAGCGCCCTCTTCATCCACCAATTCCGACCATGAGCCACGATGTGAAACGCAGGCTGGAATCGGTCCGCAAGGAAGTTCTCGCGCAAGGAAGCTCGGCGAACCGCGACGTGACACTTGTTGCCGTCAGCAAGACCAAGCCCGACGAAGACCTCATGGAAGCGTACCGGGCTGGACAAAGGGACTTTGGGGAGAATCGCGTGCAAGAATTGGTGGGCAAGGCGGAGCGACTTCCCCAGGACATCCAATGGCACATGATTGGCCACATCCAAACCAACAAAATCAAGGATTTTTTGCCGTTTGTGCACCTCGTGCATGGCGTGGACCGGCTGAAAGTGTTGGACATCATGGAGCGTGAAGCGGCCAAAATCGACCGCATCATCCACGTGTTGCTTCAAGTTCACATTGCCGAGGAGTCGACCAAATTTGGGTTTGACGCAAATGAATTGAGAGCACTTGCCAAAGAAGACGTTTGGTCGTCCTACCCGCACCTCGCTCCTGTTGGTCTCATGGGCATGGCGACGTTCACCGAGAACATCAAACAGGTCCGGACTGAATTCTCCTCGTTGGCTGCGTTGCATGCTGAGGTTGGACGCGACCTCGCCAAGGTGGCGTCGAAACGGAATGCCGAGTGGGGCGTGCTGAGCATGGGCATGAGTGGCGATTGGAGGGTGGCGGTCGAGGAAGGCAGCACAATGGTGCGTGTGGGCAGCTCGATTTTTGGGCATCGCAACACGCCGGGGACATGAACTGGCGACAATTTCGACAGCGTTACGAACGGTGGTTTCAAGGATGGCTTGTCTTGGCTCCCATTGTGGGCTTTGGAAGCACCACCCTGGTCAAGAACCAGCTGTACCGGGTTTGGAAGGTGACACACGGCTTGACAGACGGCATCTCCGCCGCAGAAGCCAGAGAACAAGGGTTGATTCCTCCAGATTGGTCCGGAGCTGCGTGGTACGGCGGTGCAACGGTTGTGGTGTTCACCGTGTTCTTCGTGTTGGCCGCCCGAACTTGGACATCTCACACCGATGACAACCTCACACCCCAAGATTGAATTCCGCATGCGCCACTGGATGCCTGCCAGTCTCGTCGCTGCGCTTGTCACCCTGGCTTCATGCGAGGGCGCCACGTACGTCAACCAGCATTTCACCAACCGCACAGATCAACCGATTTTCTTGGTCTTCGAAGCCAACGAAGCGGCAACAGGTTGGAACCTCGACACGTTGTGGACCCTTGATCCAGGCGTCACCCTCACCCATTACGCAGTGGACAATTGGGGCAAATGCCACGACTGCGCGCCCTACGAAGTCTTGCCCTATGGCATCGATTCACTTTGGGTGGCCGGACAGACCTTGAAGGTCGATTTGCAAGACTCCTTGCTGTGGACCGTTGAAGTCGACGAAGGGATTTCTTGGATTCGGTATGACCAACGTTTGGACCTGATGCCCTCTTATTTCGAATGAATTCCATCTTCTTCCACCCATGAACCATGTTCTTTCATTGCTCCTGACATCGTTTTTCGTGTCGACGCTTTGGGCCCAAACCCTATCCTCCGTTGAAGCGGCAGAATACGACCCTGTCAATGACCGCTGGCTTGTCAGCAATGGCAACAGCGTGTTGTACACCGAAGATTTGGGAGCCTCGTGGAATACGCTTGGCAGCGCTGCCGCCGCCTATGGCATGGAGGTCATCGGGACCACGTTGTTCACCATCCACAACAACGCCATCAAGGCATACGATGTGACGACAGGCGCCTCACTCGGCATGCACAATCCTGGCAACGTTGTCTTCCTCAATGGCATGGGCAGCCAATCCAATGCGGACGGAGACGTGTTGGTGGTCAGTGATTTTTCAGGTGGAAAGCTTCTCAAGATTGACGTCAGCGATCCGGCCAACATGACTTCGAGTGTGTTGATCGCCAACACGGGCAGCACGCCCAACGGCGTCACCATCAAAGACGGTGTCGCCACCGTGGTCAATTGGGGCAACAATGCCGACATCTTGCAAGTCGATGTGGCCACGGGTGCCATGACCACCCTCATTGACGGCACCGGACTCGGCAACTGCGACGGCGTCGACTGGGTCGGGGAATCGCTCGTGGTCAGTTCTTGGACGCCCAACAGGGTCACCCTGTTCATTCCGGAGACCGACCTTCTGGGCGAATGGACCCAAGAACCGTTGACCTCGGCTTTCGAAGTAAGCAACCCCGCGGACCTCAGCGTCAACAGCGCTGGGGACATGTTCGCTGTCGCTTGCAGCGGAAACAATACGGTGTTTTTTGGAATGCTGTCTAAGCCTTCCAATCTGGTTCAGGTCAGATTGCCGATGGCAGAAGCAGCCTTCTGTGGAACGGGGTTGAAACTGCATTCGGAAGACGCAGGGACGTGGAACATTCAAGGCACCGACGCAGCGGGCAAGCTGCTGGGTCGTTGGCAGGCCACACAGTCACCAGGATCGTCGGTGCATTCCTGGGACGAAATGGGAACTTGGACGGACAAGGCCGTGATTTGGCAGGTGAGCTTTGACGGTGTTGGGGCTGCGGGCCGGTGGTCGACTGTGTTGAAGCGCATGCCGCTGCGCTGAACACCTCTCCCGCCATTCGCTTAAACTGGATCGACGTCCACCGTGATGCGCAATCGCTTCCAGCGCGCATCGGAACTGAATTCTTCAAGGTCTGATTGTAGGATGGGGCGGTATTGCGACAAAGGCAAGGACCGTTCGAATTTCAAGGTCAGCTGCCGGATGTGTTGGTCGTTGACGCGCGCCAACGCTGGGGTGTCCGGCCCCAAAACACGCTCCCCAAACCGCTGTTGCAACCTCGCCGCAAGAACCCCCGCCCCCGCTTCCACGCGCTGGGCATCCCCATGCTTAAGCGTCAACCGAACCATGCGCACGAAGGGCGGGTACTGGTAAGTTTCACGCTCGATCAACTCCCGTCGCACCAAAGCGCTGTGATCGTGATCGACAACGTGGTGGAGCAGCCAATGGTCCGCGCTGAACGTTTGAATGACCACCATGCCCCGTCCTCCTTCTTTAGATCGACCTGCTCTGCCCGCCACTTGAGTCAGCATTTGGTAAGCTCGCTCAAACGAGCGGAAATCAGGGAAGGTCAACATGCGGTCCGCTGACATCACCCCCACCAAGCCCACGTGCGCGAAGTCCAACCCTTTCGAGACCATTTGGGTGCCGACGAGGATGTCGTATTCAAGGTTGGCAAATGCTTCGAGCAATTGGGCGTGCGCCTTTTTCTTCCGAGTGGTGTCCAAATCCATGCGAGCCACCCGCGTCTTGGGAAACAACTCCGCCAATTCCTCCTCGATGCGTTCCGTGCCCAAACCTTGAGGTTTCAGCGCCTTGCTGCCACACGCGACACAATCGCTTGGGGCAGGCCGCTGATGGTAGCCGCAATGGTGGCAATGCAACCCTCCTAACGTCTTGTGAACCACCAGAGGAATGTCGCAACGTTCGCATTGCGCGGCATGTCCGCACTGGGTGCATTGGTAGGCTGGGGCATACCCCCGGCGGTTTTGAAACAAGATGATTTGCTTTCCTTCCTTCAGGGTCGCCTCCATCTCATCGCGCAACATTTTGCTGAACCCACCGCGCATGCTGCGTTGCTTGTGTTCTTTTCGCAAGTCTGCCAAGAAAATCTCTGGCAACATGACGCCACCAAATCGCTCCGTCAATGGCACCACCTTGACTTGGCCCTGTTGGCCGAGCCATTGTGTTTCCACCGAAGGGGTGGCGGAACCGAGGACGAGGGGTGCGTGTTGTCGTGCAGACATCCACAGCGCCACGTCACGCGCATGGTATCGCGGAGCCGGATCGTGTTGCTTGAAACTGGGTTCGTGTTCTTCGTCCACCACGACCAAGCCGAGTTTGGGCAAGGGCAACAACACCGCTGAACGGGCGCCCACAATCAATTGTCCAGCTTTGGGGTTCAGAACTGCCATCCACGTTTCCGTGCGTTCTCGGTCTGAGAATCGGCTGTGATACACGTGCACGACGTCCCCAAAGAAGCGCCTCAAACGTTCGATCAATTGTGTGGTCAGGGCGATCTCTGGCACAAGGAACAGCACTTGCTGCCCTGAAGACAACGCTTCGGCAATGAGGTGCGTATAAATCTCCGTTTTGCCCGACCCCGTGACGCCGTGGAGCAACACAGGCTGCTTCGCCACCAGTCCTGAATGCACTTGATTGTATGCAGAGGCTTGGGCCTTGGAAAGGGTCGGCAACGCGGCCGATCCAGGTTTACTCGGACGGGTCGGTTCGCGCTCCTCCACCTCGAGGATGCCTCGTTTCACCCACTTGTCGACCGTTGCGGCGTCGGTCCGGCTTCGCTTTTGGGCTTGCACCTTGGGCAGCTCTCTTTCCTCGATGACCGTCAACAACAGACGCTCCATGGCAACAGCTTTCACCCCAGCCCATGCCAAGGCCTCGGACAACTCGGATTCCGAAACGCCTTCCGCCACGCGGACCCATGAAATCAGCTTGGGCTTGGTGCGTTCCTTCAATTCTTCTTTGGCCAAGGCCAAACCGCGTTGCAGCAACGTGCGTATCGCACGCTGGGGATGTTTGATTCCTAGCAATTCCGCACAATCGCGGATGCCCATGTCTTCGCGCACGTGCAAGGCATCGAGCAACATCATGGAGGATTCGTCCAACCCATCCTCTGACGCGGCGCGGGCCTCGGGGTGCAACACAATTCGCGTGGTGCTTTCCAGTTTCATCCCCGCGGGGAGTGCCGCGCCCACCATCTCGCCCAAGGAGCACATGTAGTGCTGGGCCATCCACGCGAACAAATCGCGCTGGGCCAGCGTCAAAATCGGAGCGTCGTCCACGACGGCCTCAACCTCCTTGGCGAGGTATCCGACAGGTGCTGATTGATGCACCTGCCAAATCACCCCTGTCCACTTTTTGTTTCCAAGGGGCACCACCACCCTTGATCCGACCACTGGCTGGGCCCCTTCCCCACTGAACCACTTGTACGTCAGCGTTTTGGGCAATGCCAAAGGCACCACCACCTCGACGAAGGTTGGAGAGAAAGAGCGCGTTGTGGACATGAAGGGGAAAATTAGGTCGAAGAATTGGCAAACCTCGCAGCCTTTCTCGTGTTCTTTAAAGCATGGCGACAACCATCTCACCCCTGAAAGCGGGAGACCGCGCTCCAAGTTTTTCTGCGCCCGACCAACACGGCAACATCCGGACGTTGGAAGAATTCAAAGGCTCCAAGCTGATCTTGTACTTCTACCCCAAGGACAACACCCCGGGATGCACGTCCCAAGCGTGCAACCTGAACGACAACCTCAAAACGCTGTCGGAACGGGGCTACCAAGTCCTTGGCGTCAGCAAGGACCCGGCAAAGTCACACCACAAGTTCATCGACAAGTTTGGCTTGAACTTCGACTTGCTCTGCGACGAAGAGCTGAGCGTCCACGAGGCTTACGGCGTTTGGGGATTGAAGAAGTTCATGGGACGGGAGTACGACGGCACCCACCGCACCACGTTTGTGATCGACGAACAAGGTGTGTTGGAGCAAGTGATTGCCAAGCCCAAAGTGAAGTCCCACGCAGAAGAAATCCTCCACCCCGAGGGTTGATTTCACGTGCGTCGTTCATTGTTTTTTGCCTCACGTTGACAAAACACACACCCCTCCGTAAGTCCATTACGGAGTGACTCAAATACCTTCGCTCAAAACCAATTGACATGGCGGTAAACGCAGACAAACTCAAAGCCCTCCAGTTGACCATGGATCGACTGGACAAGACGTACGGAAAGGGCACCGTGATGAAGCTCGGAGACGAGGTGGTTGAAAAAGTGGATGTGATTCCCAGTGGGAGTCTGAACCTCGACCTTGCCCTCGGCATAGGCGGATATCCCAAAGGACGCGTCGTCGAGATCTATGGCCCGGAATCTTCAGGAAAGACCACACTCGCCATTCATGCCATTGCAGAATGTCAAAAGCAAGGTGGCATTTGTGCCATTGTGGATGCTGAGCATGCGTTCGACAAGTTCTACGCGGAGAATCTCGGTGTGGACACCGAAAACCTGCTCATCTCTCAGCCGGACAATGGAGAACAAGCCCTGGAAATCGCCGACAACCTGATTCGTTCGGGAGCAATCGACCTTCTTGTGATTGACTCGGTGGCTGCGCTGACGCCACGGGCCGAAATCGAAGGCGAAATGTCCGACAGCTCGGTGGGTCTCCAGGCCCGTCTGATGTCAAAAGCGCTACGCAAGTTGACAGGCACCATCAGCAAAACAGGATGTTGCTGCATCTTCATCAATCAGCTGCGTGAGAAGATTGGGGTTATGTTTGGCAACCCTGAAACCACCACCGGTGGAAATGCCCTGAAATTCTATTCGTCTGTGCGACTCGACATCCGTCGTTCCACTCAAATCAAAGACGGCGATGTTGTGAAAGGCAACCGCACCAAAGTGAAAGTGGTCAAGAACAAGGTGGCACCGCCATTCCGCCGCGCTGAGTTTGACATCATGTATGGTGCTGGTGTTTCCAAAACAGGCGAAATCATCGACCTGGGCGTCGACCAAGGCATCATCAAAAAGAGCGGCTCTTGGTTCTCATACGGGGACACCAAACTCGGCCAAGGCCGCGATGCGGTCAAAGGACTGCTCGAAGACAACCCCGAGTTGATGGAGGAGCTCGAAAACAACATCAAGGAAGCCATCCAGCCAACGCCTTCTGCCCCAGAAGTCGCGCCTGAAGAAGCGCTGGCGTGAACAGAACGATTGTGATGTTGAAGTCAACATGTCAAAGCGGGGTGGCCTTGGGCCTCCTCGCTTTGGCATTTTCAGGGTGTGACGCACCCACAACAGACCCTTCGGGTGAGGCTGCCGGCAATCGTCTGGACAGTGCAACGTACTGGAGCGACCACATCGTTGAAGACCCCTCGGATCCTGCCCGGTACGTGGACCGTGCCGCTTGGCACCTTCGTTCAGGACGGGTCGCCGAAGGGCTTCAAGATTTGGACCTTGCACTGGAAGCAGATTCCACCCATGCCCCGGCTTGGTCGGCAAAAGCAGATGCGCTTTACTTGTCTCAAGCCTTCGAACCGTGCATCGCACATTTGGATCAATGCCTTGACGTTGCCCCTGACCACATTCCGTGCTTGCTGCGCAGGGCTGAAATGCACATCCACTTGCGACAACATGAAGATGCTTTTGACAAGCTCAATGCTGTGCTTCGATTGCGATCCCTGAACCGAGAAGCCTATTGGATGAAGGGCATGATCTACAGAGATCAAGGGAACTTGGAAAACGCCAAAAGTTCATTCCAAACGGCTGTGGAAGTCGACCCCAACTTTTTCGACGGTTACATCGCATTGGGACTGACGTACGCCGGAGCGGGAGACACCCTTGCGTTTGGGTTTTTTGAAACGGCCATCGAATTGAACCCCAACAGTGTTGAAGCCAGATACAACTTGGCGTACGCGTTGCAAGAATTCAAGCCCACCTCTCGCGCTTATCTGAACAAAGCTCAAAGGGAATACAGAGCCATTGTGAAGCTCGACCCCAACAACGCTGCGGCGTCGTTCAATCAAGGCTACATCCATCTCGAATACCTTCAGAGTTACGACAGCGCCGTGCATCATTTTTCCCAGGCGATTGATGCACTCCCCTACTATCACCAAGCGTTCTTCAACCGTGGCCTCGCCAACGAGAGCCTTGGAAGGGATGATGAGGCCGAGCTCGATTACCGGGAGGCGCTCAGCATCAAGCCCGATTATACCGCAGCAGCTTTGGCGCTGGAACGTGTTTTGGGGCAGTAGTCCCACCTTGAAATCTTAGAACAACAAAAAGGGCGGCCCGATTGGGACCGCCCTTCTTATTCACCCACCACAGGTGTTGAAGTCTTATTTTTTGATTTGATCCACCACGGCCTTGAAGGCATCAGGATGGTTCATGGCGAGGTCGGCGAGAACCTTGCGGTTGAGTTCGATGCCCGACTTGGACAACTGACCCATGAATGCGCTGTAGGACATGCCGTGTTGGCGTGCTCCTGCGTTGATGCGCTGAATCCACAAGCTGCGGAATTGACGCTTGCGGAGTTTTCGTCCGACGTAAGCATACTGGAGGCCTTTTTCGACGGCGTTCTTGGCGACCGTCCAAACGTTCTTCCGGGCACCATAGTACCCTTTGGCCATTTTGAGGACCTTCTTGCGACGTGCGCGTGAGGCCACTGAATTTTTTGATCTTGGCATTTCTGTGTTCTTTTTTGGTGGTTGGCGGAGAACAGACGTTCACACTTGCTAAGCCAAACACCGGGTGAAACAAACCAGTGTCTTTGGTTGGTCGATCAGACCAACAACTGACGCTTGATGTTGGGCACATCCGCCTTGTCGACGGTGGTTGCGTGCGTGAGGTTGCGCTTTTGCTTGGTGCCTTTCTTGGTCAAGATGTGACTTTTGAAAGCGTGCTTGCGCTTGATTTTGCCAGTTCCTGTCAGCTTGAAACGCTTCTTGGCGCTGGATTTGGTTTTCATCTTCGGCATGGCCTCGGATTTTTAGGGTGGTGGGTTATTTCTTCTTCGGATTGAACATCACAGTCATCCGCTTGCCTTCGAGCTTGGGCATTTGCTCAAGTGAGCCCAAATCTTCCAGTTCTTGGGCAAACTTCAGGAGGAGGATTTCTCCGCGCTCCTTGAAGACAATCGTACGGCCTCGGAAAAACACATAGGCTTTCACCTTCGCGCCTTCCTCCAAGAATTTCCGAGCGTGCTTCAACTTGAATTGAAAGTCGTGCTCGTCGGTGTTGGGACCAAAACGAATCTCCTTCACCTGAACCTTGGCTTGGTTGGCCTTGATTTCTTTCTGCTTCTTCTTCTGTGCGTAGAGGAATTTGCGGTAATCGATGATGCGGCACACCGGAGGGTCAGCTTTGGGGCTGATTTCCACCAAATCGAGTTCCAGTTCACGAGCCTTGGCCAATGCGGCCTTGGTCGTCATGATGGCCGGTTCGACGTTGTCGCCTACCAGGCGCACGGAGTCGACCGTGATTTTCTCGTTGATCCGATGGGGATCCTCCTTGATGACCCTGCCACGAAAGCCGGTTCTTCTTCTACGTATTGCGATGACTGTGGTGTTTAAATAGACTCAAATGTTGTTCGCCAGCATCTCCGCCACTTCCCGCTGAATGCGTTCTGCAAAGGCCTCAATGCTGACACTCCCCAAGTCTCCTTCCCCTTGCTTGCGCACGGAAACGGTTCCCTCGGAAGCCTCGTTCTCCCCGACAATCAGCATGTAAGGCACTTTATCAAGCTCCGCTTCGCGGATTTTCTTGCCGACCTTTTCTGACCGCGCGTCAACGAGGGCGC
>JBELLK010000001.1:0-230287 GCA_042088625.1 Flavobacteriales bacterium
GGTGGGCGTGGCGTGGGTGAACCAGCCTTCGCTCATCATGTTGTACGTCTCAATCACGCTGTCCATGTCATCCTTGTGGATGCCTACAGCCACGCGCATCAGCATCTGTTGGGGACGCTCAGCAATTTGGCCTTCAATCTTCAAGAGGTACGAACGCTCCAACGTCTTGAATCCGAAGAAATCGTAGCTGAAGTCGCGGTCGTAAATGATGCTCGAATCGAGCAACTCAGAATTGTTTTGGATGATCTCCCAAACATCCTCCGCGATCAAGCTCGCGTTCTCTCCCGTAATGGGGTCCACGTATTCGTGGAGGTCCTTCATCGTATCCGTGAAGGATTTCTTCGTTGCCTTGTGCAAGTTGCTGACCGCGATTCGGCTTGCGAGCTGGGCGTAGTCGGGGTGCGTCACCGCATTGGTGGCCGCGACCTCGGCAGCGAGGTTGTCCAGTTCTGTGGTGGTCACGCCGTCGTACACCCCTTCGATGACGCGCATGGCGACTTTGGTGGGATCAACTGCGTCGTGGAGGCCATAGCACAATTTCTTGATGCGGGCCGTGATTTTGTCAAACTGGACCGGTTCGCGCCGGCCGTCACGCTTCATTACATACATGCGGAGGAGGGAGAAAGAAGGTTAACGTGGAGAGGTTGAGAATCGATGAGTATGGACTTTAGAAGTCGGCGTCGAGGCTGAAGCTGTTGTCTTCTTCCGAAGTCTTGTTGAGGACACCCGCTTTTTGGTATTCTCCGACGCGCTTCTCGAAGAAGTTTGTCTTGCCCTGAAGGCTGATCATGTCCATGAAGTCGAAGGGATTGGTGACGTTGAACACCTTCTCGTTGCCGAGCTCGACGAGGAGGCGGTCGGCCACAAACTCGATGTACTGGCTCATGAGGTCGGCGTTCATGCCGATCAATCGCACGGGAAGTGCGTCACAAACAAACTCCTTTTCGATGGCCACCGCATCGAGGATGATCTTCTCGATGGTCTTCTTGGGAAGCTTGTTGACGATGTGATCGTTGTAGAGCATGCAAGCGAAGTCGCAGTGCATGCCTTCGTCACGGCTGATGAGCTCGTTGGAGAAGCTCAAACCGGGCATCAGGCCGCGCTTTTTGAGCCAGAAAATGGAACAGAAGCTGCCGGAGAAGAAGATGCCTTCAACGGCTGCGAACGCAACAATGCGCTCGGCGAAGCTGCCGTTTTCGATCCACTCAAGAGCCCAGTTGGCCTTTTCCTTCACGCAGTCGAGGGTTTCGATGGCGTTGAAGAGTTTGTCCTTCTCGGCCTTGTCCTTGATGTAGGTGTCAATCAACAACGAGTAGGTCTCGCTGTGGATGTTCTCCATCATGATTTGGAAACCGTAGAAGAACTTGGCTTCGGTGTATTGCACCTCCGCGACGAAGTTTTCTGCAAGGTTTTCGTTCACGATGCCGTCTGAGGCGGCGAAAAAGGCGAGGATGTGCTTGACAAAGTAGCGCTCGTCGTCGTTGAGCTTGTCGTTCCAGTCGACGATGTCGGCGGCGAGGTCAATTTCTTCCGCAGTCCAAAAGCTGGCTTCAGACTTCTTGTAGAAGTTCCAGATGTCGTTGTGCTCAATCGGGAACAAGACAAATCGGTTGGGATTGTCTTCCAAGATGGGCTCCGTCACGGCCGTGTTTTCAGGCAAAACCTCCTCGATGGACGTTTGTGCGTTTTCAACGATGTTTTCTGATGTGGGGTCCGTGTGGTTGTCCATGGGTCTTGGTTCTTGGGTCCTGAAATGCAAAAATCAGGGGGGAGGATGTCAGTGCTGCAAGGTGAAATCATGCAGCCAAATGGGTTTTGACGATGTCGAAAGAAATGGGGTGCAGCCGAGGAATGGATGATGCCCTGACCTGCCCTCCAAAGAAACTTCGCAACAGGTTTACGGGTCAAACGTTTTCCGTCCACATTTGGACTGAGTTCTTAACAACCGTCGTGGATGAAGCGTGTAATGTTCTGAAAAACAGCGCTATAATTGTCTCCTTGAGTTCAACAAATCCCCCTTTTGGGGGAGTTTCGTCAGAATTCTTGGCACGGTTTTTTCTCCAACGACTTTTGGCCTCCAAAGGGGTTCGTGAAGTTGTACTTTTGCTTCATGCTAGCAAAGCTTTTTAAGGCCTTTGTCGGGGACAAATCGGCCAGTGACATCAAGGAGGTTCAACCGGTTGTGGATCGGGTGAAAGAGATTGAGCCTTCGCTTGCGGGATTGAGTGCAGATCAGCTGCGGGCGCAGTCATCAGAGCTCAGGGCGCGCATCCAAAGCCACGTGGCCGGTGAATTGGCCCAAATTTCCGAGTTGCAATCGCAGGCTGCTGCGCTTCCACTTACCAAACTGGACGAGAAGGAAGCGTTGTTCGAACAGGTCGACGCGCTGGAACTTCAGATCAACGAGCGCCTCGAGGAGGTGCTTGCCGACATCATGCCAGAGGCCTTTGCCCTTGTGAAGGAAACGGCGCGCCGCTTTGCAGCGGATGGTGCTGTGGAGGTCACGGCCACGGACATGGATCGCGAGATTGCGGCCAGCCGTGACCTCGTGACGATTGAGGGCGACAAGGCTCATTGGCAAAAATCTTGGACGGCTGCGGGCTCTCCTGTGACCTGGGACATGGTTCACTACGATGTGCAGCTGATTGGTGGCGTGGCCCTCCACCGCGGCAAGGCGGCCGAGATGCAAACCGGGGAAGGAAAGACGCTGGTGGCGACACTTCCAGTGTTTCTGAACGCTTTGGCGGGGCGCGGCGTGCATGTGGTGACGGTGAACAATTACCTCGCGCGTCGCGACGCCGAATGGATGGGCCCGATTTATGAATTCCACGGACTCACCGTTGACTGCATTGACAAGCACCAGCCCAACAGCGAGGCGCGTCGTCAGGCCTACAAATGCGACGTGACGTTTGGGACCAACAACGAGTTTGGGTTTGACTACCTCCGGGACAACATGGCCATGCGTCCCGAGCAATTGGTGCAGCGCAAGCACCACTTTGCCATCGTCGACGAGGTGGATTCCGTGTTGATTGACGAGGCTCGGACGCCGCTCATCATCAGCGGTCCGACCCCCAAAGGAGACGAGCACGAATTCGACCAGCTGAAACCCAAAGTGGTCAGTCTTGTCCAGGTGCAGCAAAAGGCCGCTCAAGGGTTCTTGGCCGAGGCCAAAAAGAAATTGGTCGAAGGTGCGTCAAAGGAGGAAGTGGAGGAAGGAGGTTTGGCCTTGTATCGCGCCTACCGTGCGCTTCCCAAGAGCAAGCCCCTCATCAAGTTCCTCAGTCAGGATGGCATGCGTCAGCAACTCCTCAAGACGGAGGGATATTACCTCGCGGACAATCAGCGCGAGATGCACAAGGCCGATGCGGAGCTCTTCTTTGTCATTGACGAGAAGCAAAACCAAATCGAGCTCACGGAGAAGGGCATCGAGTACCTCGTCCGAAACATGGAGGACGAGCACTTCTTCACCATGCCGGACCTCGCCACGGAGCTCGTGGGCATCGACAACGGAGAGGGCAGCGAAGAGGACAAGCTCGAGAAGAAGCAAACCCTCATGCAGGACTACGGCGTCAAGAGCGCGCGCATCCACAGCATGAACCAGTTGTTGAAGGCGTACGCATTGTTCGAGAAGGACATCGAATACGTCGTGATGGACAACAAGGTGAAGATCGTTGACGAGCAGACCGGCCGCATCATGGAGGGCCGCCGCTACAGCGACGGATTGCACCAGGCCATTGAGGCGAAAGAGGGCGTGAAGGTTGAAGCGGCCACTCAAACGTATGCCACGGTGACGCTTCAGAACTACTTCCGCATGTACCACAAGCTGGCTGGCATGACCGGAACGGCGGAAACGGAGGCGGGCGAGTTTTGGGACATCTACGAATTGGACGTCATGGTCATTCCGACCAACCGTCCCATTGCTCGCGCTGACAAGGACGACCTCGTCTACAAGACCAAGCGCGAGAAGCTCAACGCCGTCATCGAAGACGTCGTGGAATTGAGCAACGCTGGACGCCCCGTGCTGGTGGGCACGACCACAGTGGAGATCAGCGAATTGCTCTCCAAGATGCTCGGCATGCGCAGCATCAAGCACCAAGTGTTGAACGCCAAGATGCACCAACGCGAGGCGGAGGTTGTCTCGGAAGCGGGCAAGCCCGGCACCGTCACCATCGCCACGAACATGGCCGGTCGCGGAACGGACATCAAACTTTCGCAAGAAGTGAAAGACGCCGGAGGTCTTGCGATCATCGGCACCGAACGCCACGACAGCCGCCGCGTTGACCGCCAGTTGCGAGGACGTTCAGGTCGCCAGGGCGACCCTGGGTCGAGCCAATTCTACGTGAGCTTGGAGGACGACCTGATGCGGTTGTTTGGGTCTGAACGCGTCAGCAAGATGATGGACCGAATGGGCCACAAAGAAGGGGAGGTCATCCAAGCGGGGATGATCACCAAGAGCATCGAGCGCGCCCAAAAGAAGGTCGAGGAAAACAACTTTGGCATCCGCAAACGCCTGCTCGAATACGACGATGTGATGAACGCCCAGCGCGAAGTCATCTACAAGCGTCGTCGCAACGCCTTGTACGGCGACCGCATTCGCACGGACATTGCCAACATGTTTTACGAGCTTGTCGAGGCCCACGTCTTGGCGACGCATCCGGTCAAAGACTTTGACGGCTTCCGCATGGCGCTGCTCACGGACTTCGGCATCGAGCCGCCATTTGACGTTGACGCCTTCAACACCGGCAAGCCCGAGGACCTCGCGCACCAGACCTACCTGCGTGCCGAGCAACTCTACCAAGCCAAACTCGCCGACCTCGCCCAACGTGCCCACCCAGTCATCCAACGTGTGCACGACGACGAAAAGAACGACTTCAAAAACATCCTTGTTCCGTTCAGCGACGGACGGAAGACCCTGCAAGTCGGTGCGGACATCGAGCAGAGCGTCCTGACTGAAGGCAAGAGCGTCCTCGACACCCTCGAGAAAGCTGTGGTGCTCGCCATCATCGACCAGCACTGGAAGGAGCACCTCCGCGACATGGACGACTTGCGCAGCAACGTGCAGCATGCCCGTTTCGAGCAAAAGGACCCGCTCCTCATCTACAAGTTTGAGTCGTACGAGCTGTTCCAAAAGTTGGTCCAAAAGGTCAACGCCCAGGTGGCGTCCTTCTTGATGAAGTGTACCATTCCGACGGGCGCTGCGGCACAGCAACCTCGTCAAGCGCCCCGTCCCTCTGCCGCCCCGCGGGTGCAGGAACAAAAGGCCGGGGTCGCCAACACGGCAGAGCAAGGCGCCGCGGCACGCGCCGCCGCGACCCAGGGGGGCATGCCTGGCCGCATGCCTGGCCGTCCAGGAGCCATCGCTCCAGGCCGTCCGCCTCAGGCCGCTCCTCGTCCGCAGCCTGTGCAGCCGATTCGAACGGAGAAGAAGGTCTTGCCCAACGACCCCTGTCCTTGTGGGTCCGGCAAGAAGTACAAGAAGTGCCACGGGTGATTTCCCTCCCGGACGTCGCGCCCGACACGCCGTCGATTGCGCAGCTCCGTGCGGCCCTCGACCGGCTTGACGCCGACACCGTTCCGGCCTGGGGCACAATGGACGCTCCCCAAATGCTCCGCCACTGTTCGCGGTTCATGGACCTGTACCTTGGCCGCATTGCCGTGCCCGGTTGGGCTCGCCTGTTGTCCCGACTGATTGGCCCGTTGTTCTTGAGGTCCTTCCTGCCTAAGTCCATCGGCGCCACGCCGCGCAACATAGGAACCATGCCTGCCATCAAGGCGCGGCCCGACTTCGGCTTGGATTTTGGGGCAAAGCGCGCTCGTTTCCTTGACCGACTCGCTGAGGTGGAAGCGATCGATGGCGTGATTCAGCACGCGATGTACGGCGCAATGAAGGCGGACGACGCGAAGGCCTTGGTGCGCCATCACACGACGCACCACTTCCACCAGTTTGGGGTGGTGTGACTCAGTCCCGGGTTTTCGACCCAAACGCCAAGTCTCCCGCATCCCCCAATCCTGGCACAATGTAACCGCGCTCATCGAGCTCGGCATCCACCCCTCCCAAAATGAACGACGTGCCCTCGGGCAGCCACCGTTGCGCATTGGCCAAGCCTTCTTCGCTTGCGATGGCGGCGAGGACGTGGACTGAAGCAGGCACGCCGGTTTCGCACAGAGCGTCGTAGGCCGCTTGCAACGAAGCGCCCGTGGCGAGCATGGGGTCGACGAGCACGAGTGCACGGCCTTCCATGGCGGGGGCGCCGAGGTATTCGATTTCGATGTCGAAGCCTCCATCGTGGTGCTTTCGATACGCTGATACAAACGCCGAGTCCGCGCGGTCCCAAACGTCAAGCACCCCTTGTTGCAGGGGCATCGCCGCCCGAAGGATGCAGGCGATCACGGGTTGATGGGCAGGAATGTCTTCCGTTGCTGTGCCAAGAGGTGTCGTGCAGGAGGCCTTCGCCATCGGCCAGGCTTGCGCCAAGGCGATGCCAAGTTCACGCCCCATCCGCTGCATGTTCCACCGAAAGGCCGCACGGTCTTCGTGCCTCGAGGCGTCGCGCAGGTTGAGCAGAATTTGACCTGCCATGCCAGGGGTGCGATTCAGGATATGGACAGCCATGAGCCTAAAGTAAGGCGCACTCGAGGTCACGCGACCTGGCCTCATGCGAACAGGTCGCCCTGGGTGGCATCTCGCAAGTCTGTTGGCGCTTTGACGTCAAGGCCGGCGTGCTGCTTCACGAGCCGTGCAAATTGGCGACAAGTCTCTGGGGTGTGGATGCTGTCCGGTTGGTGGACGAGCAGGTGAAATTCGGCGAGACCTTGGTCCTTCCATTCGGCGATGCGCTGGGCCCACTGGGCGAGTCGCGTTTCGTCGGACGCGTGCCCTTCGTACCCGCCGAACCGGACAAGGACAAACGATGCCGTCAACCGCATGTGAATGGCGTCCCTGCGCCCCGCCGTGTCGCTGATCACCGCGCCCATACCAAGTTCGCGGAGCCGCGCCCACATCTCCTCGGCTTGCGCGCCCCCTTCAAACCATTCGGGATGCCTGAATTCCACCGCCACCCGAAGTTCCCTTGGCCATTTCTCCAGGTAGGTCGCCATGGCGGCGGCATGCTTGGGTGCAAAGTGGGGAGGAAGTTGGATGAACGCGGGGCCTAGTTTGTTTCCGAGGGCCAAGAGGCCATCAATGAAGTCGTCGGTCGGTCCGTCGCAGTCGTTGAAGCGGCGGAAGTGGGTGACGATTTGGGGAAACTTGGGGCAAAACGTGAATCCCTCGGGCATCGCCGCCGCCCATTCCGCCATGCGGTCGGCGGGGTGGATGCGGTAGTGGGTGGCGTTGAATTCCAAGGTCCCAAACTGCCGGCCATAGTGCCCCGGCCACGTGCGCTGGGGGTCTTTTTCCGGGTACACCGACCCGCGCCAATCTCGGATGGTCCACATGGTCCCACCGGCTTTCACTTTTGGCTCACCCCCGGAAGGTTTGACTGGCAAGGATCGCATGCTGAAGGCTGGCTGCGCAATTGGATGCGTCCAATCTGCCCCTTCAGGTGCGCTGTCAACCTTGCCAAACTTCACAATTCGAATTTACAACCGACGCCCGTGAGCTGAGCGCATTCATGGATGAACTGGACGACTTGGCAACAAGGGTGGCGCCCTTGGTTTGCATCATGGTCGGAAGCAGAGGGCGCTGTTGGTCGTGTGGAGAGACGCTGCTGCCCAATGAAGTGGCCGGGGCATGTCCACCATGCTGGTGGCAATGGCCCTCGTTGGCAGATGACGGAGCGAGTTGCGTCCTTGTAAGAGAGCGTTCTGGGCTCCCTGTTTTTGGGCTGGGGTTCAGGCTCCGAAAGCCCACCGAATCTGTGGTTCATCGCATGAAGTACGGGGGATTTCCCAAACACGGCCACGCCCTAGGCATGTGGGTGGGCAGGAGGTGGCGTGCACCTCCGGAGAACACCACGTTGATTCCTGTTCCGTCCCATTGGCGACGCCTTTGGCGCAGGGGATTCAATCCATCCGAGGCGTTTTGTGCTGGGCTTGCCAACGCATGGTGCCGAGACATGTCCACCATCATGTTGAAGCGCGTTCAGCACCGAGCATCCTTGACCGAAGCCACACGAGGGGAACGATTGGATGCTCTGGAAGGGATGTTTGAGTCGGCCCATCGTGATGTGACGACTCGAAGTCGAAACGTCATTTTGGTGGACGATGTGCTGACCACCGGCGCCACGTTTCGGGCTTGCCAAAAGTCCCTGACCGCTGCAGGTCACAACGTGATGGGGGGTGTGTGGCTCGCCTTGGCTTGATTCCACTGAAGGCACCATTTTGACGGTGCTGAGCGCGTACTTTTGGACCATGGCGGAATCCCTTCCCATCGACATGACCATGCCACGATCGTCTCGCCTCGAGGCACTCGTGCCCATGCTGTCTGCACTGCTGGAGGAAGAGCCGTCGGGTTGGGCAAACTTGGCGAATGCGTCGGCGGCGATGATGTCGGCCTCCGGTTGGCATTGGGTGGGGTTCTACCTCGTCGATGCCTCTGAGGACAACCTGGTTTTGGGCCCGTTCCAAGGACCCGTGGCGTGCACGCGGTTGCATCGCGGGAAAGGTGTGTGTGCAGCGGCATGGGAAGCGAACGAAACCGTGGAGGTGCCCGATGTGGAAGCCTTTCCAGGACATGTGGCGTGCAGCTCGGCAAGCCTCAGTGAAGTGGTCGTTCCCATCAGGAACTACGGCGATGTGGTGGCGGTGTTGGACGTCGACAGCGCGGTGAAAGGGGACTTTACAATTGACGATGTCAACGCACTGGAGTCGCTCGCCGAGGTCATTTCTGCCAAGTGGAATCAATGGACATGGCAGCGGTGAAAGCTTCAATGAGGTGGATTGTGAGTGCCGCAACGTTGTTGTTTGCGGGTTGTGCGCAAGTGGGCATGCCTTCAGGTGGAGCCAAAGACGAATCG
Source organism: Flavobacteriales bacterium (assembly GCA_042088625.1). GTDB lineage: Bacteria > Bacteroidota > Bacteroidia > Flavobacteriales_D > Sanyastnellaceae > UBA11663. The sequence goes on from JBELLK010000001.1 coordinate 8,958, forward strand.
CCTCCGAAGTTGCTGAGTGCCACACCTCAAATCGGGTCGACGAATGTGGCGACCAACGCCATCACCTTGGTGTTCGACGAGTATGTGAGGGCGGGACAATGGCGCACAGAATTGTTGGTCAGCCCTCCATTGGATGGTCAAGTGGATTTGGTGGTTCGAGGCAAGGAGGTGGAAGTGACTTGGGAAGAGCCCTTGCAGGCGAACACCACGTACGTGTGGCAATTTGGGCAAGGCATCGTGGATGTGAATGAAGGCAACGCCGCCAAAGGATTGGTCCACGCCTTCGCCACAGGTCCTGAACTGGACACCCTCTCCATTGCTGGGCGTGTGGTCGATGCTTTGGATGGAACAGGACTTTCGGACATGCGTGTCATGTTGTTCCCGGCAGATCTGGCCTTGGACAGCGTTGTGGCTGGGAAAATGCCTCAGTTTGTGGGATCTACGGATGGCACGGGTCGCTTCGAGGTGGGGTATTTGCCAGAGGGCATGTATCGCGTTTTGGCCTTGAACGACGAAAGTCGAAATCATGCTTGGAATCCGGGCGAGCTGCTCGCCTTGGGGCCTGCGTCGGTGACCGCCGGAGACAGCACAGTTCATTTGATGAAGGCAGGAGCAACGCCCACTCCAAGGGCCCCGTACCTCTCCGAAGCTGTGCGAGATTCTCTGGGGTTTGCGCGTTGGAAATTGAGCGAGCCCATGTCCCAAGCGGACTCTCTGTCCTGGGTTACACCGTTGACCATGAAGCTGTTTCCCTCACAAGGGGAACGGGTCTACGCAGAGGGATGGCATGCGGACATGGACAGCGTGGACGTACAATTGGTTTGGCACCAAGCGCCGATGTGGCCCAATGACGCCTGGCGCAGGGACACCCTAGACGTGCCCAAACCCAGAATCATCCCGGTCGAGGAATTGGTTTTGCGAAGCAAGCCGCTTGGCAAACGACCACCAGGGGAGCAGGCAATTTTAGGCTGGTCGGCACCTGTGTCTTCTGTTGACACCGCGCTTTTGAAGCTTGTGGTGGACAGCATTGACCTTCCAGTTCGTGTCAGTCGGGGCATGCCGTGCATGGATTTTGCGCTGGCTGGTGAGGGCTTGACGCAGCCGGGAGCACAATTCAAATTGACGATGCTGCCTGGGTGTCTGAAGCGTCCAGGGACTGATGAAGCCTTTCCTCAGGATACCCTTGAGCTCGCATGGAGCCTGCTGAAGGAGGAAGAGCTTGGGGAATGGTCCTTGAAGGTGATTGGCGTGGGTTGTCCGGGGCTGCTTGAGGTCATGGACAGCAAGGGGTTGCGGTTGGATTTGATTGAAGTCAGCGAGGACACCACGCTGTCCTGGTCAGGAATGAAGCCAGGCAAAATCAACGCCACGTGGTGGGGCGATCTGGACGGGGACGGGGTTTGGCGAAACGTGGACCTGGCCACATGGCGTGTGCCGGAGCCGGTGTCGTACATGCCGGCGGCAGATCTGCGTGCGAATTGGGTCGTCGAGACATCTTGGGTGCTTGACAGCACCATGTGTGTTCATCCCCAACCTTGAGGCAAGCGAGGGCATGCCTTCAGTTCACGTGTTGATGTCGAGGAACTTTTTCACGTTGTCCAAGGAGCCAAACACGACCAACGTGTCTGTGGCCTCAATGGTGGTGTCGGGCTTGGGAACTCCTAGGATGTGCTCACGGACGCAAGGAGCTCCGTCTTCTCCGGTCTCTTGAAATTCACGTCGGATCGTGATGAGCCTGAGTTCGTATCGATGTGCCAATTCGAGGTCGGCCAGTTGACGGCCGTGGCAGGCGTGGGGTGCCTTCAATTCGGCGATTTCATAATCGTCCGGCAGGGACAGAAACCCCCGAATGTTGGGGTTGATTAAACGCTCACTAACCACTTCAGCAACTTCGCTCTCGGGGCTCAAAATCTCGGTGACACCCAGGCTGCTCAAAATGCGTTCTTGGTTGGCGTCGTTCGCGCGGACAATGACCCGTGGCAAACCGAGGTCCAGCAAGTTGAGCGTGGTGAGTACGGTGGCCTCGAAGTTTTCTCCGATGGCAACCACCGCGGCGTCGAGGTCCTGAACGTGTTGGGCGAGCAGCGCCTTTTTGTCTGTGGCATCAAGCGTGACGGCCAGGCTGACGTCTTCCTTGAGCAATTCAGCCCTGTCGGCGTTGGCGTCGAACGTGAACACTTCCGCGCCGCGACGGGCGAGGGACAAAGCGATTTGGGTGCCGTAGCGACCTGCGCCAAATACGGCAAAGCGGGAACGTGCCATGGGGCAAAGGACGTGAGAAAACCCTACAGTTCCGTCATCCGGTGCCAGCGAGGCGGCGCAAGCCATCCTCCAGCACAAGACCAAACTTCGCCAGGTCTTCAAAGCTGTTGTAGAGCGGCACGGGTGCCATTCGAATGACGGCGGGCTCGCGCCAGTCCACAATCACTCCATGGGCCATCAGGTGTTCAAACAAGGTTCGACCGTATCCGTGGGCCACCACGCTCAGTTGACATCCACGCGCCTCGGTCGCGGAAGGCGTGAGGATTTCGAGATTGGCACCGGTGCGTTCGGCGACAATGCTGACGAGCGTTTCGAGGTAGGCTGTCAGACGTTGAGCGCGTTCAACCAGGGCATCCATACCCGCTTCCAAGAACAGGTCGAGTGCCACTTTGTGAACGGCCATGTTCAGGACAGGTGCGTTGCTCATTTGCCACGCTTCCGCACTTGGCATGGGGACAAATTCAGGGTCCATCTTGAAGCGGCTTTCGGCGTCATGACCCCACCATCCTTCCAAGCGGCGCGTGGCGGTGCCGTGTCCGTGTGCGTCGCGAACGTGCCGCTCATGAATGAACACGCCTGAGACGGCCCCGGGACCTGAGTTGAGGTATTTGTAACTGCACCAACACGCGAAGTCCACACCCCAACGGTGCAGGTCCAGTGGGACGTTTCCCATGGCGTGCGCCAAGTCAAACCCACACATTGCGCCCACCTGATGGGCCGCCGCTGTGATGGCCTTCATGTCATGAAGCTGCCCCGTGTAATAGTTGACCCCGCCGATCATCACCGTGGCGAGTTCTTCCCCTGCCTCTTTGATGGCGCGAAGCACATCTTCCAAACGCAAGAGATGTTCTCCTTCTCGGGGTGCGAGTTCGATGAGGTCTTGCTCAGGATCGCCCCCGTGCAGGCGAATCTGACTGCACAAGGCGTAGCGGTCGCTGGGAAAGGCTTTTGCCTCGCAAAGCAACTTCCGCCGCTTGCCCTCGGGCTGATAGAAGCTGATGAGGAGCAGGTGCAAGTTGACCGTGAGCCCGTTCATCGCCACAACCTCGTGAGGCTTGGCGCCGGTCAAATGGCACAACCCTTCCGTGAAACGCTCGTGGTAGCTGACCCAGGGATTTTGGCCTTGAAAGTGCCCTTCAACGCCCCACTCGGCCCAATCGTCCAATTCGACTTCCAGCGCCGCTTTGGCCGCCTTGGGTTGAAGCCCGAGGCTGTTGCCTGTGAAGTACATCGCATCGGCACCTTGGTGTTGCGGGATGTGGAAGCGCTCGCGAAAATGGCTGAGGGGGTCCGCAGAGTCCAATTCGCGGGCCGCCTCAAGGGTGGGAAGCTCTCTCATGCTGGGCTAATTTCGCACTGAAATGGCAACATCCCTGCAACGCTCTTCTTCTGCGGCTCTGTTTGACAAAGCCCAAACCCTCTTTCCTGGCGGTGTGAACTCACCTGTTCGCGCGTTCAAATCCGTGGGTGGCACCCCAATTTTCGTGGATCGGGGCCAAGGCGCGCACATTTGGGATGCCGACGGCAATGAGTTCATCGACTTCTGCTGCTCCTGGGGGCCGCTGATCTTGGGTCACGCCCACCCGGCTGTGGTTGAAAAAGTGACGGCCACGATGGCGAACGGAACGTCGTTCGGCACCCCCACACGGCTTGAGAATGAATTGGGCGAATTGATCTTGTCCAACCACCGGTTCGCGGACCGGATCCGTTTCGTGTCGTCAGGCACCGAGGCGGCCATGTCTGCCATTCGCTTGGCTCGAGGGGTCACGGGTCGGGACAAGATCATCAAGTTCGATGGCTGCTATCATGGCCACGTCGACGCACTGCTCGTGAAGGCTGGCAGTGGGCTCGCCACCCTTGGCACGTCTTCCTCCGCGGGCGTTCCTGAAGCCTACGCTCGCGAGACCTTGGTTCTTCCGCTGAACGACCTCGAGGCACTTGAGGCTTGCATTGCTGAGTACAAAGACCAAATCGCGGTCGTCGCCATCGAACCCATCCCCGCCAACAATGGCCTGCTCATCCAGGATGCCGACTTCTTGCGGGAGGTGCGTCGCATCTGCACGCGCGAGGGGATTTTGTTGCTGTTCGACGAAGTCATCAGCGGTTTCCGCGTGGGATTTGAAGGCGCCGCGGGCTTGTACGACATCCAGCCGGACGTGTTGGCGTTTGGCAAAATCATCGGCGGCGGCCTCCCCGTGGGCGCCTACGCCGCGAGTGAGGAGGTGATGCGTCACATTGCCCCTGCAGGGCCGGTGTATCAAGCGGGCACCTTGAGTGGAAATCCCGTGGCGATGTCCGCGGGGATTGCGCAGTTGACAGAGTGTTTGAAGCCAGGCTTTTATGAAGACCTCGACCGCAAGGCGGCTCGGATGATCGAGCCCATTTTGGCTCACGCTCGGGAACGAGAATACAGCTTCAACATCTTTCGACGGGGCAGCATTTTTTGGTTGGCCTTTTCTGACGAGGTGCACATTCGCCGCAGCGACCAAATCGATCCCGCGAGCATGGCGTATTTCAGCACGCTCCACGCCGCGTTGCTGGAGCGGGGGATATACTTGGGTCCTTCAGGGTACGAAGTGGGTTTTGTGTCGGCGGCCCACACCGACGTAGACTTGGATCAGGCATCGCAGGCCTTCATCGAGGCCCTCGACGTGGCATTCAGCTGAGGTCAGGGACACGACTCGCCAAAGGCAGCCAAAAGCCCGCCCAACAAGTCCTGCACTGTGACGCTTCCGTCGCCGTCGATGTCTGCTGTGCACTCCGACTCACAACCAAATTCACCCAAGAACAAGAGGATGTCGGCGATGGCGATGAAACCGTCGTCGTTGATGTCTGCTGGACAGGTGTCCACGCCTGGGTCAGTTCCACAAACGATGTTGGTGGCATCTCCCCCGAAGAAGGCCGCAGCGCGGTCAAATGCGTCCAAACCAATGTCAATCCCCATCAAGCGTCCGGGCACATCGTCGAAATAGGGGTGAATGCCGCCGTAGATGCGGGACAAGCTGCATTCGTCTGAAGCATCACGGTAAGTGGCCCACTGCAATTCTACGTCCACACTTGGGCCGTCTTCGAACACCAAAAATTCGTTGGCCGGTGCAAGGAAGGTGCCCATCCCACCTGGGAAGTAAGCATCTCCTGTGAATGCCGTGAGCACCTCAGCCGCAGCCCTTGAGAAGGTGCTGTGCCCACTGACGTATCCGGCGAACGGCGGACTGACAAAAGAGGGGCGCTGGTAGGGCTCCCAAGATTCGGCCAAGACCCAACCCACGCCGGCAAATTCGGTGTCCACGTTGGTGATGGCCGTGCTTCCTTTCCAAGCCCAAATTTTGATCTTCCCAACGTTGGCCCCTTGAGCCCCTGCGAGCGGATCGCCAGCTTCAATGGTTTCAATCCTGCCATCAATGAGCGGCAAACCACCGGGGTGGTAGTTCGATGCGCTTGGATCGGTGCTCTGTCCGAGTTCGGCCATGCCTCGGATGGCGGTGACTGGACGAGATGTATCGTACCAACCTTTGGCCCCCCATGCAGAAATGGCGCAGTCGTGCATTGCGGATCCCAGGGCGAGATAGGCCTTGACGTCCCATTCAAGGTCGTCCAACACAGGACCTTCACCTTGGAATTGTTTGACCAATTCGGGATGGTCGTTCACGTAGTTCAGAATGGTGAACCAGTGGCCAGGAGGCGTCTCAGAATCTGGACCGTCTGCCCAAAACTCGGCCAACACACGAGCATAGTCGCCCCGAGGGACCATGTTGGGCGCGTAGGGCGCGCCGGTGGCAGGATTGACGCCGTGTCCGGGGCTAGGTGAACCGCCGTTGGTGGCGTCATAGAGGGAGGCGTAAGTTTCCAACGTGTTGGGGTAAGCATCTCGGTTGCCGTTGGCGGCTGGGCTGATGTCCCACATCACGCCATCTGTGGGGTCGAGAAATCCTGACCACAGCGCTACCATGGCGTGACCGTCCACATAGATGTCAGACGACCCCGAACCATCCTCCGCGAACATGGCGGGTTGCCCGGGATCGTGATACACTTTGTATTCGAACCCGTCACGGGTGTAAGACGTCAAGTCCGCGTCGCTGAGTGCCCAACTCGTGACCTGGCCCCATTCGGGAGAGAGGAAGGGCGGAGTTTCTCCGGGAATGGGGTTCCCGCTTTGGTCGATGAACAAGTCCAGCGTCAACGGCTGCCACCGGTTCATGTCCACCACGCTGGGGTTGCCCGGGAGGTCGACGATGAGCGATGGATTGACAGGTTCATAGACCGCATTGGCGTAATCGTTCTGTTCGTTGGATCCATCCTGCTGCCCAAAGGCAATGATTTGTGCAGCCAAATGGTTGCCCAGAGCGCGAGCGTCGCCCGAGCTGTAGTCCGTGCTCGTGAACGTCACGTCGTAGCCTAACGTGGCCATGTGCTCGTCATAGCCTTGCAACAAATTTGTGGCTTGGGGGGCACTGGCAAAACGATGACGCAGCAGGCGGTACATCCCAAAGGCGATGGCTTTGTCACGTGCAGCGGCCACATCCTCAGATGGGGTAAACCCATCATAGCTGGCCACAAAGCCGTCGAGGTCTTGACCCAAGAAAGCAGGGCATCCCGCTGAGTCCATGACAGCCCAAGCGTCCCACATCAACATGGAGCTGTGCCACAGGTTCCTTGCGTGCACAGTGGGTCGGGCAAAGTCGCCTCGGATGCTGGACAACAACAGATCGTTCCATTGGCGTGCCATGCTGTGTCCTGTGTTGGCCTCTGGAAAACCGTTGTCGGCTTGACAATCTGGGCTCGGGTTGGTGGGACACTCGTCGCAAGCATCTGGAATGCCGTCCAGATCGTAATCTGCAGAACTCGCTGCCAACGCACAGTTGTTCGACATGATCACTTCATAGCCTTGGCATTTTCCGCTGAAAATGTCCATCAAGCCGTCGTTGTTGATGTCGAGCAAGGCCACGTCATAGCTGTTGGTCACCCAATCGAAAGAGGCATTGCCGTAGGTATCCTGAAAGGTCCCGTCGACGTTTTCGTAAATGGCCATGCGCCTGCTGCTGTTGCAAGGGGGGATGTCCACATCCACGTCAGAGACCACCACGTCGAGGTCTCCATCAAGGTCCAAATCCGCGGCGTGGACATTGCCACCAAAGCCATTGGATGAACTGAAGCCGAGGTTGGTGGTGGTGAAGCCCAAGTTGACGTCCGCTTCATGCGACGTGGCAATGAGGACTTTGTCTGAGCCGTCGTCCACCACATACAAATCGAGCAGACCGTCACCGTTGAAATCCACGACTTCGAACATGTAGGGTGAGGCACTGGGAACGAGGTTTTGCCACGTGGGGAAGTTGCCCGTCCCGTCGTTGAAGAGCACAATGACCCCTCGGGAATTCCAAGGAAAGACATCGTAAAGGGTGGTGTTTTTGACGATGTCCAAATCGCCGTCGCCGTCCATGTCGTGGATTTGGCCTGCAGTCCCGAACGCGCTGTTCAACAAATCTCCGGCCCTCGTGGCGCCTTGGTCGGTGAAGTGACCTGTGCCATCGTTGATGAGGAGAAAATCCTTGGCGGTGCCTCCGCCACTGTTGACCCGGTAGTTCACGAAGTACAAGTCGTTGGCGCCGTTGCCCGTCAAATCCCCCGCCCAAACGGCACAAATCAGTGGTTGGTCACTGACCAATTGAGGCAAACGAGTTTGTGAGTCGTCCTCGAGCCCCACCCAATTGCCGTCGGCATCCTCACCCTTGTTCATGTAGAGCATGGGTTGTTGGTTGAAGGTGTTCACGATGACCACGTCCTCCCAGCTGTCCCCGTCGACGTCCACCACGTAGATGTCTCGAGCGAAGCTGGGGTTCGAAATGAATTCAGGAGCGAGCGAGGCGGTCATGTCCACCAAAACACCCTCCACATTCATCAAAAGCAAATCGGCTTTGGGTGGCTCGGTGGCGGCTGAAAAGGGCTCTTTGCGAACCACAATCACGTCCGTCCATCCGTCCTTGTTCAAATCCGCAGGCCAAATGTCCTTTTCTTCATCGTCGGCATTGGCGACGCTTGAAAGCTCCAGCCGAACGTCAGTTTGAAGGTCCCAGTCAAGCCACACTTCTTGTGCGGTGGTGTTTCCAACCGAGAAAAAGCACGCCATCACGACGCTGAGAAGAGAGAAACGAGGCATTCGGTCTTGCTTGTTGTTCAACAGTTGAGGCAAAGGTCACACACTCAGCCCCTTGCACACAATCTACGACAAAAGAATCACATGGTTTGTTGGCCCAACCACAAGACCAAGAGAAGCCAGGCAGGCGCGACGAGCACCCCGTCAAGGATCCAACTTGCGTGCTTTTCCCTGACCTCTTCTGTCGCCGACATCAAGGAGGGAAGGGCCTTGTGATCTTGAAGCAACCACCATGCCCAAGCCGATTGAACCAAGCAAACCACAGGGCCCATTGCGAGCTTGGTTTCCAGTTGGCTTGACACCATTGCGGCCACGCACAAAGCCATGGAAACGAGCATGCCGCGTCTGCTGGCGCGGAGCACCCACGGTGGGGATTTGAGCGAAGCCACGGTGTCAAGGTGGTGCTCATCCACCGCAAGGTCCCGGATGTCAAAGGGCAAGGTCAAGCTGGCAACGAACACGAACCTCTGGCCCCAAAGAAGTGGGTCGAAGGCCAACTCCGGATGGAGGGTTGTGGCAGTCGCCCAAACCCCAGCGATCAGCGGGACCTTCAGCCATGTCACCCTTCTCAGGCCTCCCGAGAAACCTGGAACCGCCGAATAGGCCAGGGAGGCCAACGCCAGGAAGGCAACAACGGTTTGACGGTTTGTGTCATTCCATTGAAGATCGTTGAAGAAACAGAGGTTGAACGCAAGCCATAGCACCCCCCACCCGATCAACATTTGCCTTCCGTGGTCATCCCAAAACCGCTGTCGTGCGGAGGGCATGTTTTGGGGGTGCCTGAAATGCTTGATGGCCCGCTGAACGCTGTAACCCAATCCCGTAGAAAGCGCGACCCAGATGCCCATCAGCACGCTCACCCCGTTCCATGGCAGCTCGTTGGAGGACCAATCGGCGAACCATACGCCACTGACCAGGGTGGTGGTGAAGGCCCCGAGCGAGATCCAAAGGTGGGTGAATGAAAGCCAGCGCCATGCCATGTTGCGAAGGTCGTCCACCTGCGACCGCAAATGGGGCCTTGGTGGACGGGATGTTGATGACATGCAGTGGGTTGCGGCATCGAACTGCGTATTTTTGCCGTCTCTGACTTGCTTCACCTCCCAATTCCCTGATTCTCATGCAGATTGGAAGTTTCGCCTCTCGTCATTTGGGTCCTCGAGAAGAAGACCAAACCACCATGCTCCGAGCCCTTGGTTCGCCCTCACTCGACGACCTCATTGAACGCACCGTTCCCGGAGCCATCCGGTTGCGCGAACGTTTGAGCGTGTCGAAGGCGCTGACGGAAAGCGAGTACCTCGAGCACATCGACGGCCTCGCCGCCCAGAACACGGTGTTCCGCAACTACATTGGGATGGGCTACTACCCCACGGAAGTGCCAAGCGTCATTCGTCGCAATGTGCTTGAGAATCCAGGGTGGTACACGGCTTACACGCCTTATCAAGCTGAAATTGCCCAGGGCCGTCTGGAAGCGCTTCTCAATTTCCAAACCATGGTCATGGACTTGACCGGGATGGAAGTGGCCAACGCCTCTTTGCTCGACGAGGGCACGGCGGCAGCGGAAGCCATGGCGATGTTGTTTGCATCCCGCCCTCGCCCCCAGGTGAAGGCTGGCAAGTCGCGGTTCTTGGTGGATGAAGCGGTGTTTCCGCAGACGCTCAGCGTGTTGCGCACGCGCGCGGCGCACCTCGACATTGACATGGTGGTCATGGGTCGTGAAGCCATGCGAGGTGCCGTGGAGGCGGGCGATGTCTTTGGGTGCATGGTCCAGTACCCCGATGCCAATGGTGAGGTGGAGGACTTGACGGGATTTGTGACCGACATGGCCGAACGCGAAGTTCGGACTGTTTTCGCGGCCGATTTGATGGCATTGCTGGTGTTGAAAAGCCCCGGCGCCATGGGTGCTGATGTGGTGGTGGGAAGTTCGCAGCGGTTTGGGGTGCCGATGGGTTACGGGGGGCCGCATGCCGCGTTTTTTGCCGCCCGCGAAGGCTTCAAGCGCCATTTCCCAGGCCGAATCATTGGAGTCTCTGTCGACCGGTTGGGCCAGCCCGCCTTGCGCATGGCTCTGCAGACCCGGGAACAACACATTCGCCGGGACAAAGCCACGTCGAACATCTGCACCGCCCAAAGTTTGTTGGCGGTTATGGCGTCGATGTACGCTGTGTACCACGGACCGGAGGGCTTGCGTGCCATCGCTGAGCGCGTGCATTGCCACACCCGTTCTTTGGCCTTGGCCTTGGGCGCATCCGACCATTTGACTGTGGTGAACCAGTGCCACTTTGACACGCTGAAAGTGCATGTGGCCGGGGGTGATGACGCCATGAAGGCCCTCCGTGCGCGCGCTGAGTCCAAACGCGTGAACCTGCGCTACTACGCGGACGGGGAGCACATTGGCGTTTCGCTGAACGAGCGCACGAATGCGGACGATTTTGCAACCTTATGCTCAGCACTCGGGGTCAGTCCGTTGCAGGGTGTGGAATTTGACGCGACGTTTTTTGGGCCGATGGCGCGGCCAATGGATTATTTGCATCACCCCGTGTTCAACCGATATCGCTCGGAAACCGAGATGATGCGGTACATCAAAAAGCTGGAGAACAAGGACCTCAGCCTGACCCACGCGATGATTCCGTTGGGGTCATGCACCATGAAGTTGAATGCAGCGACGGAGTTGATCCCCATCACGTGGGCGGCCTTTGCAGAACTGCATCCGTTCTGTCCGGCCGATCAAGCCCGGGGTACACGAGCCATGTTGGAGGAGCTTGAGTCTGACCTTGCTGAAATCACAGGGTTTGCCGGAGTCTCCCTTCAGCCCAATTCAGGTGCACAGGGAGAATTTGCAGGGCTAATGGTCATTCGGGCCTACCATGCATCTCGAGGCGAATCGCACCGAAAGGTGTGTCTCATCCCCAACAGCGCACATGGCACCAACCCCGCCAGTGCAGTCATGGCTGGCATGAAGGTCGTGGTTGTCGGTTGCGACAAACACGGGAACATTGACGTGAACGACCTCCGCGAAAAGGCGGAGCTTCACAGCACGAATTTGGGTGCGCTGATGATCACCTACCCGTCGACGCACGGGGTGTTTGAATCTTCAGTCCTCGAAGTCACCGAGTTGGTCCACGCCCACGGCGGGCAGGTCTACATGGATGGCGCCAACATGAACGCACAAGTCGGCCTAACAAGCCCGGGCATGATTGGCGCGGACGTGTGTCATTTGAACCTTCACAAAACCTTTGCCATTCCGCATGGCGGAGGCGGACCCGGGGTCGGACCCATTGGGGTGGCGGCGCACCTTGTGCCGTTTTTGCCAGGTCACGATGTGGTGCAGGTGGGCGCTGAGACGGCCATCGACGCAATCAGTGCTGCTCCGTTTGGCAGTGCACTTATTGCCCAAATCCCCTATGCATACATCAAGATGCTTGGCCAATCTGGCCTCACCCAAAGCACCAAGGTGGCCATCTTGAACGCCAACTACCTCAAAGCGAGATTGGAGGGCGCTTATGATGTGCTTTACCAAGCCAAGAATGGCACCGTTGCACACGAAATGATCCTCGATTGTCGCGCCTTCAAGGCGGTGGGCATTGAAGTGATGGACATCGCAAAGCGTCTCATTGATTACGGCTTCCATGCCCCAACTGTGAGTTGGCCCGTGCCTGGCACGTTGATGGTGGAGCCCACGGAAAGTGAGAGCCTCGAAGAACTTGATCGTTTTGCCGAAGCCATGTTGAGCATTCGTGAAGAGATTGCAGCCATCGAACGTGGAGAGGCCGATCGCGAGGACAATGTGGTAAAGATGGCCCCTCACACCGTGGAAGAGGCAACGGCGAGCGAGTGGACCCACCCCTACAGCCGCGAGGCTGCTGTGTATCCGGTTCGCGAACTTCGGACAAGCAAATTCTGGAGTTCAGTCGCTCGGGTGGACAACGCCTATGGTGACCGCAACCTCGTGTGCTCTTGTCCTCCCATGTCTTCCTTTGAGGAGGTGTTAAGCCCAACCCAGGCCTGACCTTTGTTAAGATGCAACCTTATGCAGCGCCCCGACGATTTTGTGAAGACTGCCTTACATTCGCCGCGCGCTCAAAAGACAATCCAAAACCTTAAGATAACATGAAGCAATTCTTCACCCTTGCAATTGCAGGTCTCTTGACCCTCTCATTGCATGCCCAGACGCCTGTTGTGGACAAGGCGACTCCTGGAAAGATGATTCAACAGCAAGCTTCTGCTGTGCCCTCGATGGCAAACCGCGACCTCATTTGGTACAACGACATCAGCGACTGCGCTGACTGGGTCTTTGGCAATGCCTCAGATGAGGCCAACGCGCCTTGGTCCACCATTGACTTGAACTTTGAGTGCACTGCCAATGGACCCACGGGCCCCTACAATGGATGGGCAGGAGCGAATCCAGCGGGATCTCAGGCTCCAGGCATCAGCTCAACTTCTGGTGGCAATTTCTTGTTGGTTGACTCTGACTTGTTTGGTGCAGACTCCAACTACGATGCCAACTGGGTTGAGAATTCATGGGTGCAAACCGCAGCGCCCATCGACTGCTCGGTCAACCCTTACGTGGCCATCTCCTTCGAGACCCGCTACCGTTGCTGGGACAACGGAGGTTCTGACGGCAGCGAGAAGTGCTTCGTCGAAATCAGCCGCGATGGCGAGACTTGGCCCGATCTCACTCAGACCTACGTTACCACTTGGGACGAAGAGGGATTGGTGGTGTACGGAACGGACACGGTCCAATGCCGTTACGAGGTGTTCCCTGATTCTGAAACAGGTTTCGAAACCGACAACCCCGGCTACCGCGAATTTGACATCACTGAGGCTGCCGGCAACCAAAGCACCGTGTGGATTCGTTTCCGTTGGGTCGGTACTTGGGGTTACTCTTGGGAAATCGACGACATCAATGTTGTTGACATCGAGGAAAACGACACCCGAATCGACAGCTACTTGAGCTACACCAACTACTTCCAAACAGGTGTTTACGAGAACGGAGCATGGGCTCAGAGCCAGTTGCTTGACACCTTGTTCGCCGGCGCGAAAGTGTACAACTTCGGATTCAGCACACAAGAAAACGTAGTCTTGGACATTGAAGTCAATGGTTACAGCTCTTCTTCAGAAATCATTGACACATTCCCCAACGCGGCCACTGACACGTTGTCTGCAGGCTATTTGGTGTCCGAGGTGGGAACGTACACAGTCAACTATGCGTTGTCTGCCGACAGCCTCGACACCAACCCTGAAAACAACTTCGCTTCTCAAACCTTTGAGGTGACTGAATACTCTTACGGTCGTGACAACGGCGTGATTTTCGACACCTACGGTGGCGCCTTTGAGTATGCGTGCATGCCTTACTATGACATCCACAACGATGCGACCATCTACGGCATCGACGTGGCCATCATGAACGGTGGGGAAGAAGGGTCTCCCATTCGTGCGTTCGTCATCGACCTTGACGACCCAGCGAATTTGGGTTCAGATGGCTTCTTGGCCCCCACGTACGACATGCTTCCTTTGGCTGAGTCCGGAGAGACGTACTTGAACGCAGACGTTTCCAACAGCGGCACTGGCAACATCGTCTGGTACACCTTTGAATTAGAGGAGCCATTGGAGGCCACCGCAGGTCAAGTTTTGGGCGCATCCTTCGAATACTTTGGTGGAGCGGCCTTGACCATTGCTGAGTCATCAACCAATTTTGACGGCACGGCGGCCATCTACGGCCCGTCTGCTGCGGATGGCAGTTACGCATGGAGAGGCACCGATGAGATGCCGATGGTGCGCTTGAACCTCGACCCCAACCTCGTTGCGACTGAACCTGGAGAGCCTATTGTCATTGACCATGTCGCAGAGTTGAGCAATGGTTTGGAAGTCTTCGAAAGCATGCCAAATCCCGCGTCCACTGACGCATTGATTCGCTTTGTGTTGTCACAACCTCAAGCAGCGACATTGGAGGTGCGTGACATGCAGGGTCGTGTCATGATGACCAAGGACTACGGCACTCTGGCTGCTGGAGAACACAACGAACGTTTGGACGTGTCCTCTTGGGCCGCAGGAACGTACACTTACACTTTGATGATGGGCGACTCGCGTTCAACGCGCAAGCTGATGGTTGACTGAAGAAAGGGTGGATTTTGATGGCGCCGTCTGGTGCTGTTGAGAAAGGGGAAGGCTCATGTCTTCCCCTTTTTCGTGCATTCGCCCGCGCAAATGTTGTCCCTTGTGTCTTTGAAGAGTAAATTGTCGCCCTCAACTGATTCCCCCGAGACATGAAACAACTCTCTCTCCTTGCAGGCTTTTTGTTCTGCGCAACTGCGGTCTTGGCCCAGCGCCCGGCAGAGACCACGCAATCCATGAAGCTTCAACCGGCAACTGAGCAGGAGGCTGCCATTGCCAAGAAGATGGGCGCTGAAGCCAAAACACAAGCGCGCGGCGGAGGCTCGATTTTGTACCAAGAGACTTTCGCCAATGGATTCGACGGTTCCAACGGAAACGGAGCCTGGACGGTGAACGACAACCAGGACGGCACGTTGTGGATTTGGGTGACCCCTGAAGGTCAAGGATTGTACCCCGGCGAAGTACCTACGGGCTCGGCTCACCCTGGTGGAGCCTACAGCACCAACATCGGAGCACTGGAGTCTACGACAGCTGGGGACGGCTGGATGATCTTTGACAACGACTACTGGCACGGAGGTCCAATCAACGCGAACAACCCTGCGTTTGACACCGAGGGCTCTTTGACCAGCCCATGGATGGATTTCACCAACGACGGTTCTGTGATCGTCAATTGGGAGTCTTACTTCCGTTACTGCTGCTTCCCATACGCGCCGATTTTCTTGGAAGTAGGAAGCACGGTGGATGGGGTGACTTCCTGGACAACGTTTGACGCCCACGGCGACTTCATTGAGTCCGCAAACAGCGCTTCAGCCAACCCCCTTCCGGTGAGTCTTGATGTCAGCTGTGTTGCGGCGTACCAAGATTCCGTGCAGTTGCGTTTCGCATACCGCCAGGCGCCTGAGACTGGCAATGGATATTCCCACTACTACTGGGGCATCGACGACGTCACGGTGACGTCGAACAACGTGGCCAACGATTTGGAGATCACACAAGTGACCAATGGCAACGTGTTCACGGTTTGGGAATACCGCATGACTCCATTTGAGCAGGCGATTGATGGTGCTGCAGACGGCGGTTTGGTTGCCGGTGTGATGTACAAAAACGCAGGGACTGAGACACAATACGGTGTCGATGTGTTGGTCGAGATTTTGGATGAGGACAGCATGCCCATCTTCAGTTTGACGGAGACCATTGACACGGTGTATTCATACGCCCAGGCGCCGACGTGCCCAGCCAACAGCCAGGACACTCTTTACGTCCAAACGGGTTGGGAGCCTGCGGCAACAGGAGACTACAGCTTGAGGATCACCATGATTTTGGATTCCACAGCTGTGGACGAGGCCACACCATTGAACAACGTGTTGGCGAAGGATTTCTTCTACACGGAAGATATATATGGTCACGACAACGAAGCGGCCTTGGACACAGAGTTGGGGCCACGTGAAAGCGAAGACATTCCTGGATTTTACGACCCAACTGGATTTGGTTCGTATTACCACTGTCCCAACCCAGGCTCTGTGGCTTACGGGGTGGCCGTCAAGTTTGGGCCCAACACAGGATTGAACGCCTCAGGTGAGGTCGAGCCATTCGAATTCACCACGCGGTTGTACACCTTGGACGGATCGGCCACCATCACGGACAGCCCATTCGACGAGGCTTACTGGGTGTTCAACACCCCTCCCAACCCCACGGGCGACCCCAACCTCGAGACTTACCTGGCGTTTGACGATCCCATCGAAATGGGCACGTGGAGCTCACAGACAGGCGGCGAATTCTACTTCGCTGCAGTCATGAGTGAATTTGAATCGGCCGCCCAATTGACGGTTTTGGCGGAACCTAACAGCGACACCGACAACAGTACAGGGGTGTACAGCCAGACAGGCGATGGCGATTTTGTGTGGTTCACAAGCCAAACAAGCACGCCTGGCGTTCGCTTGATCACGGGCTCGTTCGAAGCGGGATGCATTGATGAAGCGGCTTGCAACTACGATGCTTCTGCAGGCGTGTCTGACGCGTCTTGCTTGTTTGAGGGTGAGCCTTGCAACGATGGATTGGTGAACACGTTCAATGACGTGGTGACCGAGGATTGCGAGTGTGAAGGGACTGTGGCTGTGAATGAAGTTGAAGCCCAACTCGGTTTGGCCCTCCTCGAGAGCATGCCGAATCCGGCCACGACCAATGCATTCATTCAATTTGAATTGATGCAATCCAAGGAGGTGTCGCTTGAGTTGCGCAGCCTTCAAGGAAAGTTGATTGTGCTTGAGGACTTCGGTGCATTGCAGGCTGGATTGCACCGCCACGATGTGGACGTGACAGAGCTCGCTGCAGGACAGTACACGTATTCACTTGTGGTGGACGGCGTGAAAGTGACGCGCAAGCTCACGGTCAACTGATTTAAGAACCTGATTTGAAGGACAAGGCACTGCCGGCGTGGCGGTGCCTTGTTGTTTTCAGGTCTATGTTTGCGGCATGGGATGGAAGGCCATGTTGAGCTTGCCTTTGGCGCGGTGGGCGATGAAGAAGCTTTGTCGCTCGGTGGCCCATCCAGTTCAGGCACAGGCCGCAGTGTTGCAGGGATTGCTGCGTGAAGGATCCCGCACGGCTTTTGGGACGGACCATGGGTTGAAGGAGGGGATGTCCGTGGCGGAATTTCAGCGTGCGGTGCCGGTTCGTGATTACGAGGGATTGCGCGGCTACATGGACCGTGCTGTGACAGGTGAAGAGAATGTGGTTTGGCCCGGGAAGCCGCTTTACTTCTGCAAGACCAGTGGCACCACCTCTGGTGCCAAGTTCATTCCGCTGACCAAGGAAAGCATGCCCAACCACATCGGAAGCGCTCGAAATGCGCTGTTGGGGCACATCGCCGGCACCGGGGAGGCGTCGTTTGTCGATGGCAAAATGATTTTCCTTCAAGGCAGCCCGGAGTTGGCGAAGACGTCAGGGGGTGTTCATTTGGGCAGATTGAGCGGCATCGTGGCGCACCACGTGCCCTCGTACTTGCAGGCCAACCGCTTGCCATCGTGGGAAACCAATTGCATTGAGGATTGGGAAACCAAGGTGGAAGCGGTTGTTCGGGAGACGTGCATGGAAGACCTGAGGCTCGTCAGTGGCATCCCATCGTGGGTGCAGATGTACTTCGAGCGTTTGCTGGAGCATACCGGCAAAGACACGGTGCAAGAAGTGTTCCCCAACCTGTCGTTGTTTGTGCACGGGGGGGTGGCGTTTGGGCCTTACGAGGCGCGGTTCAGGCAGTTGCTCGGCTTTGACATTGCCCGGGTGGAATTGTACCCTGCGTCCGAGGGATTCTTGGCGTATCAAGATGCTCCGGACGTAGAGGGCATGCTGCTCAATGTGAACGAT
This sequence comes from Flavobacteriales bacterium, assembly GCA_042088625.1. Classification (GTDB taxonomy): domain Bacteria; phylum Bacteroidota; class Bacteroidia; order Flavobacteriales_D; family Sanyastnellaceae; genus UBA11663. Next base: position 26,842 of record JBELLK010000001.1, read on the forward strand.
GGCATCTTCTTCGAGTTCATACCGGCAGACAGGTATTTTGAAGACGATGCGCCACGGTTGACAGTGGGCGAAGTGGAGCTGGGGGTGCAGTACGCGGTGGTGTTGAGCAGCAACGCGGGACTGTGGGGCTACGACATTGGGGACACGGTGAAGTTTGTGTCTCTCGATCCGCCGCGCGTGTTGGTGACGGGCCGAATCAAGCATTTTACATCGGCTTTTGGAGAACATGTGATTGCAGAAGAAGTGGAAGGGGCGGCTCGAGAAGCGGTCTCCGCCCACGGAGGGGTCATGACCGAATTTCACGTGGCGCCCCAAGTGACCCCTGCCGAGGGTCTACCGTACCACGAATGGATCGTGGCATTCGAGTTGCAGCCCGACGATTTGGAGGGGTTCGCAGCGAGGCTCGATGCCGCATTGCAAGCGCGCAATCCGTACTACAAGGACCTCATTCAAGGGGCCGTGCTTCGACCTGCCGTGGTCACGTCTGTGCCTGCGAGTGGGTTCACTGAAGCGATGCGGAAGCGGGGCAAGTTGGGAGGCCAAAACAAGGTCCCCCGCCTCGCCAACGACCGCACCATGGCCGACCTCATCTTAGAATCGATCGCAGCGACATGAAGATTTTGGCCATCACAGGTGGAAGTGGCTCGGGAAAAAGCACCGTGCTGAATGGATTGAAGGACCATTTTGGAGGCCGTCTGTCCATGCTGTCGCTGGACGATTACTACCGACCCAAGGAGGTTTTGCCCATCGACGACAACGGTGAGACCAACTTCGACGTCCCAGAGGCCATTGACCACCCCAAGCTTCATACAGACATGTTGAAGCTTGCAGCTGGCGAAGAAGTTTCTTTCGAAACGTACACCTACAACAAGAGCTTGATGAAGTCTGAAGTGGCGGTCATTGAACCTCGCGAATGGCTTGTGGTGGAAGGGCTCTTTGTGCTGTGCTATCCAGAAGTGGCGGCGTTGGCGGACGTAAAGGCGTACATCGATGCTTCTCCTGAGGTGCGCTTGGAGCGTCGCAAGCACAGGGACATGACCGTGCGTGGCTACACGCCTGAAGAGGTGGAATATCAATGGAAGCACCACGTCCGCCCAGCCGATTTGGCGCACATCGAGCCACATCGCGAGGAGTGTGATGTGGTCATAGACAACGACGAGGATTGGCGCGGGGGTTTGGCCGAGTTGATTGAACAGATGGAGGCCAAAGGCGCTTAACCCTTACCAGAAAAGAGCAACCATGAAAAAAGCATTCACCCTTCCGACGTGCAAGACCTGCCAACGCATTTTTGACGACCTCCAACCTGCAAAACTTGGGTGCGAGGTGGTCGACATCAAGGCGGAGGGCATCTCTGCCGGGGACCTCGACGCCATGAAGGCGCACGCCGGTTCCTACGAGGCGCTGTTCAGCCGTCGCGCGATGAAATTCCGAAGCATGGGATTGGCCGACAAGACCCTCACGGAGCAGGACTACCGCAAGCTCATTCTCGAGGAGTACACGTTCCTGAAGCGTCCGGTGTTCCTCACGGATGCCGGGGTGACGGCAGGGTCAGCGAAGGCCCAGGTGGCCGCGGCACGCGACTTGCTGTCGTAAGGGTCGTGGGCGACACCCCTGCATCGTCCCTATGGAAAGCCCACCTCGCCCTGTGGGGGGTGGGGCTCATCTACGCGTACAACTACCTCGTGGCCAAAGGGCTGATGCCGGAGAAAATTGGGCCCTCGGGATTCATTGCGTTGCGCGTGGCTGGGGCGACGCCGTTGTTTTGGCTGCTGTACGCGTTTCGTTGGGAGCGCGTGGCGCGTGCGGACTTGGGCCGTCTTTGGTTGTGCGGTTTGACCGGCGTCACGGTCAATCAGCTGCTGTTCTTCAACGGTTTGGCCGCCACCAGTCCCGTGCACGCCTCCATCATCATGACCATCAACCCCGTGTTGGTGCTGTTGATCAGTGCCGCGGTGTTGGGTACGGCCATCACATCGCGCAAAGTCGCGGGCATTGCACTTGGGGCCGTGGGCGCCATTGCGTTGTTGCTGAACAGTGGAGGCGGAGGTCTGGAATCCCATGCCAGTTGGCAAGGTGATTTGATGGTGCTCCTGAACGCGGCCAGCTACGGGATTTATCTCGTGACCGTCAAGCCACTCATGGCGAAGTACCGGCCGCTGACTGTGATATCGTGGGTGTTCTTGTTTGGAGGCTTGATGGCCTTTCCTGTGGGAGCCTCTCAAGCCGCGGCGATTGAGTGGTCCACCTTCAGTACCCAGGATTGGCTCAGCGTGGGCTTCGTGGTGCTCTTCACCACCTTCCTCGTTTACCTGCTGAACATCTACGCCTTAGGCAAGGTGCAGCCAACCGTGGTGAGCATTTACATCTACCTGCAGCCTTTGCTGGTGGGAGGCATGGTCTGGTTGGCCGCGACGCTGGGTGGCGCGGATTATATGGCGGACATGGGGTGGTTGCAGGCCTGCTGTGCGGTGGTGATTGCCACGGGGGTGTGGCTCGTGAGCGTGCCCGCAGGCGGTTGGCAGCGGCTGGGGCGGTAGGCTTCTCGTTTGGGTTGCGTTCAGCGTACCTTGGGTGCCATGGCGATACGCAAACCCTTCAACTTGACGGCGTGGATCGAAGAGAACCGCGACCTGCTCAAGCCGCCCGTGGGGAACAAGAACCTCTACGTGGAAAGCGGCGATTACATCGTGATGATTGTGGCCGGGCCCAACGCGCGGAAGGATTACCACTACAACGAGACTGAGGAGCTGTTCTACCAGCTTGAAGGCCAAATCACCGTCCGCATCCAAGAAGACGGCCAAGCGGTCGACATGAAGCTCGGCCCAGGAGACATGTACCTGCACCCGGCGGGTGTCCCGCACAGCCCCATGCGCGAGGCGGGCTCGCTCGGCCTGGTCATCGAACGCAAGCGAAAAGGCACGCCCATGAAGGACGGCCTCATGTGGTTTTGCGACAAGTGCAACCACAAGCTCCACGACACGTACTTCGAACTCACCAACATCGAGAAGGACTTCTTGCCACGCTTCCGAGAATTCTACGGCAGCGAGGAACTGCGGACGTGCGATTCCTGCGGCCACACCATGGAGACCGATCCTCGCTTTGTCGACTGACACAGGGTTTTCGCAACTCATTCCTCCAAAAAAGCCATCTACACACAATTATGAGCAACTCAAGACATAAACCAGCCCTTTTGATGCTGTCGATGTTTGCCCTTTGGTTTTCAGGATTTGCACAACCGGTGTGTGCGCCCTTGTGGCTGTCGGTGGACGCTTCAGCGCATCCAGACTCTCTCCTCGAGGAAGCGTATTTCTGGGTGACGCCACTGAATGGGCTCACGGTGATTTCGGCGGAGGGCACCCTCGGCTTTGAAGGGGGCAGTGCTGTGTCGTCTCCTGAACAAATGTGTCTGGCGGAGGGCTGCTATTTTTTGGGACTCAGCGACCCTGCCCTGGCCACGTGGTGGCCTGCCATTGAAACAGTCACCGACGATTTGACCTGGGCCATTTCAGAGCCCGCCCCAATGGACGTCAATGACCCTTCTACAGGGTTCACGTTTTGCGTAGAAAACATGGCCACATCATGCGAAGTGACCCTTTCCGCAGAACTTGGGGTCGGCCCCAACGCGCCCTACATCTTCACGGCCACAACGGACATTGAGGATGCCATGTTCACATGGTCAGTCAGTGGATCTGTGGTCCAAGGAGAGGAGGGCAACACCTTCGAGTGGTTCGATTTGCTTGGCGCTCCTTGGTGGGAGGTTTGTGTGACCATCACCACGACGGATGGATGTTGGGCTGAAGATTGTGTGGATGCCGGATCGTTGAACGGGGATTGCATTGACGAGTCTTTGGTCGACCCAGACATGGGTTGTTTTGACCTTTGGGCTCCTGTATGCGGTTGCGATGGCGTGACCTACAGCAACGAGTGCTATGCTACGCATTACGGCGGAGTGACTTCATTTGTAGAGGGGGAGTGTGGCACCAACGATTGCATTGACGAGTCGTTGATTGATCCTTTTGCCATTTGTCCCTTGATTTGGAATCCGGTGTGCGGTTGCGATGGAGTGACCTATGGGAATCCATGTGAAGCGGAGAACTTTGGAGGCGTAACGGATTACACTTGGGGTGAATGTGGCCAAACAGAGGGCTGCGATCTCGTCATTGAAGCGTGGCCCAGTGACGTCCCTGGCGTTTGGAATTTTCAGGCCTACGATGCGTCCGACCCTGGTGGGCAGCCTTTGCCCACGGACGTCGTGGACTGGAATTTCAATGGAGAAATCGTCGGAACAGCAGCTGATGGTTCGATTCAGGTGGCATTCTGGGGAACCAATGATTATCTGTGGGTGGGTTGTGCATCCATGTTGTGTCTGGACGCAGTCATCGAGTCGTGTTGGGAATGGCCCAATCCAGGGGAAGATTTGGAATGCGAAAATGTGGTGGTGGCTGTGAATGCCCAGTGGGAGCCTGCTCAGGGCTTGGGGCCAATGGAGTTGGATCTGGTGTTAAGCATGGCCGATTTAGGTCTGGATTACGATTTGAGCCAATTGTTGCAAGGAGGCTCGTTCTTAGAGACCCTTTCTTTTTGTCTTCCAGTGGGGTATTGTTACGAGTTGGAGGCGGCCGTTGGCAACCTCAACTCCATTGATGTCGGACTTCTTGAAATTGCGGCCGGAGTTGGTCAGGAATTGCCCGCTTGGCAGGACGTTTTGTCGGCCTTGAACAGTTCTGACTCGGCATGGACGTTGACTCTGGGCGTAGGCGTCACGGAGGAGTGTGAGGATGTCACTGGAATGGAAAGGACGCCGGGCCCCATCGCTGTCAAGGTTTACCCCAATCCCGCAACCGGAGCTGTGGTCATCTCGGGATGGGATCAAGAACCCGCGCGCTTGGTGCTTCGCAACATGCTGGGCCAAATTGTTGTCGAGTGCCCACGAGTTTACCCTGACCAAACCTTGGACCTTCCCTCGTCGTTGAAGGGTGCATTCCAAGCTGAATTGATTGGAAATGGCTGGACGGCGAACGAGACCTTGATTGTGAATTGAGTGTTCCCTTCGCTAGGCGTTCCCTACCTTCGCAAGGCGCAAACACCGACGATTGCGCTTCCACGAAGACCTGAAGCTGAATGCGTTTTGATCGCTTGAACAACATGACCGGGTGGGCCGTTTGGGCCCTTGCAACCTTGGTTTATTTCTTGACTGTTGAACCCACCGCCAGTTTCTGGGACTGTGGTGAATTCATCGCCTCCGCGTACAAATTGGAGGTTGGCCACCCTCCAGGAGCTCCGTTCTTCATGTTGTTGGCGCGCTTCCTGATGATCCCCATGGGTCCCGAGACGGCAGCGCTGGCGGCCAACAGCCTGTCTGTTTTGAGCAGTTCATTCACCATCCTGTTTCTGTTTTGGAGCATCACCCACTTGGCCAAAAGGTTGTCCGGCGAGGACGATCCTCAAGGCGGATCCTTGGTTGCGGTGTTGGGTTCGGGCGTCATTGGCGCGTTGGCCTACACGTTCAGTGATTCATTTTGGTTCAGTGCTGTGGAGGGGGAGGTGTACGCGCTTTCAAGCTTGTTCACGGCCCTGGTCTTTTGGGCCATTTTGAAATGGGAAAATGTGGCTGACCAACCTGGGTCTGCAAAATGGATCATTTTGATTGCCTATCTCATGGGATTGTCCATTGGGGTCCACTTGCTCAACTTGCTGGCCATTCCCGCCATCGCGCTTGTGTATTTCTACCGCAACCATGTGTTCACGTGGAAAGGCTTGGTGGTGACGGGTGTCATTGCCATCGCGCTTTTGGGTTTCGTGCAAGAAGCCTTGATCAAAGGGGCGGTTCAATTGGCAGGCAGCTTCGAGCTGTTCTTTGTCAACGACTTGGGCTTGCCGTTCAACACAGGCGCGGTGGTGTACTTGGCATTGCTGGTGTCGGCCATCGTAGCCTTGCTCGTGGTGTCTCACCGCCGCGGTTGGTGGGCTGTGAACACCATGACGTTGGGCATGGCCATGGTGCTGCTCGGTTACAGCACATTCGCCACCATCATGATTCGCTCCGCCGCGAACCCACCCATGGACGAGAACGACCCTGAAAATTTGTTTGCCTTGCTGAGCTACCTCAGTCGTGAACAATACGGGGATCGTCCACTGGCCACGGGGCAGTTTTGGGACACGCCCACCGTCTTGGACAAACCCTACACCGACGGCAAGCCCGCATGGGTCAAGAGTTACAGCGTGATTCAAAAACGCGGTCCAGTCTCGCGACGGATCAAGAGCTTCAAGGGTGAATACGCGGCCGCTCAGTTCATTGCCGCCAATCCTGACCAGAAGTACCTCATTGAAGAAGAGTACGTCGACAGCGGTGAGAAGCGAGGTTCAAAGCCCAACTACAACCCGGCCTTCTCCATGGTGTTCCCGCGCATGTACAGCTCCACGTCTTCGCATGTCAGAGAGTACAAGAAGTGGAGCGACTACAAGGGTTTCAACACGCCGACGTTGTACACGAGCCCATTGACCGACGTGCCGATGGGACGCTCAGAGTTTTTGGCTCACTTGGAACGTGACATCCTAGGGGCAGGCATGGCGCAGATGGAACTCGAGCGGGTGATGCGTCGGTTGTTTGCGGATTACAACCAGCGTTTTGGCACCGACTTTGAACTGCAGAGCAAAGACAACCTGTTGGTCCGAAATCCAGAAACGGGTCAAATGAACCGGGCGATGTTGACCAACGGTCAACAGAGGGCAAGTGTGGCCACGTTGGTGCTCAGTCAACTCGAACGAGGCATGACCTATGGCAAGAGTTACGTGCAGCGTTTGAACCGGGAAAAGCAGGCGCAAGAAGACAACCTGCGTCGACTGACCCAACGGGCGAATCAAACCCGAAGCCAGGACGACATTCGGAAAGCATTGCAGGCAGAAGGTCGATTGAACAACACGCTTGAAGAGCTCATCCCAACGCAAGGGGAAAATCTGCGGTTCTTCACGGACTACCAAATGGGGTGGATGTATTTCCGATACTTCTTCTGGAATTTCATCGGCAAGCAAAATGACGTTCAGGGTCACGGCGACTTCATGGACGGCAATTGGCTGAGTGGCGTCGATTTCATTGACGCCGAGCGCTTGGGGAATCGCGGTTCGCTCACCCAGGACATGAAGGACAACCGAGGGTTGAATCAATTCTTTTACTTGCCATTGATCCTGGGTTTGATGGGATTGGCTTTCCAAGCGTTCAGAGACCCTAAGGGCGCGTCGGTTGTGGGCTTGTTGTTCTTGATGACAGGACTGGCCATTGTGGTGTACCTCAACCAAACGCCTTTGCAGCCACGTGAACGGGATTATGCATATGTCGGGTCTTTCTATGCGTTTGCCATGTGGATCGGATTGGGAGTCATGGCGCTCTTTGAGGCGGCCAAACGTCCCGAAGTCAAGGCACACATGCAAGGCCTGGCCCTTCCCTTGGTGGCGGGCGTGGTGTTCTTTTTGATGGAATCGTTGACCGGCGGTTCGCATGCCTTGTCTTACAGCGTGTTGTTCATGGGTGTGGTGGCTGCTGTGCTGTACGCGGTTTCTTGGGGGCTTGGCAAAGCGTCAATGGGGGAGTCGACGAGGGCTGGCGTTGTGGTGGCCCTGACGGCCATCGTGCCATTGATCATGGCGTCAGAAGGCTGGGATGACCACAGCCGGGCGCGTCGTCGCACTGGCGTTGACATGGCCAAGAACTACCTCAACTCTTTGGCCCCCAATGCCATCCTCTTCACGAATGGAGACAACGACACGTTCCCCCTGTGGTACGCCCAAGAAGTCGAAGGCATCCGAACCGACGTGAGGGTGTGCAACTTGAGTTTGCTGAACACGGACTGGTACATCGACCAAATGCGTCGACGTGCTTACGAAAGCGCCCCGCTCCCCATCATGATGGATGAGGAGAAGTACCGCCAAGGCACCCGAGATGTGGTGTTGATCGGAAGAAGCAACGCAGTGGTGGATTTGAAAGAGGCCATCGATGAAACGCTGCTCGATGAAAACCTCCAGAAGTACCCTAGCCAAAAGGGATATTACTCCCTTCCGTCGGGACGATTCCGCGTGCCAGTCGATTCAGCTGCCGTGATGGCATCGGGTCTGGTGAGTCCGGAGGAAGCCCAAAATTTGGTCGATGCGGTCGAATGGACCCTGACGAATGGAAGTGGAAGCACGCCCTCCTACGTGACGAAGAACCACTACGCAGCGCTGAACCTGATCGCCAACAACAATTGGGAGCGGCCCATTTACTTCGCCGTCACCACCGGACCGGACAGTTACCTCGGGCTGCAGGATCACTTCCGGCTTGAAGGGTTGGCGTACCGATTGGTGCCTTTGAAGTATCCGGAGAACGACAACCCCAACATTTTGGGCTCCATCGGAACGGACATCATGTACGATAACGTGATGAACAAATGGGCTTGGGGGAGCATGGACGATGTGGAGCACGGCATTTACATGGACGAGAACAACCGCAGGATGGTGACCAACCTCCGCCTTCAGATGTCCAATTTGGCAGAGTCACTTTTGAACGAGCAAGATCCGAAGAAGGCGTTGACGGTGTTGGATGAAATGATGCGTGCCACGCCGCGTCAGAACGTGCCATTCAGCCGTGTGATGATGCCTGTTGCAGAGACCTACTTGCAATTGGCAGGAGATGCCAATGTGGCTCCCAATGCAGCAGCGCTGACCAATGAGGACCGCGCGCACGCTTGGACCATGGCCCAAGAGGTTGTGGACCAGTTCATGTCCATGCAAGAAGATCTCATCGTCTACGGCACCTCTCTTGATCCGGAATTCTACGTGGCCCTTGACCGCGAGGTCCAATTTGCATTGCAGATTGGAGATCGTTTGTTGCGCGTGATGAAATACTACCATGCCGGCACTGAAGAGGCCAAGGCTTTGGAGGCGAGGTTGACCGAGATGGAAGCCATTGTGGAGGCGTATGAGGCCAATTACGTGGCACTGTGATTGGAGAGAATTGAAATCCATGGCAGTGCAGTGCAGGATGAAAGATCGAATCGCCATTTTGGCATCTGGTGCGGGGTCGAATGCGGAGGCCATCTTGGCACATTTTGCGGAAGAGGCTGCAGCTGAAGTGGCAGAGGTGGTGTGGGTGTGCACCAACCGGCCAGGGGCTGGCGTTCGGCAGATGGCGACGAATTTTGGGGTTGAGGAAAGTCATCTGACCAAAGCGGACATGGCAACCGGAGGGCTTCTCGAGGGCCTTCGGACGCGCAATGTGGACTGGGTCGTTCTCGCGGGGTTCTTGTTGAAGGTTCCTCAAGACGTGTGTGAGGCTTACGAGGGCCGCATGGTGAACATTCACCCGGCCTTGTTGCCCAAACACGGGGGGGCTGGCATGTTTGGCATGAACGTCCATCGTGCCGTCAAAGATGCTGGAGACCTCGTTTCAGGGATGACCATTCATTTTGTGAACGAGGCGTACGACGAAGGAGACATTGTCTTCCAGGCTGAGGTCGACCTGCTTCCTGAAGACCGGCCTGAGGACATCGCAGCCAAAGTCCTTGAATTGGAGCACCGGCACTACGCACAAGTTCTGGAAGGGCTCATTCGGTTGGCCCACGGCTGGGACGTCCGCGACAACACGCATTTGAAATCCCACACCTCTTGAACATGGCTAAAGTGACGATGTACACTGACGGTGGGGCGAGCGGCAATCCAGGCCCAGGCGGATACGGCACCCTGCTGATGTATGGCGAGCACGTGAAGGAAATGAGTGAGGGGTTTCGGCTGACCACGAACAACCGAATGGAATTGCTGGCGGTCATCGTGGGGTTGGAGGCGCTCACACGCGATGGGGTGGAGGTCGAGGTGTACTCGGATTCCAAATACGTCGTGGATGCGGTGATGAAGCGCTGGGTCTTCAACTGGGAAAAGAAAGGCTACAAGGACAAGAAGAACCCCGACTTGTGGCAGCGTTTCCTACGGATCTACCGCAAACACCACGTCACGTTCCATTGGGTCAAGGGCCACGCAGGCAATCCTTTGAACGAACGCGTGGACGCCATGGCGGTCGCTGCGTACCAAACTGGGAACTTGTTGACCGATACGTGGTATGAACAGAACGAAGCCTGAGCGCTGAGGAGGTCGCAGGGGTTATCTTTGGGGCGCAAATCAATGACAATGCGCACAGACCTCTACCAAGGACACGACTACTACAACATGGACGAGCTCCTCACCGAGGAGCACAAGTTGATCCGCGACACGGCACGTGCGTGGGTAAAGCAGGAAGTCAGTCCCATCATCGAAGACGCGGCTGAGCGTTGCGAATTCCCCAAGCACTTGTTGCCGGGGTTGGGAGAGATTGGTGCGTTTGGGCCTTACATCCCCGAGGAGTATGGAGGTGCGGGTCTCGACCAAATCGCCTATGGATTGATCATGCAAGAGCTCGAGCGCTGCGACAGCGGATTGCGTTCCACGGCGTCGGTGCAGAGCTCGCTCGTGATGTACCCCATTTGGAAGTACGGTTCTAAGGAGCAGAAGCAAAAGTTCCTGCCCAAACTTGCGACTGGCGAATGGATGGGATGCTTCGGATTGACCGAACCTGACCACGGCTCCAACCCTGGCGGCATGACCACCTCGTACAAAGAGGACGGCGACGACATCATCCTCAACGGTGCCAAGATGTGGATCTCCAACGCGCCATTCGCGCAGCTCGCGGTGGTGTGGGCCAAGAACGAGGAAGGCCGCATCCACGGCGTGATCGTTGAGCGTGGCATGGAAGGATTCAGCACGCCCACAATGAAGGGGAAGTGGAGCCTGCGTGCCTCAGACACAGGGGAGCTCATCTTCGACAACGTCCGCGTGCCCAAAGCGAACATCCTGCCAGGCCGTTCCGGACTTGGCGCGCCACTGAGCTGCTTGGACAGCGCGCGTTATGGCATTGCATGGGGCGCCATCGGTGCTGCCCTGGATTGCTACGACGTGGGGTTGCGTTACGCGAAGGAGCGCACGCAGTTTGGGCGTCCCATCGCAGGGTTCCAGCTGCAACAGAAGAAGCTCGCAGAAGCCATCACGGAGATCACCAAGGCGCAGTTGCTCACGCACCGCCTGGGAGTGTTGCGCAATGAGGGTCGCGCAACTTCCGCCCAAATCTCCATGGCCAAGCGGAACAACGTGGACATGGCGATCAACATCGCTCGCGAAATGCGTCAAGTGCTCGGAGGCATGGGCATCATGAACGAGTACCCAATCATGCGTCACATGGCCAACCTCGAGTCGGTCATCACGTACGAAGGCACGCACGACATCCACTTGCTGATCACCGGTCTCGACATCACGGGAGAGAACGCGTTCAAGTAAGGGCTTCGAGCATCCTTTTTGAGGTCGTCAACGCAGTCCCAACCGGTCGGCGTCTGACAAAAAAGGCAGCTTCTGGCGGAAGGCACTGAGTTCTTCTTTGGACAACAGCGCACGAAGCGTGGCTGGCTTGCCTGTGCTTTCCGAGTCTGCGAGTAGCTTGCCTGCGTGGTTGGCCACCAGGCTGTCACCCGAGTAGCCATGACCATTGCCGTCTGTGCCACACCGGTTGACCCCCACGACATGGCATTGGTTTTCAATGGCACGCGCTTGGAGCAAGGTCCGCCAGGCGTCTTTACGTGGCTCGGGCCAATTGGCCACGTAAATCGCCAGGTCATAGGGCACTTTCCCGTGGTTTCGGACAAATGCGGGAAAGCGGAGGTCGTAACAGATCTGCAAGAGGATGCGCCAACCCCGCCAGGTGACCTCCACACGCTCCACCCCGGGGTTGTAGACGTTGTGTTCGCCTGCCAGGGTGAAAAGGTGTCGCTTGTCGTAGGCATGCAGGACGCCTTCGGGCGTGGCGAACCACATTCGGTTGAACGTGCAGCCCTCAAGGTCGCGCACCGCCACGCTTCCAGTGATGGCGACGTTGTGATGTCGGGCGAGTTGCAACATCCATCGAGACGTGGTGCTGTGCCCGTGCTCATCCAGCTCGTCGAGGTGTTCCTGCGACATGGAAAAGCCCGTGGTGAACATTTCCGGAAGCACCACCAAATCGGCAGGAGACGTTGCAAGTTCTTCTTGGATGCGGCGCGCAAATGCGTCTCGATTCGCCTCGGGGTCTTGCCAAACCAAGTCTTCTTGCATTCCAAGCACACGCAACGACTCCAATTCCGATGGCGGGACATGGACAGGGCGGCTGCTGGTTGGGGTTGACTTGAGCTCGACAGGAATGGCGCGAAGCAAGGCCACTGCCAGGTCGATGGTGTCGTCCTCTTTGGCAAAGCAGACCCGCACAGCCGGTTCGCCGTTGCTCCCGAACGCGTCCATCGGAATGGTGGCAATCCCGTGGTCTCGCGTCCATCGTCTTGCCAAGTCACCGTCGGTTTCACCGGGCTTCAGAAAAGCGGCGACCCCCAACACTTGGAAATACCCGCCTTCTGCAGGCTGCCACGTGAAGGCAGTGCCTTCCAGTCCATGCAAAAGGCGGTCCCGTTTGGCTGCGTAAATCGGGCCAACGGTGTTCAGGTGGTCGACCGCATCTTGGGTTTGGAGGTATTGCGCCAAACCGGCTTGAAATGGGGCACCCGTGGAGAACACGTCGTATTGGTGGATTTTTCTCAATTCTGCAGTCACGGGTGCAGGTGCTGCAATCCAACCGATTTTCCAACCCGTGGCGTGAAACAGCTTTCCAAAACTCCCGGCCACCAGGGTTTTGTTTCGGAGGCCAGGATGAAGAGATGGAAGAGGTGCTGGCCTTGAGTCATGAATCATGGGACCATACACTTCATCGCTGATGAGCCAAGCATCCGTGCCGTCCATGGCCTTGGCCAGGGCATCAAGCATGGTCTGCGTCGTGACTTTCCCGGTGGGGTTGTGGGGGCTGTTGATCACAATCAAGCGCGTGCGTTGGCCGATGGCATCTGCGAGGCCGAGCGCATTCATCTCACCTTCACTGTCAGTCAAAGGGACACGCATGACCTGGCCGTGGTGCAACTCCACCAAGGGCGCATACAAGTCGTAACACGGATCCTGAAGGACCACTTCGTCGCCAGGTTCGACCAGGGCAGCGATGGCCGCAAACAGCACACTGGAGGCGCCTGCCCCGATGGTGATTTCCGAGTCCGCATCGTACCCTGCCCCATGATGGTAGGTCTCTGCGATCCACCGTCGCAATTGGGCATTTCCTGCCATCGGGGCGTACTGGTTGTGTCCGGCTTCGATGGCGTCAGCAACAGCGGCGCGCAGCGGCTCGGGAGTGTCCAGGTCGGGAAATCCCTGCGCCACGTTGAGGGCGCCACATGCCGACGCCAAGGCCGACATTTCCGTGAAAATGGTCGTGCCCACGTGGGGCATCTTGGACCGCGGGAGTTTGGGCGATTGGGTGTTCATCGCAGGATGGCAAACTTCACCACTGCGCCCTCTTTCCCATCGCGGTCCGTTGCAAACGCGAGGTATACCCCAAACGGGGCAGGACTGCCATCCTCGAGCCTGCCGTCCCAGGTGGCACGACCGCCTTCGCTTTTGAGCTCGGCAAGTCGGCGACCAGCTGCATTCGTGATGTGGACGGTGCTTTCGTTGGCCAAACCATCAATGACCACCGGACCTTCATGGTCAGCGCGGACTGGATTGGGCCTGACGGTGACGTTCGACATCTCGGGATCCCAATTTGACGAACCACTTGCGTAGGACATCAGCCCTTCATCGGTGGCGATGTACGCCTCCCCAGAGCCATAATCCATGGCCACATTCAGGATGTTGTTGGACGGCAGGGGGCTGTTGTCGGTGGTGAAATGGTGGATGGTTGAAAGGCCGTCCGCACTGACCACATACAGACCGGCGTTGCGTGTCCCGAGCCATTTGCGGTTGCCGCCATCGATGATGATGCTCTGGACGAAGTCTGTTTCAAGCAGGTACTGCAGGTTGCCGTCTTGGGAGATGAGGATTTGGCTTGCGGTGACTTCGCTTTCAAAGACGGATTCGCTCTGGTAAAAAACACAAGGTCCCTTGGCGGTGCCCACCCAAATTTCCCCATCGAGGTCCTCTTCAATGCAAAAAACATCGTTTGAGGGCAATCCCCCTTCGCCTTCATTGGCATTGAGAATGACCCAGTTGTCGTCGTTTGGATTGTCCGGGGTGCCATTTGGGTTGTAAACAAGCAGCCCTTTGCCTCTTGCCAAAGCCACCCACACGTAACCGTCGCGGGTGACTTCCACGTCATCGAACAACAGATTCTGCCCATTTTCTCCAAGGGCCATTCCTGTGGTCGAGCCATCTGGAAGCATCGCATGGATGCAATTGTTGGTTGCAGGCGTTGTAAACCAAAGGTTGCCGTCCCGGTCGAAATCGAGGCCACTGACCGCCGAACGTGGTGAACCACCCACCAAAGATTCTTCGATGCTCGAATTGGCGGCATTCAGTACGCGTACGACCTCTCGGTTTCGGACTTCGATGAGTCCTTGTTCGTACGACGAAAACACCACGTGGCTTGGATCCGTGGGATCAATGCTCACGTCCATGATGTCCCTGAAATCCCCGATTTCATTGAGGGATTTGGGCAACTCAGGCTCCCACCATTTGCCGTTTTGAAATTGGAAGATGCCGTCCGTTTGGTAGCGAGGTGTCCAAGTCACGTCTACGCCACCCGTGGCCACCCACAGGTTGTCATTCCAACAATCGATCCGTCGCACCGCGCTCGAAGGTGGTCCAGTCGGTCGGTCGGTGCGCGTGCCGATGCTCGCTGCGTCTGGGTTGGGCACCCATGTGATGACCCCTCCAACGCGACTGCCTAGCCAGACCTTGCCCCCAAGCGCTGAAGGATCGACCGCGAGGTCTTCGATTTGAGCGAAGTCGGGTTTGGCCTGTGTGATTGCGGAGGGAGAACCTTGATTGTCCCAGCCCCAAATCTGACAACAAGATGCCACGAGCAATCCTTCGGACCGGGTGCTGTCGTTGTTAAGAATCCAGTTGCCCGAAGCCATCCCGCCGTAGGTCAGACCATCGGGATTCCAGCCGGGCATGACTTCCCAGAATCCTTCGTCGTTGCCTCGCCAGACCACGACATTCGAACCGCCTTTCGTCCCAGTTGCGAGCCACCATTGGTTCGCGTGTCGCTTCAATTCGAGGACTTCGCCGAGGTCAGGAAACGTTTCTGAAGGCCCCCAATTGTCAGCGTCAGAAAGAAAAGGCTCGGATTGCGGCGCGGTCAACATTCCGACATTGGTGCCGACCAGCCACTTGTTGTCGTGGGCCAGAATACATTGAGCAGCCACGATTTCACCGCCGCTGGCAAGGGGCCATGTGTCCGCGATTTCCCGACGGATCAAATCCACCACCAACACCCCGATGTTGGTCGCGAAATAGGCGCGATCGCCTTCAACCGAAATGGCATTGATGGTTTTGTCGCCGGTGACCTGCGAAATCCGGAAATCTGGGAGGTTTTGGGTGCCCCAACTGTCCCGGAAATCAATGCTGCCGTTGGCGTATCCAACAATCCATTGTTGTCTCGCTTCGTCATAGGCAAAGGCCGTGGGGTTGACCTCGGAAAGACCGGCACCCTTGGTGAATCGCACCACTTCAAAAGTGGAAGTGTCGACGGAGAACAAGGCAAAATCAGTGCGGGCCACGATGCGATCGCCGGCGAGCATGACCTCTTTCACTTCCTCGTAGGGGACGTGGCTGGTCCACTCGCCTACTGGGTTTTGGGCAAGGGAGGGTTGTGCCCAAGCGCCAAACGTCAACACCCACGCACCAAACCAACGACGCATTTGACACAGGGAGTAGGGATTCATGGCGACCTTCATGACGCAGCGAAGTTCGGGATATTGTGCGGTTCGAATGCTGAATCCATCCATCAACCAGCGTGCTTCCATCGAAACGCTTCGGCACCCTCGGATTCCAGCAGCGTAAGGGCCTCCTCGGAGACCAATCCGTAGCGGTAGCCTTGTTTGCCGTAAGTGCCTTCCACGATGCCCCAAACGGTCAACAAGGCAAGCAAATCCTCAGCATCTTCAAAGTCCAGCCTCGCGGTTCGCGCCACTTGCGGGAACCGCAAATGCTGGCCTTCCCGCCAGCGATGAAACAGCTTGCCGACGTGGACGTCATACCGAAATTCGGAGCGGTCCATGCGCATTTCATATTGCCACACCTTGACCATGACCGGAGAGGCCTTGTGGATGCGGTCGTCCTTCCTCAAAAAAGCCTGCCACTTGGGTTGGGACCTCCTGGAGGCGCCTTCGGTAGGCTGGACTTCGATGAAGTGAGGACGGTTTGCGCTTTTGGGCACCTTGATTTCCAACACGCTCAGATACCCGTGCTTCCACACTTGCGATTCGAAGGCCACGGCGGGAGTGCAATGCATCTCCGCGGCACATTGAATCATGTGGAACTCTTCTTCGACCCGGCAACCAGCCACTTCACCGCTGTCTCGCACCCCAATGAGCAATCGGCCGCCGTCACTGTTGGCAAATGCGCTGAGCGTTTTGGCAATTTTGTGCGGGTCGTCGATGCGCAGCTTGAAGTCTTGCTGTTGGTGCTCTCCTTCCTCGATCATGCGCAAGACGTACGACATGAAGTGAAGGTAGGACGGAAGGGCCAAATTGCGTACTTTTGCCTCGGAAAGACATGATGAAGACACGGACAGGGGCCACAAGGCCTCTTTTTTGTCCCACAAAGTTTGACGTCTTCAGCAAGCTTTCTCCAACAGCACAGCGGTGATCAGCAAAGAGCACATCCAAGAATTGGCCGAGGAACATCTCGAGGGCACCCCAGGATTTCTGGTGGACGTCGTGGTTTCCGACGGCAGCAACATTCGTGTCATCGTCGACCACGACGAAAACACATCCATCCAGTTCTGCATGGGCTTGAGCCGACACATTGAATCTTCACTCGATCGCGAACTCCACGATTTCTCACTGGACGTGCTTTCACCTGGATTGGACCAACCGTTGAAGCTTCATCGCCAGTACGTGAAGAACGTCGGGCGCGAAGTGGCGGTCATGCCGGTAGAAGGGGCCAAAATCGAGGGGGTGTTGACGATGGTGGAAGAGGACCACTTTGTGGTTCAGACCCGTGAGAAACGACGCATCGAAGGCCGCAAAGCCAAAGAGTGGGTCGAAGAAGACCATCGATTCGCATTTGCCGATGTGCATTGGACCAAAGTGAACATCTCGTTTAACAACAAACCGCGGGCGTAAGCCCCATAATCTGAGTCAACATGCAGTTGAACTTGCTGGAATCGTTTGCAGAATTCAAAGAATTCAAGAACGTCGACAAAGAGACTTTGATGGCGATTTTGGAAGAAGTCTTCCGGAACATGGTCATCAAGAAATACGGGTCGGACGAAAATTTCGACATCATCATCAACCCTGAGAAGGGTGATTTGGAGATCTGGCGCAACCGGGAAATCGTGAAAGACGGCGAGGTTGAAGATGAGAACATGGAAGTGGCGTTGAGTGAAGCACTCAAAGTGGAAGACGACTTTGAGGTCGGTGAGGAACTCTCAGAGGAAATCAAACTCGAAAGTTTTGGACGTCGGAATGTGTTGTCGCTTCGTCAAAACCTGGCAGGTCGCATCCTCGACATGGAGAAAGATGCCTTGTACCAGAAATACAAGGAGCGCGTGGGCGAAGTGGTCACTGCTGAAGTCTACCAAATCTGGAAACGCGAGATGCTGCTCGTGGACGACGAAGACAACGAGGTGGTGATGCCACGTGAGCACCAAATCCCAGGCGACTTCTTCAAAAAGGGAGACAACGTCCGTGCCGTTGTGGCGGCCGTGGAGATGCGCAACAACACACCGCGCATCATCTTGAGCCGCACGGCGCCTGAGTTTTTGGAGCGCCTCTTCGAAATGGAGGTTCCAGAGATTTACGACGGCCTGATCACCATCAAGAAGATTGTCCGCGCACCGGGAGAACGTGCCAAAGTGGCGGTGGAGTCGTACGACGACCGCGTCGACCCAGTGGGTGCATGCGTCGGCATGAAGGGCTCACGGATCCACAGCATTGTCCGAGAGCTGCGCAATGAGAACATCGATGTCATCAACTTCACCGCCAACGAGGAGTTGCTTGTTCAGCGCGCATTGAGCCCGGCCAAAATCACGAGCATGGCGCTCCATCCCGACACCGGCAAGGCTGAAGTCTACCTCAAGCCCGATCAGGTGAGCCTGGCCATTGGTAAAGGAGGCAACAACATCAAACTCGCAGGCCTCTTGACCGGATACGACATCGACGTGTACAGAGAGGATGACGAAGTTTCAGAGGACGTTGAATTGAAAGAATTTGCGGACGAAATCGACGAGTGGATTTTGGACGAGTTCATCAAGATTGGTTGCGACACAGCGCGATCCGTGCTCAACCTCGACGAGGCAGATTTGGTGACTCGCACAGATCTCGAAGCGGAGACCATTCGCGAGGTGATGTCCATTTTGAAAACAGAGCTCGACGCTTGAGTTTTCCATAACTGGACAACAACAATCCACCGGCACCCCCTTCTTTTCCTTCAGCCCTTCCTTCCTAATTTCACACAGAAAACCAATCCATGGCCGATTCAAACAAACCAGTGCGCCTGAGTAAAGCCGCCCGAGAGTTCAACCTAGGCATGACCACCGTGGTTGAGTTTTTGGCGTCCAAGGGCATTGAGGTCGAGGCCAAACCCAACACGAAGTTGGATCCCGAGACATATGCCCTCGTGAAATCCAACTTCCAAGGGGACAAGGAGACCAAAGCCAAGGCGCAAGCCAGTGCGGCCAGCATCCAAGAGCGAGAAAGCATCACGTTGGCCTCTGCCAAAAAGCGAGTCGCCCCCAAGCAGGAGGAAGAAGAGCCCGAAATCGACTTGAGCCAGTTCAAGAAGAGCGAGGCTGCGCCAGTGGTCAAGCGCACGAAAACGGCAACAGAGGCGCCAAAAGAAACGGCGAAGGAGGAGCCTGTGAAAGAAGCCGCTCCTGAAGAGAAACCGCCAGCCAACGACGGTCCTAAGGTTGTAGGCAAGGTGGACTTGGAGGCCTTGAAGCCGAAGAAAAAAGCCCCTGCCAAAGCTGCTCCCGCGCCTGCCAAGGCCACTGAAACCAAAGCCAAAGAGGAAGCGCCAACGGAAGCGCCAAAAGCTCCAAAGGCGCCAGAGCAGGAAGTGGTGCGCGCCAAGGCCGAGAAACTTTCTGGCCCCACGGTGGTTGGCAAGATTGAATTGCCCGTGGAGAAGAAACGGGGAGCTTCTGGCGACGATGGCAAGCGCAAGCGCGTCAGGGTGAAGAAGGTGGATGTCTCCAAAGCTGGAGGCAACGCGAAAGACAACCGCACTCGCGGCCGCCGGAATGAGCCCAAGAAGGAGGTCAGCAAGGAGGACATCCAAAAGGAAATTCGCGCCACCCTGGCCCGCATGAGTGGCGGCAAAAAGTCGAAGTCATCCAAGTTGCGGCGCCAAAAGCGCGATGCCATTCAACAGCGTCAAGACGAAAGCAACCTCCAGTCGCAGCTCGAGGAGAGCGTCTTGAAGCTCACCGAGTTCGTGACCGTCGCTGAATTGGCGACGATGATGGATCGTGGCGTCAATGACATCATCTCCGCCTGCATGACGCTGGGCATCATGGTGTCCATCAACCAACGTTTGGACTCAGAAACCATCACCATCATCGCCGAAGAATTTGGGTACGAGGTGGAGTTTGTGAGTGCGGAAGTGGAGGAAGCAATTGTGGTCGAAGAGGATGATGAGGGTGACTTGGAAGGTCGGCCTCCGATTGTGACGGTGATGGGTCACGTTGACCACGGAAAGACTTCGTTGCTCGACTTCGTGCGCAACGCCAATGTGATCGCCGGCGAGGCTGGGGGAATCACACAGCACATCGGTGCTTACGCGGTGGAATTGGAAAGCGGCAAAAAGCTCACCTTCCTCGACACTCCGGGTCACGAAGCCTTCACGGCGATGCGTGCGAGGGGTGCCCAGGTCACGGATTTGGCCATCATCGTTGTGGCGGCGGATGACCGAGTGATGCCTCAAACGAAGGAAGCGATCAACCACGCGCAGGCTGCGGAAATTCCCATGATCTTCGCGATCAACAAAATGGATCGTGAAACGGCCAACCCGGATCGCATCAAGCAGGAGTTGGCTGAGATGAACATCTTGGTTGAAGACTGGGGCGGCAAGTACCAGTGTCAAGAGATTTCGGCCAAGTTTGGCACCAACGTGGAGGAACTCCTGGAGAAGGTGCTCCTCGAAGCTGAATTGTTGGATTTGAAGGCCAATCCGGAAAAGCGCGCCTTGGGTACGGTTGTGGAGAGCAGTTTGGACAAAGGCCGTGGATACGTGACCAACGTGCTCGTAGAAGCCGGCACCCTTAAGGTTGGAGATGCCATGTTGGCAGGACAGTGCAGCGGACGTGTCAAGGCCATGTTCAACGAACGTGGACAACGCATTGAAGAGGCAGGTCCCGCCACGCCGGTGTCGGTGTTGGGCTTTGATGGAGCGCCCAATGCGGGCGACAAATTCAATGTCTTTGAAGACGAAAAGGACGCTCGTGCCATTGCGACGAAGCGTCAGCAACTCCAGCGCGAACAAGGCGTCAGAACCCAAAGGACAGTCACACTCGAAGAACTCGGTCGCCGGATTGAGGTCGGGGAATTCAAGGAATTGAACCTGATCATCAAAGGCGACGTGGACGGCTCGATCGAGGCGTTGAGCGATTCGTTGCAAAAACTGAGCACGGAAAAAGTGCAGGTGAACATCATCCACAAGGCCGTGGGTCAGATCTCGGATTCGGATGTGTTGCTCGCCTCTGCGTCCAACGCAATCATCATTGGATTCCAGGTGCGGCCTTCGGCATCTGCCCGGAAATTGGCGGAGCAGGAGGAAATTCAAATCAACCTCTACTCCATCATTTACAAGGCCATCGAAGAGATGCGCGATGCAATGGAAGGCTTGCTGAGTGCCAAAATCGAAGAGAACATTGTGGGTTCTGCGGAAATCCGCGAAACCTTCAAAATCTCCAAAGTGGGCACGATTGCGGGTTGCTTCGTGACCGAGGGAAAGATCTTGCGTTCGAGCAAGGTGCGGGTCATCCGAGAAGGCGTTGTCGTTTACACGGGCGCTTTGGGATCACTCAAGCGATTCAAAGACGATGCGAAAGAGGTGGCCAAAGGGTTTGAATGCGGTTTGAACATCGAGCGTTTCAATGACATCAAAGTCGGCGACATTGTTGAAGCCTACGAAGAAGTGGAAGTGAAACAAACGTTGGAAGACTGATCAGAGACTCTTTGATCGAAGTGAAAAGGGCGTCCATGAAGGACGCCCTTTTTCGTGTTCACTCAAATCGAAGGAAGTCCCAGCTCTCCTGTCAGCGAAGGGCTGGTAAATCGATGTCGCTCGGGATGACCAAGGCGTGTTTCCAGTCGCCCACAGCACCCTCTTCCAATGCGCGTCGCGCACTCCAAACATCTCGATAGTTGCCCACAGTCACGGCATAATTGGGGTCAATCGGCATCAGCTGGCAAGGCGTGTCTGGGTGGTTCCGGCGGAATTCTGCGCGAATGGACCTGGCTTCCTGCAAATTCCCAAAATAGATCTGGATCCGATGGCCTTGAACGGGGCGTGGATTCACTTTGTCCAGCGAGTCGAGCACCCTCAGCGTGTCGGGCATGACCAAGCGCACCTCGGCGGGAGGCAAGTCTCGAAAGGTGGAGTCGCCTGCACAGAACTTGGAGTCAGGCCCACTTGCAGAGTCTGTCCGAAACAATTCGTGCCACCAGCCCTCCTGATCCGCTGGGGCCGCATTGACTTGGGCCGTTGCTTCAGTGAAGCAGAGCGCGCTCAAAAGCAAAACCGCAAGTGTCAAACGAAACGTCATGAAACAAAGGTATTCGGGATCGTGAAAGTCGAAAGCAATCGCGCCCAAGATGTGCCAACACTTCGGCGGATTGGGGTCAAGCAAAGCGGGATGAATTGTCACTCATGCACACGGAACGATTCTAAATGCCCATTGTTCATGACATTCCTGTGACGATGCGTGGTTAGACCTTTGATTTGGCTTATTTTTGCGACCAAATTGAGAGGGTACTCAATCGACATGCGACACACGAAAACACTGCGTGCAAGGCTCCTGAAGGGTGCGGCACGCGTCTTTACCATCGCCGCTTTGCTTGGGGCGCAGGGACTTTCTGCGCAATCCATTTGGGAAGGTGGGGATGTTGAGAACGGCCAAGGGCTGTTCAATGCCAACTGCGCTTCTTGTCACCTGGTGACGGATGGCGTGCTTGCGGCTCCAGGCCTCGCGGGCATTGCGGACCGCTGGGGATCGAGCGACGAACTTTTGGTTCAGTGGATCCAGAATCCACAAGGCGCTGCGGCCACAGGCGACGCATACGTCAAGTCTTTGGTGGAGCGCTACGTCGGCACTTACGGTTGGATGAGCGCCCAAGCGGTGTCGGCTGACGACGTTCGAGACATCATGGCCTACGTCCAAAATCCACCGGACGTCGCAGCTACGGCCAGCACAGATACGGGTTGCATCAACATTGATGAGATGCCGATGGAGGAAGAGAGCGACAGCAGCACGTTGTGGTTCATCATCCTTCTCGTCATGTTCCTTTTGATTGCCATGAGCGCTTCGGGCGTCAACCGCCAGTTGACGAACACCCTCCGTGAGCGCGACGGCGAAGCCCAATTGGAAGACAGCAGCTACCTCACCCGCCTGCGCGGCTGGGCTTGGAACAACATGGTCTTCGTGAGCATCCTTGGCGTCTTCGTGGTGGCGTTCGGTGTGGTCAAAGGTTACCAAGGTCTCATGGGCGTAGGTGTCTATGAGGGGTACCTGCCAGAGCAGCCGGTCAAGTTCATCCACTCCGTGCACGTCTGCGAGAACGAAGTGGACTGCAAGTACTGCCACCACAGCGCCTATGAATCCAAGCACGCCGGAATCCCCAGCACCAACGTCTGCATGAACTGCCACAAGGCGGTCAAGGAGGGCTCTCGCTACGGGGAGGTCGAGATCGGCAAGATCTACGCAGCCATCGGCTTCGATCCCGAGACAGGAACGTACCTCGACGGAGAAGGGAACAACGGCTTCGCCGCGCCGCAGTCCAGCTTCGGTGGTGAGCCCATCAAGTGGAACAAGGTGCACAACTTGCCTGACCACGTGTACTTCAGCCACCAGCAGCACGTGGTGGTCGGTGGTCTCCAGTGCCAAAACTGCCACGGCGACGTGGAAACCTGGAGCGCGGGTCGCATCGCCTCTGTGGACCACATCAACACCTTGGTGGACAAGTACCCAGGGTTGATTGAGCTCAGCAAGCCCACCCTCACCATGGGATGGTGCATTGAGTGTCACAACAAAGCCTCCATCGATCTCGCGAGCAGCGAGTACTACGAGGAGATGCATAACCGCATGAAAGACGATGTGCGCGGCAACGAAGAGTTGCGCCGCATTTTGGAAGATGACAAAATCACGGTCAAGGAACTCGGGGGCTGGGAATGCTCCAAGTGCCACTACTGATCCCCAGACCTAGAACCCGATTGACTCGATAGACATGGCGAACACCAAACGCTACTGGACCGGACTCGATGACCTTCACCAAACGGATGCGTTCCAAACGCTTCAAGGTCAGGAGTTCCCCCAACACGAGGCCGTTGACGAGATGCTCGGCAATGAAGACCTCACCTCCTCCACGACTGGGCGTCGTGACTTCTTGAAGTTCATGGGCTTTTCACTTGCAGCTGCCACCTTGGCGGCATGTGAGACGCCTGTGGTGAAGTCCATTCCCTACGTGAACAAACCCGCGGATGTCACTCCAGGGGTGGCCAACCACTACGCGTCCACCTATTACAACGGCCACGATTACGTGAACGTGATGGTGAAGACGCGTGAGGGGCGCCCCATTTTCATCAAGAGCAACAAAGACACAGGTGTGGGCCACGCCAACGTCCGTGTCAATGCGTCTGTGATGGGCCTCTACGACAGCGCTCGCTTGCAAGGCCCTCACCTTTCTGGTGCAGGAACCACCTGGAAGGCGCTTGATGCTGAGGTGGGCAAGGCGATGATGGGTTCTGGCCGCAAGGTCGTGCTGACGAACACCGTGTTGAGCCCCTCCTTGCAACGTGCCATCGACACGTTCTGCGGTGCCCACGGCGCCGAGCACGTTCAGGTGGATGCGGTTAGCCACAGCGCCCTCCGCACTGCGGCCAGGCAGCACACCGGTTCAGACTCTTTCCCCGCCTTTGATTTCGCAAAAGTCCAAACTGTCGTGACAGTGGGCGCGGACTTCCTCGGCACATGGGGCGACGCCGTGTATTATGCTTCAGAATGGATCAAAACCCGCCGCCCAGAGAACGGCGAGATGTCCAGCCTCCACGCGTTTGAGACGGTGATGAGCTTGACTGGCACCAATGCGGACGCCCGAACCATGGTCAAGCCTTCAGAGCAGAACAAAGTTTTGGCGGCACTTCACAGCGCCATTGTGGGTGGCGCGGCTGTGACCGGTTTGAACGACCAAGTTTCAGCAGCAGTGAATGCAGCGGCGGCCGATTTGAAAAAAGCAGGAAGCGCTGGTTTGGTCGTGGCAGGTGCCAACGACGTAGACGCACAACTCGTGGCTGCTGCCATCAATACTGCCCTCGGCGCGGACGGCACGACCGTGAAATACAACGGCGAAGGCCTGTTCGCCGGTGACGACGTGGCCTTCGACCAGCTGGTCAAAGACATGAACGCTGGTCGCGTGTCCGCATTGGTGATGCACGGAACCAACCCCGCGTACCACGCGGCGGACAAAGAAGCGTTCCGCACTGGACTCGGCAAAGTCAAGTTCAGTGTGAGCACGTCAGGCGTTGCCGACGAGTCAGCCTCACGCTGCACGGCCATGGCCCCCGATCATCACTGGTTGGAAAATTGGATGGACCTCCGCATTGGAGGAACCCGTGTCGATTTGGCGCAGCCCACCATCCAGCCCTTGTTCGACACTCGCGCTGCGGGAGAGAGCTTCATGGCATGGGCAAGTCAGCCGATGGCTTGGTACGACGTGATCCGCACCACCCACAACGCGGGGTACACCAGCGACGCCATGTACAGCGATGGGCAGTGGAACAGCTCCTTGCACGACGGATTCTACATGACTGGCAACGACATGCCTGGCTCTGCACCTGCCCTCGGCAACGACGTGTCTGCGTCGGTTCGTCGTTTGGCCTCTGCGACAGGTGGCAACATGGAATTGGCCCTCTATCAAAAGCAAGCCATTGCTGCAGGCGACCAAGCCGGCAACCCCATGTTGCAGGAAACGCCTGACCCTGTGTCCAAGGTGACTTGGGACAACTACGTGACCATGGCCCGCGCCGACATGGAGGCGATGGGATTGAACACCTACATCGCACAGCGGGACAAGGCTTCTTTGGTGAAGGTGACCTTGAACGGCCAGTCGGTCGAGCTTCCTGCCTTCATGCAGCCAGGCCAAACCCCAGGCACCCTCGGAATCGCCCTTGGATACGGCCGCGGAGACGGAGGAGAGAACATTGGACGTGCTGCCTTCGCCACAGGCGAAAATGGCGAGCACCTGCTCACAAAAGACGGCAAGCCCATGCCGATTGGCGCCAACGTGTTTGGGTTCGCCACTGTGAAGGGCGGCGTGCCTCGCTACGATGCCTTTGACGTGACCGTCGAGGCGACTGGCGCGGAGTACCCCCTCGCGGCCACCCAGATCCACAACACGGTCATGGACCGCGACAGTGTGGTGAAGGAAACGACATTCGACAGCTACTTCGCGGAAGCTGGAAAGGCCAAGGGCCAGGCTTCTTGGAACAAGAGCCACACGCTCACCGTCCACGAAGACGTGAATGGCGATGGCGTGATTGACGCGAGTGATGGCAAGAAGACGTCGGCGTTTGACCTGTGGAAGAGCCACCCTGTGGAAGGCGTGGGTCACCGCTGGGGCATGACCATCGATCTCACGACCTGCACCGGTTGCAGCGCGTGTGTGACGGCGTGCCACATTGAAAACAACGTGCCGGTCGTGGGCAAGGACGAAGTTCGTCGCCACCGCGACATGCACTGGATGCGGATCGACCGCTACTACGCTTCTGACTGGTCGCAAGAGCGCGGCGCGGAAGAAGGCGTGGGGGTGATCTCCTCCTACACCAAAATGGAGGATCCCTCGGCGAACCCCCAAACGGTTCACATGCCGATGATGTGTCAGCACTGCAACCACGCACCATGCGAAACGGTTTGCCCAGTGGCGGCCACAACGCACAGCAACGAGGGGCTCAACCAAATGACGTACAACCGTTGCATCGGCACGCGCTACTGCGCGAACAACTGCCCTTACAAGGTGCGTCGTTTCAATTGGTTCAACTACCAGGGTTACGCCAAGTTCCAACACACGAACCCGTCTCAAGACAGCTTGACGCGGATGGTGTTGAATCCGGATGTGACCGTGCGCGCACGTGGTGTCATCGAGAAGTGCAGCATGTGTGTGCAGCGCATCCAAGATGGCAAGCTCACTGCGAAGAAGGCCGGAGCGCCCATCGTGGATGGCGACGTCCAAACCGCATGCGCCGAAGCGTGCCCAACCAACGCCATTGTGTTTGGTGACCTCAACGACAATGCGTCAGAGGTCAAGACCAACTCCAAGAACAACCGTTCCTACCACGCCTTGGAAGAGGTGGGCATCCAGCCCAACATCTTCTACATGACGAAGGTGCGGAACACTGAAACCAACGAAGCCTGATCCCCTCGTCATGCAGAGAGAAGCAGCCATTCGCGAGCCCCTGATTCTGGGGCACAAGACCTACAAGGACATCACCGATGACGTTGTGGGGCCGATCATGGGTCCAGCCCCCCTGGGATGGAAAATCATGATCACCATTTCAAGCCTCATCGCCGTGTATGGTGTGGGGTGCATTTTGTACCTCCTTGCCACAGGCATCGGCACGTGGGGATTGAACAAGACCGTCGATTGGGCTTGGGACATCACCAACTTCGTGTGGTGGGTCGGCATCGGTCACGCAGGGACGTTGATTTCTGCGGTGCTCTTGCTCTTCCGCCAAAAGTGGCGCATGGCCATCAACCGCTCTGCGGAAGCCATGACCATCTTCGCCGTCATCATGGCCGCGGTCTTCCCAGGCATTCACATGGGGCGGATTTGGGTGAGCTACTGGGTGCTCCCATTGCCCAACCAATTTGGGTCGTTGTGGGTGAACTTCAACAGCCCGCTTCTCTGGGACGTGTTCGCGATTTCGACGTACTTCTCGGTGTCGCTCGTGTTCTGGTACATCGGCTTGATTCCTGACTTCGCGACCATTCGCGACCGCATGACCAAGCCGCTTCCCAAGAAGATTTACAGCATCCTCGCCTTCGGGTGGAGCGGTCGTGCCAAGCACTGGACGCGTTTTGAAGAGGTGAGTTTGGTGCTTGCAGGCATTGCCACACCACTCGTGTTCTCGGTGCACTCCATCGTCTCGATGGACTTTGCAACCTCAGTCATTCCCGGTTGGCACACCACGATTTTCCCACCCTACTTCGTGTCAGGGGCGGTCTTCTCAGGGTTTGCCATGGTGCAGACGTTGCTCCTCATCATGCGCAAAGGCATGAACCTCGAGAACTACATCCACGTCAAGCACGTGGAGTACATGAACATCGTCATCATCGTGACCGGCTCCATCGTGGGTGTAGCATACCTGACAGAGTTGTTCATCTCTTGGTACAGCGGGGTGGAGTACGAGAGCTACGCATTCATCAACCGTTTCAGCGGTCCGTACAGCTGGGCGTACTGGATCATGATGACGTGCAACGTGATCAGCCCGCAGCTCTTCTGGTTCAAGAAGATTCGTCGCAGCCTCATCGCCACCTTCGCGCTTTCGATTGTGGTGAACATCGGCATGTGGTTTGAGCGCTACGTCATCATCGTGACGTCGCTGCACCGCGACTACCTCCCTTCAAGCTGGGGGGAATTCCACGCCACGAGCATTGACATCGGCATTTTCATTGGCACCATCGGCATCTTCTTGACGCTCTTCCTCGGGTTTGCGCGGTTCTTCCCTGTGCTCGCGCTGAACGAGCTCAAGACCATTTTGAAGTCGAGCGGTGAGTCTTACAAAAACGAGCAGGCCAAATGAGCAAGATCTTCCACGTCATGTACGACGACGACGCCAAGGTGATGACCGCGGCGGGCAAACTCGTCGGTCAAGGCATCCGGGTGAAGGATGTGTATTCACCGTTCCCCATTCACGGGATCGATCCGGTGATTGGAATCAAGCGCACGCGTTTGGCCATTTGTTCGTTCATGTATGCCATGACAGGCACGTCTCTGGCGTTGCTCGGCATGTGGTACTTCATGATCCAGGATTGGCCGATGAACATCGGGGGAAAGCCGAGCTTCACGTTGCTTGAAAACGTGACGGCCTTCATCCCGGTGACGTTTGAATTCTCGGTGTTGTGCGGTGCCCACGGCATGGCCATCACCTACCTCCTTCGGAACGGAACGTTGCCAGGCATGCCTGCTTCGAACCCCGATCCCCGCACCACGGACGACAAGTTTGTGGTCGAAATCACCACCGACAACAACAGCATGTCTGCCGATGAGCTCGAAGCGGCCATCCGTGCAACCGACTTGCTTGAACTCAGCATCAAAGACGCCTGAACCATGTCAAAGCGTTGGAACATCGTCGCCCCAGTTGCAGCCGTGATGGCTGTGCTGACAGGGTGCGTCACGGACCCCAACAGTCCGGGACTTGAATACATGCCAGACATGTACCGCTCTCCAGCTGTGGAAGCGTACGTGGACTATGGAATGGACCCCTACTATGTCACCGAAGAAGTGGCCTCAGCCCAGCGCAACACCGCAAGTGCGCGGGTCCCTGTGGCCGGCACCATTGCTTACGTCGGGGAGAACAAAGCGTTTGGCCTTCCTTATGTCTACCCCAACACCCCGGAGGGGTATGAGGCTGCGGGCGCCGAATTGGTGAGTCCCTTGACTACCACCAAGGCGAACATTGAGAAGGGCATGGAGATTTACACCCAAATGTGCAGCCAATGCCACGGTGAAGAGGGCAAGGGCGATGGCGCCTTGTCTCGCAACGGTCACATCGCGGGCATCCCTTCCTACGCTGACAAATTGAAAGACCTCCCGACGGGCAAGATGTACCACACCTTGACCTACGGAAAAGGATTGATGGGCTCTCATGCCTCTCAACTTTCACAAAAGGACCGCTGGCTCGTGATTGAGTACATCAAGGTCCTCCAGCAGGGCGGTGAAATGCCTGAGTTTGACGAGGCAGGAAATGTGGTTGAACCGGCGGCAGACGGCGCCATGGCAATGAACAACTGATCATGGAATTCAAGTTCGAAGGACGTTTGAAGCTTGTCACCCAAGTCTTGATGGCGGTGGGTGTGGTTGCCCTTGTGGGTGGCTTCTTGACCGATCACAGTGACCATCACCAGCGGTTTTGGGCCAACCTGTTGATCAATGGATTTTTCTATTTCACCATGGCCTTGGCTGCCTTGTTCTTCTATGCGTTGCAGTACGCCACGGAGAGCGGTTGGTCTGCCGTGTTGAAGCGTTGGTTCGAGGCACTTTGGGGTTTCTTGCCTTGGGGCGCGGCGGTCATTGTCATCGTCCTTGTGGCGGGCAAGCTGCATCTGCACCACCTCTACCACTGGATGGACCACTCCCTCTACCACGAATACATGGTGGAGCATGGCGATCACTTCCACTATGTGGATGAGATGGAGGAAGGAGCGGTGTTGAACCCCAACTACGACCATGTGATTGCGGGAAAGGCAGCGTACTTCGCCGACTGGTTCTTCTGGTTGCGCACCGCCGTCTACATCGGCACGTTCCTGATCTTCGCCCGCTTGTTCCGCAAGTGGTCGTTGCAAGAGGATGAAGCGCCCAACCTGAACTTGCACTACAAGCAGTACCGTCGCGGAGCGTTGTTCTTGGTGTTTTTCGCCGTGTTCAGCTCCACCTTGGCGTGGGACTGGATCATGTCCATCGACACCCACTGGTTCAGCACGTTGTTTGGATGGTACGTCTTCAGTGGCATGTGGGTCAGTTTCATGATCTTCACCAACCTCTCTATGCTTTGGTTGCGGAGCAAAGGCTACTTCCAAGAAGTCAATGAAAGCCACATGCATGATTTGGGCAAATGGATGTTCGCCATCTCCATGCTTTGGAGCTACCTCTGGTTGAGCCAATTCTTGCTGATTTGGTACTCGAACATTCCAGAAGAAGTGACCTACTACATGAGCCGGGTGTTGGGCGATTACAAAGTGCCCTTCATGTTGATGTTCTTCATCAACTTCGCGGTTCCGTTCTACACTTTGATTGCCCGTGACGCCAAGCGCAACCCGCGCTTCGTCATCCCTGTGGGCATCCTCATCTTCATTGCCCACTTTGTGGACGTGTACCTGCTCGTCATTCCAGGGACAATGTTTGACCATAATCATTTTGGTTTCTTTGAGGTGGGGCTGTTCCTAGGCTTCTTGGGGCTCTTCATGAACCGCACATTTGCCACTTTGGCGAAGGCGCCGCTCATCAGCAAGAACCACCCCATGCTCCAGGAAAGCATTGAACTCCACTACTGACACTGACAACGGACGAATCTCATGAAATTCATTACGCTTCTCGTCGTCATTGCAGGGGTCATCGCCCTTGCACAACTGGCCAAAGTCGGTCAATTGACTTCCCTCATCCGCAACAAGCGTGAAGAGGACATCAGCGCGGCTGACACGCGCCTCAACGGTGGATTGTTCGTTGCCTTTATGGTGGCGTTCTATGCTGCATTCATTTGGCTGATCATTCGCTACGGGGATTACAATCCCCCGGCGGCTTCGGCCCATGGTGAGTCTTACGACACGTTGATGAACTTCAACATGTACATCATCATGGCGGTGTTCTTCTTGGTGAATACGGTGTTGTTCTTGTTTGCCAACAAGTACCGTCAAGACCCCAATCGCAAGGCCAAGTTTTTCGCGCACGACAATCGGTTGGAGTTGATTTGGACCGTCATTCCTTCGATTGTGCTTGCAGTCATCATCATTTTCGGCTTGCGCACTTGGAATGAAATGACAGGCGAGGCTGCTGACGACGCACTGCGTGTGGAGGTATACTCCAAACAGTTTGACTGGACAGCTCGCTATCCTGGAGGGGATGGGGAATTCGGCTTGGCGAACTACAACCTCATCACGCCAACCAACCCGCTCGGCATTGTGACAGCGGACGGTGTTGCTGGCGCGTTGGAAGAAATCGAAGGCCAAATCGCGGCACTCGAATCGGAACTGGCGCATGAACGCGGCACCCTTCTCGCTCAAATCGAGGAGGTCGAGGCCGAGTTGCACGCGGCTCACGATCACGGTCATGCCGATCACGGTCATGCCGACCACGATCATGGAGACCACGCTGAGCAAGGCGACGACCACCACGGCTTGTCCGCCGAGCGCAAAGCCATGTTGGAAGCGCGCCTTCACGACCTCGAGCACATGCTCGAAGGCCCCGATGTGGTGGTGCTTTCGAATGCGGCTGTTGAAGCCAAGGAAGACAAGATTCACCGCTTGAAGCGTCACCGCCAACGCATCATGGAGGTCAAGCCTTTCGATTACGAAGGAGGCGTGGCTGCATGGGAGGCAGGTGCAGATGACAAAATCATGAAGGGCGAGTTCCACCTGCCCGTGGGCCGCGAGGTTGAATTTGTGTTCCGTTCACGTGACGTCATCCACAGTGCATACATGCCGCACTTCCGTGCACAAATGAACACCGTCCCTGGTGTGCCAACACGATTCAAGATGACCCCAACCATCACCACCGACAGCATGCGCACGGTGTTGAATGACCCGGATTTCGATTACGTCCTTCTTTGCAACAAAGTTTGTGGTGCAGCGCACTTCAACATGCAAATGAAGGTGGTCGTGGAAAGCGAAGAGTCCTACAAGAACTGGCTCGAATCGCAGGAGGAATTTTTGGCTGACAAGGACGCGGCAACAGAGACAGACGCTCGTGCTGAGGCCGCCAACAACGAGAACAACGAATCTGCAACACTCTGATCATGGGAGGACACGCACATCACGAAGAAAGCTTCATTTCGAAGTACATCTTCACGCACGATCACAAGATGATCTCCAAGCAGTTCTTGGTGACTGCCATTGTCATGGGCATCATTGCCGTGATGCTTTCGGTTTTCTTCCGTCTGCAGCTTGGATGGCCGGGTGAAAGCTTCGCCATCTTGGAAACGTTCTTGGGCAAATGGGCACCAGGTGGGGTGTTGGACCGAAATGCGTACCTGGCCTTGGTCACCATCCACGGAACCATCATGGTCTTCTTCGTGCTGACTGGCGGCTTGTCGGGAACCTTCTCGAACCTGTTGATTCCGCTCCAAATCGGGGCGCGTGACATGGCCTCAGGATTCATGAACATGCTGAGTTACTGGTTCTTTGCCGTCTCCAGCGTGATCATGATCTTCTCTCTCTTCGTCGAGGGAGGTGCGGCTTCTGGGGGATGGACGGTGTACCCACCGTTGAGTGCCTTGCCTCAGGCCATGCCGGGTTCTGGCATGGGCATGACGTTGTGGTTGATTTCCATGGTGCTGTTCGTGGTGAGCTCACTTCTTGGCGGGTTGAACTACATCGTGACTGTGATCAACCTCCGCACCAAGGGCATGAGCATGACACGCTTGCCACTGACGATTTGGGCCTTCTTGATCACCGCCGTCCTCGGCGTGCTGTCATTCCCAGTCTTGGTGTCGGCGGTGGTGTTGTTGCTCATGGACCGCTCCATGGGCACGGCCTTCTACTTGAGTGACATTTTCATTGGAGGTGAAGCGCTTGACGTGACCGGGGGAAGCCCCATCTTGTACCAGCACTTGTTCTGGTTCTTGGGTCACCCTGAAGTGTACATCGTGTTGCTCCCAGCCCTGGGCATCAGCTCTGAGGTGATTGCCACGAATTCGCGGAAGCCCATCTTCGGCTACAAGGCCATGATCGGTTCGATTCTCGGCATTGGTTTCTTGAGCTTCATCGTTTGGGGACACCACATGTTCGTGACGGGCATGAATCCATTCTTGGGTTCTGTGTTCGTGTTCACCACGCTCTTGATCGCCATTCCATCTGCGGTGAAGGCCTTCAACTACATCACGACGTTGTGGCAGGGCAACTTGCGTTTCACACCCGCCATGCTGTTCAGCATCGGATTGGTCAGCACGTTTGTGACAGGTGGCTTGACAGGCATCATCCTCGCGGACTCTGCACTGGATGTGAATGTTCATGACACCTACTTCGTGGTTGCGCACTTCCACATCGTGATGGGCATGAGCGCAATCTTCGGCATGTTGGCTGGCATCTACCACTGGTACCCCAAGATGTTTGGGCGCATGATGAACACCAAATTGGGCTACGTCCACTTCTGGACCACGCTGGTGGCGGGATATGGCGTGTTCTTCCCCATGCACTTTGTGGGATTGGCCGGGGCGCCACGTCGTTATTACGACTACAGCAATTTTGAGTACCTCGACTTTGTGATGGATTTGCAACCAATCATTTCTACGTTCGCAATCATCGGTGCCATTGGTCAGCTTCCATTCCTTTGGAACTTCTTCTACAGCATTTTCCGTGGCCAAGTGGCTGTAGAGAACCCGTGGAAGGCCAACACACTGGAATGGACCACACCCATCGAGCACGTGCACGGCAACTGGCCAGGAGCGTTGCCCGAGGTTCATCGTTGGGCTTATGACTACAGCAACCCCGATTTTGACGAGGACTTTGTGCCTCAGACTGTGCCCGTGAAGGCCGGCGAATCGGTGCACTGACTTCTCTGCTTGCAACTGCGGGCATCTCTGTGAAAAGCCTCCGCCCACGCGGGGGCTTTTTCATGGGCGTAGGTGCTACCTTGGGGGTGATGCAACAAGAGGACGAATTTGACGTGCGAGGAGAGGCAGAACAGGCCTCTGACGGCGATTTGGACCGCGTTCTGAGGCCGGCAAGGTTTGAGGACTTCACGGGGCAGCGCGCGGCCATGGACAACCTCCAGGTGTTTGTTCAAGCGGCCAAGCAAAGGGCGGAGGCGTTGGATCATGTCTTGTTGCATGGTCCCCCGGGTTTGGGCAAGACCACGTTGGCGAACATTGTGGCCAACGAGATGGGGGTGGCCATCCGCACGACTTCTGGACCGGTATTGGACAAACCGGGAGACTTGGCGGGGCTTTTGACCAGCCTCGAGCCCAATGACGTGCTTTTCATTGATGAGATCCACCGACTTTCACCGATTGTGGAGGAATACCTCTACAGCGCGATGGAGGATTATCGCATTGATCTGGTCATCGACACTGGGCCCAACGCCCGTACTGTTCAAATTGACCTTCATCCTTTCACATTGGTCGGGGCGACCACGCGCTCTGGGTTGTTGACGGCGCCTTTGCGGGCTCGTTTTGGGATCAATTTGCGACTGCAATACTACGATGCGAAGACGCTGACTGACATCGTCGAGCGTTCAGCAGGGATTTTGGACATTGAAATTGAAGGCTCAGCGAGTTATGAGATTGCATCGCGAAGCAGAGGTACGCCGCGCATCAGCAATGCGCTGCTGCGTCGGGTGCGTGACTTTGCGCAAGTGAAGGGGACGGGTCGCATCGACTCGGACGTGACGGCGTACGCACTGGACGCACTCCAAGTCGACAAGAAGGGCTTGGATGAAATGGACAACCGCATTTTGTCAGCCATCATCGACAAGTTCAAGGGAGGGCCTGTGGGTGCGAGCACGTTGGCCACGGCAATCGGAGAAAATGCAGGCACGCTTGAAGAAGTGTACGAGCCTTACTTGATCCAAGAAGGGCTCTTGGTGAGGACCCCTCGAGGACGGCAAGCGACGCCAGCGGCATACACACATTTGGGCCGAACCCCCTCCGCTGGTTCTGGAGAACTGTTCGACGCCTGAGCCATGTCCAAATCCAAGCACGTGGCAGCCGAGCGTGCGGCGTGGATCAAGCGCCGGGCCCAAGAATTGGGGTTCACCTCCGTGGGCATCTCGACAGCTCGAGCATTGACTGAGGAAGCGCCGCGTCTGGAATCGTGGTTGAAGGAGGGCATGCACGGAGACATGGCTTACATGGAAGGGAACTTTGACAAGCGCTTGGACCCCCGCAAACTCTTGCCGGGGACAAAGTCGGTTGTGAGTTTGATGTTCAATTACCACAATCCTCAAGGGCAGTCCGATCCGGAGGCGCCGAAGATTGCGCAATACGCCTTTGGTGAGGACTACCACTTTGTGTTGAAGTGGAAGTTGAAGGAGCTCCTGAAATGGATGCGTGCCGAATGGGGTGATGTAGGGGGAAGGGTGTATGTGGATTCTGCGCCGATTCTGGAGCGGGCATGGGCCGAGCGGTCGGGATTGGGGTGGATCGGAAAGCACAGTTTGCTCCTCAACAAGAACATGGGCAGCTATTTCTTCTTGGCCGAGATGCTTCTCGATGTGGACTTGGAACCTGACGCCCCTGTCACTGACCATTGTGGAACCTGCACGAGATGCATTGACGCTTGCCCCACGGACGCCATCATCCAGCCCTACGTGGTGGACGGGAGCAAGTGCATCAGCTACTTCACCATCGAGCTTCGTGGGGCCATTCCAGAGCCTGTCAAAGGCCAAATGGAGAATTGGATGTTTGGTTGTGACATCTGCCAAGAAGTTTGCCCCTGGAATCGCCATGCGTCCCCAACAACCGAGCCGAGGTTTGCCCCCCATCCACGCTTGTTGGACATGACCCAATCAGATTGGCGCGACTTGACAGAGGAGGTGTTCAAAGAAGTGTTCAAAGACAGTGCAGTCAAGCGAGCAGGACTGCATGGGCTGCAGCGGAACATTGCGTTCCTTCACGGCGATCCTTCATGAAGAAAAAAGCCCCAACCGAGAGGCTGAGGCTTTTTGATGCTCGTTGAATGGAAAATCAGTGAACGAGCCACTTGACAGTTCGTTGGACGCCACCCTGCGTCAACCTGACCAAGTGCAAGCCAGCACCGACCTCGGGGTTCAGTTGCAAGAACTGAGCGCCAGACGTGCCAACGTGCTGGTGACGGAACACCACCTGGCCGGTCAAGTCCATCACTTCCACCTGCACAGGTCCTGGTTGATTTGAGGTCCACTGAATGGAGAGGTCACCTCGGAAAGACGGGTTGGGGTAGACCACAGGGGTTTCCAGAACGCTTGAAGGAGAATCCACACTTGCAACCATGCCGGGCTCCCCAGGAAGTGCAGTGATTGAGAATCCGCCTTGGACGCCATCAAACCAACCCAATGAGTCCACGCTCAGCGAGAAGCAAAACGTGTCGGCGCAAGTGCTGTCTTCGCCCGTGACGGTCAGACACAACACGTATGGACCATCGGTTTCGTAGTCCCACGTTGGCAGGGGGTCTGTGCTGGATCCCTCGTCTCCGAAATTCCAGTAGAAGTTGTTGTCTTCGTCGTACCCGAGGACATACACAAACAATTCGTTGGCGATGGCATTGCTGTCTGCATCAAACGCTTGAACAACCAGAAGGGAAGCATCACATTCCTCTTCCTCTTCGTCGTCGTCATCCTCGTCCTCATCTTGCCAAACCCATTCCACCGTATCGAGCCACTCTGCGAGGTCTTCGCATGCAGCGCTGTCGTTGTCCAAACACGCGGTCAAGTTTTCGAGCATGCCACAGTACATACCATCGATGTCAGCATTGCCCCCACAGAGACTGTCGAGGTATTGAGTAAGGGCGTCAATTTCGATGCCTTCCCAATCGAATTCCTCGCCGTCTCCATCGTCGTCGTTGCAATAGGGCAATTCGAGTTCAGCAGTGAGCACATTCATGCCCATCGTGTTTTGTTCTTCAAACACCATGAACGTCTCGGCAAAAATGGAGTCTCCCTGACAGCTCTCTGTCAAGGCGAAGATGGTGCCTTGCATGGCGTCGGCGGGAACGTCAATTTCAAACGTCGCCTCAGGTCCAGTCATGGTGACAACCGTGAATGTCTCGATGGCACCAGTCGTGATTGTCAATGAGATGCCCAATACGTCTTCATCCTCGGCACCAAGTGCTTCGATGTCGAGCTGCAGGGTTGCCGTTTGCGCGAACGCGAGGGTCGCGGTTGCGAGCAATGCAAACAGAGAAAAAAATCTCTTCATGGTTTCATGGTTTTGAAACCGAAAGATAAGCACGGCAATTTGCGCTTCGTGCCACGCGGGTCACATCGCCTGGGCGGCGGCAAAGGCTGCCGTGATGACCTGGCCATACTTGTGTTGATATTGCCTCATGGCCCACTGCCTGAGGACTTCGGCATCTTCTTTGGGCAACCATCGAAAAGCCTTTTTCAGTTCGGTTGCGAACAATCGGCGATCAAAACTCACACGTTTCAGGACGGTCTTGCAAAATTCAAGCATCGGGTTCAGGTGTTGTTGCCAGGCAAAATGCACAGCGTGCTGCAATTCGTGTCACAACGAACGTCAACAAACCTGAAAATGCGCATCAGGGTCCTGGCGTACCTTTGCGTTGGAATGAAAAGGCTCCACAACATCGAAGATCGGCGCGTGCTGAAAGCCCGAATGGACGCTGACGCTCGGCCTCGGACAACGCTGAGCTTTTATCGGTACGTTCACCTCGAAGACCCGGAGAAGACCCGAGCAGAGCTGTACGAGGCATGGTCCAACTTGGAAGTGTTGGGCCGAACGTATGTCGCCAAAGAAGGCATCAACGCCCAAATCTCCATTCCGACTCAACGCTTCGAGGCGTTCAAAGCCCACATTGAGTCCCTCGGATGGCTCCCCAATCTGCGCTTGAACGTCGCCGTGGAACAAGGCAAGAGCTTTTTCAAACTGATCGTTCGGGTGCGCGACAAGATTGTGGCGGATGGACTCGCCGACGGTACATTTGACGTGACCGATTGCGGCAAGCACCTCAAAGCCATGGAGTTCAATGAACTCACAGATCAAGAGAACACGGTGTTGATTGACATGCGCAATGCCTATGAAAGCGAGGTGGGGCATTTCGAGGGTGCTGTTTGTCCGGACGTCAACACGTTTCGCGAGGAAATCGATTACGTTGAGGACATGCTTCAAGCCCAAAAGGACGCCAACATCGTCATGTATTGCACTGGTGGCATTCGCTGCGAAAAGGCCAGCGCCTACCTCAAACACAAGGGCTTCAAGAACGTGCATCAGCTCGAAGGGGGCATCATTGAGTACACCCGTCAAGCCAAGGCTGAGGGGCTGCGCAACAAGTTCATTGGAAAGAACTTTGTCTTCGACGAACGGATGGCCGAGCGCATCACCGACGACGTCATCGCCAAGTGCCACACATGCGGAGCCGCTTGCGACACGCATGTCAATTGTGCGAACCCCACGTGCAACATTCTGATGATTCAATGCGAGGCATGCAAGACCGCCTCGGAGGGGACGTGCGGCGATGCGTGCCAAACATTCATCCAATTGCCGGAAGAGGAACAACGTGAAAGACGCAAGGGCACCAAGGCGCGAGGGGGATTCTTGAATGGCGGGAAAGGACTTTCCCAGGACGAGGGTCCTACGACAAGAAGTCGGAAGTGACTTCGAAAAATGCGTCTGGATCTTGGGCGTGCAGCCAATGTCCCGCACCGTCAATGGTGTGGTGATCCATATGCAGGAAGTTCGCTTCGAGCACTTCCAAATCTTCGTCGCTCACATATTCACTTTCACTTCCACGCACAAACAATGCAGGCAGTGTGTTGATGCTGAGGTCAATTTGGCCCACCACGTCTTGGAGTGTTGATTGAAGCACCTGCACGTTGAAGCGCCATGCAAAGCCTCCCGGCTTCAACCTGTGGAGACCTTTCATCAGGAAGGGCACGAGCACAGGGTCATTGTTGAGATTTGCGCGAAGCGTTCGCTCGACATCTTCCCTTGCCGAGGCTTCTGACGGACGGGTTGCCAGCAAGGCATCGAAAATGGGTCCGTGGTGCGGAACGTAGGCTCGCGCCGAAATGTCTGCCACCACGATGCGTTCAAACCGTCCCGGGTGATGTTGGGCAAGCCACAAGACGGTCTTGCCCCCCATGCTGTGGCCAAGAATTCGTGCCTTTGAGATGCCTTGATGGTCCATGAAGGCCAAGACATCCTGTCCCATGGCGGCGTAGGTGTGCACGTCGTCGTGTGCACTTTTCCCATGGTTCCGTGCATCCAACATCCAAACGTGATGGGTCTCGGCATAACGCTTGCCCAAGGTTTGCCAGTTGTCGGAACTGCCAAGAAGGCCGTGCAGGATGAGGAGGTGAGGAGCTTGGAGGTCGCCTGTGCAGGCCAAAGACCGTGCGTGCGGAATCATGCGCGTGGGGTCAAGCAGGCGCGGTACTGCGCCACGGCATTGGACATGCCCAGATACAACGCGTCGGCGACGAGCGCATGCCCAATGCTCACTTCAGCCAAATGCGGCACGGATTCTGCAAAATCCCGCAAATTCCGGAGATTGAGGTCGTGTCCTGCGTTGACGCCCAAGCCGGCCTGATGGGCCCAGATTGCAGCTTGGGCAAAAGGTTGCGAAGCAGCCTTTCCCATGGAGGCGTGTTGCACCGCGAAAGACTCGGTGTACAGTTCGATGCGGTCGGCTCCGACAGCGGCGGCAGCGCTGATTTGGGCTTCATCGGTTTCGATGAACAGGGACGTACGGATGCCTTCCGTCTTGAATGTGGCAAGCACATCCTTGAGCAGGTCCATGTGTTCAGTGACCGTCCACCCGGCATTGCTCGTCAGCACATGGGGCGGGTCTGGGACCAAGGTGACTTGCTCGGGCTTCACGTCGCAAACCAGTTTCACGAAATCATCGCTGGGATATCCCTCGACGTTGAATTCTGTGTGGACGACGTCGCGCAATTCATGCACATCTTGGTACGTGATGTGCCTGGCGTCGGGTCTCGGATGAACGGTGATGCCTTCCGCCCCAAACGCTTGGATGCGTTTGGCCGCTTCCACCACATTGGGTTCTTGTCCACCCCGGGCGTTGCGCAGGGTCGCAATCTTGTTCACGTTGACGCTGAGCCTTGTCATACCTACCTTTGGAAGTAAAGAGCGAAAGTACACCATGCGCGCCCAGAGATTGCTTTCATTGGACTTGCCCGTCCTTGCGTTGACCGACCAGGTGGCTCGGGCGCTGCAGGTCATGGATGAATTGAAACTCATGCATCTGGCGGTGGTTGAGGAAGACGTGTACAAAGGCACCGTTTCGGAGGAAGCCTTGTTGGAGTTGGACGAGTCGGCATTGATTGCTGAAGTGCCGATGACCTCAGACGCCATTGCTCCAGATCTGCACGTGTACGACGTCGTCGCTCGGATGGGTTGGGCTGACGTGGACCTCTTGCCTGTCGTTGAGGAGGGCCTTTACAGAGGGAGTGTCGATCGCGCGGCTGTCCTGCGATTTTTGGCCAAACGTGCGGGCTGGGGCTTCCCAGGAAGCACCCTGGTGCTTGAAGTGCTTCCAAAGGACTTGAGTCCTGCGGAGTTGTTTCGCATTGTGGAGGCAGATGGCGCCCAAGTCACCAGCTTCAACGTCGCTCCCGTCGAAGACAGCGAATTGTTGGAAGTGACCTTCAAGGTGAACACGGAGGAAATAGAATCCCTCATGGCCACGTTGAGGCGTCACGAGTTCCAAGTCCAGAGTTTTTACAATGCGCCGGAGTTGGAAGATGAGATGAGAGCCCGATTTGACGCATTCATGCGCTACCTGCAACCTTAAAAATGCCCCCGAGACATGCGAATCGCTCTGTTTGGCAAGGCCGTTTCCCCTGACGACGCAGATGCGTTGAGGATGGCACTCGATCGGGTGTTGGCCATGGACCCCAAGGCTTGGATTTCAAAGGCCTACCGAAGTGAATTGAGTGACCACATGGCCCTGCCTTCAGCCCTCGTGCCTTTCGAAGGAGAAGTTCCGGAGGGCGTGGATGTGCTCTTGGCTTTTGGTGGGGATGGCACGGTGTTGGAAGCTGGAACCTTGGTCCGGGGTGGCTCGGTGCCGATTTTGGGCGTGAACACCGGGCGTTTGGGCTTTTTGAGCAACGTCAGCATGGAGGCTTTTGACCTCGCCATGGACGCTTTGATCGCGGGAAAAACCTGGGAAGAGGAGCGCGCTTTGCTTCATGTGGAGTTGGAAGGCCAAACCTTGGGCGACTTTCCCTACGCCCTCAACGAAGTGGTCATCCACAAGCGCGACACCGCCAGCATGGTGGTGGTGGATGTGCATCGCCAGGGCACGTTTGTCAACACCTATTGGGCCGACGGCCTGTTGGTCAGCACGCCCACAGGTTCCACCGCATATTCGCTGAGCGCTGGAGGCCCGATTGTGTTGCCCGGTTCAGACGTGGTGATTGTCACGCCAGTCGCGCCACACAACTTGAACGACCGCCCGCTCGTGGTGCCTCTTGACGGCGAAATCACGCTTGTGGCGGGAGGAAGGGACGCTTCGTTTTTGCTCAGCATGGACAGCAGGTCCTTCCCCTTGGAGCCCGGTCAGGAGGTGCGCATCAAGCCCGCGGATTTCCGCATCAAATTGATCAACCTGGAGCATCAGGACTTTTTTTCCACCGTGAGGCAAAAAATGCATTGGGGACTTGACCCTCGCGAACGCTGATTTCAGGGCAATGCCACGTATTTTCGTGCGTTCAAGACCCCGATGACACGCCTTCAATCTTTTTGTTGCTTCTTGGCCACAGTACTGGCCATGACCACCGTGACGGTCGATGCCTTGGGGCAGCGTCGTGGCTCCACCAAAGAAATCGGCTATCAGCTTGGCACAATGTGGTACTTGGGCGACGTCAATCCCAACAACCTGCTTCGTTCGGTCAGTCACACAGCGCAGGGAGCATACTTCCGATACAACGTGAATCCGCGCGTGTCGGTCCGGGCTCA
Organism: Flavobacteriales bacterium; assembly: GCA_042088625.1. Lineage (GTDB taxonomy): Bacteria > Bacteroidota > Bacteroidia > Flavobacteriales_D > Sanyastnellaceae > UBA11663. The sequence goes on from JBELLK010000001.1 coordinate 68,686, forward strand.
ATACGTCCAAGGTGCGGTGGAGGTGTTCGATGCCAACCACCCCAATGCGCATCAACAACGTCGTGACCTTGGGTTTTTCAACCTCGTCAACGAAATGTCATTCACAACGGAGGTCAATTTCCGCGACCATGTGGTGGGCAACCCCAAACGTAGGTTGGTGCCCTTTTTGACAGCAGGGTTGGCGATGTTTGGTCACGACCCCAGCGGCGTCAAAAGCAACGGACTCATGGAGCCCTTGCTGGAGGTGGGGACCGAGGGGCAAGGTTGGTTCCCCGGTGAACCGCGATACAAGAACTGGGGGTTGGCGGTTCCGTTTGGACTGGGGTGGAAAGGAACGTTGGGCTCAACAATGACGTTTCAAGTCGAGTGGGGTGCACGAAAGCTGTGGACCGACCATTTGGACGACGTGAGTGGTGTTTACGTGAATGCGGATTTGGCAGAGCGACCCACGTCGCCGTCTTTGGACGATTTCCAAGGGACGCCTCCGTATGTGTTGGAAAACGAAGCCGAGCCTTGGGAAGGCAACGCTGAAGAGGTGTATCAACGAGGTGATCCGGGCCGCAACGATCGGTATGGATTCTTTTTGGTCTCTTTGGGTTTTCGCGTGAGCAAAAAAGCCACAACTTGCTGGGAACAATGACGACGCCAAACACCCCTCCAAACGAGGCCCGCGATCGAGCGATGCGCGCTGCCGGAATTGACCCGACTAGGGTGCCGGAGCACGTTGCCGTCATCATGGATGGCAACGGCCGATGGGCCAAGCGGCGGGGTGAAGAACGCGTGTTTGGGCACGCCCACGGCGTAGAGTCTGTTCGCGCCACGGTGGAGGCTGCCCTTGAAAGTGGCGTGCGGTACTTGACGCTTTACGCGTTCAGCACGGAGAATTGGAACCGCCCCAAAGAGGAGGTCGACGCCTTGATGGACCTTCTTGTGAAGACCCTTGTTCAGGAGGCGATGGAGTTGGGAAGCAAGGGCGTGAGGCTGCGCGCGATTGGAGATGTGTCCAGCTTGCCGGGAGCCTGTCAGGCCGAGCTGGATCGGGTCAAAGACGGTCCCGAAGGCGAGGTGCACCTCGACTTGGTGTTGGCGCTGAGCTACAGTGCCAAATGGGAAATGGTCGAAGCGATTCGTGCCATGATGAAGGAAGGACTTGCGCCGGAGGAAGTCTTGCCATCCACCATCGACAAGTACTTGCAGACGGCCGACCTGCCCGACCCAGAGCTCATGATCCGCACCTCAGGCGAGCACCGCATCAGCAACTTCATGTTGTGGCAACTGGCGTATGCCGAGTTCCATTTCACTTCGGTGCTGTGGCCTGATTTTAGAAAAGCGCATTTTTTCGATGCCATCCGTGATTTTCAACATCGGGAACGCCGTTTTGGCGCACTCCCCCAACAAACCCCACAGCGTTGACTAGAGGAATGAGAACGGTGGCCTTGCTCTGTTGCATGTTGCTCGGAGGGGTTGGTGACGCCTTTGCCCAAGGGGAGCCGAACTTGATTGATTTGTCGTTGTCCAGCACGTACAAGGTTGCTGGGCTTAGCGTGCTGGGAGCCGAACACACCGATGTTCAAGCCATCAAGTTGTTCAGCTCACTTCAAGTTGGACAGGAAATTGAAATTCCTGGCGACGAGTTGAGGCGCGCCATCACGGCACTTTGGGCCCAAGACTTGTTTGCCGACATCCAAATTGAGGTGGCCGAAGTGCGAGGACGAGCTGCGTACCTGGTCATCCGCGTCAAAGAACTTCCGCGACTGACGCGTTACAGCATCACGGGCGTCGGCCGATCTGAACAAGAGACGGTCAAGGGCAAAATCGATTTGCTGACGGGACGCATTTTGGACGAAAACGTCAAGGCCGTGGCCACCAAGCGCATCCGCGACCACTACGTGGAGAAGGGCTTTTTGGATGTGGCCATCGCCATGGATCAACAGCCGGACACGCTGTTTGCCAACGGGACCAAATTGCGGATTGACATCGACAAGGGCGAGAAGGTCAAAATCGATCAAATCGCGTTTCACGGGGTGGATGCCATGGACGTTCAGGAATTGGCCCGCAAACTCAAGGAAACCAAAGAACGCCGCTGGTGGCGCTTCTTCAAGCCGTCGAAATACCTCGAGTCGAATTTCCAAACCGACCTTGGCAGTGTGGTCAATCACTACCACAGTTCGGGTTACCGCAATGCGCGCATTGTCAACGACAGCTTGAGTCGGAACGCAGAAGGGGAGGTGGTCCTCGACGTTTGGGTGGAAGAAGGCAGCCCTTTCTACTTTGGAGACATCACCTTCACTGGGAACACGAAGTACCGCACCACGCAATTGGACAGTTTGTTGGACATCCAGCGGGGCGAAGTGTTCAGCATGGGGCGGCTTGAAGAGCGGGTCTTCATGGATCCGAAGGGCTTGGATTTGAGTTCACTCTATCAAGACGATGGGTACCTGACGTTCCAAGCACGGCCCATTGAGAAGCGCGTTCTTGGGGACACCATCGACATTGAAGTTCGGATGATGGAAGGCCAGCAATTCCGAATTGGCCGTGTGATCGTCCAAGGAAACACCAAGACCAACGACCATGTGGTCCATCGTGAGATTCGGACACGGCCGGGCGATTTGTTCAGTCGTACAGACATCATCCGGACCCAGCGAGAACTGTCTCAGCTAGGCTATTTCAATCCCGAGGCATTTGGCGTCAATCCCATTCAGCATCCTGAGGACGGCACGGTTGACATCGAGTATACGGTGGAGGAAAAGCCTTCAGACCAAATTGAGTTGAGCGGCGGCTGGGGTGGAGGCCGCGTCGTCGGAACGCTGGGCATCAGCTTCACGAATTTTGCCGCGTCAAAGATGTTCAAGAAGGGGAGTTGGCGTCCCATCCCCACAGGCGACGGACAACGCTTGTCCCTTCGCGCTCAGTCGAACGGGTTGTTCTTCCAGAGCTACAACTTCAGCTTCACGGAACCGTGGTTGGGCGGCACCAAGCCCAACTCGCTGAGCTTCAGTGTTTGGCGATCCATTCAGAGCAATGGCCAGCCGCGAAAAATCGAAGGCGAAATCAACCCTGCCAGACAGTCCTTGCAAATCACTGGGGCTCAGCTGGGACTGGGACAGCGCTGGAAGAAGCCGGACGATTGGTTTGTCTTTCGGGCGGCACTCAGCTACCAACACTTCAACCTGAATGAGTTTGGTTCATTCTTCAGCTTCAGCAACGGTCGCGCGAACAACCTGGCCTTGACGGCGTCGCTTGGCCGAAACTCCGTGAGCGATCCCATTTTCCCCGTGTGGGGATCCAATGTCGAGGTGAGCGTGAAGGCCACGCCGCCTTACAGCGCTTTCCGCCCAGACGGATTTTACACCAACGAAGACGGCACCCCGGTGGACGACCAAACCCGATTCCGTTGGGTGGAATACCACAAGTGGAAAGTCAAGGCGGAATGGTACACACCACTGACTCAAAGCCGCGGTGACAATCCCAAGAGTTTGGTGTTGCGCACGTCAGCGGGCGTGGGCTTGATCGGCTCGTACAATCGGGTCACAGGGCTGAGTCCGTTCGAGCGCTTCTACCTCGGTGGGGTGTTCCTGAGTGGTTTTGTGCTCGACGGACGGGAGATTTTGAACCTGAGGGGCTACGACGACTTGAGTTTGACTGCGCCGGACCGCAACACCGGTGCGCCTGTTGTGGCCAAATACAGTGCTGAACTGCGCTACCCCTTAAGCACCAACCCCAGTGCCACAATCTACACTTTGGCATTCTTGGAGGGCGGAAACACTTGGGAGGACCCTCGTGCGTTCAATCCGTTCCAAGTCTACCGGTCTGGAGGTGTGGGACTGAGGATTTTCTTGCCCATGTTTGGATTGTTGGGCTTGGACTACGGTTGGAGGCTGGACGATGTGTCGTCCGTACCCAACATGGCGCGCGGCCAGTTCCATTTCTCCATGGGCATGAACATGGGCGAACTTTGACCTCCATTGAATTTGGCCCCAAATTTGACAAGACAAACGCATGAGCATTTCAAACACACCTTTCACCGCGATTCGCCAAGCGATTCTGGCTGCCATGTTCGTGGGCATCTCCATGGGAGCCCAAGCCCAAAAGTTTGCGTACATCGACTCTGAGTATGTGCTGTTGCACATGCCTGAGTACGCAGAAGCACAGACGGAATTGAACAACTTGGCCATCGGGTGGCAAGCCGAAATCGAAGACAAACTCGAAGCGGCGGATCGTCTGGAAGTGGCTTATCGTGCTGAGCGCGTGCTCTTGACGGCAGAGATGCGCGTCAAGCGTGAGGAAGAAATCACGAAAAAACGGACCGAGGCGAAGGACATGCAAAAGCAGAAATTTGGGGTGGATGGGGAGTTGTTCACCAAGCGGCAAGAGCTCATTGAGCCGGTGCAGCAGCAAATCTTCGAATCACTCAAGGACATCGCATCCGGCAGCGGGTACATGGTGATTTTTGACAAGAGCAACCAGAGCAACATGCTCTACACCAACCCCAAATACGACATCTCGGATCGATTGATCAAGAAGCTGGGATACGTGCCCGGAGAGACGGTCGAACCGGAAGGTGGCAAAGACGAAGGCAAGGGAGACAGCTTGATGGACCGTGGACGCGATGCTGTCAACGGCGCCAAAGACAATGCCCGAGACAAGGTCAACGGCGCAGCCGGTGGTCGAGGCGGTTCAGGCGGCCGCGGCACGGTCAGCCGTCCTGGCAGCAAAAACTGAACCTCGCTTTTGAATTCCAAGGTGGCAGTTGACGACGCACCACCGACATTTGCACATTGAAACCGAATCCATGAAAAACCTATTCTTCCTCATTCTGACCTCGACGCTCGCCCTGATCGACGTGTCCGCCCAGCGTTTTGGCCACCTTGACGCACAAGGCATCCTATTGACCTTGCCCGAGCGCGCAGATGCCCAAGCTTCCATCGAAGCGGCTGCCGCGGAGTACGAAACGGAAGTGACGCGCATGCGTTCGGAGTTGGAGACCAAGTTCGCCGACTACCAAGCCAAAGTGGGCACGTGGCCCGATGCGATCCGCCAACAAAAGGAGCGCGAATTGCAGCAGCTGGACGCGGGCTTGCAAGAGTTTGGAGCCACCATCCAAAACGATTTGGCTCAAATGGAGCAGCAACTTCTTGCGCCCATGATTGAGCGCGTTCGGAATGCCATCGAGGCAGTTGGCAAGGAACAAGGCTTCACGTACATCTTCGACATCAGCACCGGTGTGACCGTGTACAATGGCGGCGAGGATGTCACGGATTTGGTGAAGACCAAACTGGGCATGTAACAACAGCCCATGACCAACGATGCGCCCATTGGCATGTTCGACTCCGGCATCGGAGGACTGACCATTGCCAAAGCCCTTCTGGAACGGCTCCCTCGGGAGTCGTTGCGCTATATGGGCGACACGGCGCACATGCCTTACGGGGACAAGAGTCCGGAACGCCTGCGTGCCTACTCCATGGGCATTTCGGAGCGCCTTTTGAACCAGGGCTGCAAAATGCTGGTCGTCGCGTGCAATTCTGCATCGAGCAACGCCTTGGAAGATGTTCGCGCCATGGCAGGGCCTGACATTCCTGTGGTCGATGTTGTTCACCCCGTTGTGGATTGGGCCGCCCAGCGGAACCCCAAAGGCAGGCTCGCGTTGATCGGCACCCGCGCCACGGTGCAAAGTGGGATGTATGAGTCTTTGATGCAATCCCGTGGATTGTCGGTCACGTCGAAGGCCACGCCATTGTTGGCAAGCGCCATTGAGGAGGGCTTTCACAATGGCACGATCTCGAATGCGGTGGTTGAGGCCTACTTTGCTGATGGCTGGGCCGGGGACAAAGACGCCTTGGTGTTGGCATGCACGCATTACCCCCTGGTCATGCAAAACATTCAGGCGCAGTTGCCAGAGACCATGGTGGTGTTGGATGGGCCGCAGATTGTGGCACAGCACGTGGAGGAGGTGTTGTCGAAACGTCAGTTGTTGGCGACCTCGGAGACGCCCTCACATCGATTTGAAGTCACCGATTGGACCCAGTCTTTTGCAGACGGTGCCGCCCACATCATGGGCAACCGCATCGAACTGCAGGAAACGCCCTGGCCCAAAACCCTTTGAAATCAGAGGTGCCGTGCTTTTGTGATCTCAGGCATCCTTGCCTTGCATCCAAGAAGCATACTCGACATATCGGGCAGAGGTGGAAGCGAGGTGCGTTCTCAGTTCTTCACTGACCTTCCCTCTCGATTTGGCAGGAACTCCCGCCCACAGTTCTCCAGCTCCAATGACTGTCCCTGCAAGCACGACAGCACCCGCCGCGACCACTGCGTGAGCACCTACAACGGCGTGGTCCATGACCACCGCACCCATGCCCACCAGCGCTCCTTTGTGCACATGCGCCCCGTGGACGACGGCATTGTGTCCAATGCTCACGTCGTCTTCCAAGACCGTTTGGCTCTTCCCGTAGGTGCCATGAATCACTGCACCATCTTGAATGTTGACGCGCTGTCCCACAGTGATGGGCGCAACATCTCCGCGGACCACCGCTGAAAACCAAACCGTGCTCGAAGCCCCGAGCGTCACGCTTCCCACCACGGTGGCGTTGGGTGCCATCCAAACAGAGTTGTCAATCGATGGCGAATTGCCATTGCAGGGGAGGATGTAGGCCATGTCCAAAAATAGGGGCATTCCATCGTGACCAAAGCCCATTACCCTTGCCGCCAACCCGGCCGGGTCATCCACATGACGTCGTAGGCCTCATGCACATCCGTCTCGATCACGTCACTGGCCTCGCGCCAACAGGCGTGACCCTCTGCCAATGCCTTCAGGTGACGTTGAAGGCGCTTGCTCGTCATGCCACCTTGCACGATGTGCTCCCCAAGTTTAGAAGCTGCCTGCGTCCAAGTTGCCGGACCAGGGGGGCGTGCCCTTTGCACCCACTGTTGGCACTCTCGCCAAGAACGTTCACACGAGGAAGCGGGCGCATGGCCAACCTCGAGCTGAACGGGAAAGCGCTCCAACAAAGGACCGCTCAATCGTTTTTGGTATTGTTTTCGTTCAAAGGAAGAGCACATGCAAAAGGGAGGATTCTGGCCGCACGCACACAAATTCATGGCGGCCAAGATCCACGCCGAGGACTTCCATCTGGCGCAGCCATCGGCCCGATGCAGGTCCAGCACGCCTGTGTCCATGATGTGCCTCAACGATTCTCGTGCCGGCCTCGGCCATTCGGGAAATTCATCCAAAAAGAGCACGCCACGGTCGGCCATGGCCCATGCGCCCATGACGGGTTGACCCTTCCGCCATGCGCCGAGAAGACCTGCAGTGCCTCCTGACGGATGTGGGGCCAAAAAAGGAATGTCGCTTCCAGACAACAGACCGGCTGACGCCCGGGCGAGACTGGACTTGCCCACGCCTGGCGGTCCAGCCATCAGCACGGGAAGCCGCCATTTGGCGGCAATGCACAGCCACTTTTTGGCATGGGCCTCTCCTTCGAGGCTGCCCCAACCCACGGATGCAGTGTCGTCCCTTCCTGAATGCGGCCGTTGTCTCGTTTTGGGTTCCTCTCCAACTCCTTCTTGACTCCCAGATTGAATGAACGCCAACACTTCAGACAAGTGCTTAAGGTTCAATGAGGGAAGGTTGGATTTGGACATCTTCAGGTCCAGGCCTACAACGTTCCGGAGCGTTTGAGGTTCTGGGAGCGACAAATGAACCAAGGATTCCATCCCAGACCGATGAGGAAGGGGGTTGACCACATCACCTTCCAGCCCCAGCATGCCACAGAAAGCCATGGACACGAGCCGAGCGGGCTGAGGAATCTTGCCCTGGATGGCCAAAAGCCCAGCGGCCACGGCGAGATCGAGGTGCATCATGTCCTCTTGGTGGCAATGCGGATGGACGTGGAGGGTCAAGGCTTTTCCCGGCCAAGACACCTCCGTGCTCTGCAGGGCCGATCGAACCCGCGCCAGGCAGGCCAGGGCGTCCGAGTACGTGGCGCCAGAGACCCTGAAGACGGCACCGGATTCGGCGCGCAACTCAACTTTGGTCCACGGGTAGCTGGGCCTCGTCTTGACGAAGCCCCACGTTTGGACAACCACGTTCAGTGTGCTTGTTCGATGGCGTCAATCCAGGCATGAATGCACTTGATGTGCATTTCTTGGATGCGGTCAGCATACCCTGACCAAGGCACTCGCACTTCCACATCGGCCAACGGAGCCAAGGCCCCACCATCCTTTCCTGTCAATGCCAACACATGAATGCCACGCGCTTTTGCGGCGCGAACGGCTTCAAGAACATTTGCAGATTGCCCGCTGGTGCTGATGGCCAAAAGAACATCTCCGGGATTGCCCAAAGCATCAATCTGCCGGGCAAACACGCGCTCAAATCCGTAGTCGTTGCCAATGCAAGTCATGACCGAGACATCCGACAAACACATCGCGGCAATCGGGTTGCGATCGTCGCGGTACCTGCCGCTCAGTTCTTCTGCGAAGTGCATGGCGTCGCACATCGAGCCTCCGTTGCCGCACGACATGATTTTGTGACCTGCCTGCACACAGCCAATGAGCAGATCGGCTCCCCGTCCCAAAGCTTCGAAAAACGATGCGTCTTGCAAAATGTCTTGTGCAAGGCGCGCGCTTTCTTCGAAGTGGTCTCGGAGTTTCATGGTTTCAAAGATGGTGTTCATGACGCAAAGCTGGAAAGGCGAGTCGTGAATCGACAGGTCAATTTGTGCTTGACGCCTCGGAATCAACGCTTGAATTCAGACAGCCCCTCATTCAAAAACTCGATGAACACCTCTGAATCAGGATCGTATCCGGCACTGCCCCCAATGTGCTTGCCATCGTGATCAATCATCACGTAAAAGGGTTGTGCATTGCGGTCGAAACGCGAAGCCTGGAGGTACGACCACTTGTTGCCGATGCTGCGAATGCGGAAGTCCTTGCCGCCGTATTCTTCCACCCTGTGTTCTTCTTCAGGGAGAGCCGTCCGGTCGTCCACATACAAGGAAACGAGCACCACATCTTGCGTCAGAATGCGGGCGACTTCAGGGTCAGACCACACCTGCTCTTCCATTTTTCGGCAATTCACGCATGCCCATCCGGTGAAATCCAACAACATGGGTTTGCCTTCCGCTTGTGCCGCAGCCAGTCCTTCGTCGTAGTCGTCAAACCGGGCTTCGACGTGTCCGCTGTGGCCCCCATCACCACCGCCATGGCTTCCTTGGTTCCACTCGCTGTAGAACGTGGGAGGTGGGAATCCACTGATCAAATTCACAGGTGCACCCCACATGCCTGGCAAGAGGTAAATGCCGAGCATCATGAAGACCAATCCCAATGAGAACCGGAACACGCCGATGCGCTCCAGTTTGCTGTCGTGGGGCAGCGTGAACCATCCAAACAAATAGAAGGCAATGGCCAAGCTGACTGCAATCCAAATGGCGATGAACAGTTCGCGCTGAAGCAAGCCCAGTTGCAACACGAGGTCTGCGTTGCTCAGGAACTTGAATGCAAAGCCTATTTCGAGCAGTCCCAACACGACCTTCACGCTGTTCAACCAACCGCCACTTTGGGGCAAGCTGTTGAGCCATCCTGGGAAGGCTGAAAACAAGCCAAACGGCAGTGCGAGGGCAGACGAAAAGCCCAGCATCACAGCTGTGGGCGCAGCAAAGGACCCCGTGGCAGCCCCCGCCAATGCTGAGCCTACGAGGGGCCCGGTGCAGGAGAAGGACACAATGGCCAAAGTAGCGGCCATGAAAAAGATGCCAATGATGCCACCTCGATCTGACGCAGCATCTGCCTTGTTGGCCCAACTCGATGGCAATTGAATTTCAAAGGCCCCTAGGAAACTCGCGCCAAAGACGACGAGAAGCAAAAACAGAAACACATTGAAAATGGGGTCGGTGGAGATGACGTTGAGCACATCCACACCAAAGAAGGCGGTCAGTGCCAACCCGAGCGCCGTATAAATGAAAATGATGAAGAACCCGTAAATGAGGGCGTTGCGGAGGCCTTCAGCACGCGTTTTGGATTGCTTCGTGAAGAAACTCACCGTCATGGGAATCATGGGAAACACACACGGGGTCAACAATGCAGCCAAACCCAATCCAAATCCCAGCAAGAAGGTCCAAAACAGTCCCTCTTCTCCTTCCTCTTTGTCGTCGGCACTGCCCCCACCTTCATTGAACATGCCTTCGTCGCTGTCGTGGTCGTCACCGTGGGCTTCTCCAGTGTGGTCGCACCAATGTTGCGGCTCAGGACAATAGTTGGGACGTTTAGATTCAGGCTGGATGTCTGAGGCGCTGACGGCGATGGCGATTTCTTCAGGGGGCAGACACATGCTTGCGTCGCACACCATGAACACCAGGTAACCCCCGATGGTGTCCCCAGTTTGCGCCCCACTCAAGTCCACCGTTTGCCGCCAAAACACTTCTTCCTCAAAGTACTTGAGGTCCATCATGAAGTTGGGATCGTACTCCTCCTGTGGTGTGCACTCTTGCACTGCGCCTTGGGGGGTGACTCCTTGAGGCCATTCAAACTCAAACATCGTGGGCACCGGCCCGTTGTTGGGGTCGTTGTCTTGGCTGTAAATGTGCCAGCACGAGTCGACTGTCGCGTGAATGACGAGGTCGTGAAGCCCATCTTCGACACTGGGGTACAGGTCAAAACCCCATGTGACAGGATCCTCGATTTGGGCGGAGACGCCGGCAGCCGAAACAAGAAGGATGGCGGTTGCCATCAAGCGTTTGGCAATAGAAATTCCGGAGGGGACAACGGATGCGATCGTGTGGGAAAGGTGCATGTCGAAAACGATAGGATTGCAAAGATACCGACTGTGGCGAATGAGGACTTTGGGGCAGGCCCAATTCATCCTAACGCGGCGCCCATGTTCTGCCTTTACAACTCGATTTCTTGACCCTCGAGCAACCCAAAGCGCCTCCTCATCCATCCCACTCCGAGGTAGACGAACGGGGTGTCCAAGGCGGCCACCAAGGATTTGAAAGCCACGCCATTCAAGAGGAGGGCGCCAAAGCGCTCCCATCCAATTTCGCCAACGGCACAAAGCAAGACCAAGACAGTTGACGTGTCCACGATTTGCGAGGGGATGGTGGACAGGTTGTTCCTCAACCAAAGATGTTTTCCATGGGTCAGGGATTTCCAAAAGTGGAAAATCCGGACATCGATGAACTGGGCGAGGAGGTAAGCAGCCATGCTCGCGCCCACGGCCAAGGCCGTTTGGCCAAACACGTGGTCGAATTCTGAATTGCTGACCGGAGACCACGTGGTGGCGTCGGCCCACCCTGCAAGGGTCACGACGCCAAGTGTCATGATGGAGGCCGCCAATCCCGACAACACCACAAGGTTGGCTTTGCGTTTGCCATAAACCTCGCTGATCATGTCGGTCACGAGGAACGTGATGGGGTAGGGCAACAATCCCACGCTCTGTTCGAACGTCACCCCGCCGAGGTCCCAAGCGAAAAATTTGCGAAAAATGAGGTTGCAGGTGACCAAACTGGCCATGAACAACCCTGCCAGCAGAAGGAATCCCATCCAGGCTGTCTCCTTGTCACGGCCGTTGAGCGTTTTGGGCACCATGGGATCTTGCGAAGTCATGTCGACGAAGGTGTGAAGGTGATGGTCACCCCAGGGGTATCGGCGAAGTTCGGGACATTGATTCGGGCCTGTTCCGCCAATTTGTAGCCGACGACCCAGAGCAAACATCCGTCGCTCAACCGTTCCAACACCAACGCCTGTTCTTTCGTGGCTTTGGGTGTTTTGGCTTGGGTCAACACGTCGCTCACCTTCGTGTGTCCTGCCATTCCGAGTGGTTGAAGCTTGTCTCCATGGGCCCAAACGCGCAGGGTGGCAGGCAGACAATGCGCCGGGATCCAAGCGCGTGCGTTGTGGAGTTCTGAAGTGGATTTGGGACAGGCAGAGACTGTCCATGTGCACGTTCCGGCGGGCGTGATCAGCTCGCCTTTCCCGAACTCCTCCAGGTCGATCCGGGCTTCGGCGCGGGACGTCGTCGTCACTGGAGCGACCGTGAGCGCATGGCGATCTCTGATGACGCGCGTGGAACCGTGCTGCACCTCATGACCCACCTCGGCGTCGATCAACGCGTGCACTCGTTGGGCACTCGCATCGCTCCAACCCTGGTCTTTCAGTGCACGTTTCAACGCTTCAAGGGCCAATGGATGCCGGGTCAAGGCCTCCAGTGACCAGTTTCCCGCAGGGTGTTCTGCCTGAGCGCGCGCGTCACGCAAGACGGGTGTGAGCAGATCATGAAGGTCGCGTGCGCGCTCGGCAAGCCGTTGAATGTGTGCGACGGCGCCAGGCTCGATGTCTTCGAGCATGGGAAGCAGTTCGTGGCGAATGCGGTTGCGGAGGTATTTGGGCGAAGCATTGCTGCCATCCTCTCGCCAGGTCCATCCGCTGGCCTCTGCCAAAGTTTGGATGTCCGACCGATTCAATTGGAGCATGGGTCGAATCACCCTTCCTTCTTGCGTGGCCATGCCCATGATGGACCAAGGGTCAGCGCTTCGAATGGCGTGAAGGAACCACGTTTCGGCTTGGTCGTCGGCGTGATGACCCAAGGCAATGGCATGGGCTTGGTGGGTCTCGCACAATGACGTCATCCAGCTCAATCTCCGCTTGCGAGCCTCGCCCTGAAACCCTTGGTTCCCGGAGGACATGGCATCAGCATCCAGGGCCAAGCATTCAAAAGTGGCGTCGTGTTGTTGTGCCCAAGCGCGAACGAAGCGTTCATCTTCGTCACTTTCTGCGCCGCGTGCGCCGTGGTTCACGTGGGCAATCACAAGGGGATGCCCCAGTTCGTGAAGCAGGTGAAGCAACACCGTGGAGTCGCAGCCGCCGCTCGCCCCCACCACGAGCTTCGCACCCCGCGGAACCTCGCTGTCGACGAGTGCCCGATGGATTTCTTGCAGTTGGGCATTCATGGTTCCAAACAATTTCGGAGGGCTTGGGCCTTGAGCAAGCATTCGTCGTACTCAGCTTCGGCCTCGGCAAGCAACGTGATGGCACCTCCAAAAGTGGCGTCCACCCGTTCCGTCTCTGCGTGGTGCATCAAACTTCGAATCACCACATTGAGGTCCCAATCGCCACTGGGAGAAGCGTACCCCAACGCACCACTGTACAATCCGCGACCGGTTTCTTCCAGCCTCGCGATGTGCTTCATGGCGCTGAGTTTGGGCGCCCCGGTCATGGACCCCATGGGAAACGTGGCACGCATGATGTCCAGCGGAGACGCGTCAGGCCGAAGGGTGCAGGACACCGAGCTGATCATTTGGTGGACCGTCGCAAAGGAGTGGATGCCAAACAGTTCATCCACGTTGACCGAATCCCGCTCGGCCACGCGACTCAAATCGTTGCGAACGAGGTCCACGATCATCACGTTTTCCGCCTGTTCTTTCTCACTTCCTGCAAGGGCGGCGCGAAGGGCAACGTCTTCCGCTTCTGTGGCACCGCGTTTGACCGTGCCTTTGATGGGTTGCGAGTGCAGCGTGTTTCCGCGTTTGGCCAAAAAGCGCTCAGGGCTCGCGCACAACGTGCGCCACGGTCCGGCTTGCATGTAGGCAGAGTGCGGGGCCTTCGTGTTGGCTGCAAGGCGCTCGAACATGACCCAACTTTGATCGGCAGGCGCCGCACCAGACCACGGCATGCACAAGTTCATTTCGTAAATGTCCCCGCGCTGAAGTGCGGCCTGGACGGCGTTGAATTTGGTTTCGTACACCTCACGAGTCCACATTGGGGTCAGAGGACGCCACGCTGTCGATGCGGCTGTCGTTTCCTGTCCCGCCTGGTCTGGCGTTGCGTCGATCAACGTCGTGATTTCTGAAGCCAGGGGCGTGTTCTCGCCCGACACCACGGCGGGCGCTTGGTGCCCAGGGGCCCACTCGAGGACGACTTCCGGCTCCCACCAATGCATGAGAGGCCAAGCGCTGGGGTGCGCAGGCACATGTGAAGGACATTCAGATTCGGCGGCGAGTTCCAAGCTTTGATGCAGGTCGTAGCCGAGCCACCCAAATGACCACGCGGACCGGGATTTTGACGATTCGATGAAGGCCTCCCACAAAGCCCAATCTCCCGGGCGTGGGGAGTCGACCAGGATGGACCTTTGGGCTCCTACGCCCAACAGTGCGCGTCCCTCGATGCGTTCATCCCAAAGCAACACCACGTGGTTGTGCCGTTCGCACAAGGATTGCAACGGGGGCAATGCACGCACCTTCATGCGAGGAAGTTAGGGGTTCGTCTCGGCCGAGGCAACCGCAGTCGGCTTGGGGCGAACGCCCATGCGTGCCCGCACCAGCGCCTCGAGTCCCTCCACCCATGTGGGATGATCGTTCAGGCTTGGCACCAAATCCACTTGTTCGCCGCCGTGTTCTTCGAAGATTTCCTGGTACTCTTCACCGATTTCGATGAGCGTTTCAAGGCAGTCGGCCACAAAAGCAGGACTGAAGACGAGCAGGCGTTTGTCCCCAGCCTCTCCACGCTCCACAATCACATCGTCGCTGAATGGCCTGAGCCACTTGCTGTCAAGACGACTTTGAAAACACACCGTGTAGCGGTCTTCAGCAAGCCCCAAACGAGCGGCAAGCGCCCGACTCGTCGCATAGCACGTGGCCTTGTAGCACTGCTTGTTCTCTTCATTGATCTCGTCCTCGCAACTGTGGTTGGCGCACTTTCGGTCTTCGTACACTTTGTCCACCTGTCGCTCGGGCAGGCCGTGGTAGCTGAACAGGATGTGGTCGTAGTTGTCCAAATCAAACGCCGCCGCTTGTTCGAGAAACCCGTTCAAGTACCCGTCAAAATCCCAATACTGACTGATGGCCACCACATCAGGGATCACGTACCATTTCTGCATGATGTTGAACGCCTTTTCCAGCGTGGACCCTGTGGTGGCAGAAGCGTACTGGGCGTACAACGGCAAAATGCAGATGCGGTCGTAGCGGGCTTTTTCCATGCGGGCCATGACGTGGTCCATGGAGGGGTGCTGGTACCGCATGGCCAGCTCCACGATTACGTCTCCGCCAAAGGCCTCCTTGGCTTCGTCAGTGTCCATTTGGGCCTGGAGCTTGCGCTGCAGGGATTGTCCGTAAAGCAACAGGGGAGAACCTTCCTCGGTCCAGACCTTTTTGTACTCCCGGGCACTGCGGTACTTGCGGATCGGGGCGATGATGCCGTTCACCAAGATTTTTCGAGGCAGCCACGGCACATCAATGACTCGCCCGTCGCCTAGAAATTCACGCAAGTATCTCCCGACCGCGCTCGCCGTTGGCGCATCGGGTGTGCCAAGGTTGACTAGCAGGATGCACGTCTTCATGGGTTGACTCATGCGTTCACAACAACCGAACTCCTCAAATGTGCAGCGCGCGGTTTTCGGTGGCGGCGAGGGCGGCTTCTTTGATGGCTTCGGTGAATGTGGGATGCGCATGGCTCATGCGCGAAATGTCTTCAGCGCTTGCACGGAACTCCATGGCGACCACGGCCTCCGCAATCATGTCGGCAGCGCGAGGGCCACACATGTGGACGCCGAGGATTTCATCCGTGTCGGCATGGGCCAGCACTTTGACCAACCCGTCCGTGTCCATGCTCGCGCGCGCACGTCCGCTGGCCTTGAACGGGAAGCTTCCGCTCTTGTAAGGCACGCCGTCCGTTTTCAACTGTTCCTCGGTCGCGCCCACTCCGGCCACTTCAGGCCAAGTGTACACCACGTTGGGGATGAGGTTGTAGTCGATGTGTGGGTGTTGACCGGCAATGGTCTCGGCCGCAAAGACACCTTCTTCTTCCGCCTTGTGGGCCAACATCGCCCCACGCACGACATCGCCAATGGCGTAGATGTGCGGAACCGCGGTGCGCATGTGGGCGTCGACGGCGAGGCGTCCGCGATCGTCGGTGGCCAAACCGGCAGCTTCCAGGTTGAGTCCGTCCGTGTAGGGACGTCGTCCCACGCTGACGAGGCAGTATTCGGCTTTGAAGGTCACTTCATCCCCTTTGTGCGTGTCGGCTTTCACAGTGACGCTTCGGCCCGTGGCGCTCACTTCTTTGACGCCGTGTTTGAGGTGGAATTTCACCCCCAATTTCTTCATCGAGCGCATGAGTTCCTTGCCCATGGAGCGATCCATCGAAGAGATGATGCTGTCGGCGTATTCCACCACGTGGACTTCGGTGCCAAGTCGGGCATAAACGGAGCCCAGTTCCAAGCCAATGACCCCACCGCCAATGACCACCATGGATTTGGGGAGCTTGGGCAAACTGAGTGCTTCAGTGCTCGTGATCACCCGTTTTTTGTCCACTTTGATGAAAGGCAGGGTGCTGGGCTTCGAGCCCGTGGCCACGATGACGTGCTTCGCGCCAATGTGGGCGGCATCCCCTTTGGCGGGTGTGACGGCGATGGTGTGCGCGTCTACAAATGAACCGACCCCTTGATGCACGTCGATGTTGTTCTTCTTCATCAGGAAGTTGATCCCTTCTGTGGTTTGGGAGACCACCTCGCCTTTTCGGGCAATCATTTGGGGGAAATCAATGCCCAAGGAACCCACCTCAATGCCATGGGTGGCGAATTGCTCTTTCGCTTGGTGGTAGTGTTCAGAGCTGTCCAGCAATGCTTTGGATGGGATGCACCCCACGTTCAAGCACGTGCCTCCGAGGGTGGCGTATTTCTCAACCAAGGCTGTGCGCAGACCAAGTTGGGATGCGCGGATGGCGGCCACGTAGCCTCCAGGGCCGCTTCCGATGACGACAACGTCGTAGTTTTCCATGGGCACAAAGGTAATTCGACCGCTGAGGTCTGCGCCCGTCCGTGTCGTTTCTTTGCACCTCTCATGTGGCTTCGCATTGCATCCTCTTTGATCCGGCACCGTATGCCCGCGGTGCTTGTGCTGTTGGCCATCACGGTGTTCATGGGGCTTCAAATCCCCAACCTCAAAATGCAGTACAAATACGGGGGCATCCTGCCTGAGGACGACCCTTCGGAGTTGGCCCATGCACGATTTCTTGAGACGTTTGGGGCGGAGGGGAATGTGCTGTTGATCGGGGTGGAGGACGATCGATTGCGCACGGCCGAGGGGTTGCAATTGTGGCATGGTCTGGCCGAACAAATCCGAACCCTCAGGGTCACAGTGGACGGCAGGCCCACAGTGATCATCGACTCTGTGTTCGCCATCACCAATGCCTTTGAGGTGGTGAAGCACCCTTCTGAAAAGTCCTTCTTGTTGCAGGCCATGGCCCCGGACCTGTTGGAGGTGCAACCCAACGCACCCCCGCTGACGGATGAACGGGCAAATGAAATCGTGGACAGGGTCAGGGACATGCCTTTTTATGAGGGCCTGCTTTACAATCCGGACAACGAGGCGACGCTCATGATGGTGGTCTTCAACCACGACATGCTCAATTCCGCCAAACGTGGCCGGATCGTGGAAGACATCATTGACGTCTCAGACCAATGGTCCGAAGCCACGGGCATCAGGACTTACCTCAGCGGCCTGCCCTTCATCCGCATTTCACTGAGCAACAAAGTCAAAGGTGAGCTCGGGTACTTCATCGGTGCCGCCATCGCTGTGACCGCACTGCTGCTGTTCTTGTTTTTCCGGAACATGGCGGTGGTGGGGGTGTGCTTGACTGTGGTGGTGGTTGGTGTGGTTTGGTCGCTTGGAACCATGTCTTTGCTCGACTACAAACTGACGTTGTTGATGTCGCTCATCCCTCCGTTGATGATTGTCATCGGGGTGCCCAATTGCATTTATTTGGTCAACAAATACCAGGGCGAATACAAGCGTCACGGCAACAAAATGTTGGCGTTGAAACGCATGGTGGCCAAAGTCGGCAATGCGACTTTGCTTACGAATGCGACCACGGCCCTCGGTTTTGCCACCTTCATCTTCACCCACAGTCCGTTGCTGGTGGAATTTGGGGTGGTGTCGTCCTTGAACATCATGGCGGCCTTTGGAATCAGCATTGTCTTGATTCCGGCACTGTTCACGTGGCTTCCGGATCCGAGTGAACGTCATTTGACGCACCTCGACCGCGCCTGGGTGGACCGTGTGGTGGGCACGTTTGTCAGCGTGGTCCAAGGGCGGCGAAACCGCGTGTACGTCGCAGCGCTAATTGTGGCGTTCATGAGCGCTTGGGGCATGACCCAGATGGTGACCACCGGCAACATTGTGGACGATTTGCCCGACGACGACCGCGTGCTCGTGGACTTGGCTTGGCTGGAATCGAAGTTCCGCGGGGTGATGCCCTTTGAAGTGCTGATCGATGGGAAGAAGCCAGGCCAAATCCTGAGCCCGTCGAACCTCAAACGCATCGAGTCATTTCAAAAGCTGCTCCGGTCGTATCCTGAGTTTTCGAGAAGTTTGAGCGCCGTGGACGCAGTGAAGTTTGGCGTGCAGGCATTTTATGGTGGAGATCCAGCACGGTACCGACTGCCGTCTCGACAGGAACGCTCGTTCATTGGACCGTACCTACGCGGCAGCGAATCGGCGGCCTCAGATTTCGATCACGCCAACGCGGTCACCACCAATTTTGTGGACAGCACCAAAACGCTCACCCGTGTTTCCGCCAACATGGCGGATGTAGGGACTTTGGAGATGGAGGCGCTGATGTCAGAATTGCAACCGCGGATCGACAGCATCTTTCCGCCTGCCCGCTACGATGTGACCGTGACGGGAACGAGCATCGTGTTTTTGGAAGGCACCAATTACCTCGTGAAGAACCTCGCCATCTCCATGACGCTTGCAATCCTCGTCATCGCCCTTGTGATGGCCCTGCTGTTCAAGAGTGCGCGGATGGTTGGCATCGCTCTGATTCCCAACTTGTTGCCGCTGCTATTCACCGCAGGGGTCATGGGTTGGACCGGCATTCCCATCAAGCCTTCCACGATTTTGGTCTTCTCCGTCGCCTTTGGCATTTCTGTGGACGACACCATTCATTTCTTGGCCAAATACCGCCAGGAGTTGCTCTCCAACGGCTGGCAAATTCGCGACGCAGTCCTTGCGGCCGTGCGCGAGACTGGGGTCAGCATGATGTACACGTCGATCGTGTTGTTCTTTGGATTTTTGATGTTTGCCATGAGCGAATTCGACGGCACACGTTCGCTGGGCATGTTGGTTTCCGTGACCTTGTTGGTCGCCATGTTCACCAACTTGATGTTGCTTCCCTCCATGCTCATGAGCTTCGCGCGATTCGTGACAACCAGGACCTTCCGGGAGCCGTTCTTCGACTTGTTGGATGAAGAAGACATCTTGGCGTTGGACGATCTCCAAGTCCAAAAAGGCACCAGCCCCGGGAAAGGGGAGGAGCGTCATGAGGGCTTGCGCGCTCGTGACTGAGGCAAACACACTGCGTATCTTGAGGCCATGAAAGGAATTGTTCTTGCCGGAGGGAGTGGCACGCGTCTGTGGCCGCTGACCAAGGCCGTCAGCAAACAGTTGATGCCCATCTACGACAAGCCGATGATTTACCATCCCTTGTCGACGTTGATGATTGCCGGGATTCGAGACATCCTGATCATCACCACCCCTGAGGACTCAGCCTCGTTTCAGCGCTTGTTGGGAGATGGTTCTGATTTGGGGTGCTCGTTCAGCTACACAGTGCAGGAAGTGCCTAATGGCCTCGCGCAGGCGTTTGTCTTGGGCAAAGAATTTGTGGGGAACGACAAGGTGGCGCTGGTCTTGGGAGACAACATTTTCTACGGCAAAAGTTTTGGTCGAACGCTTCGAGCCCACACCAATCCGGACGGCGCCATCGTGTTCGCGTATTACGTCAGCGACCCCGAGCGATACGGCGTGGTGGATTTTGACCCTCAAGGCAAGGTGTTGAGCATCGAAGAAAAGCCCGCCCAGCCCAAGTCCAACTTCGCCGTGCCCGGCCTGTATTTCTACGACAACGATGTGGTTGAAATTGCCCACAACCTCCAGCCAAGCGCACGAGGCGAGTATGAAATCACCGACGTCAACAAAGCGTATCTCGACGCGGGCAAATTGCATGTGGGCGTGCTTGACCGAGGCATGGCTTGGCTCGATACGGGCACGCACGCTTCACTGATGCAGGCGTCGCAGTTTGTCCAGGTCATCGAAGACCGTCAAGGCCTGAAAATTGGGTGCTTGGAGGAAATTGCCTGGCGGATGGGCTTCATCGACGACGGCCAATTGGAGCGACTTGCCGAACCGCTTGTGAAGAGTGGATACGGGACTTACTTGCTGGAGCAACTGCGCCGCGGGCGATGAAGTGCTTGGCCAGGACGAACAAACACGACAACCACGCACTTTTGATGCCATGAACCTCCATTCCGAAGAAGCGCGTTGGCGCGAAGCCCTTGAGTCTGGATTGCACGACTTCTTGTCTTCAACTCCCGCCTCGTCGTCAGATGGTCTTTATGCACCCATTCATTACCTCCTGTCTTTGGGGGGCAAACGAATTCGGCCCGTGCTTGCTTTGGCGGCATGTGAAGCAGAAGGAGGCAAGGTCAAAGATGCCATCCCAGCCGCCATGGCGGTGGAGCTCTTTCACAACTTCACCCTGATGCACGACGACATCATGGATCAGGCTCCTTTGCGAAGAGGTCGCCCCACGGTGCACATGAAGTGGTCTGAAAACGCAGCCATTTTGTCTGGCGACGTCATGTATACGCTGGCATTGACGGCATTGGAATCGACGCCAGCGCATGCGTTGCCTGGGGTGTTGGCCATGTTCAACGCCACGGCGCGAGAGGTGTGCGAAGGCCAGCAAAGTGACATGGCGTTTGAAACGAGGTCAGAAGTGACGGTGGATGAATACATCGAGATGATCCGACTGAAGACTTCGGTGCTTTTGGCCGCATCGGCAGCGATGGGTGCCATGAGCGCAGGGGCCTCTCAGGAACGTGTGAAGATGTGGTACAACTATGGTTTGAACGTCGGGTTGGCGTTTCAAATTCAGGACGATTTTCTCGACACGTTTGGTCAAAGCGGAACCACGGGCAAACAAGTGGGGGGCGACATCCTTTCGGACAAAAAAACCCTGCTTTGGTTGACCACCTCAGCCCATCCATCGAGTGTTGAAGTCTTGGAGCAATGGGTCGGGGTTCATCCGGCCTCAGGCTCTGAACAAGGCGATGCCAAAATTGCGGCAGTGCGCCAGGCGATGCTTGATGCGGGCGCAGATCAAGAGGCCCAGGGGCGCATGGCCGCGCATGTCGAGAAGGCGTCAGCTTCGTTGAAGGCCTTGAATCTGCCCGAAGCGTCGGCGTCTTGGTTTGAGGGGCTGGCCCAACATGTGGTTTCGCGGAGTCACTGATTCCCCCGTCATTCCTTGGGGGGTCCCTTGGCTGGGCTTATCTTTGCTCGTGCTAAATGCCCCTAGTCCTCATGGACCCACTTTCATTTCTGAGCAACGCTGAACCTGGCGCGCTCGAAGCCCTCTACGCTCGCTACCTGGCGGACCCCGAATCGGTCGACCGCACGTGGCGGCTTTTTTTTGCAGGCTTTGACCTGAGCCGCGCCACTTACGGAGAAGACTCCGCGTCACCGGCAACCCTAAAGGAATTCAAGGTGTTGGATTTGATTCACGGGTACCGCACTCGCGGTCATCTGTTCACCCAAACCAACCCTGTCCGAGAGCGGAGGACGTACACCCCGACTTTGGCGCTGGAAAACTTCGACCTGTCTGACGCCGACCTTGACACGGTGTTTCAGGCGGGCAACGAAGTGGGCATTGGGGCGGCCAAGCTCCGAGACATCATCGCCCACCTGGAGTCGACGTACTGCCACTCCATCGGCATCGAATACATGTACATCCCCGAGCCTGAGCGGCTGAAGTGGATTCGGGAGCACATTGAGCTGGCCAACCGCCCGAGGTTGGATGCTCCAGGGCGCAAACACGTTCTGAAGAAAATCAGTCAAGCCACGTTGTTCGAGGAATTCTTGCAAAAGAAGTTCGTAGGCCAAAAACGCTTCTCCTTGGAAGGGGGTGAAAGTTTGATCCCCGCTCTTGACGCGTTGATTGAAACGGGCACCACCAGAGGGGTTCGGGAAGTGGTCATCGGCATGGCGCACCGGGGACGATTGAGCACCCTGGCCCACATTTTGGGCAAGCCCTACGCCAACATCTTGAGTGAATTTGAAGGCAAAGCGTACGACGGAGATGGCTTGTTCGATGGCGATGTGAAATACCACCTCGGCTTTTCGCGCAAGCAAGTGGCAGACACAGGAGAGGAAGTGACCATCACGTTGGCACCCAATCCGTCTCACCTCGAAGCTGTGGACCCTGTGGTGGAAGGCATTGCGCGTGCCCGAATCGACGCCCGCCAAGGGGACGAGGCCAGTGTCTTGCCCATCTTGATTCATGGCGATGCCGCCGTGGCCGGCCAAGGCGTGGTGTATGAAGTGGCCCAAATGGCTGGCCTGGATGGCTACAAGACGGGGGGCACGGTCCACATTGTGGTGAACAACCAAGTTGGATTCACCACGAATTACCTCGACGCCCGCACGTCCACCTACTGTACAGATGTGGCAAAAGTCACCAAGTCATTGGTGTTCCACGTGAATGCCGACGATGTGGAGGCGGTGGTGCAGGTGATGAACATCGCGCTTGAATACCGCCAGACCTTCCACCGCGACGTGTTCATTGACTTGTTGGGCTACCGCAAATACGGACATAACGAAGGTGACGAGCCCAAGTTCACCCAGCCCAAATTGTACAAGGCCATCGCGGCGCACAGCTCTCCACGGGACATCTACCTCGAGCGCTTGCTCGCAGATGGCTCGGTGACCGCAGAGGAGGCCGAGGCGATGAAGACAGAGCTGCTCAGTCGCATGGAAGAGGGGTTCGAGGAAGCGAAAACCATGGAACTTTCGGTGGTGGACGACTTCCTGAGCGAATTGTGGAAAGGATATCGCCCTGCCAAAGAAAACGAGTTGACGACGTCTCCTAAAACTGGAGTGGCCAAAAAGGAATTGACCGCCTTGGCCGTCGCCATGAACACCCTTCCTGAGGGACCCAAGTTCTTCCGGAAGGTGAAAAAGCTCATGAACGACCGCCTCGGAATGATTGAGCGAGACCAATTCGATTGGGCGATGGGGGAAATGCTCGCCTACGCGAGTTTGTTGACGGAAGGCCATCCTGTTCGTTTGAGTGGCCAAGACGTGGAACGCGGCACGTTTTCACACCGTCACGCCGTGGTGAAGACTGAGGATGCCGAGGAAGAAGTGATCTTGCTCAACAACTTGAAGCAAGGCCAGTCCAACATGGCGGTATACAACAGCCATCTGTCGGAGTACGCCGTCAGCGGTTTTGAATACGGTTATGCCTTTGCGAATCCCGACGGATTGACCATTTGGGAGGCGCAGTTTGGAGACTTCAACAACGGGGCCCAAATCATGTGGGACCAGTTCCTCAGTGCGGGAGAAGACAAGTGGCGGACGATGAACGGCCTGACCTTGTTGCTCCCACACGGCTATGAAGGCATGGGGTCTGAACACAGCAGTGGGCGCATGGAGCGCTTCCTGCAGTTGGGTTCAGGCGACAACATCATTGTGGCCAATTGCACCACACCTGCGAACATGTTCCACGTGTTGCGCCGCCAAGTTCACCGTCCGTTCCGCAAGCCGCTTGTGGTCTTCACCCCCAAGAAACTGTTGCGTTATCCCAAGGCCGTGTCTTCCATGGCTGATTTCGCGAGCGGTGGATTTCAGGAGGTCATCGACGATGCCAATGGCACGAAAGGCGCGAAGACGGTCGTGCTTTGTTCCGGCAAAGTGTACTACGACTTGCTCGAGAAGTTTGACGGCAAGACACCGAAGAACATGGCGGTCATTCGAGTGGAGCAGCTTCATCCTTTCCCGGCCGGCGCCATTGCCGAGGCCTTGAAGCGTCAGGCGAAGGATGCCCAGCTTGTTTGGCTCCAAGAAGAGCCGCGCAACATGGGCGGATGGACCTTCATGAACGAGCACATGGACCTCCACGGCCTGGGCCGATTGCGGTATGTGGGACGGAGCGCGAGCGCCAGCCCTGCTTCCGGTTCCCCGGCAGTCCACCTACAACGCCACAACGCCTTGCTTGACGAGGTGGTGGCCATGGCGAAATTTTGACTTGAATCAGACAACCCAACGACACGATCATGCCGATTCTTGAAATGAAAGTCCCCAGTCCTGGAGAGAGCATCTCCGAAGTGGAAATCGCCACTTGGCTGGTTTCGGACGGCGACTACGTTGATAAAGACCAAGCCATTGCCGAAGTGGATTCGGACAAGGCGACCTTGGAATTGCCTGCTGAAGCTGCGGGTGTCATCACGCTCAAGGCAGAAGAAGGTGATGCCGTCGCGGTGGGAGACGTGTGTTGTTTGATCGATACAGACGCGGAACGTCCCGAAGGTGCCCCGGCTCCGGCTCCTGCTGCGAAGCCGGAAGCGGCTTCCGCTCCTGCGCCAACAGCCCCTGTGCCGGCCCCAGCGCCAGCGCCAGCCGCCGCTCCCGCACCCAAGGGCGCGAGTCACGCCGCCGGCCACGCTTCCCCGGCCGCCCGGAAAGCCATGGTCGATGCCGGATTGCCGGCAGGCTCGATCCAAGGCACAGGTCGAGACGGCCGCGTGTTGAAACAAGACGTCTTGGCTGCGCTCGCCGCAGGATTCGATGCAAGCAACGTTCGTTCTGGCTGGGCTGGAAGCCGGGACACCCGCCGAGAAAAGATGAGCATGCTGCGCCGCAAAGTGGCCGAGCGTTTGGTCTCTGTGAAAAACGAGACGGCCATGCTCACCACCTTCAACGAGGTGGACATGAAGCCGGTGATGGACTTGCGGAAAAAGCACAAGGACGCGTTCCGAGAGCAATTTGGAGTGGGCCTTGGCTTCATGGGCTTTTTTACCAAAGCGGTGACCACGGCCCTCGCAGAATTCCCTGCAATCAATGCCCAAATCGATGGCAAAGAACTCATCTACCACGACTACGCCGACATCTGCATTGCAGTCAGTTCCCCCAAGGGACTGATGGTGCCGGTCGTTCGAAACGCCGAGACCATGAGCTTGGCAGAAATCGAAGCTGAAATCAAGCGCTTGGCCATCCGTGCCCGCGATGGGGAGCTGACCGTCGACGAGATGCAGGGAGGAACCTTCACCATCACGAACGGCGGGGTGTTTGGATCGATGCTCTCCACGCCCATCATCAACCCACCGCAAAGTGCGATCCTCGGGATGCACAACATCGTTGAGCGTCCTGTGGCGATCAACGGCAGGGTGGAAATCCGCCCCATCATGTACGTGGCGCTCAGCTACGACCACCGCATTGTGGACGGCAAAGAGAGCGTTGGATTCTTGTACATGATCAAAGAAATGATTGAGAATCCGGAGCGCATGTTGTTTGGGGGCAAGACCCCAACTGAGGTGTTGTTGGGACTCTGAAGCTTTCAGGCCAAAACGTGAAACGGGGCTCCATCATGGAGCCCCGTTTGCGTCTAACATCCTGCGCCAGCCCAACCAAAACCTTCAAAGGCTGGCGCCTTTTCTCCTCCAGAGACCGTGCCAAAGTCGCTCAGTAGCGAGCCAGCGACGGGTCAATGTGTTCTTGCCACGCCAGGATTCCTCCAGTGAGGTTCACGAGGTTGGTGTATCCATGGGCGTCTTCGAGTTGACGAATCGCTTTGGCACTCCGAGCGCCTGAACGACATTGCACCACCACGGGAATGTCTTTGGGGATGCGAGCCGTGCTTTCAAGAACCGTCGCCAAGGGCACGAGCTCGCCACCGATTTCCGCAATGCCGTATTCGTAAGGCTCTCGGACGTCAATCAGCAAGTGATCTTTGCCACTTGTTCGCCAGTTGTTGAGTTCGTGCACATCAATGGCATCGACAGCCCTTTCCTGCGCTGCTGGGACCCCGATGCCACAAAACTGATCGTAATCGATGAGCTCGGTTTGGGTGGGGTTTTCGCCATTGAGCGGGTTGCGCGGATCTTTCCGCACCTTCATGGTTCTCGTGGTGAACCCTGTGGCGTCAAACAAGAACAGACGTCCGCTCAGGGTGTCGCCCACGCCAGTGATGACCTTGATGACTTCGAGCGCTTGAAGCGAGCCCAAAATGCCAGGCAGCACGCCAATCACCCCACCTTCAGCACAGCTTGGCACGAGTCCCGGAGGAGGTGGCGAAGGAAACAAGTCCCGGTAATTGGGCCCCCGCGTGCCGTCGGGCAGCAATTCATTGAACACGGATGCCTGGCCTTCAAAGCGATAAATGCTTGCGTACACATTCACTTTGCCTTCCAACACGCAGGCATCGTTGACCAAGTAGCGGGTTGGAAAGTTGTCGGTGCCGTCGGCCACCACGTCGTATTGACGGACGAGCTCGCGGGCGTTGGCGCTTGTGAATTTGGTGTTGTGCACCTCAAGCGTGATGTGTGGATTGAGGGAGGCCAAACGGTCTCGCGCGGCCACTGCTTTGGGGGCACCCACAGATTGAATGCCAAACAGAACCTGACGCTGCAGGTTGCTGGCGTCCACCGTGTCGAAATCGACGATGCCGATTCGGCCCACTCCGGCCGCCGCGAGGTAGAGCAGCAGGGGAGATCCCAGACCCCCAGATCCAATGACCAAGACACTCGAGCCCTTGAGCTTGCGTTGTCCTTCGATGTTGAATTCGGGAATGATGAGGTGTCGGCTGTAGCGCTCGAGTTCCTCTTTGCTGAATTGAATCTGTTCCATGGGTTTTTATGCGTTCAAACGCCGCCAGCAATGGCGGGGATGATGCTCACTTCGTCGTTCGATTGAAGCGCCGTGTCTTCGCCTTGCAAGGCATGAATGTCTTCGTCGCCGACGTACACGCGGATGAAGCTTCGGAGGCTGCCGGAATCTTCAAACAAATGCGGCTTGAGGCCAGGGTGCTGTGCGGCCAGAGCTGCGAGCAGCTCCTTGACGGTGCCAGCTTCTTCGGTGAATACGCCTTGGCCGTCTGTGAATTTGCGGAGGGGCGTGGGGATGATCAATTGAGCCATGTCAGGAATGTTGTGTTGTTGTTTCGTTGGAATCAGGCGACCCTCAAGTTGTCGGGGAGCGCCACAATGTGTTCTTCGTCAAATTGTCTGGAATCGTTCAGTTGCCAGCTGCGCACATGGTCGGTGCCATTGGGTTGCACACTGACGATGATGTAGCTGAAATAGGGAAGGGCCACGACCAAATCGTGTTCACTTGGGATCGCCGGGTGGAGCGGATGGCTGTGGTACACCCCAAGCAAGGTGAGCCCTTCTTTTGCCGCGTGTCTTTCTGCACGGAGGTAGTCCATGTCAGAAATGGCAAACCGCCGGCGTTGGTCGCCTTCTTTGCTGTTGGTCACCTCTGTGGAGGTGGTCACGGACCGCACCTTGCCGTCTTCGGATCCATAGAAAAAGCCGCAGCATTCATTGGGAAAAGCTGCCTCGGCGTGGTCGGTCATGGCCTTCATGGCCTTCGGGTCGATGTCAAGAGGAAGAAAACTCATGGCAGGAGACGTTCAATGACTTCGCTGTATTTGGTGGCGTCGTCGGCCAGCACGGTGACGATCACACCCTCTTCGATTTCTTCAGCAAGTTGCACGGCACCGGCGAGGTTTGCGGCAGCGGAGGGGCTGATCAACAATCCTTCTTCCTTGGCTGCGCGTTTCAGCATGGTGTAGCTCGCCTCCGTGGTGACAAGACGGGTTTCGTCAGGCACGGTGGCATCAAAAATTTTTGGCACTCGTGCCGTTTCAAGGTGCTTCCATCCTTCGAGGCCGTGCAAGGCGGTTTCGGGCTGAAGGGCCACGAGTTGGATGTCCTCATTGAGTTCTTTGAGGCGTCTGCCGGTGCCTGTGAAGGTTCCCGTGGTGCCCAAACCGGCCACAAAATGAGTGATGCGATGGTGCGTTTCTTCCCACAGTTCCAGACCCGTGTGGTTGTAATGGGCCATCCAGTTGGCGTCGTTGCTGTACTGGTCGACGTAGTGGTAACGGTCGGGTTGAGACTGTGCGAGCTCACGGGCCACGTCTTGCGAACCGTCGGTGCTTTCAAAGGGACTCGTCAGGATCAACTCCACGCCAAGCGAGCGTAAGATCTGCTTGCGCTCTTTGGAGGCATTCTCAGGAATGCATAAGGTCACGGGAATGCCAGCTGCGGCAGCGAAAATGGCGTAAGCGATCCCTGTGTTGCCCGAAGAGGCGTCGAGCAGACGTCGCCCGCGGAGGGCGCCTGAGGCCACAGCATTGTACAAGATGTTGAATGCAGGGCGTGCCTTCACACTTCCGCCAAACTGCTGCCATTCGAGTTTGGCATAAATCTCCACGCCCGGCTTGGGGCTCAAGTGGAGCATGGGGTGCATCGGGGTGTTGCCGACATGCCAACGCAGTTCGTCAAGGGTGCCGAGTCTGGGGTCAAGAATGGGTGCGGTCATCGCAGTTTGGGTCAAAAAAAAGAAGCCCCCGTTACGAACGAGGGCTTCTTGAGGTTACGTTTTGAGGAAAATCCTTCAACCACGCATGCGCACAAAGCCCCTGTCCGGAGGACAGCAGCAACAGCAACACATGTTTGTGGTGAAAGTCATGACACCAATTTCAGACGAAACTTTGGTTTGTCCAAATGAAAGACAAAAAAAGTTCGACGAAGGTCATCGAAGAATGGTGAAACGTTCGCCATCCAGACGCAGCAGAATGCCAATCAGCAGGGTGAATCCCATCAGAGAGGATCCGCCATAACTGAAGAAGGGGAGTGGGATGCCTATGACCGGCGCGAGACCCAGGACCATTCCAACATTGACCAGCACGTGCATGAACAACATGCTCGCAACGGCATAGGCGTACATGCGCGTGAAGGGAGACCGCTGTCGTTCCGCCAAGTGCAACACTCGGAGGATCAGAAATACAAACATCATGACCACACCCGTGCTCCCGAGGAACCCCCATTCCTCACCGACAGTGCAGAAGATGAAGTCGGTTTCTTGTTCAGGCACGAAACCGTACGCGGTCATCGGGCCTTTCGCAAAGCCTTTGCCCGTCCAACCTCCTGAGCCAATGGCCGCTTTGGCATGACGGATGTTGTAATCGGCATCGGGGTTGTCCACGTCAATCCCAAACAAGACATGGATGCGTTCGCGCTGGTGCTTCTTGAGGATGTTTTCCATGCCCATGTGAAGCCCGATCGAAAAGAGCATGCCTCCCACCAAAAGCAGGATGCCCCAGCGCGTGGTTCGCTTTCTGAAACGAGGCAAGGTGGCCGCTCTGACCAGCATGAGCACCAACGTCCCCAACCCTGCAAGGGAGATCAGGAGCCACCAGAAACCGGTATCCATGCCCACAAACGGATACCAACTTTCACTTGCGCCAAACAAGATGGTCAGCACCGAAAGCACCAAAGCTGACACCCCCAAGAGCAGCACATTGCCGCTGAGGCCTTCACGGTATAGCACAAAAACAAATCCCCCAAACACCAGCACCGTCCCGGCATCGGGTTGAAGCAAAATGAGGCCTGCGGGAATGGCGATGATCGCCAAGGACTGCAACCGAGTTGTGAGCGTGCGCCACGGCCGCCCATCTCGACTGAGATACCAGGCCACCATAAGGGAGGTGGCCGTTTTGGCAAATTCACTCGGTTGAATCCCAAAGCTGCCCACCCCAAACCAAGACCGAGCTCCACCCACCTTCTTTCCGACGACCAGGACAGCGGCCAACAGCGCAAGGACCACCAAATAATGCAGCACTGAAGTCCGAATGTAAAATTCCCCTTCCACGGCGAGAAGTCCTGTCATCAACACGGCACAGACCCCCATCCATATGAGCTGTTTTCCGGCTTTTCCGCCCAAGTCCCAAACGACTTCGGCCTCGGCCGTGGCGCTCACAATGTTCAGCCACCCCAGGATCACCAAGGCGACGACAAGCATCAAGGTGGGCCAGTCAAGTTGCGACAGAATGGTGGCACGACGTGACTTCATCATGGCTCTGGGGATTCGACAAATTCTGGATCCAGGGGGTACGTGGCTCCCATCACGCGACGTTCTCTTGAGGCATCTTGAATGTCGCCTCGGAGGTGCTTCTCCACGAGCAGGCCGGCGATGGGCGCGGCCCATTCACCACCAGCACCGCCGTTCTCGACGTAGACGCTGAGTGCGATTTTGGGGTTGTCCCGAGGTGCAAGGGCCATGAACACACTGTGGTCGGCTTGATTCCGGTTTTGAACCGTCCCCGTTTTCCCACAGGTGGTGATGCCCTTGGTGAAAGCGCGCGTGCCTGTGCCGGTTTTGTCCTCAATCACCAGTTGCATGGCGTCCAAAATGGGTTCAAAGTGAACGGCATCGACACCGACGTCATGTCGCGTTTGAAGGGACTCAGGCTTGCCTTTGCCGCCAATGTCTCGGATGAGGTGTGGCTCCATGTACCATCCTTTGTTCGCCATGATGGCGGCCAAATTGGCCATGTGCAATGGCGTGGCCAGCAGTTCCCCTTCGCCAATGCTGATCGAGTAGATGGTGCGGAAGGTCCAATGGCGCCGTCCATAGATCTTGTCGTAGTACGTGGTGTCTGGCACCAACCCGGAGCGCATTCCCGGCACATGTCCTCCCAAATCCGTGCCCAGTCCAAAGTCTTTGATCCGCTCTGTCCACCAGCCGAGACCAAGTCGGGCGTTGTCGAATTTGTCCAAATCGGGATGCTGATTCACCATGCGGCGCATCACGTCGTAGAAGTATGGATTGCAGCTGTGCACGATGGCCCTACGCAGGTCGTCTTGGGTGTGGGCTCCGTGACAGCCAATGACGTCGCGGTTGCACACAATGTGCGTGCGCTCTGAAATGACCCCCTCTTGCATGCCAATCAGGCCTTGAACCATTTTGAAGATGGAGCCAGGTCGATAGGCGCCTCTGACCGCCCTGTTGTACAGGGGTTTCCAAGGGTGCTTGGCCAAACTGTCATACGCCGCACCGCGGCTCGTGCCCGTCAACAGATTCCCGTCGTACGAGGGCGCGGAAACGAAGGCCAGGATTTCACCGGTGGCGGGCTCAAGCGCCACCACGGCGCCTCGCTTACCGACCATGAGCTCTTCCGCGTACCGCTGCAACTCCGCGTCGATGGTCAAGGTCACATCGTCTCCCGCCAAGGGCAAGGAATCCAATTCGGTCAATGTGTTGCGGACGTTGTTCCGCACATCCACCAAGTGATGTCGCAATCCGGCGGTGCCTCTCAACTCCTTTTCAAACAGGGCTTCCACGCCCGACTTCCCTTTGTAATCGCCCAAGCGATACCGGGTGTCTCGGTTCATGTCTTCCCGATCCACCTCGCGGTATTCGCCCACGATTTGGCTTGCAATGCCAAACACATTTTGACGGACGGGCTGAGTGCGAATCGACAGCCCAGGATAACGCCACAATTCCGCCGACAGCACGGCGTATTCCGAAGCGTTGAGTTGCCGCATCAATGGCGACGCCTTGTATCGAGAATATCTCCGGGCTCTCGCCAATCGGTTGTCGAGATCACTTCGTTCGAGGTTCAACAAGTTTGCGAGGGCCGTGGTGTCAATGTCGGCCATCGATCGGGGCACGACCATCAAGTCGTAACTCGGCACGTTGTTGACCAACAATTCTCCATGGCGATCCAGGCAAAGCCCGCGGGCCGGTTGCAGGATTTCTTGCTCTTCAGTCAGGCGTTCTGCACGGTTCTTGTATTCATCTGTGGTCACCTGCATTTGGAACAGGCGCAACATGAACAGCACGCCCACGCCCAAGACGATCGCACCGAAAATGCGCTGTCGACCAGCAAGTTCTTGCCCTCTCAACTCCATGGATAGGCACTGACGTTTCGTCCATCTCCGCGTCTCGGGCGGTTCAAGAGACCTTGAATCAAGAGGAACGTCCCCACGTTGAGCAGGGTGGAGGCTGCCAATTGTCCCAACGTTCGTCCAAGCAGATTCCAACCGTTTTGAAGCCCAAAGAGCACCACCCAATACATCGCGATTCCCGATGCCAAAAAGCCGGCATATCGCACCCACCCGTCCTCGTAGGGGTCCAGAACATGACCTTGTCGTAGGCCTTCACGAGACTCGAACGCGGCAGTGAGAGAAGGGTAGGCCATCCCCAACGTCACGGATGCAGCCAGGTGCATGCCTCCGGTGAGGCAAACCAAATCCATGCAAGCTCCCGTCACGGCCGACACCATCAGATATGTGGTGGGAGGCCATCCTACCGGCATCTTCAGCAATCCGTAAAGATGAACCGCGAGCAGGCCATAGCCGCCCCAAAACAGGCCGTGCTGAAACAACAAGACTTGGGTCAAAAAAGCCCAACTCAGCGTCCAGAAAAATGGAAACAACGCATTCATGGCCGCGCGGTGTTGCTGCGAATCAAACTGTCGAGTCGCTGGTTTCGGGGTTGAGTGAGCCATACCACGTGCCTCGAGCGACGAAAATTGGCTCCGAGTGTGATTTCCACCGTTTGAAATTCGTCGGCTTCGTCGCTCACAATGTCACTCACGAGGCCCACAGGAACGTCCGCGGGAAAGATCCCGTCGAACCCAGTGGTCATCACGGTGTCTCCTGGCAAGACAAGTTGCGCACGAGGAACGTCCATCACGAGCCCTTGATCCACGCTGCCTTTGATTGACACGAGCCGCCCAGCCTGCCCCGCGCGTCCCAAGCGCACACTCCATTGGGATTCGGGGTGTGTGAGGGTCAACACCAAACTCTCATGCGTTGTGGTGTCCACGATGAGGCCAGCCGCATGTCCCATGGAGAGGACGCCCGCGCCGGGTGCCGCGCCATCTTGCCCACCACGGTTGAGGACCATCCAGGGGGACCCTCGCCACCCAGGGCTTCGAAGCACACCTGCACTGCCGGATTGCCAGGGATCGGAACGTTGTTCTTTGAGAGATTCGAGTTCGGCCCGAAGACGGGCATTTTCGAGCATGATGCGGGCATTCGACGCCTCAAGTTGCGTCCACTCTTGCAAGTCTCCAGTGGTGTTGATCCAAGATCCTGTCATGCGCATTGACCAGCCTGACAAGGCCGTGCGATGGTGGCTGTAGGTCGTGTTCATCCAGCCCAGTGCGATTCCCCAAAACACGAGGAAAAGCAACCACCTGTGGGTTCGTGCGAGAAGAGCAAAGAGGTTTCGCACGGCCCGGGGGTCAGTTTCGCATGAGGAAGGGGAAGCGGTCGATGTTCTTCAAAGCGATGGCTGTGCCTTTGGCCACAGCATGCAATGGGTCGTCCGCCACGTGCACGGGCAGTTTTGTTTTCAGTGAGAGTCTCTTGTCGAGTCCCCGCAACTGCGCACCTCCTCCCGCGAGGTAGATTCCTGTCTTGAAAATGTCTGCAGACAATTCAGGTGGGGTGTTTTCCAAGGCGCTGTGAATGCTTTCCTCAATCTTGCTGATGCTCTTGTCCAAGGCGCCAGCGATTTCAGAGTAGCTCACGACGATTTCTTTCGGGATGCCCGTCATCAAGTCTCGGCCATGCACGGCGTAGTCTTCCGGTGGGTTGTCCAACTCAGTCAACGCGGAGCCCACCGCAATTTTGATTTGCTCTGCGGTACGCTCTCCGATGAGGATGTTGTGTTGACGGCGCATGTATTCCTCGATGTCATGCGTGAATTCATCTCCGGCAACACGAATGTTGGTGTCGGTGACGATGCCGCCAAGGGCGATGACGGCAATCTCGGAGGTTCCACCTCCAATGTCCACGATCATGTTGCCCATGGGTTCTTCGACGTCGATGCCGATGCCGATGGCAGCGGCCATGGGTTCGTGAATGAGGTAGACTTCCTTGCCGCCCGCGTGCTCGGCGCTGTCTTTGACGGCACGCTTCTCCACATCCGTGATGCCAGAAGGGATGCAAATGACCATGCGGAGAGAGGGATTGAACCAGGACTTCCGACCTGAGATGAGCTTGATCATGCCTTTGATCATCTGCTCTGCCGACTCGAAATCCGCGATCACGCCGTCTTTCAAAGGGCGTATCGTCTCAATGTTCTTGTGGGTTTTCCCGTGCATTTGCTGCGCGAGCCGCCCAATGGCCACCACATTGCCCGTCATCCGGTCTTTGGCCACAATGGAAGGCTCGTCCACCACCACCTTGTCTTGGAAGTAGATGATGGTGTTTGCCGTACCCAAATCCATGGCAATCTCTTGCGTGAAGAAGTCAAACAATCCCATACGCTAAAGGTAGAAGCGGCAAGGCGTCAGACCTCAGCAAAAAAGGCCAATGTGCGCGAATGGTTGATAAGTTTCATTGGCGCGTGAATCGGCCTCCTCGAAAGGCCTCAGATGTGAAAAATGTGCAATCAGTGGCGGAAGTGACGCACCCCAGTGGTGTACATCGCGAGGCCTGAAGCATTGCATGCGTCGATGCTCTTCTGGTCGTTGATCGAACCGCCGGGTTGAATCACGGCTGTCACGCCAGCTTCGGCGGCGAGTTCTACGCAATCGGGGAATGGGAAGAAGGCGTCGGAAGCCATGCTCGAACCGTTCAAGTCAAAGCCGAATCCCCGGGCCTTTTCAACGGCTTGCTTGAGGGCATCGACTCGGCTCGTTTGGCCGGTGCCGCTTGCGAGCAACTGGCCGTTTTTTGCGAAGACCACCGTGTTGGACTTGGTGTGTTTGACAAGCTTGAGGGCAAACAACAGGTCGGCCTCGCTCTCTGGGCGCTGGACGTTTGTCGCGCACGTCCACTGGTCCGCCGATTCCATGGCGTTGTCGCGTTCTTGAACCAGGTAACCGTTCAATGCGGAGCGAACCGTGGATTTGGGTAGGGCTCCTGGCTGCTTTTCGAGCAGGATGCGGTTCTTCTTTTGGGCAAGCACTTCGAAGGCGTCGGAGTCAAACCCGGGCGCAATGACCACTTCACAAAAAAGGGTGTGGATCAGGTTGGCGGTGTCAAGGTCGATGGGACGGTTGGCAATCAGCACACCTCCGAAGGCGCTCGTGGGGTCGCCAGCCAAGGCATCTGTGTAAGCTTGTGCCAGGGTGTCCCGCGTGGCGCAACCGCACGCGTTGTTGTGCTTCAAGATGGCAAACGTTGGACCGTCGTTTTGGAATTCTTCCATGAGCTGGACGGCAGCATCGACGTCCAGCAGGTTGTTGTACGACAGGGCCTTGCCGTGCAAGGGCTTCAAGAGCCCATCCAAATCGCCGAAGTATTGACCGGCTTGGTGGGGGTTCTCACCGTAACGCAGTGCACGCGTTTGCGGAACGCTGACATTGAGGGTGTTCACTGCGCCGCCTTCAAGGCTGGAACCGGCGAGGTGGGCGTGAATCATGGTGTCGTAATGTGAACTGACGCGGAAGCCACGGGCAGCAAATCCCTTGCGTTCGTCAAGCGTCGTCACGCCGTCGCGTTTCAGAACCTCCACCAAGTTCCCGTAATCCTCCATGGATGGGACAATGACCACGTCGTTGAAATTCTTGGCTGCTCCCCGAATCAACGCAATGCCTCCGATGTCGATTTTCTCGATGATGTCAGCTTCAGAGGCACCGCTGGCCACCGTGGCTTCGAACGGGTACAAATCCACGACCACCAAATCGATGTTGGGCAGGTCGAATTCCGCCATTTGGGCTTGATCACCCTCGTGATTTCGACGGTTGAGAATGCCTCCAAACACCTTGGGATGAAGCGTTTTCACCCGCCCTCCCAAAATGGATGGGTACGCCGTAACGTCTTCCACGGGCACCACTTGTGCCCCCATGTCTTCAATGGCCTTTTGCGTGCCTCCAGTGGAATAGATGGTCACGCCCAAGCGCTTGAGCTCAGCCACAATGGGCTCGAGCCCTTCTTTGTGAAAGACGGAAATCAGCGCAGATTTGATTTGACGGGATTCAGACATGGGAATGGGAGAGGCTGGGTTTGGAAAGGGGCAAAATTACAATCAGACTCGCGATTTCGCGAGGTCGCGCAGTAGCTTCGTTCCATGCTATGGTTCAAGTTGTTTCGAGAGAGTTTGTCCTTCGCATGGCAGGCCATTTTGGTCAACCGATTGCGGACGTTTCTGAGCTTGCTCGGCGTGATGGTGGGCATCTTTGTCATCAGCGCGGTGTTCACGGTTGTGGACAGCCTTGAGTCGGAGCTTCGAGACACGTTCAACATGTTGGACGACGACGTGCTGTTCGTGACCAAATGGCCATGGTCATCCGGTGGGGACTATCCCTGGTGGAAATACGTCCAGCGCAGGCCACCCACCGAGCGCGACCTCGAATTGTTGATGCCACGCATGACCTTGGCCGAAGCGGGCATGTTTCAGACCAAAGCCTTTCTCGACGCAGAAGCAGGGAACAATCGGATGCCCGGCGTGGTGGTGGGAGCAGGTTCGCACGACTACGACAAGGTGATCAGCTTGAGCATAGGCGAGGGACGGTATTTCTCAGCATCGGAAAGCGCTGCAGGAAGGCCCGTGGCGGTCATTGGCCACCAGGTGGCCTTGCAATTGTTTGGTCGTCGCGATTGCGTGGGCTCCACCTTGAAAGTGCGTGGGAAGAAAATCCAAGTGATTGGGGTGTTGGAAGAAGAAGGCGAAAGTGTGGTGTCCACCGGATTGGACGAATTCATGCTCGTGCCTTCCGGCTTTGGGAGCCGTCTTTACGAATCGACGTCGGATGACAATGCCCAAATTGCCATCAAGGCCAAACCTGGGGTTGAATTGGATGCGCTCGAAAACGAACTCATCCAACAGCTTCGCGCGGTGCGAAGGGTTCGTCCTGGACGAGAGGAAGATTTTTCAGTGAACCGGATGGACATGCTGACAGGCATCTTGGATTCCATTTTTGCCAACCTCGCTGCCGGGGGATGGTTCATTGCCATGTTTGCCATCCTTGTCGGTTGTTTCAGCATTGCCAACATCATGTTTGTCTCAGTGCGTGAGCGCACCAAAATCATCGGTGTGCAGAAGGCCATCGGGGCGAAGAATGCATTCATTTTGATTCAATTCTTGTTCGAAGCGGTGACGCTGTGTGTCTTCGGGGCATTGCTGGCGTTGGTGGCCATTCAAGTCTTGGTCATGGTGGTCAATGTGGCGGATCTCGGCATCACGCTCCACTTGGAGCCCGTACGTGTGTTGATTGCGTTGGCTGTGGCGGTCATGTCGGGATTGGTTGCAGGCGTGGCCCCTGCCAGACAGGCCGCCAATTTGCCTCCGGTAGAAGCCATGCGCTCCAATTGATTGGACTTTCCACAATGTCAAGAGAGCAATGCCCGTAAAATGTGGCGAATCGAACGCTCCCAAACCTGAAGTTTGTGCCATGAATGCTTCGAATACGACGTCCATCCTCGTGACTGGAGCCTCGGGACAACTGGGGTCTCGCCTTGAGAAGCTGGCCAGGCCCATGACGGACTTGACCTTGATCGGTCTGAGTCAGCAAGACTTGGATGTGTGCGACGAGAGGGCGGTGTTGACGGCGCTGGAACGACATCGTCCTGATGTGGTGATCCACGCTGCAGCATACACCGCAGTGGATCGCGCCGAGGCCGAAGAAGAGGCGGCTCACGTGGTCAATGGAGAGGCCGTCGGTTGGGTGGCGAGCGCGTGCAAATCGGTGGGCGCCACGATGATCCACATCAGCACGGACTACGTGTTTGGTAAGGTGCCCCATCAACCCCTTTCTCCGGCAACGCCCACCGGACCTCTTGGGGCGTATGGACGCACCAAGTTGGCTGGAGAACAGGCCTTTCTTGAATCGGGTGTGGCGGGTGCCATCTTGCGCGTTGCGTGGTTGTACGACGCTGAAGGCCACAACTTCATGAACACCATGCTTCGTTTGGCCCAAACCCACGGCGAGCTTCGCGTGGTCAAGGACCAACACGGCGTCCCAACGTCTGTCCCCGTCTTGGCAGAAGCGTTGCTCGACATGGCAAGGCGCAGAGCCGAGATGCCCCAGGGCATTTGGCATTACGCCCATCAAGGCCACACCACATGGCATGGCTTTGCAACCGAAATCATGCGCGTTGCCGGCATGGACATCCCGGTGCACCCCGTGTCATCGGATGCTTTTCCCACTGCGGCTGTTCGCCCTTCATGGAGTGTTCTGGACGGAGACCCCTTAAGGCAAGAGATGGGATGGCCCGCCATCGACTGGCGGGAAGGCCTCCAGCGGTGCTGGGAGTTCAAGAAAGATGTCTGAACTTTGACGTTCCCATGAGCGACCCATCCCTCCTGAATGAGGTGCGCGCCAAGGCCCAAGCCTGGACGCAACCTCCCCATGACAAAGAGACCTGCCAAACCGTTCAGGCTTGGCTGGACAATTGCGACACCGATGAAGATGCCCGCGAGGCGCTGATCGATGCGTTTTACACGGACTTGTCATTTGGGACGGGTGGCCTGCGGGGCAAAATGGGCCCTGGCACCAACCGCATCAACGCCACCACCATTGCCAACGCCACACAGGGGTTGGCCAACCACCTTCGCAAGGTGCATGGTGCGCCGAAAGAAGGACAGATGCATCGCGTGGCCATCGCATGTGACAGCCGCCACCGAAGCCAAGAATTTGCGCAAATCACAGCTGAAGTGCTGTCTGCAAATGGTTTTGAAGCTTGGATCTACCCGGAACTGAGGCCCACTCCGCAATTGTCATGGACGGTGCGGAAACTCGGGGCTGTGGGCGGCGTTGTGGTCACAGCCAGTCACAACCCTTCGCAGTACAATGGCTACAAAGTGTATGGCGCGGACGGCGCTCAGGTGGTGGCACCTGAAGATGCGCGATTGGTGGCCGAGGTTCGCGCCTTGCGCTCCGATGAAAACGTCCTGCGAAGCACCACAGGGATTCGCGTGTTGGACCGCACTTGGGACGAACGATTCCGCACCATGTTGGCCTCGTTCCGACTGTCCCCACATCTCGTGGAGCATGGGTCAGATCTGCCCATTGTCTTCACCGGCCTTCACGGAACAGGCGCGTTGGCGGTCCCCCCGGCACTCGAGGCTTTTGGTTTTCGCAACGTCATGGAAGTGGCTTCGCAGGCCGTGCCGGACGGGGCCTTCCCAACGGTGGCAAGCCCCAACCCTGAAGAGGCTCCGGCGCTCGCGGAAGCGGTGGCTTTGGCCCGTCAAAAGAATGCGTCTTTGGTGATGGGCACTGACCCGGATTCGGACCGCGTGGGGTTGGCCGTGCCCGATGGTCAGGGGGATTTTGTGTTGCTCAACGGCAACGAAACCGCCGCCTTGTTGACCGATCATGTCCTGTCGAAATGGAAGGAGTCGGGCAAGTTGGACCGTCCGTCATTCGTGGCCAAAACCGTGGTCACCACCAACCTTTTGGTGGATTTGGCTCAACACTACGGGGTGGAAGTGCGCGAAACGCTCACGGGCTTCAAGTACATCGCGGAAGCTATCCGAAGGGAGGAAGGACAATGTCAGTATGTGGTCGGAGGCGAAGAGAGCTACGGTTACCTCGTCGGAGATCAGGTCCGCGACAAGGATGCCGTACAGAGCTGTTGTTTGCTCGCGGAGTTGGCCCACGAGTTGGATCAGCGCGGGGAACGCATGTTGGATCGCTTGGAACAGCTTCACCGTCGTCACGGCGCCTACAAAGAAGGGTTGGTGTCGTTGGTGAAGGATGGCCGTGAAGGCAAAGCCCAAATCGACGCCATGATGCGAGGGTTTCGCGATGCGCCACCCACCACCTTGGCGGGGGAGGAAGTGGTTGAAATCATCGATTTTCAAACGGGTGAAGTGCGCTCCCCGCAAGGAGTCCTGCTCAGCAAGGTATCGCAGGCGTCGTCCAACGTCATGCAGTTTGTCACTGCGAAAGGATCGCGCATCACGGCGCGTCCAAGTGGCACAGAGCCCAAAATCAAGTGCTACGTCAGCGTTCGAGAAGACTGGGATGGGCAAGACTCCCATGCCGCCGTCATGGCGCGCCTTCAGGCTCGGGTTGAGGCGCATTTTCTTGCGCTCGGCGTTTCAGGTCGCTGAACGCAGGAGTCAAGGCAGGAGCAATCGCCTCAACGGGCCCCAACAACATCGAGGGCACTTCGCTTTCGGGCAGCCATGTTCGGGGGCCCGCCCACTGGTTGAGCATCGCAATCAGGAAAGACAGCACCAGGCCCACCTTGAGCAACCCAAACGCCGCGCCTGCCAACTTGTTGACGAGGCCGAGCGCCACGAGTTCCAGGGTTTTCTCCAACAGTTTGGCCAGCAGGTGAACCGCAACCACAACCATCAGAAACGTGAGGGCCAATGCCGTCATGTGGATGGTGTTTTCGGACCAAGAGATTTGGGTCGAAAGCGCGTCGGCCACCAGCGAAGAGAAGTGGGAGGCGGCCCAAATGCCACCCACAAGGCCCACCAATGAGGCCACAGAAAGGATGAGGCCTTTCGTGAACCCGCGCCACGCGCCCACGAGCAACACGAGGAGCAAGACAATGTCGATGGGGGCCAAGGGCAAGTTTTCCAAAAGACCAGATTGAGACTGGAAGGTAATGGCGAATCGTGCTGTCCCTAGGGTACCTTCGCAACAGGATGTCACCAACGGATTCCTCACAACCATGCGGATGTTCGATTCGCCCCGCAAAAGCCGAGGACCTGCGCGCGGTTCGAGACCTCATTGTGGAATTGGCCGTGTACGAAGACGCTCCAGATGAGGTGACCCTGACCTTGGAGCAGCTGATGCGAGATGCGGAGGAGGGGTGTTTCGAAGTGACGCTTGCGGAATCTGACCAAGAGGGCATTGTGGGGATGGCGCTTCATCACCCGCGATACAGCACCTGGAAGGGGAGGACTTGGTATTTGGAAGATTTGGTGGTGACCCAAACGTGGCGCGGCCGCGGTGTCGGCAAAGCCCTGTTTCACGCCGTCGCTCGAAGGGCCATTGACATGGACGCCCAGCGGCTCGAATGGCAAGTGCTCGATTGGAATGAGCCGGCCATTGGCTTCTACAAACATCTTGACGCCTCGGTGGAGGACAGCTGGTTGAATGGGCGACTGACAAGGACACAGCTTGAATCGATGCCACTGGGTCGCGGAAAACACGACAAGCCATGACCTGCACGGCACACAAATTTGGCGGCGCGTCAGTCCGTGACGCCGAGGCCATTCGCCGCCTCGCGACCCTGCTCCGTGCGCAGTTGGGGTCAAGCGGAAAGGCCATTGTGGTGGTGTCTGCCATGGGGAAAACGACAAACGATCTGGAGGACATTTGGCGCGCCGAGGGCGAGGCACGCCTGACCCTATGGAACAGCTGCGTGAACAGACATGTGCAAGTCGCTGAAGACTTGAATCTCCCAATCGTGACGCAGCAAAAGCTGCTAGCCCGGATGCAGGCATGCTGGGAGGACGCACTTCGCATTGAATCGATCGGCTCGAAGGCCGACGCCTCTGAACGGTCCGCAGCTTCGTACGATGCATTTGTTGCGGCGGGAGAGCTGGCCAGCACCACGCTTGTGGAAGGGTGGCTTCAGGCATCGGGCATGGCGACAACGTGGTGGGATGTCAGAGACACACTGGACACCACAGGCCCCCATCGATTCGCCCGCGTGGATGAAGCCCAACTTCAGTCGATGGGCGCCCCCTTAAGAGACGTGCTCTGCGGGTCCTCTCAAGTTGTGGTCACGCAAGGTTTCATAGGACGTCACGCGAACGGACGGACCTCCACGCTTGGACGCGAGGGTTCCGACTACAGCGCGGCCTTGCTCGCTGTGGCTTGTTCAGCCTCGTCGGTGACCATTTGGAAGGACGTGCCGGGCATGATGAATGCCGACCCCAAACGGCACCCTGAAGCCGTGACAGTGCCGAAGGTTGACCATGCTGAGGCTCTGGAATTGAGTTATTACGGCGCGAGCGTCATTCACCCGCGCACCGTCAAGCCCTTGCAGCAAATGGGCATCCCATTGCATGTGAAGTCCTTTTTGGAACCCAACGGCCCAAGCACGTGCATCGATGCCTATCCTGGATTGGTTCCGGATGTGCCCATGTTCATTTGGAGAGACCATCAAAGCTGGATGGAAGTCTACACCGCCGATGGCAGCTTTCTGGTGGAAGATCACCTGACCGCCTTGTTTGGGGCGCTGGACCGAGCGGGCATTCACGTGCGATTGATGCAGCAGAGCGCGACCCATTTTGGCCTGTTGATTGATCGCGACGAAGACCTGATGGCCAGCTTCACGGGCTTTCTAGGTCCTGGCTTTTGGGTGGAGTCGACGCACGGGCTGACGTTGCTGACGGTTCGCCACGGAGATGAGGAGACTCTGGCCCAATTGACGGCTGACCGCACAGTCAAGCTCGAGCAACGGACCGCCTCCACGTGGCGCCGTGTGCTGGAATGAGTCGTCCAAATTGAGGTGCAAGACGTCATGAAATCGGGATAAAACCAACATCTGGCGAAAAAAATGCCCATTCGCTTGTTTTTCCCAAAGGATTGATTCACATTGCCCTAACCGAAGGATTGGTCTCCTTCGGTGTGGTACAGACGGAGTCTTCGGAATCCGTTTGAGTTCAATGTCAAGTGGGGCGGGGCGAAAGTCCCGCCTTTGCTGTGCGCGAAACTGGAGCGCCATCACACCCTCAAAGTGGTGTTCGACGAGGTCAGTATTCGTCTTCGTTGAAGAAGAAGTCCTCTTTGGAGGGGTAGTCGGGCCAAATGTCCTCAATCGTGTCAAAGGACTCGCCGTCGTCTTCAAGTTGCTGCAGGTTTTCAACCACTTCAAGGGGCGCACCGGTGCGCATCGAAAAGTCGATGAGCTCGTCTTTGGTGGCGGGCCAAGGGGCGTCCTCCAAGTAGGAGGCAAGTTCGAGTGTCCAATACATGGTCTACAGCTTCACTGTTCGCGGGCAAAAATAACCGAATCTCAATGCGAGTCAAGTGCCCAAACGTCATTTGGGCGTCATTCCCTCGGTGTCCAAGGAATTTCGGGGGTGTTGGTCTCGTGGGCCAGCCACCTTCCGAGCATGAACAACGCATCGGACAATCGGTTCAAAAACCGGAGTACGAGTGGGTCAATCGCCTCCACCTTGTGCAGTGCAACGCATCGGCGTTCGGCCCTGCGACATGTGGTGCGGGCAAGGTGTGCATCGGCGGCGGTAGGATGGCCTCCGGGCAACACAAAGCTCGTCAGTGCAGGCAGACCCTCTTCCAACTCGTCCATCCAGGCTTCAAGATCTTCTGGACCGTCGGGTTGCAAGGCCGGCAATTTGGCAAGCCAATTGGTGTCGGTGGTGGCCAAGTGGCTGCCCATGGTGAACAATTCGCTTTGGATCTCCTGGAGTTTGGCGCGAACCGGCGATGCCGATGCGTGTGTGGCAAGTTTGCCAATCCATGCGTTGAGTTCGTCCAAGGTGCCGTAGGCTTCGATCCTCAAATCGTCTTTTCCGATGCGTGCACCTCCGAACAAGCCGGTGCTTCCATCGTCTCCTGTGCGTGTGTATATGCGCATGCTGCAAGCTACAACGGACGAGTCCCTGCGCGGCTGGGTGTACCTTTGGCCTGATGGATTTGGACAACACACCTTCCTCGGAGGCCAAACAGCGCCGATACGACGAAGCTTACATGCGCATGGCGGTCGAGTGGGCAAAGTTGTCTCACTGCGAACGAAAGCAAGTGGGAGCGCTCATTGTCAAGGACCAAATGATCATTGCCGATGGCTACAACGGGACGCCAAGTGGCTTTCCGAATGTTTGCGAGGCCGACGATGGCGCCACGCATTGGTACGTGTTGCACGCGGAGGCCAACGCCATCACCAAGCTGGCCAAGAGCAACAACAGTGCAGAAGGAGCCACCTTGTACATCACCCTTTCTCCCTGCCGGGAATGCGCCAAGCTCATTCACCAGGCCGGCATCGTCCGGGTGGTCTATGGCGATGCGTACAAGGACCCCAGCGGGTTGGCCTTTTTGAACCAAGCGGGGGTTGAAATCGTTCATCTCTCTGCATGAAGAATTCTCAACCCTTGGCGTTGGCCGTGACCCTTGTCGTCGGCCTGTGGCTGGGACGCGGGTGCGGAGG
The DNA here is from genome assembly GCA_042088625.1 of Flavobacteriales bacterium. Lineage (GTDB taxonomy): Bacteria > Bacteroidota > Bacteroidia > Flavobacteriales_D > Sanyastnellaceae > UBA11663. The sequence goes on from JBELLK010000001.1 coordinate 112,550, forward strand.
CTGGAGTGAAGACACGGCTGTGACCGTTCCGTTTCACGGACAGTGGAGCGATGGTGGAGACCAAGCGCGCTTGCTCAACATCCTCAACCGCGTCGAAGATCTGTACGTGGATACGTTTGACCGCAGCCGTTTGGTGGACGCGGCCATTGAGGCCATGCTCGAAGAATTGGATCCCCACACGGTGTATTACTCGGAAGAGGAGTTGAGCGCCATGACGGAAAACATGGAGGGGAACTTCGAAGGCATCGGCGTGGAGTTCATCTTGCGCGATGACACGCTGATGGTGGTCGCGGCCATTCCAGGAGGTCCTGCAGAGGAGGCGGGAATGCGCGCAGGCGATCGCATCCTCGAAGTGAATGGAGCGCCCATCTCCGGGCCGGAATTGACCAACCGTCGCGTGATGGAGTTGCTCAAGGGGCCTCGAGGCACGGAGGTGACACTGGGGCTAGCAAGGCAAAACGATCGACTCCAGGTGCAACTGACGCGCGACCGGATTCCCATCCAAAGTGTGGTCGCCGCCTTCACCACGGACGACAATGTGGGGTACATCAAAGCCATTCGCTTCGCTGCGAACACCGCTCAAGAATTTGAAGAAGCCATGGCGACGTTGACCGCGCAGGGAGCCCGCTCGGTGATTGTCGATTTGAGGGGCAACGGCGGTGGTTATTTGAATGCAGTGGTGGACATGGTTGAGCTGTTTTTGGACGAAGGCCAACCCATTGTTTACACGGAAGGCAAATCGTCTCCTCGTCGCACATACCGGACGAGGCGCCGGGGTCCATACGTGGATTGGCCCGTGGCGGTGCTCGTGGACGAAGGTTCGGCTTCGGCCAGTGAGATTTTTGCCGGCGCCGTCCAGGACAACGATCGCGGTGTGGTGGTCGGAAGACGCACGTTTGGCAAAGGCCTTGTGCAGGAGGAATTTCCAGTCCCAGGTTCAGGAGCCCTCCGTTTGACGGTGGCGCGATTTTACACCCCGACGGGTCGGGCCATCCAAAAGCCTTACGCCGACTATGAAGACGACTTCGATGTGAGAATGGCCTCAGGAGAATTGTACCACGAGGACAGCATGCCGTTGGTGGATTCGTTGAGGTACGTCACGCCTTTGGGCCGTGAAGTGTTTGGGGGAGGGGGCATTGCGCCTGATGTGTTTGTGCCTTGGGACAGCACCGCCACGAGCACGTGGGTCAGCGAGTGGATTTGGACGGGCATTTTGCGCGACGCTGTGTTTGCGTGGATGGATGCCAACCGAGATGCGCTTGAGGCATGCACCAAACCGAGTGACGTCGAAGCCCTTCCCCGGTGGAAAGACGAGGTGGTCGAGGCGGTGTTCGTGCAGGCTGAGATGGAGGGTTGGCCTTGGCGTGAACCTTCTGAAGAAGAGGCCGCCAAGTTGGAGCACCGGTTCCTGGCTCAGGTTGTCCGAGCCCTGTGGGACGAGTCGGCCTCCTACGAGGTGCTGACGGAGGGTGACCAAGGCGTGGCCCGTGCCGTTCATGCCCTTCTGGAAGGACAGTCCTTTGTCCATGTGGACGGCACTGTATCTTTGGGCTTGACAAACGATCACATCAACTCGAACAACGACGAACATGGCTTTTGAGCTTCCCAACCTCCCTTACGCGCACGGCGCACTTGAACCCCACATCGATGCACGTACCATGGAAATCCACCATGGCAAGCACCACGCCGGGTACACAAGCAAATTGAATGCAGCCGTCGAAGGCACTGACCTCGAAGGAAAGGACATTGAAACTTTGCTTCGCGAGCACAGTGACAACGGAGCCGTCCGCAACAACGGCGGTGGTTTCTGGAACCACACCTTGTTTTGGAACAGCATGTCTCCCAATGGCGGTGGTGCTCCTGAAGGTGCGTTGGCGGAGGCCATCGACCGCGACTTTGGCAGCTTCGAGAACTTCAAAGACGAATTCAGCAAGGCTGCAGCAACCCGCTTTGGATCGGGCTGGGCTTGGCTGTGCGTGAACAACGGCAAGCTTGAGGTGTGCAGCAGCGCCAACCAAGACAACCCGCTCATGCCCGGTGTGGGCTGCGGAGGACATCCGATTTTGGGCTTGGACGTGTGGGAGCACGCGTACTACCTGAACTACCAAAACCGCCGTCCCGACTACATCAACGCGTTCTTCAACGTGGTCGATTGGGGTGCGGTTGCGGCGCGCATGAATGGCTGAGCCATCTCTAAGAGCATGAAACAATACGTCGTCATGGTTGCCGGGGGCACTGGAACCCGCATGCGTCAATCGACGGCGAAACAATTTTTGAACGTGGAGGGTCTGCCATTGATGTGGTGGACCCTTCGTCGTTTCCGGGAGGCCTTGCCCGAGGCGGAGGTGACCCTGGTCTTGCACGAGAGTTTGTTCCAGGAGTTTGCAGAGCTGGAGCAGACGTTTGGCAGCGCAGGGGCGAAGCACGTGGTGCCTGGGGGCGCGGAGCGTTTTCACTCCGTGCTGGAAGGACTCAAAACGCTCCCCGATGAGGGCGTGGTGGGCATCCACGATGCCGTGCGACCCTTCCCGTCGGTGGAGGCCATCCGGCGTTGTTTTGAGCTTGCTGCGCGCTCAGGGAGTGCCATTCCAGTGGTGCCTGTGAAGGACAGCATCAGGCGGGTTGAAGAAGACGGGAGTGAGGCCGTAGATCGGGGAGTGCTGCGAGCGGTGCAGACGCCCCAGTGCTTTGATTTGGGCACCTTGAAGGCGGCGTTTGCCACCCCTTATCGCCCTGAATTCACGGACGACGCCAGCGTGGTTGAGGCGGCAGGTCACACGGTGAACTTGTGTGAGGGCGACCCTTGGAATGTCAAGGTGACCACCCCAGAGGACCTCACGATTGCAGAGGCCTTTGTCCGTGCGTCTCGTCCAAAGGGCTGAGGCGTTCCACATACCCTGTCGTGTTGCCAGAGGAGGTCATCTTTGACCAAGCCCAAACCAAGGCCACCAAGGCCACAACGGCCAGTCCCCAATCGGTCCACGTCCAAGAACTCAAGGGCTGAGGTTCAAGGCCGTGCTCAAGCCACGATTCACCCATCCACCATGCCGCGATGACCACCCCGGCATTGTTGATGAAGTGTCCCACAATCGCCGGCCAAATGCTGCCGCTGTACGCCACTAGGTAGCCAAACAATGCACCGAGAAGCATGCGCGGCACAAACCCAAAAAACTGCATGTGGATGGCGCTGAACAAGGCTGCAGAGATCCACACACTCAGATGCAAATTGCCGGTGCCGCGCATCAACACGGGCTGGACGGTGCCTCGAAACAGCCACTCTTCACACAGGGCAGGAAGCACAGCCACAGCGACCAAGACGGCCATCAAGTCTCCGACATTGCCAATGCGGAGAAGGGTCTCGGTGATCATGGCAGCCTGGGTCTCGAGGGCCCCAGCCCATTCGTGAAGGCTGGAACCAGGCACCAGGGCCCACTCATTGAGCCGGTACGTGAAATCCAGGACGGGGCTCATCCCCAGCGCCATGACGGCCGCCAACCCCACCATGAGCCAAGCGGGACGATGGTTGAAGAAGCCGCCGAGGAAGGAACTCCCCACAAGTCCGGCAAAGGCAAGCGACGCGCCCAGAAACGCCAAGAGCTGGTTGGCGTTGTTCATGACCAACATGGCTGCACGGTCGAGCATGCCGGTTTGGCTGGCCTGCGTCAAGGCTTGGATGTCGCTCACGTTCCCGCCGGTCACCCAAATCAATCCGACAAACGCAGCGACCGCCATGAACGTCAGCACAATGCAAGTCAACATCACCAATTGGGCAAGGGGATTCATGGTGCGAAAGGCGTGGCGAATGAAGCTCATGGGTTCGGTTTGAAGGCGGCATGACACCGCGCCGTAAATTTGCGGAAACTTCGACGAAGGTGGTTCGGATAGGAGACATTGATTTGGGAGAATTCCCCTTGTTGCTTGCCCCCATGGAGGATGTGAGCGATCCGCCGTTCCGTGCATTGTGCAAGGAGTACGGGGCGGACATGATGTACACCGAATTCATTTCGTCGGAAGGTCTGATTCGAGATGCGGCCAAGAGTGTGGCCAAACTTGACATCTTCGACTACGAACGCCCCATCGGCATTCAAATTTTTGGTTCAGAGATTGAGTCCATGCGGAAGGCTGCGGCCATCTCCGAAGCGGCACGCCCTGACCTCATTGACATCAATTATGGCTGCCCTGTGAAAAAGGTGGCGTGCCGAGGCGCGGGTGCCGGCATCCTGCAAGACATCCCCAAGATGGTGTCGATGACCAAGGAGATTGTCGACACGTGTGAATTGCCCGTGACCGTCAAAACCCGTTTGGGTTGGGACGACAGCAGCAAATACATCGTCGAGGTGGCGGAGCGGCTTCAGGACGTGGGCATCAAGGCGATCAGCATCCACGGCAGAACGCGTGCCCAGATGTACAAAGGTGAGGCGGATTGGTCGTTGATTGCAGCGGTCAAGGAGAACCCACGGATGACCATTCCGGTGTTTGGCAATGGGGACATTGACAGTCCTGAAAAGGCACTGCGCTACAAAAACACGTACGGCGTGGACGGCATCATGATCGGACGCGCGGCCATCGGAGCTCCCTGGTTTTTCAATCAAGTGAAGCATTACTTCAACACCGGAGAGTTGGGTCCATCACCAGACATGGCAGAGCGCATCAAAGCCGTACGAACCCACCTGCGGCACAGCATTGAGTGGAAAGGCGAGCGCTTGGGCATTGTTGAAATGCGCCGACACTACGCGAACTATTTTCGGGGGTTGCCGCACTTCAAAGAGCACCGTCTCGCATTGGTCACCCTCGACGAACCCACCGCGCTGGAAGCCAAACTGACGGAAATCGCAGAGCACTTCGGCGATCACGCGTTCGCTTAATTCACTTGGTTCCGGATGAGGTGCCGGACCATGGCGGATGAGCCGAGTCCTCCCACCACCACCACGACCGCCAAAGTCCCAAGCACATCTGTCCCTGCAAGCCTTACGGGATAAGCGGGCACCACTGAACCTTGCAGTTCGAGCCAGCCAAATTGGGCTTGACCAGCGACCAACAACGAGCCCACCAGAATGCCAACGAGTCCCCCGACAACATTGATGGCGAGGCCTTGAAGTCCAAATGCCCGCTCCATCATTGGCAGGGGCATTCCCATGGCCCTCAGCACGTCAAGGTCTCGTTTTTTGTCGAGCAACAACATGGTCAACGAGGCCATGATGTTGAACGCGGCCACAATGAGGATGAAACTCAGAATGGCAAAAGTGGCCCACTTTTCAGCTCGATTGGTCTGGGTGATGAACTTGTGTTTTTCGTCCCTTGTCAGGGTGCGCAAGGCCACTTCACTTCCCAGCTTTTTGGTGAGGCTGGTCAAGACGCTTTGGGCCAAACGCTCTTGAGGCCAACCGGGTTCACCCTTCAGCTCGAAACGCGACACGGATCCCTGTCTGTCAAGCAGTTCTTGCGCCGCATCCAAAGGCACGATCACATACCGCGTATCGAGGTCAGCATTGATGGAAAAGGTGCCGCAGGCGTGGGCACCTCGGGTGCGAAAGGCCCGCTCGCGCTGTCGTGCAAGGTTGCGTCCTCGAATGGGTGCGCTCATGGAAAACAAGGGAGGTTCATCGGCGTCGCTGCGCAAAGCGAGCTCGGAACGAACGCCCAGACCCAAGCACGCGCACGTCAGTTTGCGGCTGGAGTCGTCCACGGCATACCCCCCTTCAACAATGGCTTCGTCGATGTGAGCGACTTGGCGGTACCTCTCGTCCACGCCGAGCACCGTTGAGACGCGCACCGCTTCGTCCGCCCGCAGCACCACTTCGTCTTCCAGCACGGCCGCCCAAGAGGCCACGCCAGGAATGTCGTCGAGCAGGTTCTCCCAATCTTCGGGAATCACCGCCCCAGAAGAAGGCACCAAGGCCACATCTGCGTCAAGCGTCCCAAACAAGTCTTTGACCAAATCTTCAATCCCGTTGAACGCGGAAAGAATGCAGACCATGGCGGCTGCCACCGCCGCAATCACAGTGACTGAAATGCCTGAAATGAGGTGCACCAACGTTCCCGACCGTCGCTTGACGATGTACCGCAAGGCCAGACGAACCGGGAGTTTCATGGAAGGTCAAGAATGGAGCGCGCGTTGAACTTCATCCACGAAGTCCAAGCTGTCATCCACGTAAAAATTCAATTCAGGCACGCGGCGCAGTTGTTTGCCAACTTTGGCACCGAGCGCCTTCCGAACACGCCACCCCTCGGCCTCGACCTGCTTCAGCGCCTTGTCCTTGTCCGGGACGGCCATGAAGCTGAGGTAGACCTTGGCCAGCCCTAGGTCTGGGCCGATGCGGACCTGGGTGACGGTGATGAACAACCCCCCAAACCACGTGCTGGATTCGCGCTGAAAAAGGATGCTGAGCTCTCGTTTGAGGAGCTCGGCCACGCGTTCTTGTCGGATGCTCGCCATGATTCGAAGGTAGTGACCGCGCGCGGACGCTCGAGCTCAGTAGAGGAATTGATTGTAGGGATAACGCTTGACGTGCAGTTCTTTGACGCGTTCGTAAAGCGTCGTACGGAAGGCATCGTAGCCAACTTTGGTCTTGGCAGACAGAAACATGACGTCGTGGCCCAACGCCTCGAACCGTTCGCGAATGCCACGCTCCAAATCTTCCGGCGAACGCTCGCCTTCGGGATCGGCAAGCAAATCCACTTTGTTGAACAAGACCATCGTGGGCTTGCTGTCGCTTCCGATGTCGGTCAGCGTGCGTTCCACCACAGCCATGTGATCTTCAAACTGCGGGTGGCTGACGTCGATGACGTGCAACAACATGTCGCTTTCGCGGGTTTCGTCCAAGGTGCTTTTGAAGCTTTCAATGAGCTGGGTGGGCAGTTTTCGAATGAAACCGACCGTATCGCTGAGCAGGAAGGGGAGGTTGTCGATGACCACCTTGCGAACCGTGGTGTCCAGCGTCGCAAAGAGTTTGTTTTCTGCGAAGACGTCGCTTTTGGACATCAGCGTCATCAAGGTGCTTTTGCCGACGTTGGTGTAACCCACCAAAGCGACTCGAATCATCTGGCCACGGTTTTTTCGCTGGGTGGCCATCTGTTTGTCGATGCCCGCCAACTGTTTGCGCAGCAAGGCGATGCGATCGCGAATCACACGGCGGTCGGTTTCGATCTCTTTCTCACCGGGGCCCTTCATGCCGATGCCCCCTTTTTGTTTTTGCAAGTGGGTCCACATGTTGGTCAACCGAGGCAGCAGGTATTGGTATTGCGCCAGTTCAACCTGGGTTTTGGCGTGAGCCGTAGCCGCGCGTTGGGCGAAGATGTCCAGAATAAGATTCGTGCGATCCAACACTTTCCGCTCTGGAATTTCTTTTTCGATGTTGCGCAACTGAATCGGACTCAGCTCGTCGTCGAAAATGATCATGTCGATTTCTTCCTCTTCGACGAATTCTTTGATTTCCTGGAGCTTTCCCGATCCCACAAAGGTGCGGACGTCGGGTTTGTCCAAGCTCTGGACAAACACCCGGCGCGTCTCAGCCTTGGCCGTTTCCGCCAAAAAAGCCAACTCTTCCAGATACTCCTCAAGTTGTTCGCGGCGTTGGTGGCGGGTGGCCAATCCGATGAGGACGCACGTTTCGGCGGGCTTTGCCGTGGACACGGGTTTGCGCTTGTTTCCCATCACTCGCGGAATTTCTCGATGTATACGGCAATCCCACGGATGGTAGGCATGTCAAGCATTCCTCGGTGGGGAGGCATCGTGCCTTTGCCGTAGGCGATGATCGCCACGCGTTCTTCTACGGTCATCGTGCTCGTACGCAAATCAGGGGCTGCGGCCAACACGGGCGCACCGTCCGCGCCGTGGCACACCGAACACTTCATGGTGTATTGACGAGAGGCGTCGGCCAAATCCAAGCCCGCCGCACCCATGTCGGTGGCTGCATTCAAGGATTCGGATGCGCTGTCATCGCCACATTGGACAAGCACAAAACAAGCAAGCAACATGGCCAACCACACCCGGTGCGAAGACCGCAACAAAGGACGCTTCATGAAGGACAATCAGCCTCGTGCTTTGCGGGCGGCAATGAAGCTTTGGACAAAGGCCACCATGGCCAAGACACCCAGTGCAAGCATCGTGGCCACACGCGCCACAGCACCGCCGTCACCACGTTCCATGGCCCCGGTCAAGGGCTTCACAAGCCCGATGACGATGAGCAATGTCAACAACACCGCAATGTGGGCTACGACCTTGTTTTCATTTTTGACTCCTCGGTTCATGGCCAGAAGAAGGCCACCAAAGACCACCGGAATCAAGGCGGTGACAGAGGGTGTGTCCGAAGAGAGGTATCCATATCCGCCCAGGCCGATCAGGGCGATGGCGTGGACGAGGCTGACGATGTGAGCTTTCATGCTGCGAAGTTACACCACACCTTGGTCAAGCATGGAGTCGGCGACCTTGACAAAGCCAGCGATGTTCGCGCCGCGCACGTAATCCACAGTGCCGTCTTCTCGTCTGCCGTAGGCCACGCACTGACTGTGGATGTTTTTCATGATGTTGTGCAACTTGGCGTCCACTTCTTCTCGTGTCCAGTTGTATCGCAGGGAGTTTTGCGACATTTCCAAACCTGAGGTGGCCACCCCACCAGCGTTGGAGGCCTTGCCCGGGGCGAACAAGATGCCAGCCTCGTGGAAGGCCTCGATGGCCTCTGGCGTGCTTGGCATGTTCGCGCCCTCGGCCACGCACAAGCAGCCGTTGGCCAAAAGCGTGGCGGCTTCTTCTCCGTTCAATTCGTTTTGGGTGGCACAAGGCAACGCCACGTCCACGCTGATGCCCCAAGGACGTTGGCCTTCGAGGTACTCCGCCGAGTTGTAGGCCGACGCATATTCTTTGATGCGGCCACGCACAACATTCTTCAGGTTCATGATGTACGCGAGCTTGTCTTCGTTGATGCCTTCAGGATCGTGAATCGTGCCTTTGGAGTCGGACATGGAGACCACTTTGGCTCCGAGTTGCAGGCACTTTTGGGCCGCAAATTGCGCCACATTGCCTGAACCGGAGATGGCCACGGTTTTGCCCTTCATGCTGTCGCCCTTGTGGTTCAGCATTTCCTCTGCGAAGTAGACGCAGCCATACCCTGTGGCTTCCGGACGGATCAGGGAGCCTCCCCAGTTGAGGCCCTTTCCCGTGAGCACACCCGTGAATTCGTTGCGGATGCGCTTGTATTGGCCAAACATGTACCCAATCTCACGTCCGCCCACTCCGATGTCACCGGCTGGCACGTCCGTGTTGGCGCCGATGTGACGCGCGAGCTCGGTCATGAAGCTTTGGCAGAACCGCATCACTTCGTTGTCGCTTTTGCCTTTGGGGTCAAAATCCGACCCGCCCTTGCCTCCGCCCATGGGCAGTGTGGTCAGCGAGTTCTTGAAAATCTGTTCAAATCCCAAAAACTTGAGGATGCTCAAATTCACGGTGGGGTGAAAGCGCAATCCGCCCTTGTAGGGCCCGATGGCGCTGTTGAACTCAATCCGAAATCCCCGATTCGCGTGCACGTTTCCGGCATCGTCGGTCCACGGGACGCGGAACATGATGACGCGCTCAGGCTCCACGATGCGCTCGAGGATGTTGGCGTCTTTGTACTTGGGGTGGTCCTCCATGAAAGGAACGATGGCCTCTGCCACTTCCTCCACAGCTTGCAAAAATTCGGGTTCGTTGGGGTTGCGCTCAGCAACCCGATCCATGAACGCCTGGATCGCGGCGTGGTGTTCTGAATTCATCGACGTATGTATTGACGTTCGAAGGACGAATGTAAGTCAGAGGGAAGGCGTTCGGCCTCCATCGACCGGCAAATTGATGCCGGAGATATACCCAGCCGCTGGTGAACAAAGGAAGGCGATGGCGTGGCCGATTTCTTCTGGCTTGCCGACACGCCCGGCTGGAACTTTGGACGCCATGCTGGCGAGCACCGCCTCGGGGGTGGTGCCACCCGCTTTGGCTTTGGCTTCTGCGAGGCTCGTGAGGCGAGCGGTGTGCGTGGCGCCCGGCAAGACATTGTTCACCGTGATGCCATGAATGGCCACTTCGGTGGCCCACGTTTTGGCCCAGTTGGCCACGGCACCACGGATGGTGTTCGACACGCCCAATCCCGCCAAAGGTGCTTTGACGGAAGTGCTGATGACGTTCACAATGCGTCCAAACCCCGCGCGTTGCATTCCAGGCAAGAGCGCTTTGGCCAAGATTTGGTTGTTGATGAGGTGTTGGTTGAAGGTGGCCAAAAACGCTTCTTCCGCGGCTTCAGTGATCGCCCCACCAGCAGGTCCTCCACTGTTGTTCACAAGGATGTGCACGTCGCCCGAGGCAAGCACCTCCGCGGCCGCACGACGGACGTCTTCTGGGTGTTGGAAGTCGGCCACCGCCACCGTGTGACCCTCACCTGGAAGGGTGGTCAAGGCGTCATTCAACCGATCGCGGTTCCTGGCCAAAAGCGTGACTTGGGCACCAAGTCCAGCCAGCTGCTGGGCCGCGGCGAGTCCAATTCCTTGAGATGCGCCACACACAAGGGCGCGCTTGCCACTCAAATCCAAGGGCAAAACATGCAGGTCACTCATGCCGCCAAAGGTAGGCAGGAGGCCTACTTTTGAGACCATGAAGCGATTGGAGCACTTGGGCATCGCCGTGGCCGACTTGGCCGAGGCGGAGCGAATTTTCACAGACGTCTTGGGGGTGGCCCCCTACAAACGCGAGGAGGTGGCAAGTGAAGGGGTGCTCACGTCTTTCTTCCAAACCGGCGATTCCAAAGTGGAGTTGTTGGAGGCGACGTCTCCAGACAGTGCGATTGCCAAGCACCTCGAAAAACGCGGTCCCGGCCTGCATCACGTGGCGTTCCTCGTGGACGACCTGAAGGCTGAATTGGCGAGGTTGGAGGGACAGGGTTACCGTGTGATCACCGGCCCCAAGCGCGGTGCTGACAACAAGCGCATCGCATTTTTGCACCCTTCCGACACGTCGAAAGTGCTGGTGGAATTGTGTGAAGAAATAGGGTGATCATACCTCAGTCGTCGCGGTTTTTCAGCGCTTTTTTGAGGCCCTTTTGTTTGGCTTTTCCAGTGCCTTTCATCTTCTTGGGATCAAAGAGCGTTTTGGAGGCCGTGCTTCGCGTTGGCGCCGCGCATCCCGCGTCGGGTTTCCGGCGGTAGAGGTCGTGATGCAGGGTGATGCGCCAAGGACGGGATCCGCTCTGCATCCAATTCAATCCGCGCACATCGGCATCGGTCGCCCGGGTGGTTTGGGGTTGTTGGCCTTGAGCGAGTTGCAATGCGTCCACATCGATCGTGAGGCGAACCATGCGTCCTCGGTAAATTTTCAATCCCGCCCCAAGTCCCAGGGTGAGGGCGACATGCCATTGAGGCAGCCTCATGGGGGCGAAGAACATCGGGAGGACAGGCGCCCCGTTTTGGCCCAAATGAAACGCCCCGCGCAAGCCAGCTCGCAATTCCAAGAACCCTTCAGGTCCAGCGGACAACCCCCTTGCCGATTGCAAGTCCAAATCAAGCGCCATGGCCGACGCTTGTGTCAAAATCGGGTTTTCTGTGAAAGCCACAGACGTGTCCGACCCGACGCCTTTCACGTTGCCGATGAATCGCTCCCGTTGCCGAACCTGACTCAGGTGCAGGGACACGGACCACCGATCCGCCCACAAAGGATCTTCCCGAAGCCAGAGGTGTCCAGCGCCGATGCGCCAACCCAATTGCGGCTCCGTGGTCCAAACACCTTGGTGAAGGGTGTCCAGGACAGGGGCGTCTGTGGTTCCGTGGTTGATCACTCGCGCACTCTGAAGTGTGGAAGGCACGCCCATCATCATGGCGGTGCCTGCCGACAAGGTCCACGCTTTGTTTTGGTGGGTTCTCAGGGTCGACTCAAACGGATTGTCCCAAATGCGTTGCCCTGTGCTTGGCGCCCACTGGAGGCCAAGGACCAACGCGAGGATGGCACGCAAACCTGCCCTCATCTGTTGGACAGTTCGGTTTGGGCAAGCGCCGCGAGTGCGGCTTCCATCCAGGCATCGTCCTCGAAATCGTTCCAACGCTGGGGTTCAGCCATGACCTGTTCCATGGCACGTTGCTGCCTTTTGCCGCGGTCCAGTGCTTCGTGGTACGGGGTGTGGCTGAACGTGACCTGAGAATAGAGGGGAAGCCACTTGTCAGGGTGCTTGCGTTGCAGGCGCCCCTCGAGTTGTTTTTGCTTCAAGAACTGGGCATCCCCCGTGAGGTCGCGCATTTCGATGTAGTTCTGGAGAGCCAGTTCCAAAATGGCGTCCCCAGCGGGCTTTCTCAGGGCTGTGTAGGCGGACATGATGCTGTCCCAATCGGTGTGTGCGTCGAGCAATTCATCCAGCACCGTGCAGTCTTCCATGCCGCTGTTCATGCCTTGTCCGTAGAACGGCACAATGGCGTGCGCAGAATCTCCCATCAATGCGACGCGCGTACCGTCATTCCAGGGGAAGCAACGCGTCATGACCAAGCTCGAGGTGGGGTGGGTTTTCCAATCCTTAAGCAGGTTGGGCAGAAAGGGAAGGACGTCCGGAAAGTGACGTTCGAAAAACGACTGCACCGCTTCATCTGTGGTCAAGTGATTCAAACCATCCTCTCCCTCATACGGCCCAAACAACGTGCAGGTGAATGTTTTGTCGGGATTGGGCAACGCCATGAGCATGAACGTGCCCCGAGGCCAAATGTGCAATCCGTCCTCTTCCATTTGGAATTCCCCATTGGCACCTGGCAACATCGGCACCTCCTTGTAGCCATGCGGCAAGTACCGCTGCTCAAAATCAAACCGATCGTTGCGCATCATGCGACCCCGAATCGCACTGAACGCACCGTCAGTCCCAAAAATGCGATCGCAAGCCACATTCAAAGCCTCTCCCTTGTGCTCCAAGTGAAGCGTGGCGTGGGTCTCGGTGGTGTCATACCCGTTGCATCGATGGTCGAACTGGAACGTCACGTTGGGCATGCTTTCCGCCGCCTCAACAAGGATGCGGTTGAGCCCAGCCCGTGACACCGAGTAAATGCACTGACCTTCCAATCCATAGGGCTGAAACGTCCGCGTTCCATCCACGGCGTGCATCCTGCGGCCACGGATCGGCAAGGCAATCTCTCGGACCTGATCGGCGACCCCGGCACGTTCTAAAGCTTTCCAACCCCGGTCACTCAAAGCCAGGTTGATGCTTCGTCCGCCATGGAGTGGACCCAACCTCGGGTCCAGACGACGTTCGTACACCACCACTTCGTGGCCACGGTTGCCCAACATGCGCGCCCAAAGGCTGCCCACCAAGCCCGCTCCGACCACCGCCATCTTACCCATGCGCGTGCTGGGCTTGGTTCAAGGCTTGGTCGAGGTCGGCAATCAAATCGGCAACGTCTTCGATGCCCACACTGAGGCGGATCAAACCGTCGGTCACGCCCGTCTTTTCGCGGACTTCTTTGGGGATGCTGGCGTGGGTCATGGTGGCAGGATGTCCAATCAAGCTTTCCACTCCTCCCAAGGATTCGGCCAAGGTGAACACCTTGGTGGAGGCGACCACTTGTTTGGCCGTTTCAAGGTCATTGTGGGCCAATGTAAACGCCACCATTCCTCCAAAGTCGTGCATTTGGCGTGCGGCCACATCGTGTCCAGGATGGTCCGCAAATCCGGGCCAGTGGACTTTCGCGACCGCCGGGTGGTTCTGCAAGTGTCGCGCCACCGCAGCACCGTTTTCACAGTGGCGTTGCATGCGCAGGTGCAAGGTCTTCAAGCCCCTCAGCACGAGGAAGCAGTCCATCGGTCCAGGCACCGAACCGCAGGAGTTTTGCAAGGTTCGGAGTTCTTCTTCCCACGCATCGTCCGATGTCATCAAGCATCCCATCACCACATCCGAGTGGCCTCCGAGGTATTTCGTCACGCTGTGCATCACCATGTCGGCGCCGAGGTCCAATGGGTTTTGCAGCATGGGGGAGGCAAAGGTGTTGTCAACCACCACCCTCGCCTCAGAGTCTTTGACAACATCTGCGACGGCAGCGATGTCGGTGATTTGCATCATGGGGTTGGTCGGCGTTTCAATCCAAACCAGCCGCGTGTGCTCATTCAATGCCCCTCGAAGCGCATCGAGGTCGCCCAAATCCACGAAGTGGAAGGTGATGCCGTAGTTGGCAAACACCGTGGTGAAAAGTCGGTAGCTTCCTCCGTACAGGTCATTCGTGGAAATCACCTCATCCCCGGGTTGGAGCGTCTTGAGCACCGTGTCCATGGCCGCCAGTCCTGACGCGAAGGCCAAACCGTGGGTGCCGTGTTCTAGCGCAGCAAACGCAGCTTCGAGTGCAGAACGCGTGGGGTTGTGGGTCCGAGAATATTCGAATCCTTTGTGGTTTCCCACCCCTTCTTGAACGTACGTGGACGTCAAATACACAGGAGTCATGATGGCGCCTGTGGTGGGATCGGGTTCTACGCCTGCGTGCACGGCTAGGGTGCCTCGGCCGGGGGATTTGGGCTGTTCGCTCATGGTCCCGGAAAGTTACGTCAGGACTGTTCGGTTTGGTCCCCAGTTTGTGCCAGCCAAAATGGCATCAGCACCCCGCCGACCAACACATAGAGATGGTAGGTCAAGTAGCGCCACGCGAGAACCAAGGTTGCCCAAAGTGTTGCAGTCATCGCGAGGGGCATGACGTCCGTGAGAAACGTCGGAAGGGCAAGTTCTGCGAGGCCCGATGAGCCTGGCGTGGGGCTGATCATCAGGACGGTCCACATGGACAACTGCCGCGCCCAGACGTCGAGGTGACCCCATGCCACGTCTGGGAACGCCGGAACCACAAGGGCGACCATCAGCGCATTCAACGTCATGAATCGAGCCGTCCAACTGACCAACGTTGCTCCTCCGGCAAGCAGGCCCGAGCCAAGTGACATCGTCTTGAGGTCGCGGGAGGCCCGCAATAAATCTTCCGCCAGGCCCAGCCCAGCGTCACGCCAACGCCGCGCCCAACGCCAAGAAAACACGCGCTTCAGGCTATTGTGAATGCGTTGAGGAGACCAAAACAGGGCCGTGCTCAAAAGCGTGGCCAGCGTCGCCATGAACAAATACCCTCCAGCAAAAATCGCGGCCACCGAACCTTCCAGCCACGTGGCCGCTTCGGGAAGAAAGGCAACCCATCCGACGGCAAGCGCGACCAAGGGGACGGCAAGCAAGAAATACAACTCGTCGAGCAGCGCGGTCGCCATCACGGTGGCCAAACTGCGACCCCAGTTCAGGCCATTGCGGTGCAGAATGAACGACGCCACGGCACTTCCCCCAACCACAGAAGGCGTCAATGCGGAAGCCAATTCCCACAGTAGGATGCTCGAAACGGCTCGTTTCACGGAGAGTTCACCCCGAGCAAGCACCCACAGCCGGACCACGTAGCCGACATCGCGCAGCAAGGCACAGAGCAGAGCCACCCCAACCCATCGCCAATCCACACGCAGGGCGGAAAATTGCTCCCACGAAGCGCCTTTCCAGAAAGACCATCCCATGATCGCCACTGAACCCAGGACGGCCGCGGTGACAGCCGCCCAAATTCGCTGCGGGGTAAGCCAATGCTGAGCTTGATTTTCAGAAGACTGGACACTCACGCTTTCGAAGGTACGCCAGGGTTTTGCCGCCTTGCCTCAGGCATAGACATGGGAGCCTTCGCTGCAATTGGTGCACATGGGAATGTCCGCGCGGCCTGCGAAGAGCGTGCGTCGGAAGCTCGAGTAGCGCTCGTTGTGCCAAATGTCAGCCATGCGGTCTTCTTTCAACGTCCCCATGACGTGATGGGCATCCTTGTCAAAACAGCAAGGCACCACACGGCCGTCCCATGTGATGACCGCGCCCTGCCACATTCGCCAGCAGGCGTTCTCGAGCTCATTGCGCAAGGTCCATTTGCCGGTGAGGGGATTGCGGTCGTACCGTCGGTGCTTTGGCGATTCGGTCAGCAACGGATGGCCGTCCCGCGGGTCGTCCAGTTGGGCGGTCTTGATTTCCACCTCATCCACGCCGCTGTCCTTGGCCGCGCGAAGCAGCTCAGGCACCTCGTGCTCATTGGGACCGACCACCAAAAACTGCCACACCAAGTGCGGGCCTCGGCCGCGCGATCTTTTGGTGTTCACCATGGTTTGGGTTCCTTCCATGACTTTTTGAAGCGATCCGCCGATGCGGTAGGAGGAATACGTGTCCTGGGTCAGCCCGTCGATGGAGATGATCAAGCGGCTCAAACCGGCGTCGATCAGCTTGTGGCATCGCACCTCGCTGAGGTGATGGGCGTTTGTGGAGGTGGAACTGTAAATGTTGTGATCGGTGCAGCGGGCAATCAGCGTGTCAAGTTGCGGATGCAGCAGTGGTTCTCCCTGGAAGTACAAGTTTACGTAGGTCAGCCAGGGGGCAAGGTCCTCCAACCATTTCACGGCATCCCCCACATCCAACATGCCTGTCGGTCGTGTGAAGGCACGCAATCCGCTTGGGCACTCCGGGCATCGCAGGTTGCAAGACGTGGTCGGTTCGATGGAGAGGGAGGTGGGCATGGCCGTGGATGGCATCACAGGTTGCCCGCTTCGCTTGGCCCTCCTATGGCCAATGGCAAGCCGCACAAGGTTGGCGAGACGTAGGGGCGTAAGGCCTCGCGTTCGGCGCCACCGGTCTTGGACTTTGCCCCATCTTCCCATGCCCGAAAGGTACGTTCTGGCTACCTTCGTCAGGATGATCAGGATTGGCGATGCCCTGTTGAGTGAAGACGTCTTTGACGAACATTTTGCGTGCGATTTGGCGGCGTGCAAAGGCGCTTGTTGTGTGGAGGGAGACAGCGGCGCACCATTGACCCAAGCGGAGGTCGGACAACTTGAAATGGCTTGGGAGCACGTGGCGCCATTGCTGCCTGAAAAAGGCCGTCGAGCGGTTGAAGCGCAGGGCCTCGCCGTCACGGATTCGGATGGTGATTTGGTCACGCCTCTTGTCGAGGGCAAGGAGTGTGCCTACACCGTGTTCGATTCAGACGGCACAGCAAAGTGTGGGTTGGAGCAAGCGTATTTCGCGGGGAAGACGCAATGGCGAAAGCCCCTCAGCTGTCATCTGTATCCCATTCGCGCCAAAGAATTGATTGATTTCACAGCCCTGAATTACCATCGTTGGCCCATCTGCGAGGCGGCTCGTCTTTGTGGGAAAGCGGGTAAAATGTCTGTGCTGGAGTTTTGCAAGGATGCGCTGATTCGGAAGTTTGGGGAGCTGTGGTACGAAGAAGCCCAAGCCGCCCAAACGTTGTGGCGAGAATCCAAAACGTCATGATCACCTTGTCCAAGCGCGCCGCATGTGTGGCTTGGATGGCATGTGTTTTTGGCGTGTCGGACGTCGCCGTTTGCCAATCGTTTGAGCCGAAAGACCAGCACGTTGTCGTACTGGGGATGGATTCCAATCAGGTCTACTTGGCCGTGACGCCATCCCAGGCGTCGTTGCATGAAACGCTTCTTCAGCGTTGGGAGGTGCATGCTGCTCCGCGCACCGGAGGGGCGATGAAGGACTTGAGGGTCCAGCCCAAGCAAGTGACTGCTTGGAGCGGTCTGCGCCACATCCAGCACGTCGCCATTCACAGCCAAGGCCGCAAAGCGGTGATTGCCGCACAACAGCACGGCGATGATTTGGACTTGTTCTTGTCGCACAAGTTGAGCGACAAGGGTGAGGATGGGAAAGAGCGTTGGACCGAGCCGCGGCCCCTTGACGGATTGAATTCGCAAGCGGACGAAGTGTTCCCGCGATGGGAAGGCCAGGATTTGGTTTTCGCCTCAAACCGCTCGGGAGCGTTCACGGTCTACGATGCCTCGGCAGCGCTTCAGTTCTTGCGGGCCACGCAGCGCGAAGGCCTTCCCGATGGCATGGAAGATGTGCTGTCTGTCGTGACGGTGGGTCCCGCTTTCACGTGGGTGTCAGGGAGACGTTCACAAGGCTCAGCGTTGTCCGTCCAGCGATGGGATTGGCCACAACCCACCTCGCCTGTGCCCGAGGGGTGGACGCTTTGTGTGTCGATGAAAGGCCAAACCAACGTCGCCGGAACGCTTGACGTTCGCGCCGTGGATTCAGGGGACTTGATTCGCACCTTCGATCTCGATGCAGAGGGATGTGCGTCGCTTGCCGGTTTGCCCTCTGACCGGGCATGGTCCTTCCAATGGGATGGGGAGTCTTTTGGCGGCTCATCCAAGGCGGCATATGCCGACCTTCGGGGTCCAGACGGTCAAGTGGTTCGGCGCTACATCCTGAATGCATCCAAGGGTTGGTCCTTTGTCATGTTGCCTTTGGATGCCATCCGAGAGTTGTCAGGACAAGGCAGGGCAGACGACAGTGTTTGGCCGCACGCTTCTTTTGCCTTGCTCCATTACGAGCATGGTCAAGCGAATCCATCGGCAGCATCGTGGCAGGCGTTTCAAACGTGGGCCGAAGGGGCAAGCCTCCCCAGTTCGTCAGGACGTTGGGCGGTGGTGGGTCACGCAGACGCTTCAGGCAGCAAGCACGTCAATGACAAGCTGAGCTTGGGCAGGGCTGAGCGCATCGCGGCGTATCTGGTGGACGAGTTGGCCTGGCCCAAATCCTTGGTTGCAGTCAGGGGTGCGGGCAGTGCGGAGCCCATTGGAGAAGATCCTGCCCAAAACCGTCGGGTCGAGGTGCTTTGGGTCCCTTCAATGCAGTAATTTCGCGCCATGCTCATCAACGTCATGCGCGCCAAGTTGCACCGCCTCACGGTGACCCAGGCGGATTTGAATTACATCGGCAGCATCTCTTTGGATCCTGACCTCATCGAAGCGTCTGGACTTGTGGAAGGAGAACGTGTCCAAATCGTCAACATCAACAACGGCGAGCGATTGGAGACTTACGTCATCACTGGCGAACGCGGCACGGGCCAAGTGTGCTTGAACGGCCCCGCGGCCCGAAAGGTGCAGCCCGGTGATGTCATCATCGTCATTGCTTATGGATTGATGACCCCTGAAGAGGCCAAGGACTTCCAACCGACGGTGCTCTTCCCAGACACGGCCACAAACCGACTCGCATGACGCTTAGAAAGGGACTCACGACGCTGGTGTTTTTTGGCATTGGTGTCGGCTTGTTTTGGCTCGCCATGCAAGGTGTTGAGGACCCTGAAGCGCTGAAACGGGACATGCGATCGGCACAGTGGTGGGGCATCGCGTCGTCGTTTGTCATGGGCTACTTGGCCATCGTGTCGCGCGGCATTCGTTGGAACTTGTTGCTTGCACCGATGGGCCATCGGCCTTCACCGGCCCGAAGTGTTCACGCCGTGGCGTTTTCGTACTTCGCCAATGCCTTCGTGCCGCGCTCGGGTGAGGTCGCGAGGTGTGCGGCCTTAAACCAAACGGACGACATTCCCGTCGACCAACTGTTTGGCACTGTCATCACGGAGCGTGTGGTGGACTTTGTGATGTTGTTTGGCTTGGTGGCCTTCGCCTTGCTGACCAACCTCGATGCTTTTTTGGAATTGATGAACGAGGCCCAGTTGCCAGCCACTTCAGCGCTGCTGGGTTTGGCCGTTCTCGGTGTTGTGGGAACGGTTGGCTTGTGGTGGCTCTCCCAACAACACGACCGCGAAGGCATCGTGGGCAAAGCGGCGGCATTTCTGCAAGGCATCGGCACGGGCATTCGCAGCGTTCTGGCCATGGAAAAGAGGGCGCAATTTTTGGCCCACACCTTGTTCATCTGGGCCATGTATTTCCTGATGTCGTACGTGCTGTTCAAAGCCATTCCGGCAGTGAGTTCCTTGGGATTGACCGACGCGGTGTTGGTGATGGTGGCCGGCGGTTTTGGCATGGTGCTTCCAGCCCCAGGGGGCATTGGTTCGTACCACTGGGCGGTGTCGCTGGGTTTTGCGGCGGTCGGCTTTTCGAGTGATGTGGGCTTCGCCGTGGCCAACGTGGTTTGGCTGACCCAAACCGCCATGATTGTCGTGACAGGTGGCCTGGGCTATGTGATGTTGTTTCTGCATCGGATGCGCCATGCTTGATCGCGTCAATCAGTCAGCCTCTGAGGTGCTTTCTCAAGTCAGGTCATGGCAATCGCAAGGGCTGTCCGTGGTCTTCACCAACGGGGTGTTTGATTTACTTCATGTGGGCCATTTGGCGGTGCTCGAAACCGCCGCTTCGCACGGAGATCGACTTGTTGTGGGTTTGAATTCCGATGCGAGTGTCCGACGATTGGGAAAGGGAGATGACCGTCCTGTGCATGGTCAAGAAAACCGGGCGAAACTGATCGAGGCTCTGAGATGTGTGGATGCCGTCTTGATTTTCGACGAGGACACGCCCTTGACGTTGATCGAGGCCCTGAGGCCCTCCGTGCTTGTCAAAGGTGGCGATTATGACGCGGCATGCACGGATCCCAGAGACCCCCAGTACATGGTGGGCAGCACTGAAGTGAAGGGGTGGAGTGGGAGCGCAGTGGCCGTCCCTCTGGTTCCGGGCGAGAGCACAACGTCCACACTGAATCGCATCAGAACTTCCTGAACGCACGAACGCCCGACCGAGGCCAGGCGTTCGAAGTGTTTTCCCGAAAGAACCCTTACACGTTTTCTTCCTCAAGGAACTTCGTTGTGAAGTCGCCGTCTCGGAAGCGCTGGTTGCGCATCAATCGCTGATGGAAGGGGATGGTGGTTTTTACGCCTTCGATGATGTACTCGTCCAACGCACGTTGCATCTTGGTGATGGCTTCTTCCCGAGACTGAGCCACGACAATCAGCTTGCTGATCATGCTGTCGTAGTGGGGAGGAATCATGTATCCTGCATAGGCGTGGGTGTCCACCCGAACGCCATGACCTCCAGGGGCATGGTAATCCGTGATGCGTCCGGGGCTTGGTGCCCAGTTGCGGTCAGGATCTTCCGCGTTGATGCGGCATTGGATGCTGTGGAGCTTGGGAAAGTGGTTGCGACCGCTGATTTTCTCACCGGCGGCCAATTTGATTTGTTCTTTGATCAAATCGTAATCGATGACCTCTTCCGTGATGGTGTGCTCCACCTGGATCCGGGTGTTCATCTCCATGAAATAGAAATCCCGATTGGCGTCGACCAAAAATTCGACCGTTCCAACGCCTTCATACTTCACCGCTTCTGCGGCTTTGATGGCCGCATCGCCCATCGCCTCTCGGAGCTTGTCCGTCATGTAGGGAGACGGCGTTTCTTCAACAAGCTTCTGGTGGCGACGCTGGATGGAGCAGTCGCGCTCACTGAGGTGGCAAGCCTTGCCTCGGTAGTCAGAGGCAATTTGGATTTCAATGTGGCGTGGCTCCACCACAAACTTCTCCATGTACATGCCGTCGTTGCCAAATGCTGCACCCGCTTCGCGACGCGTCGATTCCCAGCCTTCTGCCAGTTCATCGTCGTCATGACACACGCGCATCCCTTTGCCACCTCCACCGGCCGTCGCTTTGAGCATGATGGGGTAGCCGATTTCCTCGGCGCAAGTTTTGGCCTCTTCAAAATCGGCCAGGATGCCCTCGCTGCCTGGAATGGTCGGCACGCCGGCCGCCTTCATGGTGGCTTTGGCTGACGCTTTGTCTCCCATGGCGTCAATCATCTCCGGGCTCGCACCGATGAACTTGATGTCGTTCTCGGCACAAATCCGAGAGAAATTCGCATTCTCGGACAAGAAGCCGTAGCCCGGGTGGATGCCGTCGGCGTTGGTGATTTCCGCAGCAGCGATGATGTTGGGAATGTTGAGGTAGCTCTGGGCACTTGGTGCAGGACCAATGCAGACGGCCTCGTCGGCAAACCGCACGTGAAGGCTGTCGCGGTCCGCTGTGGAGTACACAGCTACGGTGGAGATGCCCATTTCGCGGCAAGTGCGGATCACACGAAGCGCGATTTCGCCACGGTTGGCAATCAGGATTTTCTTGAACATGGGTTCAGGTGGTCTGAGGGGTTCAAGAAGGGTCGATCAAGAACAGGGGCTGGTCGTATTCGACAGGGGAGTTGTCATCCACCAGCACCTTGACAATTTTGCCCTGGACTTCAGCTTCAATCTCGTTGAAGAGCTTCATGGCTTCAATGACGCATACGGTGTCTCCGGGCTTGATGACGTCACCGACTTCGGTAAAAACGTCTTTGTCTGGAGAAGGTCGGCGGTAGAATGTGCCAATCATGGGCGACTTGACTTCGATCAAGTTGCTGGTGTCTTCAGCGGGTGCTGCTGCAGGAGCAGGAGCCGCCGCAGGAGCCGCTGCAGGGACAGGCGCCGCAGTCACAGGCGCGGCCTGAACCAGCGTTTGGGGCATGGCGGCAGGGACTTGAATGGTCTGTACGACTTGTTCTTCTTTCTTGCCTCTGCCTTTGGGCATTTCAGATTTGATGGTGAGTTTGAAGTCTTTCTGTTCGATTTCAACTTCCGTGACGCCCGCACGGGCAACAAATTTGATGAGGTCTTGGATTTCCGTCAGTTTCATGTCGGAGTGGTTTTGCGTGGGAAAGGTAGGTCAGGTGTTGTGAACCGACGTCATTTTGAGCCGTCATAGGCCCACTTGAGGTAAACAGCACCCCAGGTGAAACCACCGCCAAAGGCAGCGAGAATGAGGTTGTCTCCTCGTTTGAGCTGAGACTCCCAATCGTACAAGCACAATGGGATGGTTGCAGCTGTGGTGTTGCCGTATTTCTGAATGTTGATCATCACCTTCTCGTGAGGAAGGCCTGTGCGCCTTTGGGTGGCGTCGATGATGCGAAGGTTGGCTTGGTGAGGGACCAGCCAAGCGACGTCATCGGACGTCAAGTTGTTCCGCTCCATCACCTCGTAGCTCACGTCGGCCATGTTGGTCACAGCTGCCTTGAAGACGGGCTGTCCGTCTTGGAAAATGAAGTGTTGTTTGGCATCGACGGTGTCGTGACTTGCTGGACGGAGAGATCCGCCGGCAGGCATGCACAAAAAGTTGCCTCCAGCACCATCGGAGTACAATTGGCTGTCCAGCACGCCGCAATCGCCTTCATCCTTTTGAAGCAGCACGGCCGCGGCGCCGTCTCCAAAGAGCACGCATGTCGTGCGGTCGGTGTAATCGATGATGGAGCTCATTTTGTCCGCCCCGACAACCACCACATTTTTGGCAGATCCGTTCTCCACGAACTGGGCGCCTGTGGTCAAGGCAAACAAGAACCCACTGCATGCCGCACTCAAGTCAAACCCCCAGGCCTTGTGGGCACCGACTTTGTGCCCAATGAGGTTGGCAGTGGAGGGAAACAACATGTCAGGCGTGACCGTGGCACAAATGATGATGTCAATGTCCATGGGGTCGAGTCCTGACTTTTCGCACAAGGATTTGACCGCCTCGGCACCCATGTCGGAGGTGGCTTTGTTGGGGTCCTTCAAAATGCGACGTTCCTGGATGCCCGTTCGCGTCCGAATCCACTCGTCGGTGGTGTCGACCATTTTTTCCAGGTCAAAATTGGTGAGCTTGTCGTCTGGCAAATGCCCGGCGACACAGGTGATTGCTGCTGCCATAAGTGAGAATGTGAGCGTCAAAGGTAGAAGCCACATTCAGGCGCCTTGCCTTCAAAAGGGGGGAGTCTTCAACGATGCCCGTGGAAAAGTTGAAACAAAAAAAGGACCCCGTCATGGGGCCCTTCTTGTCAATCGCGTTGGATTGAAATGCTGTTACGCTTCTTCGCGCTCCATCACGACTTTCCCTTTGTAGTACAGCTTTCCTTCGTGCCAGTGGGCGCGGTGGAACATGTGAGGTTGGCCTGTGGTGGGGCATGTGCTCACGTTGGCTGCTGTCAGAGCGTCGTGGGTGCGACGCTTCCGCGTGCGCGTTTTGCTTTGCCGTCTTTTGGGATGTGCCATAATGCGTTAGTTGTCGAGTCCTTTCAATGCTGCCCAGCGCGGGTCGATGTCATCTGCGTCGTCTCCATCATTCGTTGAAGGGTCCTGCCATTCGGTCATGTCCAAATCGCAATCGTCTTCGTTCTCGTGGATGGTTCGGTTGGGTTTGGCCAAATGCACCAATTGGAAAATGGCTTCTGCCAAGTCCAATTGATATTCATTCGATCCAAGGATCCACAGCTCGTCGTCGTAGGAAGTTTCATCGCCGAAGCGAATGGACACCCTGTCGCTTCCATGGAGGGAAACGCTGACGTCGTCCAAACAACGGTCACAGGGGGCCGTCATGGTCGCTGTCAAGGTCATGCGAAGGGTCATTGTGGTGTCGAGTTTGTCCAACTCTACAAAAACCTCTCCGTGAACTTGGTCCACGTCTGAATGGGGAAAGCACGCAAAGAACTCCGAGTCCACACGCATCTGGAACTCATGTTTTCCTGGCTTCAAACCCACAAAAGGGATGCGGTAATCGGCCAGTGAATCCATGTCCTCCAGATTTTGGGGAGTGCAAAGGTAGCGAAACCTGTCGGAATTGCCAACCTCTTCGCTGCGCAATTCAACCGTGCACGCCGGTGTGGTCAGCGTCGAGACCTGTATTCGGGCTTGGGTGGTGCGATTTCGAGTGGATTCGAGGCGAATTCTCGGTGCTCGAGGCGGTGTCGGCGCACGTCGCAAGCCAGACGAATGGCTTCGCGGAACGAATCGCCGTTGGCTTTGCCTTGTCCCGCGATGTCAAAGCCCGTTCCGTGATCAGGACTGGTGCGAACCACAGGCAAGCCTGCCGTGAAATTGACCCCTCGCCCAAAGCTCAGTGCCTTGAATGGCGCCAGACCTTGGTCGTGATACATGGCGAGCACCCCGTCGAATTGGTTGAACGCCCCCGAGCCAAAAAAGCCGTCTGCGGCGTAAGGTCCGTGGGCCTGGATGCCGTCAGCTTGAGCTTGTTGAATCGCAGGGGCGATGATGCGCTTTTCTTCGTCACCCATCATGCCGTTGTCGCCGGCATGTGGGTTCAATCCCAGGACGGCAATGCGCGGGGATGGGATCCCAAAGTCACGAACCAAGCTGTCGTTCATGAGCCGGAGTTTGGCGCCAATTTTCGCAGCGGTCAATCCTAGGGCCACATCTTTCAGCGGCACGTGACCGGTCACCATGCCAATGCGAAGGCCGTCGCAACACAACAGCATGAGCACCTCTTCGACCCCGGCCTCGCTGGCCAGGTACTCCGTGTGTCCAGGGAATGCAAATCCAGCCTGGCGAATGGTGTCTTTGTTGATCGGTGCGGTCACCAACACGTCGACATCGGTTTTGGCCAAATTGCCCACGGCCCGTTGCAGGCTTTCCATGGCAACAGCACCGGCTTCTTTGGAGGCCTCTCCAGGTTTGTGCTCGAAATCGTCAGCGTCGAACGTCACGAGGTTGATTTGTCCGGGCTTCGCAGATTTGGCGTCTTCCACTTCTCCCCACGCTCGCTGGTCAAAGGCTTCTTCGGCGATGGCCCGAGGGGCGAATACCACAGGAATCGTGGTGGACATGCTGCGCTCGTCGGCCAAGGCGTCGGCCAGGGCTTCAAGCCCGATGCCGTTGGGGTCTCCGCAAGAGATGCCGACCCTGATTTTGGAATTCTTGTGGCTCATGGGGTGAGGTCAAAGGTAGCGACGAGTACCTTGGTCTTTCCATGCTGCGTGTCATCTTTCCGTCCAAATCATGTGTCGCTCTCGGAAGCTTCGTTTGGGCTTTGCTTCTGACCATGGCATCCTCCACGGCATGGGCCACGCACAACAGGGCTGGCGAAATCACGTACACCCATGTTCAAGGCTTGACGTACGAAGTGGTCATCACCACTTACACCAAGGCCAGTGCGCTGGCAGATCGGCCCTGGCTTTACCTCACATGGGGCGATGAATCCACGGACGTGTTGGACAGTCTCGAGCGCGAGCAGCCGATCGTGAATTTGCCCGGTGACATCCAACGGAACATCTATCGCGGGACGCACACCTACGGCGGTCCTGGAATCTACCCCATCACCGTGGAGGACCCCAATCGAAACGAAGGTGTCTTGAACATGACGGGGTCGGTGGACACCCCCTTTGCCATCCAGTCGTTGCTCATCATTGATCCTCAGGCGGGACACAACAACAGCGTGCAGCTGCTCAATCCCGCCACGGAGAACGCATGTTTGAATCAGCTCTGGATTCACAATCCCGCAGCGCACGACCCTGACGGTGATGTGCTGACCTACAGCCTGGTTCCAAGTCGTGGCTTCGGGGGAGAATTCATCCCCACCTACGTTTACCCAGACGAACTCAGTCCTGAAAACGATGTGTTTGCCATCGATGCAGAGACCGGAGACCTCACTTGGCAGACACCCCAAATCGCAGGCGAGTACAACGTCGCGATCCGCATTGAGGAATGGCGCGAGGTGCAAGGCGTCATGCGGAAGGTGGGGGAGGTCACGAGGGATCTTCAAATCGATGTTCAGCTCTGCGCCAACCAGCCTCCAGAGTTGGTCCAACTCTCTGACACCTGCGTGCTTGCTGGGACGTCTTTGACGTTTGAAGTGACCGCCACCGACCCCGATGGCGACGGTGTGTCCATTTCAGCAGTGGGCGGGGCGATGAGCGAAGTGATGCATCCCGCGAGTTTTGCGTCGATGGCGGGTTCGGGCATGGGGACGTTCGATTGGGCGCCGCAGTGCGATGAGGTGAGGGCTCAGCCCTACCAGGTCGTCTTCAAAGCGCAAGACTTGGGAAATGCCATCCCTTTGGTGGACATCGAAACACGCCAAATCACCGTGATTTCTCCTCCGGTCGTCAACATGTCGGCAGAGCCCGTGGGGTACGACATGGTGTTGACTTGGTCGCCCAACGAATGTGCAGAGGGGCTCCCAGAGGCGGAGCGGGCATTGGGCGCCTATGAGGTGCATCGCCGGTTGCTGGAAACCCCTTCCGATTGGGAGCCGGCGTTGTGTGATGTCGGTGTGCCAGACGGTGCGGGCTACGAATGGGTGGGAAGCACGTCGACGCTCGATGATGTGGGCTGGGTGGATGAAACGGGGCTGAGTTTTGGCGTGACCTATTGTTACCGGGTGGTCACCCGATACGGTGACGGCGCGTTGTCGTTGGCGAGCGAAGAGGTGTGCGGTCGCATTCGCAAAGACATCCCAGTGATGACACGTGCGTCGATCGGGTCCACGGGAACGTCCGATTCGTTGTTGGTTGGGTGGTCGCCTCCCAATGAACTGGATTCTGTGGCCTTTCCTGGACCCTACCACTACGAATTGTGGGGGCGTGCCGTGACCGCGGCAGTGCCGTTTGCATTGGCTTGGTCGTCGGAAACTGAGGCTTCATTGTGGGCCTTGGACACCTTGGTTTGGTTGGGGGGGGTGAACACGTCGAGCCAGGGTTGGGAGTACGAGATTCGGTTGCACAGCGACGGGGATCTCCTCGGGGTTCCGCCCAGCGCCACGACGCCTTGGCTGACCTTTGTGCCAGACGACAACCAAATTCGCGTTGAGGTTGAGCAAGATGTCCCATGGCGTGTGGACGCATTTGTGATAGAACGCCAAATTCCAACAGGCGGTGCCTATGAGGTGCTCGACACGGTGGCTGTTCCGTTTTACGTGGACACCAATTTGGTCAATGGCCAAACCTACTGCTACCGCGTCACCACCCTCGGCGCCTACGACGACCCTACGACAGAGCATCCGCTCATCAATGTGAGTCAGGAGGGATGCGCCCAGCCCTTCGATTTCACCGCACCATGCGACATGGAGTTGGAAGTCGTGGCCAATTGCGAGGATCGGCGCGACTCGTTGACTTGGCAACCGGTCCCAGGTTGCGAGTCTGACGACATCGTGGCTTACCGCGTCTATTGGGCTCCATTCATCGGAGATTCATTGACCCTTTGGAAAGAAATCGAAGGCGTCGAAAACAACTCGGCGGTCTTCAATGAAGACGACGCGTTGGGCACCATTGCCGGTTGCTTTGCTGTAACAGCCTTGGACAGCCTCAATCCAGGCCCGGACGGAGTGCTCCGAAGAAACGAGGGAGGGGCTCGAGACACCGTATGCGTGGACAACTGTCCCTTTTACTTTTTGCCCAACGTCTTTTCTCCCAATGGAGATGGAGACAACGACACGTTCCGAGCGTTCCCGTGGAAGTTCATCGACAGCGTCCAAGTGGACATTTTCAACCGTTATGGGGTCCTGGTCTATCAAACCAGAGACCCCTCAATCAGTTGGGATGGAACCTACCTCGACACTGGGGAACCCATGCCGGACGGGGTGTATTTCTTCACGGTCATCGCGTACACACGGCGGTTGGAAGGCATTGTAGAAGAGCGGTTTTCCGGGGAAGTGACCTTGGTGGATGGACGCCGAGTGTCGCTGGACTGAGTTTGGTCAGCCGCGTCAATCTCCCACCTTTCCCCTCCACGGCCATTGTACCTTTGCCGCATGTTCACAGGAATCATCGAAGCCCAAGGCACGCTCGTGGGAAGGAGGGAGGAAGGCACGAACGTTCATTTGGACGTGAAGGCACCTTTCACCGAAGCGTTGCAAGTGGATCAAAGCGTGGCGCACGATGGGGTGTGCTTGACTGTGGTGGCGATTGAAGGTGACGTCTACACGGTGACGGCGATTGAAGAAACACTGGCCAAAACCCACCTCGGAAGTTGCGATGTCGGCCATCTGTTCAACCTCGAGCGATGTGCGGTTGTCGGCGATCGGATCGATGGCCACGTTGTTCAAGGCCATGTGGACACCACCGGTACGTTGGCCTCTGTGGAGCCGCGCGAAGGCAGTTGGGTGCTGACCGTTGAACATGCACCAGGACCCGAGTGGATCACAGTTCCCAAAGGAAGCATCGCGCTTGCGGGCATCAGCCTGACGGTGGTGGACAGCGGCCCAGGCCACTTTTCAGTGGCGATCATCCCCTACACCTGGGAACACACCAACCTTCATCGCACCGAGGTCGGGGCACCCATGAACCTCGAATTCGACGTCATGGGCAAGTACGTGGCCAGGTTGCTAGATGCGCAACTCAGCGCGAGGGGCGTGGGCGGAGCGTGAAGTTCTGACCCAGGTAGACCCGACGGACCGTTTCATCTTCTGCGAGTTCTTCAGCCGTGCCTTCCTTGAGGATTTTGCCCTCGAAAAGCAAGTAGGCGCGGTCGGTGATGTGCAAGGTTTCCTGCACGTTGTGGTCTGTGATGAGCACGCCGATGCCCTTGTGACGCAGTTGATCGACAATCCGCTGGATGTCCTCCACGGCAATGGGGTCCACCCCGGCGAAGGGCTCGTCGAGCAGGATGAACTTGGGATTCGAGGCCAATGCACGTGCGATTTCGGTGCGGCGTCGCTCTCCGCCTGACAGAACATCTCCAGGGCTTTTTCGAACGGTCTGAAGGTTGAATTCGTTGAGCAATTGCTCAAGTCGATCTGACGCTTCTGATTTGGTCAACCCTTGCATTTCGAGGATGGCCGCCACGTTGTCCTCTACGCTCAATTTTCGGAACACGCTAGGTTCTTGCGGGAGGTACCCGATGCCTTTTTTGGCTCGAACGTACATGGGGTCACGGGTGACGTCATCATCGCCCAAATGCACCCGCCCGCCATCGGGGGAAACCAACCCCACCACCGCGTAAAAACTCGTGGTCTTGCCGGCTCCGTTGGGACCGAGCAATCCAACCACTTCACCTGGCGCCACGCGAAATGACACGTGGTCCACCACAGTGCGCTTGCCATAGGTTTTCAAGAGGTTGTCCGCAACGAGATCCATGCGTCAAAGTTCGTTCAAAGTTCCAATCCAAGCCCCACGCGAATGCCCCACGGCTCCCGCATCCCTTCAACGCTCGGTGTGAGTCGGCGGTGCACGTCCACCCGCAAGAATTTGAACAGGTTTTCCACACCAATGACGCCTTCCGCATACCAGCCGTTGAGCCCCGTGGTGGTGTTGGGCATGTCCATGATGGATTCATGCCGGACGTCCCACAAACTGTAAACCCCTTTGACGCCAACGACTTCGCGGATGCGCAAATCCCGAATGAACGGGATGCGGCCGAGCAAGGTGCCTTCTCCGTGCCACTCGGCGCAGCCACGGACCCATTTGTCACTGGCGAATTCCATGAATCGCAACAAATTGAAGGCTTCAAAAATGCTCAAAGACGTTTCATTGGCGGGCTGGAGTTCGGTCAGGACGACGGGTGCCTTGCCGGTGTACATTCCCCCTTGAGACCACCACTCAATGCGGCCCAAGGGCCCCATGCGCTGGACGCCTTCTGCGTCCAACGTCCAGCGTTGGTAGTCGAATTCACTGCCGAGAATGTTGGGCAACCCCAGTGTGGCCGTGGCGGTGAGAATCGGCCAGTTGGAGCCCAAACTGATTCGCTCGAACGCACCTGACAGGAACCGTTCGTTTCTTGCATACCGGGTCTGGATGGTCAGCTCGGAGGTGGTCAGAGGGGATTGCCCGGTGGGATCGCTTTCCCGAACGAATAGGACTTCCCCGCGAGGGGCGACGGACCGATGTCGGAATTCCAACGCCTGTCCCCAGCCCGCCCCGAACTCATGAAGGACACTGATTTCCGAGCGGGTGACTTCGCTTAGGCGTGTTTGGGCGTTGAGTTGCAGGGCGCTGTTCAGTCCATTCCCTTGGTCAAAGAACCCCATCATCCCCAATTGGTCAATGTCTCGGGTGTGTTCCAAAAAGACCTCAGTGCGTGGCGACCTGCGAACAATCCACTCTGCAGACCCCCCGTATTTCCAGCGCTGGTCCATGGTCCCGTAAGCCAAGAACGATTGCAGCCAGATTTCTCTGGAGAAGTCGTTGCTCGTTTGAAGGCCTAAACTGAAGCGACTTCCCTCCACGGCGTTTTGACTGAAGGCATCGAAGTAAGGGCCGATTTCGATGGGCCCTTTGACGACGTAGCCCGTGCCTAGGAGCATCAAAAACCCTTCGAGGAACTTGTATTGCCCCATGCTTTGCACGCTGTCGACCATCCAATACGTGTTGGAAGCGCGTGGCGAAAGGGGCGCCGGCCGAAGGCCTTTCCACGACGACTCCAGCACGTCATTTGACCCTTTGGCAAAGCTGATGTCTCTCGACGTGGTCCACACCGAATCTGGCCAACGCTCGGCGACCTCGAAGTCGGTGTTGACGACTTCTTGATGGCTGTAGATGCCCATGCCGCCCTCCCTCAAACTGATGTCCGCAAGGTTTTCTTCGCGGGTGAGGACCCAGCGGTCATCGAGGCGCTCATACGTTTGGCTCCAGGTGTAGTTGCGGACAAAATTGACGTTTGCGCCCTCACTGATTTTGGCCTCCACATGCTTCAATCCGAGGGTCAGGGTGTCGATCCACATCTCGCCCTCGAAGGTCAATTCGCCCCTGCGACGGGGCACGAAAGCAAGGTGAAAACAAGGCCGGTTCTGATGGTCGAGGGTGTCGAGAATGTAGTACCGGTAGTGGACGTTGCCCCGGTCATGAAGCGGGCTGGTGAAGGCGCGGTCCAGCAGCAGCATTTGGTTCTCGTAGAGGTTGATGTCCAAAAATTCCGCCTGCACACTTGATGTGTTCTCGCCATTTTGAAGCCAAGTGGCGCGCGCAGCTTCGATGCGCTTTTCGCGTCGTCGTTTTTGGGTGCGCTTGGACCCAGACATCTCGGACACAAACAGCGGCAACGACATCCGGTGCTCGGAGCTGTCGAGGTGGTCCCAAACCCACTTGAACGGCCCCCAAAAACGTCGCTCCGGCCAACGGTCGGGGTAGTCGTTGATCGCCACCTCCATGATTTCGTAGAACTGGTGGTGCAATGCAGGAATCGTGGCGGGGTCGTTGTCGGGCTTGGCGTCGGCCACGCGTTGCATCAAAGGCTTGGCGGGATTGACGGCTTTTTTGTCGGGCCGAATGACCGCTGCTTCCAGGTCAATGCTGCGCGCCTCAAGGGAGACATTGATGACCTGAGGAACGCCGCGCTGAATGGAAATGGTTTGGTTTTGGTAGCCCAGAGAGGAGTACGAGATGCGGGTCACCCGCGTCGTGCCTGCGTCGAGGGTGTACATGCCTTGCACGTCGGTCATGGTGCCGATGGCCGTGCCCGTGAATGCCACGTTGACAAAGGGGAGGGGCGCTCCGGTGTTGCCGTCAAAGACCCTTCCGGACACCGAGGTTTGGGCTGTGGCGCAGAGCCCCAACCCCCACAACATCCATGTTAGCAATCTTGGGGTCAACGGTCGCGGCGTTTGTCCTGTCTGCGTGCAATCCAAATGCCCATCTCGTAAAGCAAAAGCACTGGCATTGACACCAGAATTTGGCTGGTCACATCGGGCGGTGTGATGACTGCTGAAAGGGCCAAGATGGCCACCAATGCGTGCCGGCGATAGGACTTGAGCATGGGGGCTGTCACAAGTCCGGCCTTGCTCAAAAAATAGATGAACACCGGCAATTGAAACACAATCCCTGCGGCCAGGGTGATGCTGGCCACCGTTTTCACATAGCTCATCACTGCGATGCGAGACGCCACGTCGCCGAGTTCGTAATTGCCCAGGAACTGAAGACTCAAGGGGGCAATGAGGAAATACCCAAACCCGACTCCGGCCATGAAAAGCAAACTGGATGCCAATCCGGCACCCCGCGCGGCGTTGCGTTCCGTGGTTTTCAATGCGGGTCTGACAAACGCCCACGCTTGGTGAATCAACACGGGAAACGCCAAGATGATGCCGCCCACGAGGCTCACGATGATGTGCGCCGAGAAGTTGCCGAGCATGGTCGTGTTGATGAGCTCGTATGAGATGGACTCCACGCACAATGCGTCTCCAGAACCAATGGCATGAGAAAGCGCACACCACCCGCGGTAACTGATGAACTCAGGATTCCTTGGCCCAAACAAAATGGCGTCAAAGACCCAGTCTTTTTTCACGAACAGCACCACGGCAGACCCCAACACCGCGACCACGGCAATGAACAACCGACGTCGCAGTTCTTCGAGGTGGTCGAGAAACCCCATTTGGGCTTCGTCGTGGGCCTGATCCATCGCCATGCCGCGAAGTTAAACCAAGCCTTCTCGGAGGCAATCGTGCAAGTGCACCATGCCCAAGTACGCACCGTCTTTCATGACGATGACTTGACTGATCTTTTGGTCTTGCATCCAATGCGCAGCCTTGGCGGCAAGGGTGTCTGCGTCAAGGGTTTTGGGCGACAAGGAAGCGATGTCCCCTGCAGTGGCTGACTCGAGCTGTCCTCCGACCATGGCCCTGCGGAGGTCTCCATCCGTGACAATTCCTGCCACTTCGCCCTCGCTCCCGGCAGCCCAAACCACGGTGGCTCCGTAACGCGCATCAGACATGGCTTTCAACACGTCGGGAAGAGAGGCGATCCAAACCACAGCCGGCCGGCGCTCCCGGTCCACGAGTTGCCCCAAGGTCCAGGTCAATTTTTTCCCCAGCGCTCCTGCAGGATGGTTTTTGGCAAAGTCATCTGGTTGAAATCCCTTCCGATTCATCAGGGCCATTGCGAGGGCATCGCCCAGAGCAAGTTGCAGGGATGTGCTCGTGGTTGGGGCCAAATCGAACGGACAAGCTTCTTCAGACACGCCAACATTCAAGAGGACATCGGCGGCTTGACCCAGCGGAGAAGAAGGCCTTGAGGTCATGGCCACCAAGGTGCAGTCCCGCTGTTTCAGGACCGGAAGCAAGGCAACCACTTCGTCGCTGCTGCCACTTTTGGACAAACAAAGCACCGCGTCGCGCTCATTCACCGCCCCCACGTCGCCATGCATGGCTTCGCCCGCGTGCATGAACATGGCAATCGTTCCGGTCGAATTGAGGGTGGCCGCAATTTTGGCTGCGATGTGGGCACTCTTGCCCACGCCTGTGACGATCACCTTGCCCTCTGTCAGGAACAATCCCTCGACCGCGAGGGCAAAGTTGTCGTCCAGCGCCGAGGCAGCGTGGCCGAGTGCATTTGCCGCCAACTCGAGTGCACGTCGCCCCACAGACAGGTCCGTTGGCGAATCGATGCGGGAATTTGTGGGTTTCAATGGGTTGGCCACGTGGTCGTTTTACGTATATTTATTGAAAGCAAAGCTAACGCCTGTAGTCACCCGTGAGATGAGCCTGGTAGAGATTGCGCCGCAGGAGGCGCTGAAAACGTATTTTGGATTCGACGAATTCAAGGGTGAGCAAGAGAAGGCCATCCAAAGTGTGCTGGACGGACGAGACACCTTTGTCATCATGCCTACGGGTGGAGGCAAGTCGATGTGCTACCAGCTTCCCGCCTTGATGCTGGACGGTGTGACGCTTGTCATCAGCCCACTCATTGCACTTATGAAGAACCAAGTGGACGCCATTCGCGGCCACCACGAGGACAAGCGGGTGGCCCATTTCCTGAATTCGTCACTGGGTCGCGCAGAGGCAGAGCGCGTGAAGATGGACGTGGCTGAGGGCTGGACCAAGCTGCTGTATGTGGCACCCGAGAGTCTGACCAAAGCAGAAAACATCGAATTTTTGAAGTCGGTGAGGGTCAGTTTCGTGGCGGTCGATGAAGCCCATTGCATCTCTGAATGGGGCCATGATTTTCGCCCAGAGTACCGGCGCATCAAGCCGATCATTAAGGGCATTGCTGACGTGCCTATCATGGCGTTGACAGCAACAGCGACGCCCAAAGTCCAACAGGACATTCAAAAAAACCTGGACATGGTGGATGCGGTTGTGCTGAAAGCGTCATTCAACCGCGACAATTTGTTCTATGAAGTGCGTCCTAAGAAAGATGCCCTGAAGCAAATTGTCCGACACTGCCTTCAAAATGTGGGCAAGAGCGGCATTGTGTACTGCCTGAGTCGAAAGAAAGTCGAGCAAATCGCTGAGACCCTAAGCGTAAATGGCATCAAGGCCTTGCCTTATCATGCGGGCATGGACAGCGGTCAACGGAGCCGCATCCAAGACCAGTTCTTGATGCAGGATGTGGATGTGATTGTTGCCACCATCGCGTTTGGCATGGGCATTGACAAACCCGATGTCCGCTATGTCATCCACTACGACATGCCCAAGTCTTTGGAGAGTTACTACCAAGAAACGGGTCGTGCAGGTCGAGATGGGGGAGAAGGACGATGCATCGCGTTTTACAGTCACAAGGACATCGACAAACTCGAGAAGTTCCTCCAAGGCAAGCCCATCGCCGAACAAGAGGTGGGGATGCAATTGCTGCAGGAAGTGATGGCCTATGCGGAGACTGCGACGAACCGCAGGAAATTCCTCTTGCATTACTTCGGAGAAGAGTTTGACGAAGTCAATGGACCTGGTGCCATGAACTGTGACAACAGTCAAAATCCCCCCAAACTGGTGGATCGTCAGGAAGACGTGCATTTGCTGCTTAGCTCGGTGATGGAGCACAAGAGCAAGCATCGGATGGGTTTTTACACCTCGTTGCTGACCGCCACAAAAAATCGCGAGATGGAAGACTATGGGGCGGTTGACAGCGTGTTCTGGGGGCGAGGAAAAGAGGAGAATGCAGAGTTTTGGCAAGGCATCGTGCGCCAAACGGTGGTGCTTGATTACCTGGCCAAAGAAGTGGAGAAATATGGGGTGTTGCATCTCACGGAGAAGGGCCATTCCTTCATTTCAGATCCTCATCCAGTCATGCTGGCCAACCAGCGGGACTTCAGCGATGTGGATACGGGAGACTCCTTAGCTCAGACACGCGGCGACAGCGGCGGTGCGTTGAATCTCAAATTGAGGGGCATGCTGACCGACCTGCGTAAAACGGTCAGTGAAGCCAAGGGATTGCCTCCTTACGTCATTTTCCAGGATGTCAGTCTGGATGAGATGGCCACCCACTATCCTGTCAATCCTGACGAATTGCTCCGAATCACTGGGGTGGGTTCGGGAAAGGCGGCGAAGTTTGGCCAGCCGTTTACAGAACTGATTGCCCAATACATCAAAGACGAAGGCATTGAGCGTGACGAAACGTTGCTGGTGCGAAGCAGCGGTTCCAAGTCAAGCAACAAGGTCACAATCATTCAATTGATGGATCGGAAAATGGGCTTGGACGACATTGCTGCTGGCATTCACGGGGAGCGTTCCCAGGTGCTCGATGAAATTGAAGCAATCGTGAGTGCAGGAACCAAGGTCAATCTGAATCACATCCTCGAGGAAAGCCTTGATGAAGAGTGCCTGGAAGAATTGTTCGAATTTTTCAAGGAATCTGAAGATGAGGGCTTGGGGGCCGCAATAGAGGAGTTTGAAGACGTTTACTCAGAAGAAGAGCTCCGACTGGCTAGGATCAAATTCCTGTGCCAAGTTGCGCATTGATTTACGCAGCCGTCAGCGATTGACCGTGGCGGCAGCGTAAGCCATCAAACCAGCCCCTGTTTTCAAGGCAGATTCATCCACGTCAAAGTGAGGGGTGTGCAAGCCTTGCGTTCCAAAATCATCTCCTTCAATGGGTGATGCTGTCCCAAGGCGGTAAAAGCAACCGGGAATTTCATTGGCGAAATAACTGAAGTCTTCGCCGGTCATGCGGATGTCCAAATCGTGCACGTAGTCGGCCCCGAGGTAAGCGATGGCGGATTCTTTGAACGCCTTCGTCAAGGCCACTTCATTGTGGACATGCGGGTAACCGTGACGGATTTCCAGTTCTGCACGACACCCGTGGGCCTTGGCGGTGTGGTGAATGACGTCCTCCATCATGACGTGTGCTTTCTCCCGCCATGCTTCGTTCATCGAACGGAAGGTGCCTTGGATGGCGACGTTGTTGGGCAACACGTTGGTCGCACCAAGCGCTTCCACACGCCCAAACGACAGCACAGAAGGCGTCCCGGGAGGGCATCCTCGTGAGACGGTTTGTTGTGCCGCGACAATGATGGCTGAAGCGGCCAGAACAGCGTCTTGGCACAGGTGTGGAAGGGCGGCGTGCCCTCCACGTCCATGAACGGTCAAGTGAATTTCGTCCGCCGCGGCCATGTAGTCTCCTCCGCGCACCCCGACATGCCCAGCAGGCAATTGGGGGTACAC
This sequence comes from Flavobacteriales bacterium, assembly GCA_042088625.1. Classification (GTDB taxonomy): domain Bacteria; phylum Bacteroidota; class Bacteroidia; order Flavobacteriales_D; family Sanyastnellaceae; genus UBA11663. Next base: position 149,414 of record JBELLK010000001.1, read on the forward strand.
ATGTTGGCCCAGGATGTGCGCAGGAACAGGGTTGGCCAACACTCCAGCGGCCACCATGCCTTTGGCTCCGCCAGGAATGCGCTCTTCGCCAGGTTGAAAAATGCAACGGATGGTGCCTTGCCAATGGTCGCGGGAGGCGTTGAGCAATTGGACGGCCCCCAAGAGCGATGTTGTGTGCACGTCGTGACCGCAGGCGTGCATCACGCCAGGGTTGGTGGAGGCGTACGGAACGTCGTTGGCTTCCTGAATGGGCAAGGCGTCCATGTCCGCCCGGAGCGCGACGAGGCGGGTCTCTGGATGTTGGCCCTGGATAGTGGCGACAATCCCGGTGTCCGTGACATGGGTTTTGTGATCCACGCCCCACGCAGAGAGTTGCGCGGACACGAAGGCCATCGTTTCGTGCTCTTCAAACGACAGTTCCGGGTTGGCGTGGAGGTGGCGACGCAAGGCGATCCATTCGTCGTGATGGGTGGCCGCGAGGGCTTGAAATTGTTGCGCAAGGGCAGTCATGGCCAGAGGGTGGGTTTGAGCTGAGTCCACGCAGTCCAAAGCATTCGGCAGGAGGCGTACAGCATGACCAGGCCAAACACAAGTTTGACCCACGATTCGGACAGCTTCAGGCTCCATTTGGATCCAGTCCATGCGCCAATGACAAACGTGACGCAAAGGACGGCGGCGTATGCCCAGTGAACTTCGCCGGCTCGGTGGTATTGAAGCACGGCCAAAATGCCAACAGGGGGCAACATCATGGCGAGGCTGGTGCCTTGAGCGGCGTGTTGACCGAGGCCCAAGAACACGACCATGGCAGGGACCAGCACAAGGCCGCCACCAACGCCCACAAAGCCTGAGGCCAAGCCTGCGAGCAGGCCAATGGCGAGAAGGATCAACAATGTCAGGGGATCAAATGGCATGACGGGGTGGTTCAGAAATCAAAATTCAAGGACAAGGTAAACCGACGAGGCAAGGTGATGCCGTCATCCACCCCATAGGCCCAATCGGCGGCCAGCCAGTAGCCTAAGAACCGAGAACGCAGCCCAAAGCCGAGGTCGTACAAGACGGGCTCGCGGTTGTTGCTGACGGTGACGGTGATGGGGTTCGATTCAACAGTCACAAAATTGAAGGTGTTGTCGTCTGTGTAGGGGTGAAGTCCAGTCCATGCAGCCCCGACATCTGCAAAGGCCACGGCCTGTAGATGCTTGAGGAAGTCGGTTTTTCCCGCGCTGTTGAAGAAAATGGGAAGCCTGACCTCAGCGTTGGCGACGGTCATGTTGGCGCCGTTGCGCACGTTGTTCTGGAAGCCCCGAAGTGGCGTGATGCGCGCCTGGTACGTGTAGGGGATGTCCGGGTCAACGGCGGTGTTGGCATTGCCGGCAAGGGAAAAGCTGTTGTCGGTGCCGCCGAGCATGTGGAGCAGCTTCTTTTGGCCAATCGACCAATCTCCGGCCATGCGCAACGCGAGGATGCTCGGTCCCACAAGGGGAATGTAGCGACGTGCATCGAACCCAATGGTGCCGAAGGACCATCCCGCATTGGGCGCGGTGAGGCCTTGAGTTCCGTTCTCAACGGTCGCCGTGCCCACGCCATCGATGAAGTACTCTGCCCAAACGCGCGCCCGAAATCCATGATGAATGTTGAGCCTTGGACTGCGCGTGTCGTCGTGGACCCAGGAGATCTGAAGTCCGAGTTGCTCTCCTGTGCTGTTGTCCGCGGTCAGGGAAAACAGGTCCGTGCCTTGAATCACATCTCGGTTGAATCGTGCTGCGAGCCCCCAGCGCAAGCTTCGCACCTCGTCAAAGGCCCATCGCCACTCTCGTCTCAGCAAATGGGTTGCCGTTTCCACAAGACGCCCCGTTGTCGGATCGACCCGAGCGCTCGACTGTCTTTGGAAGGAAAGTTCCTTGTCCACTTGACCTTCGAGGTCCAAGTACGCCAGCCCAAAAAACGTGTTCGACAAATTCACGGGAATCGTGTACCCCCCAATCAAATGTTTGTCGTCCATGACATCACTCAATCGAATTTCCGTGGCGTTGCCCAGTCCTGGCTGGGCGTTCACTTGGCCGTTGTAGGGTTGGTAGAAAGACGTGTTGAAGGTGTTGTTGAGTTGGGTTTGGACTTTGTCGAGGGCGTAGTTCAGCCGGTAGTTCCTTGGCACGAGCCTTGCCCACGTTTTGGGCGTGGTCGATTCTTGGCTGCGCGCGGTGTCTTGTGGCGTTGGTTGTTGCGTTTCCGATTCAAAGACGTAGTTCCGGAAGTCGATTTGGTCTGGGGCCCAATCGTAGGACCAGTCCGGGAGCGTCGAAGGAAATGGTGAAGTCGTGTTTGAAGTGAACCCTTGTTGAGACGACGGGGTGTGCAGCAGTTGAAGGTTGGGAAGAGGGAGGGACAGGAGGTTGGTTTGGCCTGCCCGATGCACCGACACAAACACGTTGTCGTCCTCCACAGTCAAATCGGTGCACGGAACCGGCAGCACAAGCGCTTCACGGAGCTGTGAAAACGTGCGGTAACGCACAACGGTGTCGACGGCCACAATCGTACTGTCCCTCCAGCCCAACCCCAATCTCGAGCCTCGTCCTTCGCCATTCACCAAGTACGTGAATTCTCCTTTGGCCCGGGGATGAGGCAACCGTTCGTCCACTTCAGGCGTGTGGGTCCATTGTTCGAGCTGGATGGGGTCGTCGTCGAGGTTGGCCACGAAAAGGTCGAGGTTGGGTGGAAAGGGATGGTCCAGTTGATCGTTGCGAAGGGTGTCGTCCGGTCGATTCGAAGCAAAGATGAAGGTGTTGCCTTGTGGCCAAAACGCAGGCATCAAATCGTCAAACCGATCACGCCAGAGCGGTTTTTGGTTGTTGGCGACGACGTCGTACAAATGCAGGTCGGACTGTCCGTCTTCCAGGGCGGACATCAGGATGTGAGCGCCGTCCGGGGCGTAAACCATGTCGAGCACCTGGTCGATTTTGAACAGTTCCTTGAGCTCCATTTCGCCCGTGAGCATGTTGATGAACCCTATGCGAGGTGCGCCTTTCAGCTCCGTGGTGAAAGCAAGCGTTTTGCCTTGGGGGTGCCACGCCAAACGCGGAGGGTCGTCGTCTTCAAGCCTGGCCAATCGGTGACCGAGAACGGCATGCCAGGTGAGTTTGCCCGAGGCTGCATCCACGGTGCCCACGCGCAGTTGTCCGCGTTCGTTGGTGGTGAAAGCCCATTGCGATTGGTCGGGCGAAAGGACAAACTGCGTGTATTGGTAGCGTCGCTTGAGTCGCAGTGGGATCTCTGCACCTGGCGTCCTGCGTGCTTGCCGCAAGGCCTTCTTCGATTCGAACGCCGGCAAATGGAGGTCATGCCCAGAAGGGGCGCGACGCAGGTGGTGGTCCCGCACTTCCAAAGCCAAGTCTGCGAGGTAAGATCCCGTGGCCAACCGGAAGCCGTTTTCTGGACTTCGGGTGATGCGCGTCATGTAAAGGACATTGGCGATGGTGGGCAAACCGTAGATGTCCGCCACGTAGGCCCAAACCGCTTGACCCAAAATCGCTGCATCTGTTCCGGATGCTTGGTCAAGGCGTTCGAAGGCCCCGGTCTGGGTGGCATCGATGACCCGTGCCCTGCTTGAGGCATCCAAGCCACGTCCCGCATACCTCGCGGCGCCTTCTGACATCCATGCGGGGACCTGCACGAGGTTGCCGTTTCTCAAGGCTTCTGTCCACTGACTCTCGTACATTGTCTGGTTGAAAAGGATGCGTGCCAGCCCTTCTCGAACGTCGCGCTCCATCGCCAACCGGTCGCCTCGACCGTACAGAAACATCTTGCTTCCGACGAGCTTGGCAGTGCCCCCAATGTTGGTCTCTTGGTCTTGGGAGGTCATCACCCCGACGTTGCTTTGCCGGAATTCCTCCTCTGATTTGAACACCAGCACTTGGATGGGCCCCACAAGGCTTCGGCCAAACATCGGAGCAAGGGCTTTCGCTTCTTCGCTCAGGATGCGCGTGACCTGTCCTGCGATTTGGTCTCCCTCTCGGTAGTGGTAGATCTCAAACATGCCTTCCTCGAAATACGTCCACTCGAACCCGCGATGCTGCACGCGGTTCTTGCCAAACTCCACATTGAGTCCATCGGTGAATTGCCCCCACGCCCCTTGGCTTCCGAGCGCGATCCAAATCGCCCACAGCCCGCTAAGCTTGGCCCGACGAAACAAGGTCTCAAAGTCGTGAAGCATGTGGGCAGAACGGGACATTCTTCCCGAAATTACGCCGCATGGTGCATTCCCTCACATGCAATGTCTTTGGAGAGCAGACTTATCTCGTCGACCACGGCAATGGCGAGGCCACGGTCGTCGATCCGGGCATGTCTTCCCCGCCGGAACGCGAGGCGTTTCAGGCGTTGTGCACGCAGCTTGACGTTCAACCGGTTCAAGTCTTGCTCACCCATGGGCATTTGGACCATGTCATGGGGTGTCAATGGATGAAGGACACCTATGGATTGCTGCCGCGAATGCATCCCTTGGACGAGGAAACGTATCGTCGCGGGCCCCTTGCCGCTCAGATGTACGGGGTGTCCATGGACCCGTTGCCTGATGCCGTGTTGGACCTTGTGCCAGGCGAGGAAATTGCGTGCGGTGACTTGGTGCTGGAGGTTCGCTTCGTGCCGGGCCATGCGCCGGGCCACGTGGCGTTCGTGAATCACAAGCACGGTTGGGTGCTGGGCGGAGATGTCCTCTTTCAGGGCAGCATCGGCAGAACCGATTTGCCTGGCAGCGTGCCCAGCGACTTGCGCGAGAGCATCGAAAGGGAGATGTTCATGCTTCCAGACGACATGGTGGTGTGGCCGGGTCACGGTGGGCCGACCACCATTGGCGCCGAAAAAAGGGCCAATCCGTTCGTGAACGCTTCAAGAACCGGCCTTCTCCAGCGTGAAGCTGAAGGTTGACCCTTCTCCATAGGTGCTTCTCACATTGATGGTTTGGCCATGTGATTCCACAATGTGCTTGACAATGGCCAGCCCCAGCCCGGACCCGCCAGCATGGCGCGAACGGGACTTGTCGACGCGATAGAATCGCTCGAACACCCGCGGCAGATCTTCTTCCTTGATGCCAATGCCCGAGTCTGCGACCTCGACCAGTATGGAATCCTCCGCATCGTAGTACCGGATTTCCGTATGCCCACCGGCTTTGCCATAATTGATGCTGTTGACGACGAGGTTGGTCAACACTTGAACGAGTTTGGCAGCGTCGCCTTTCACCATCACAGAAGATGCATCAATACCTTTCTGCAGCCTCAAGTCAATGTCATTTCGTTTCGCCTTGGGTTCGAGACTTTCGATCGTCTCACGGATGATGTCAAGCAGGTCAAACGGCAGCAATTCAATGTCCAAATTGGCCGCTTCCATTTTGGTGATGACATCCAAATCCTCGAGCAAACCTGACATGCGCTCCACGTTTTTTGCGGCTTTCAAGAGGAATTTTCGATTGATTTCAGGGTCTTCCATGCCCCCTTCAAGCAACGTGAGGATGAAGCCTTGGATGTTGAAGATGGGGGTCTTGAGTTCATGGGCGAGGTTGCCAATGAATTCTTGGCGAAACGTGTCGGTTTCCCTCAAGTTCGTGATTTCTTCGATTTGAGATTCTGCCCAAGACATCACATCGCGGTTCACTTGTTCGACAATGTCGTTGTCCATGTCGAGGTTGATCTGGTTGCTTGACCCTTTCAGCCTGCGAATGGTCTTGTAGATGATTCGGACACGATCTTGGATGTACATCCCAAGTTGTCGGAACACCAGCACGTAGCAAAGACCACCCACGACCAGAGCCGTGATGGGTGGAAGCCACCATTGATTTTGGATGTCATTGACCCACAGGGCCCCTCCAACGGCAAGCAACGTCAGCAGGCCTACGGCCACGCCAGCTTGGATGGAGACCGAGCGTGGACTTCGTCCCGCCATCAGCCGACGAATTTGTAGCCCACCCCTTTGACAGTCTTGAAGTAGTGCTCTCCGAGTTTCTCGCGAAGTTTTCTGATGTGAACGTCGATGGTGCGGTCGCCCACCACCACATCTGTGCCCCAGACACTTGCAAGGATGTTCTCACGCGTGAACACACGTCCCGGTTGGGAGGCGAGCAAACTGAGGAGTTCAAATTCTTTCTTGGGCAAGGACATTTCCTTGCCTTCATGGACGACGACATACCGCTCGGGGTCGATCATCAATCCGGTTCCATCGTAGTCGCCGCCCACGTAGCTCGCCGCTTTTTTTCTGCGCAACAAGGCTTGCACCCTTGACAACAGCACGCGCGGTTTCACGGGTTTGAGGATGTAGTCGTCTGCCCCAGCTTCAAAGCCGGCAATTTGGCTGTAATCTTCCCCGCGTGCAGTCAGGAAAGCCACCACCGTGGCGCCCAACCGTTTCTCTTCCCTGATGAGCGTGCACGCTTCCACGCCGTCCATCTCAGGCATCATCACGTCGAGCAGGATCAAGTCGGGCAGGAGTTTTTTGGCGAGGTCCACACCTTCTTTGCCGTTGTTTGCAGTGTGGACGTCATATCCCTCTTTCATCAAATTGTATTCGATGAATTCGAGGATGTCTGGTTCGTCGTCGACCAAGAGGATGCGTTGCTTGCCCATGGCTCGAAGTTCATCACGGCTATGTTCTTCTGAGGTAAACGACATGTGAACGCTTTCTTAACACGAATATCAACCAAAATGGTCGGACATCAGCCCAGTAAGATTGACTAGGCCTTTCGTACCCCAAGCACATCGAGATATTGCTGCCATGCTTTTCTGACATGGATACCATGTTGGTCCTTCCAGAAGTTCTCTCCATCTCGCCGGTCCTGAAGGTTGTGAAGTTTGGATTGGGCCCATGCGTGCATTCGGGAACCGCCTTGGCCCCAAATCCACATGGCGGATGCTGCCAGCCAACCCCAACCTTCAGGTGCAGCCAATGCAGCCAGTCCGGACCAAATCAACCACGTCAAAGGCATCAAAAGAATGCCATAACCGAAGCGCATGGTGGCCACAAACTCGAGCTTTTTGACGCTTCGTTGGACATGGGCGGAGATCAACGTTGCGGTGGGCCATGAGGGGAGGTTTGCGAGCATGACCAACGGTCGCATCCATTGCACCGAAGACCCCTGCGCTCGAATGTGTGATGGGTCAATTCCCCAGGCTTCAGGCCTTCCTTGGCGCTCCATCTTTTCCCATGCGCTCTGCCAATGGTCAAAGGCAGCTTTCACCTCGTTGGCCCAATCAGAATCGATCTGCCACCGTTGCTCCCAAGTCCGGAGTGTGCCTGTGAAGCTGCGCCACTGCTCCGCCGTCATCTCGGTCGTGCGCAAGGCACGAACAGCAGGGTGCAGAACCTGTTGGGCGTCTTCAGGCTGAATGTCGACCATGACCTCTTGGAACGCACTTTTGACGCGAGCATTGAAGCCCACCTTGTCCATGCTTCCGTCTTCTTGGATCAAATCGGCAAAGGGGACAGGCTCACCTACGCGCACGCGAAGCCGTCTTCGCCATCCGACATAGTCTTCATAGTCGAGCCCAAGGGGCACCACTTGAATGTCTTTGAGAGAGTCGTGCTTGCGCACACTGCGGGTCAACATCTCGGCCAACCCCCCTTTCAGTGTGCGCAACGAGGGGTAGGGGTTGTGGTTGCCTTCGGGAAAGATGCCCATGGCTGCGCCTGCGTGCAATCGATCGACGCACACGTCAAAGATGATGTCGTTGCGCTCTCGCAATTGATCTACACGGTCCCGTTGACGGTACACAGGGAGTTGGTTGTAGCCGTACAAAATGTGGCGGGCCACCCCATTCCAAAACACATCTGCGCGTGTCAGCCAGTGAACTTGTTGCGGGATGAACCCACAAATGGGCATCGGATCCATCATTCCATTTTGGTGATTCCCAATGAAGATTGCTGGCGTGCCTTTGCTTGGCAGCCGATCAAAATCATCGAGACCTGAGATGGTGTAATACCTCGAAATGCCCGCCCAAACCAAGACCCTCGTCAATCGGTAGTAGGGATGAGAGACTTGAACCGGAGGGTGGAGGACGGGACGCTGCTTCATGGTGGACTCCACGGGTTATCGCAATCGGGCCCCCGTGGACTCCAGCGCTTTGAGGATCCGGGACATGGCCGATTCGATTTGCTTGTCGTTCAGGGTGGCTTCTGGGTTTTGCAGCTTGAAGGCCATGGCATAGCTCTTCTCATGCGCCTCAAGGCCTTTGCCTTGGTACACATCAAACAACCACACTTCCTTGAGCAATTTTCGCTCCGCGCCTGTGGCCGCTTGCTTCAACGTGTCGTACGTCATGCTTTTGTCCACCACCAATGCCAAATCGCGTCGCACGGAAGGGAATTTGGGCAAATCCTTGGCCTTGGTCCGGCGCTTTTTGACGGCCTTCAACAACAAGGCCACGTCAAAATCCGCCCAAAACACCGCCTCGCTGACATCACAGGCAGCCGCGACTTCAGGATGCACCATGCCCCACCGTCCGATTTCCTTTCCATTGGGATGTCTCAAGAGCACACCTTCAGCCAACAGCCCTTCATCCGACATTTCTGGATCTGAGAGGACGTTCAGTCCAATGTTTTGGAACAAGGCTTCGATCGTCTCTTTCAAGGTGTACATGTCGGCGAGCCCCTCTTTTCCTTTGGGGCGGTTCCAAGACTCTGGAAAATCTCGACCGGTGACCCACATGCTGAGATGTTCTTTCTCGTTGTAGTTGTACCCCCCTTCGCCATTGTCATGTCGGGTGTAAGTGCGCCCAAATTCGAAGAGCCTCAAATCGGGTTGTTGGTGGTTGGCGTTCCGCGCAATGGCCTCAAGACCTTGGAAGACCAAGCTTTGCCGCATCGCGCCCAAATCTGAACTCAACGGATTGAGCATGTGAACGCTTGCGTCGGGCACCAAATCGCGGTCTTTCACCACCGAGGCGTAAGAGGCCTTGGTCAGCGAGTTGGACATGATTTCTGTGAACCCCCGACTCACGAGAAGCTCTCTCCATCCAAACAACACGTCCTCTCGGTTGGGCGTTGAAGGCACTTCGAGGGTCCCGGTCATTCGTTCTGGAAGCGGCACGTGGTCAAACCCATGAATGCGAAGCACTTCTTCAGCAATGTCTGCTGGGCGTGTGACGTCGCTCCGGTATGAAGGCACCTCCAAAGTCCAAACGTCGGCACCTTCCTCAGCAACAACGATGTCCAGCGAAGTCAAAATCGACTTCAACCGTTCATGTTCGATCTCGATGCCCAAGAATCCAAACAGCCACGACAATTTGACCTCAACGCGGGCATCGCCGACCTGAGGCGCATCGAGGTGTTCGCTTCCTCCCACGAGACGGGCCCCCGCCCACTCTTCAAGCAAGTGAACGCAACGCGCCGCCGCTTTGCGAACCATGTTGGGATCCACACCGCGCTCGAATCGGAAACTGGCGTCGGTGCTCAGCGTGTGACGCTTGGCGCTTTTGCGCACTGTGACGGGGTGGAACCACGCCGCCTCCAACACGACTTTCGTCGTGTGGTCACTCACCCCGCTTTCAGCACCGCCATAAACTCCCGCGAGACACATGGGCTTTTCATGGTCTGCGATGACCAAGTCGTGGGAATCAAGCGTGCGCGCTTGCCCGTCGAGGGTGGTGAATGCCTCACCTTGTTGGGCCTTCCGGACGCAGATTTGGCTTCCGCCAATTTGGTCCATGTCGAAGGCATGCAAGGGGTTGCCAAACTCGTGGAGCACCATATTCGTGGCGTCGACGACGTTGTTGATGGGTTGCAATCCGATGGCGCGCAACTGCTTTTGAGCCCAGTCAGGGCTCGGTCCCACAGTGACATCTTCCAATTCCAAGGCGAGGTAATGCGGACAGTCGTCTTGGGCTTCAACCATAAGCGACATGCTGCCGCCACGTTCAAGGGCCTCGTCCAGTTGGGCGATCGCAGGCAAACGCAAATCGTTCACGTCCATGGGGCCAACGCCATCCACAGTGCCATGCAACAAGCCCGCTCTCAAATCGCGCGCCACGCCCCAATGGCCCATCGCATCATTGCGGTTGGGCGTCAGGCCAATCTCAATCACGTCATCTCCTTCCAGCCCGACGTGCGTAGCGAGCGGTTGTCCGACCGCGGCGTCAGCATCGAGCACCATGATGCCGTCATGGCTGGTGCCCAAGCCCAATTCATCTTCGGCACAAATCATCCCCAGGGAAACCTCGCCGCGGATCTTGCCTTTCTTGATTTTGAACGGTTCTCCATCCGTCGGATGCAACGTCGTCCCAACTTGGGCGACCGGCACTTTTTGGCCTTCAGCAACGTTGCTCGCGCCACAAACAATGTCGAGGACCTCTTCGCCCACGTCCACTTTGCACAAACGAAGGCGGTCCGCGTTGGGATGGGGCTCCACCGATGTGACGTGGCCGACCACGACTCCTGCGAGTCCGCCGGGCACGTCTTGAACGTGTTCAACACCTTCCACCTCCAGACCAGTTGCGGTCAGAACTTGGGCGGCCTTGTCGACAGGGACGTCGAAGGAAAAGAGCTGTTGAAGCCAGCGGGCGGAAATCTTCATGGGTGTCTGGTTGGGAACCAAAAGGTCCTTGCAAATCTACTTTGTTCCTCGGCTTTTTCCGTGGGAGAAAATCGCCTACATTTGCACCCCTCTATCGGGATGTAGCTCAGTTGGTAGAGTACGCGTCTGGGGGACGTGTGGTCGCTGGTTCAAGTCCAGTCATCCCGACTACAAAGCCACGAAACCTCGTGGCTTTTTTTGTATCTCTTCCGAACTTTGGACCCCATGGATTACACATTTGAGCGAGATTGGCAGACGCTGGTGAAGCGCATGATGGAACGTTTTGGCGAGGAGCCAGATGTCACCAGCATGGTGTTTGCCGTGGGGCTTCAAGAAGCGGGTCAAGGTGCTCGACGCTACAAAAAAGATGAGAAAATGGACTTGATGCACGTGGGCGTTTGCACCCTGCTCGAGCCGTTGGGCCATTACGTCAGAGACGGGGAGGACGAGGAGGGATGGCCGCACTTTTCCGTGGGGGAACCCATCCCGGCGCTGACGCCAGAGGAGCAAGAGACCATGATGAAACGGGCCTTGGTGGACTACTTTGCCGCGTGGATTGGTCGCGAAGGGGAAGAGTGAGGAATCAGGAACAAGGGCCTAGCCAGCAGAGGGTCACTCCATGACCACGGTCGCCTCGTTGGTGACCATTTCCTCGACTTTGATCAACCCTGTTCCAGACAAGGTGCCTTTTTCGCACTCAATGCTGAGGACTGCGAATCCCGATTGGCCTGCCACGTACAAATCCGAGAAGTTGAATGACGTGAAGCCTTCGTCTGTGGTGGTTTGGGTGGTGTCAAAACGAGGTTCTCCGCCACCTTCCGCGAAGAGCCTCACCTCTGCATCAGAGACGGGCACTTGCTCGTCACCTTCTAGGCGAATCACGTAGATGTTCGCCACGGTCTCTTCCACTTTGTAGCAACCGGTAAGCAACAGGCCGACTGCTGCGACAATGGAGAGGGAGAAAATGCGGGTCATGACCATAGCGTTGTTTGGATTGACATCTACCTTTGGAGTCAGACTTCAAAGATGATGAAAAAAGCCCAAATGACTCCTCGCACTCCTTTCTTGTTCTCCAGCCTCTTTGTCGTGGCGCTCTCCCTGCTCCTGATGTCCTCCTCTGGATGTGAATCCACAGGAATGGCATCGAAGGAACCTGCAAAGGTTGAGATTGAAACCAAGTTTGGCAACATGATTGTTCAGCTCAGCGATTCCACGCCTCAACACCGCGACAACTTTCTCAAGCTCGTGGATGAGCAGTTCTACGACAGTTTGATTTTTCACCGGGTGATTCGCGAGTTCATGGTGCAAGGTGGCGACCCACAGAGCAAGGATGCCGATGCGAATGCGCGGTTGGGCAGTGGAGGTCCAGGCTACACCGTCGAAGCTGAAATCAGGCCTGATTTGCTTCACGTCAAAGGAGCGCTCTCAGCGGCACGCCAAGGCGACAACGTGAATCCAGAACGTCGTAGCTCTGGTAGCCAATTTTACTTGGTGCAAGGGCGCCAGTTCAGCGACAACGAACTGAGCGGAATTGAAGGTCGCATCGCCGCCTTTGCCAACGAATACGGCAACGGATTGGTCAACGTGGAAAATGGGCAATTTGTCTACTCTGATGCATCGAGAGAACTCTACAAGACGGTCGGTGGGACGCCATTTTTGGACATGCAGTACACGGTGTTTGGTTACGTCATCGAAGGATTGGACATCATCGACAGCATCGCGGCAGTGCCCACAGACCGTCGTCGCGGCGACCGTCCTCTGGAAGACGTGATCATGAACATGAAGCGCTTGAACTGATTCAACGACCGCAAGCATGAAGGACCGCATCACAAGCATGATGGCCGAGGTGGCCGCTGCTGAACTTCCCAGTCCAGAAGCCGTTGAGGCATTTCGCATTGAATTCTTGGGCCGCAAAGGCAAAATCAAGGGTTTGATGGCCGATTTCAAGGCGGTTCCTGGGGACGAAAAGCGGGAATTGGGCCCGATGCTCAACCAACTGAAGCAGGCGGTGGAGCACAAAGTGGTGCAAGCTCAGCAAGTGAATGTCGTGCGCCCCGAAGTCTCTGGAGAAGACGCCACGCGTCCTTCAGGCGGCGTGACTGTGGGGACCCACCATCCCTTGCAAGTGGTTCGCAGGGAAATCGTTGGGATTTTTCAAAACATGGGCTTTGCCGTTGCGGAGGGTCCAGAGATTGAAGACGATTGGCACGTGTTCAGCGGATTGAACTTTCCGCCTGAACATCCGGCCCGTGACATGCAAGACACGTTCTTCGTGGAGCGCGACCCCGACATGGTCCTTCGCACGCACACGAGTTCCGTTCAGGTGCGCGAAATGGAGAAGCGCGAACCGCCCATGCGTTTGATCATGCCGGGGCGCGTCTTTCGGAATGAAGCCATTTCAGCACGGGCGCACTGTATGTTCCATCAAATCGAAGGGCTGTACATCGACAAGAATGTGTCGTTCGCTGATTTGAAGCAGACCCTGTTGCATTTCGCAAGGTGCTTTTTTGGCCCAGAAACAGACATCCGACTTCGCCCTTCTTACTTCCCATTCACCGAACCGAGCGCGGAAGTGGATGTGTATTGGGGGCTCAAAACAGAAGTGGACAAACGCATCACAAAGGGGACGGGATGGCTCGAGATTTTGGGCTGCGGAATGGTGGACCCCAATGTGCTGAAGGCGAGCGGAATCGACCCGGAGGTCTACAGTGGGTTCGCATTCGGCATGGGCATTGAGCGCATCACAATGCTGCGTTACCAAATCGGCGATCTGCGTCATTTCTTCGAAAACGACCGGCGCTTTTTGGACCAATTCGTCGGAGAACGCTGAGTGTCAGTCGGCGTTGGTGTCGTGGGGCACCATGAAGGTCAGTGCCAAGTCTCCAGTCCCGCGTTTTTCTACGGTGAAGTGTCCAGCGAGCTTTTCAATTTGCACCAGCACGGGATTCCAGGTCGAACTGTGTGTGCCACCAGCAAACATGCGCTGAAGCTCTCTGGTCGAAGGCGTTTCCGGCCCTTCGATCTCCACATGGATGCCATGCCAGTCGTTCCGAATGCGGCCCATGAAAGCACGTTGTTCATGGTTCCCGTTCAACAAGCGTCTCACGGTGACCGAAAGCAGGGAGAGCAGTCCTTCCGGTGCGTTTTGGCCTTCGGAGGTGCCTTCGAATTCCCATTCGATCCCCGTTCCGTGGTCCATTTCAAGTGAGGCAATGACATCGTCAAAGTCAAGTCGATCCGGTCGGGTCAGGACTTCTTCCACGTTGTCGGGGGGCATGGTTGCCACGTGATTGTGCTCTCCTGAAACATCCAGCAGGGATTCTCCGGCGGTTTCGGCGTGAATGGCCCGCTGCATCCTGAAAGAGCGCACCCTTTCCTTGCGAAGGGCCTTTTTCAATTCCCTGGCGCGTAGTGCCGTGGCCAAAAGCGCAAGTGCAAGCAAGGCACATGCGAAGGGCCACGCTCCAGATGACGCTTGTGGGCGCATGGCATCGGCGGCGGCCAGTTCGAAGGGGTCATCCAAAAGTGCGGGGTGGGTTTGGAATGTCCGCGGCTCCCGTTCTTGACCACCGCTGTGCAGCATGACCATGGTCAAGCTGTCGGCCATGACAAGATGGTCAAGTGCCGCTTTCTCTGCACCCCGAGCACGTTCAAAGCGCGCTTGCTCCCTTGCGATTCGGGCTCTCAAAGCAACGTCATTGACTTGCGAGGCAACACGTCCGGCTTCATGAAACGCCAAAAGCGCCTCGAGGGGTTGGTTGGCCTGTTCCGCGGAGATCGCCACGCGAAGTTGGGCAAGTGTCCACGGTTCGGGGTCGGCCAGTGGGTCGAAAAAGGACGCCATGGTTCGAGCCAAACTCAGCGCCTCATCGCTCCGCCCGAGTCCGTTCAGCAACGTGTGCAAATGGGTCAATTCACCAAGCACGACGCCTTCGTTGGAGGGCTTCGCCGAACGCAAGAAGGATTCTACGGGAAGCGCTTCAAGAGCCTGACCCAACATGACGCCCGATTGGAGTCGCAACCCTTGGGCATGGGGACCTTTCAACGATTCCGTCAGGGCCCAAACTTCATTCCAGTTCCCCTGAGCAAAGTGCAATTCCACCAGGGCCACACTCAGTTCTGTGCGCAGCGCTGGATGAGGTTGGAGTTGTTGTTCGCGAACCAACACGTCCAAGGCCATCGACGTGGATCCACATCGGGCCAGCAGTTGGGCCAGTTCGAGGGTGAGGTTGGTCCGGATTTGGGCTGGACATGTGCTGCAGGTCAAGGCAGCGTCGGTGAGCAGCGGTTTGGCTTGTGAAGTGTTGCCCGCTTGCCAATGGATGGCCGCCATGCCAATGTGCACCCGGCCTTGTTCGCATCCACTCAGGGGTTCAGGCAGCAGGCTGCGGTACATGGACAGGGCCTGTACCATTTTGCCTTGGTTGCGCAAGGAGTCTGCCCGGTCGATTTGTCGCTTGAGCATGCCCGTTGAGGCGGACCCCAGTGTTGCCAAACTGCAAAGCAGCAGCGCAAGAAGGACGTTTGGAGTGCAAAAAGACAAACGGGGCATCCAGACCAAGGTACTGGTTGCCGTGGCTGTTTTGTGAGAGGCCAATGCGCGGTTTCCGACAGGCCTTGGTGAATGACTTAGGGCTGCCGAACCACCGAAAGGACTGTGGCCCCGACTTGACGAAGGGTCTCCTTGTCAACGACGCTCATGTTGTCGGCATGGGTGTGGTGAAATGGGCCGTATCCCATGGGTCTCACCCGGATTCGATAGTCCACAATGTTGGCGCTTGGAATGCCTGCGATTTCGGAAACGAAAAGGTTGTCGTCGATGGTTTGTGGGGTGGCTTCGGCATCAAAACGCGCGCCAAACCCCAACTCGTCTGCACGTTTCCAAATCTTCCTCACCACATGCGGCGCGTACCTCAGGCTGGTCCCTTCTTGGTGGAACACCGCATCCTCTGCGCCGACCATGTCGAGCAAAATGCCAAATCGCGCGCGGTATCCGATGCGATGAGGGTTTTCTGCCCAGTATTGGCTTCCAAGGCACCAATCTCGGAACCCATTTTCTGTGGCAGGAAGCCACTCTGGACGTCCGTAGTCTTCCGCATCGAAGAAGACAATGTCAACCCCGATGTCCGCAGCTTCTTGGCCGAGTTGCCGAGCAATTTCGAGGAGCACACCCACACCGGACGCGCCGTCGTTCGCCCCATCAATGGGTTCTCGGGTCCTCGTGCTGTCTTTGTCGGCAAAAGGGCGGGTGTCCCAATGGGCGAACAACAACACGCGGTCTCGCGATTCGGGATGAAAGGTTCCGACGATGTTTTTCATGTTCAGGATGGTCCCGTCGAACGCACGTGCGCGGCCTTCTTGAACCGTCACCTCAGCACCATGGCGCGCCAATTCATTCGAGAGCCATTCGGCACACGCATCATGGCTTGCCGTATTGGGCACCCGCGGACCAAACGCGACTTGTTCAGCCACGTAGGCGTACGCCGAGTCTGCATCGAATTCAGGTGCAGTGATTTGAGCCTTGGATGGAACGTGGGCAGGTGGGGTGGGGGAGTCCGTGCCGCACGACATCCACATCACCACCACACAGAAAGCTGCACAGGCTTCCTTGACAATCTCAACCACGGGTCCAGGAGCTGCCATCTTTGCTGTCTTGAATGCTGATGCCATGGTCGGCGAGCACATCCCTGATTTGATCGGCTGTGCCCCAATCCTTGTTCGCTTTGGCCTTGGTCCTCATGTCCACAATCAAGTCGAGAAGGGCGCTGGTTTCGTTTCCGTCACCAGACCCTTCTTCTGAACTGGCCGACTCAGCTTGCAAACCGAGAACGTCTCTCATGAAGGTTTCCATGGTTTGGGTCAGTGACGCGATGTCGTCTGCGTTGAGGGTCACGTTGCCCGCGGCCGCACCGTTGATGGCTTTCACTGCGTCGAACAACGTGGCGATCAGGATTGGCGTGTTGAAATCGTCGTTCATCGCCGCGCGGCACCGCGTGCTGAACGCCGCAACATCGTAGCTGCTCTCGCCTTGACCAGGGGTCAATTGCCCCAAGGTTTGGATGGCTTTTTCGAGTTTGGACAATCCCTTTTCAGCGGCTTGCAGTGCTTCGTTGCTGAAATCGAGGGTGCTGGCGTAATGACCCATCAGCATGAAAAAGCGCACGGTCATGGGACTGTAGCCCTTGTCCAAAAGCTTGTGGTTTCCCGTGATGAGTTCTTCAGGCGTGAACCCGTTGCCCTCGGACTTGGCCATTTTGCGGCCATTGACCGTCAGCATGTTGCCGTGCATCCAGTAGTTGACTGGGCACTCGCATCCGGTGGCGCCGACGTTTTGGGCAATTTCACACTCGTGGTGGGGAAACTTCAAATCCATGCCTCCGCCGTGGATGTCAAACTTCTCCCCGAGGTATTTGGTGCTCATCACAGAACACTCCAAGTGCCATCCCGGGAAACCTTGTCCCCAAGGCGAGGGCCATTGCATCAAGTGGCTGGCGTCTGCGGTTTTCCAAAGGGCGAAGTCCAGGGGGTCCCGTTTCTCGCTTTGGCCGTCAAGGTCCCGGGTGTTGTTCATCAACTCGTCAATCTTCCGTCCCGAGAGTTCACCGTAAGGATGGTCCTCGCTGAACGTTCTCACACTGAAGTAAACGCTGCCATTGACCTCATACGCATATCCATTGTCGATGATGCTTTTGATGGCTTCGATTTGTTCGACAATGTGGCCAGTGGCGGTGGGTTCGATGGAAGGCCGAAGGATGTTGAAGACGTTCATCACGTCGTGGAAATCGTTGGTGTAGCGCTGCACCACTTCCATCGGCTCGAGGTTTTCGAGGCGTGCCTTTTTGCCGATTTTGTCTTCACCGTCGTCCGTGTCGCCGGTCAAATGGCCCACGTCTGTGATGTTCCTAACGTACCTCACCTTGAAGCCAAGATGCTGCAGGTAGCGATAGACGATGTCGAAGGTCAAAAAGGTCCGAACGTTGCCCAAGTGCACGTTGCTGTACACCGTAGGGCCACACACATACATCCCCACAAACGGGGGGTTGATGGGCTTGAATTCTTCTTTTGTTCGGGTCAGGCTGTTGCTGATGTGCAGGGCGTCCATGGCTCTCTGTTCAAGTTCGAATCACGAAAGTAACGTGCAAACCTCGTGGGTAGAGGGGATGCTGTGCGGCTTGTCAACGATGGGTTGGTTGCGCCAGCCCTTCTAGGATGTGAGCCACGAGGCCATGAACATCGTGCTCTGCCTTCCAGCCCCAATCTCGGGTGGCCGCTCGGTCGTCCAAACAATCTGGCCAAGATGCGGCAATCGCCTGTCGATGGTCGGGGTCATAGGTCGTCTCAAATCCGGGAATGCGAGAAGAAATGGCGTCGGTCAATTCGGCAGGTGTGAAATCGCACCCGTGCACGTTGTAAGAGGTTCGCACACGAACGTTTTCGGTAGGGGCGTCCATGAGTTCAATGGTGCCTTTGACCGCGTCGCTCATGGTCATCATGGGCAGCCGTTCCGAGGCTTCGAGGTAGCACTTGAGCGGTCGACCTTCGATGGCACAGTGAAATGCGTCGACGGCATAATCGGTGGTACCTCCTCCGGGCATGGAGCGAAATCCAATCAACCCTGGATAGCGGATGCTTCTCACGTCGACGCCAAAAGTCTCGTGGTAGTAGTTGCACCACATTTCACCCGCAGCCTTGGAGATTCCGTACACGGTGGTGGGATTCAGAGCTGCGTCTTGTGGCGTGGCATGTTTGGGGGCATCAGGTCCAAAGACGGCGATGGAACTCGGCCAAAACACTTTCTCCACCAGCCCTTCCCTCGCCAATTCGAGGGTGTGCAACAACGGTTCCATGTTCAACGCCCAGGCGGCCATCGGGTCTTGTTCGCCTTTCGCCGAGAGCATGGCGACGAGGTTGTACACCACTTCAATGTTTTCTCCTTCGAAAAGCGCGCGCTGGCCCTCCTTGTTCCTGGCATCCAATGCCACAAAGGCGCTGAGTGTGGCATCGGGGTGAGGACTTGGGCGCAGGTCGGACAAGAGGACATTTTCAGGTCCATGTCGTTCTTGAAGGCCGAGCATCAACTCGATGCCGAGTTGCCCTGAGGCGCCAATGATCAAGTGCTTGCCCATGGTTCTGCGAAGGTAGGGTGGGGGTACCTTTGGATGGTGAACTCCAAAAATTTTGAATACTGCCTGCCAGAGGAAGCCATTGCCAAGCATCCTGTCGAACCGCGCCGCGCCGCGCGCATGGTGATGGTGGACCGCGACGGATCTCGCACCCACCATACGTTCGAGGAACTTCCGGAATTGTTGAGGTCGGGAGGTGCGGATGGGTTGTGGGCGAACGACACCAAGGTGCTTCACGCGCGAATTTTGGCTGCCAAACCGACAGGTGGACAACTCGAGATTTTCTTGCTTGCTCCAGCCCTTGGTGCGGTGGAAACCGCCCTTGCTTCTCGCGATGCCGTGCAATGGAAGGCGATGGTTCGGAACGCCAAACGCTGGTCGGACGGCACGGCAATCGCGGCGGGGGTCCACCATGAACTGCACATTTCACGTCTGCCAGATGCGGAAGACGGAAACCGTGTCGTGGAGTTGACGTGGCGCCAAGATCAGGGGACGCAATCGACCTTTGCCGAGGTGTTGGAAGATTTGGGCAAAACACCACTCCCCCCATACATGCGGAGAAGTGCTGAGGCCCAGGACAAAGAGGATTACCAGACCGTGTTCGCCATGACGCCCGGGAGCGTGGCCGCCCCCACAGCTGGCTTGCATTACGATGACGTGTTGCTCGCGGAGCTTCAAGGACAAGGTCTTCCCCTTTCCAAGGTGACGTTGCACGTGGGCGCGGGCACATTCAAACCACTCTCAGAGGGGGAGATCATGGCCCATGAAATGCATGCTGAGCGGTGTCTTTTGACCAAACAAGCCCTTCAGTCCATGGCCTGCCAACGGGTGCGCATTGCCACAGGAACAACCACCCTTCGGACCATGGAAAGCTTGTACTGGTGGGCACTTCACTGGAAAGTTCATGGCCAATGGCCTGAAGTCCTGTCGCAGCGATCACCTTATGGCGAGTTGGGACAGAAAGCACAGGCGCTGGATTGGACAGATCGCGATGCATTGTCCGCCATTTTGGAACACGGCCCTTGGGGAAATCAGGAACACTTGTCGTTCGAAACCCAATTGATGATTGTTCCAGGGTATCGCATCCGGATGGTCCAAGGTTTGGTCACCAACTTTCACCAACCGGGAAGCACGTTGCTCTGCCTCGTGGGAGCCTTCATTGGCATGACGTCCTGGCGGGACATGTACGCCGAGGCGCTGGAGGAGGGATATCGCTTCCTGAGTTACGGAGACGGTTGCCTTCTTTGGCTTTCATCAGCAACGGAGGAAACGACCTGAACGAACAAGCCCCGCCGCGAGGCAGGGCTTGTCAGAACCGGCAAGATTTGTCGATCAATTCTGTTGACGACGGTTGTCTTCAACGCCAGCGGCCTTTTGCATGACGTTCAGCACCGTGAAGGGAAAGTTCGTGCGTGCACGAGAGGCCAATGTGCTTTGTTCGTCAAGGTAGCTGTCTTTCTCACCAGCATCCGTCACATTCTGTGGAGAGATCACCCAAACGCCGTAGCTGCCCACAATCGGCGCAGAAACTTCACCGGTTGGCGTGGCGAAAGCGGCTCCTGCAACCTTGGGCTCTGCTGAAGCGCCGCTGCCTCGGACGGTTGGGAATTTGATGCTCACGTCGCGTCCGGTCTTCACCGTTTCGCTGACCGCGGCTGCAATGTCATCCAAGCTTGACCCCTCCATCTTCTTGGCGTACAACTTGCCTTTGGCTTCGTTGGTCGCACCTTCCACCATTTTTTCACGGACGTCCTCCAAATCAGGAGCGCCAGCCTTGGTGATTGCGTCCAAGTGCGCAACGATGTAGAAGTCAGAAGTCAAGATGGGATTGGACACTTCGCCTTCTTGGCTGCGGTAGCTCCAGGCGACGATTTCAGAGGCGTCCTTCACACCAGCTATGCTTCTTGCGGCAGGGGCAATGCTGTTCGCCTCACCCGTCGCATAACCTGCTTCTTTGGCCGCTGCCATCAAGCTTTCTTTGTCGGTTGCATTGATGGCGAATTCGCTGGCCATGGCGTAGGCATCACGCGCGGTCGCCGCCGACGCTGCGACTGGTTTGGTGATGAAGACCACTCGCGCCTCTTCGATTTCGGTGCGGCGGTCGAGCACTTCAATCAAGTGCACGCCGTAGGTCGTTTCCACCCATCCGATTGCACCAATGGGTTTGTCGAAGCAGAAATCTTCGAAAGGCTTCACCATGCGACCCTTGGGGAAAAAGTCATAGACGCCCCCTGTGTTCTTGGATCCTGGGTCGCCGCTGAAGCGTTGCACCAAGTCGTCGAAGTCGCCTCCGTTCCGCAGCACGCGCTTCAAGCTGTCGGCACGTTGGCCCAAAGTGGCCATTTCGGCTTCGTCAGAGGCATCCTTGGCTGTCAACAAAATGTGTCGGCATTTGGCCGCTTCGTCAGGAACCATGGTCCGCTCGAGGATGCGTGCAATTTGAATCTGGCCGTTTTTGGTGTACGGACCCACAACACGGCCGATGTCATCGCTGAAGAATTTGGCTTCATTGATATCGAGCTCAACTTGTGCCAGGCGGAGATTGCGAATGTCTTCGCGCCCATTGGCCTGCGTGGAGAACGCGACGGCATCTTCTGCATCGGCAAACTCCTCGGCAAGGGTTTCCATTTCCACTTCCATGGCCTTGAGGTCTGACTCACTTGCACCGACAGGAATTTTCACGAATGACACATTGCGGCCCTCAGTTTGCTGGTATTTGGGGTCGTCTTTGTGTGCTTTGTAGTAGCGCTTGATGTCGCTTTCCGAAACCTCAACATCTCCATCAGGGATGTTCTTGTAGAGTTTGGCCACGTACTTGATCTCAGCCTTGGTCTCCGTGTTTTTAAACTCATACTTGCCCTCAAGGCTGTTGGTGTACAAGGCATCTGCAAGCAAGGCGTCCAGCTTTTCTTTTTTGCGCTTGCCAATGATCATCCTTTTGTAGCTCAGCAGGTTCAACTTGCCTTGGTCGGTGGTGAGCATTGCGCCAAAGTTCTGTTGCCAAAACGCTTTGTTCTCCCCGTTGCTGTAGAAGGCGCGGCTCATGTATGGAGAGTCCAAATCGCCAAAAAGCATCTCTTGAAATTCCGCGTCAGTGACTTCAAGTCCCAAGGCGTCGTAGGTGTCGTCGAGGACAATGGTTGACGTGAGGTCGCTCCACACTTCGTCTTGGAGCTGGTCTCCAGAAAAACCAAGGCGACGACGCTCTTCCAGTTCCATGCGATACTCTACGGCACTCACACTTTGCCCTCCGACACTTCCCACGTCACGGTTGTTTCCTTGACCAATCAAGGCCAATACAGCGTCGTAGGGCACCAAAAAGCCCAACATTCCAATTCCGATCATTGCGAGCAACAGTCCTTGTCTGTTGCGGATTTGTTCAATCATTGCCATGGTCCTCTCGCTTAGCGTTTTTACAGGGTTGCGAAGATAACGTTTCCTCGGCAACTGCGCACCTCAAGCCGTCACCCTTCAGAAACGGGTGCAAATTCCACCCAAACGATGCGGTTCTCGGCGACCTCACGAACCACAAATTCAAATGGGGGAACGGAGACCGCGGCACTTTCCTCTGGGATGTCGCCAACTTCATGGAGGATCAGACCGCCGAGCGTGTCGTAGGCATCCGATTCTGGGAGGTTCCAGCCATGGAGTTCATTCAACACCCTGATTTCTCGGCGCGCAGGAATGTGCCAAAGGCCGTCTTCCGCCATGTGCTCCACGTCCTCTTCTGGGTCGTCGTGCTCGTCCTCAATTTCACCGAGCAATTCCTCCACGATGTCTTCCATGGTCAGGATGCCAGCCGTGCCTCCAAATTCATCCACCACCACGGCCAAATGCCGGCGCCGCTTCAAGAACTGACGCAACAACTCGTCGCCTGGCATGGGCTCTGGAACCACAAACGTGGGCAACAAAATGGACCTCAGCGAATCGGGTCGGTCAAAGAGGTCTTTGGCGTGGACGTATCCCACAATGTGGTCCATGTCCCCTTTGAACACCACAAGCTTTGAGAAACCCGTTTCGATGAAGGCTTGCTGCAGACCTTCGATGGGGGTTTCTATGTCGACCCCGCTGACCTCGTTGCGCGGCACCATGCTGTCTCTCGCTTGGACGCTTGGCAAGTCGAGGGCGTTTTGAAGGATTTGGAGTTCGTGCTCAAGCTCTTGTTCAGGCGCCATGCGTCCGCTTAATCCCTTTACAAAATGGTCCAAATCGCTCACACCAAGGGTGTCAACCGACACCTCGATTTGCCCGCGCACAAAGGGCTTCAGCAGGCCTTTGCTGACCATCATCACCACCCAAGCCGGCGCCGCCAGCAACACCACCAGCAGCAAGAGGGGGTACGCCATGACGTGAAGCCACACGTTGGGGGACGCGTGGAACAGAGATTTGGGCATGAACTCGGCCAAGACCAAGACGACCGCAGTGGTGATGCCGGTTTGGGTGACGAGAACGGCAATGGGTTGCGTCGCTTCTTGCCATCCAGAAACCCCAAACAAGCCGTGGCTGATCAAAGCGCCCGATTCAATGCCGCAAATGACAAGGGCGAGGTTGTTGCCAACGAGCATCGACGCAATGAACAATTGTGGTCTGTTGGAGAGGGCGGCCACAATCTTGCCCCGAAGAGAGGACTGGGCATTCAGCTCGGTTTGCAGTCTGCTGGACGCGACAAAGGCCATTTCCATGCCTGAGAAGAAGGCGGAGGCCAGAAGCGAAATCGCCAGAACAATGATCGAACTCGAGGGGTCAGGGTCCATACACACAGTGTCGGTTCAACGAAAGATACATCGCAAGCTCATTGAGGGCGCGACATGCGAACGCGAAACGCTCTGCGAACGGCAAACCACAGCCAGGAAATGCATGGAAAGAGCCCCAGGGTCCAGCGAGTCAAGTCTTCCGTCCACCACAGGTAGAGCACATAGCAGGTGGTCACCACGGATGTGACGAGCCAAAACAGTTCGGCAGCCCTCGCCGTTTTGTAGGGGGCTGAATCCTGAGGTTGGGTCGAGTCGGTCATGAATCAAAGATGACACATATCAGGGATTCTCCGACGATTCTGAGTCCAACCCAAGGTCAAACGATCCGGTCGGCGCCAAGATTTCGTACTTCTCGAACTGGCTGTCGGCGCGCAAGCCGCGACCACGCAGAACGCCCTGCGAAGTTTCAATCTCCACGGGCCGATCGGTGTGCACCAAATCGGAATCGTGCGACCAGATGAGGTGTTCTGTCAGAAGGCGTTCGCCTTGTTGGTTCACGAGCACCACTTCTTCCCATGCTTCGAGTCGGCTGGACTGGTCGTCGTAAGTGCCACGCACCGCAGACAGACGGGCAGTATGCCGGGTTAGGGTGCCTCCAATGTACAAGGTGAACCCGCGGTCCACGTGCCACAAGGATGGACCCTCGTTGGTTTCGTCTTCGGTTTCCCAACGCTCGAGACGGGACGCCTTCAGCGACTGGATGACTTTTCCTCGTTCGGTGTATTCGAAGTACCCCTCCTCCACGACTTGCGACGGCCGACGCGATTCTGCTGGGTCTTGGGTTTCCGAAACGGAAGGCGAGGATTGCTTGTCGGTGCATCCCGACAAAGCCAGCGACAGGCACAACGAGAAAACCGCCCATCCCGCGAAGGGTGGACGGTTTCTCAACATGTGTTCGTGCCTGAACAAGTCCATCAGCGCACCCGAATTGTGGTGGTTTCACCTGAGCATGGGCAGCCCGGTTTGTTGGGTACAGTGAATGATCCTCCTGCCTGTTTTCCGTAGGTGAAGATGTCGTCCACGGTGGGGAATTGTTTGGCCATGTTGGCCATTTTCTTGCCGGCCAACTCGGAAAGATCCGCGTTCATTCTCTTGGCCTTGGCGTAGTAGTCCGACGCCACCCAGTAGACGGAGCGCGCGCCCAAAGCCCCATCGTTGCATGCTTTGGGACTGCCAGCGATGGCATCGCCAATGAGCATGTACGCATCGCCGTTGTTGGCGTCTACACCGAGCACTTGCTGCGCATAGCGCTTGGCCGTACCTGTGCGTCCCATGGCGCTTGCAATTTGTCCCGTTTTCAAAAGGTATGTTACCTGGTCGGCGCAATCCCCGCAGCGGGCAACAGCGTCTTCCATGTAGGTGAAGCTAGAATCCAATTGATTAGCCTTTAGGAAACCAATGCCGATGGCGTACGCTGCTGGCGCCGAGGGTTCTACAGCGTACACGGCCGTGGCCACAGGCAGGAACAAGTCGTTGTCCGTGCATTCTTTTTTGTTCAACAAACGCAACACCTTCAATTTAAGGTCCAGGTTGTCTGGGTCGGCAGCGACAGCAGCTTCGAGGACGGGCACCATGTCATCACAAGCGGCGATGGCGACAAACACCTTTTCGATGTTGTCTTTCGCTTTTTCATAGCGCTTCATGCTGCTCTCCTTTCCGGCTTCCTGAGCGCGAGCAAGGCCAGCCTGGATGTAGTCGGTCAGGGTCAGGTAATCGGTCAACATTTGGGCGCGCATGGCCGTCTGGGCTGCCTCATCTCCCTTAAGCGTGCGCTTCATCGTGTAGAAGCTCGCGGTGTAATACTGGTAGAGGGTGGTGGCTGACGATTCTCCTTTCAGGCAATCAATGCTCTCCTTGAACATGTTGTACGCCTGCTGATGTTCGTCTTTGTTGTACTTGTAAAAGTCTGTGGCTTTGCGACCCAAAACTTCACAGCGGTTGTTGGGGCTGCGCTTGGTGCTGGGAAACAACTCCATGCGCTTGTCGTGAAGGAACATCAGGCTGTCGACCAACACCGCGTGACGGGGATTGTCAGCCTCGATTTTCTTCAATTCTTTGCCCACAAAAGTTGTCCCGTCGGCGTAGATGCCTTCGCTGGCCTTTTCTGGACAAACGGCGCAGGCTTTTCTCCACTGAATGTAGGCTTCGTCGTAGTTCTTTTGCTTCTTGTACGATTTGTAGACGCTCAGCGCTTCTTTGCAATTGATGCGCTGTTCTTCGGTGGTTCCGTATTTGTCGTCTTGACCAAAGCCAGTGTTGCCCACCATCGCGGCGGCAAGGCTGAAAAAGAGGAGGTGTTGCAGGACCTTCATGGTTTCTTGTTTTCTGTGGTTCAATGGGTGCATGTGGGTGTGCTCAATCGTACAACCTCGGAATCAACCACAAGTTCTTGGCAGTGGGGGTCAAAGTGACGCCGACGTGAAGCCTGACGCTGCTTTCCGAGTGGATTGAATTGAGGGTCGTGCTGCGGGTGCCAAAATCCATGCCAAAATGAAGTTGACTGGCGCTTCGACTTCCCTTCAGTGGGGTGTTCACCCCCAGACTCATGCGTTGCTCAGTCAATGCATGCAACGAGCCATCGTCGCCGAGGAGCGCAGTTGGCAAGGTGGATTGTTGCACACCAATGCGCCAAGTGGAACGGCTGGTTTTGCCGGCTTTCCTCTTAGGGGTGACCATCATTCCAACGGCCGTGCTGCTGGCATCGTTCCACACCGAGGCACCTTCCATCAGATGGTCGAGGGTTTCTTGGGATGACGACCAAGATTGGCTGTGGTGGTCGACAAACACGCCGAGTCTACCGCCGGTTGGACCGTCCCATTGCAAGCCTCCACCCAACGTCCATTTCTGCGGCACCGTGCCATTGAGGATGGCCGCCTCGTAGGACGACGTGTCAAGACCCGCAACCACACCATTGAACACCACAGTGGATTGCACCAATCGAGAAAAGTCGGTGTTGAGCGTTCTGGCAGGACTCCAAGTCCCGCCGAGTTTGAGCATCAAGCTGCCTTGAAAGTCTTTGGAGTCGTTGTACTTGACCTTTAGCATTTTGTACCCCTCGGCGCCGAGGATGTACCCCGTGGCGCGATGCCTCGAAGAAATGGAGGTTCGCACATCTCTGAACGTGACATCCTCAATGTCCAAGACGGCGCTTTGAATGGCGTCCCCAAACCAGTGGTCGACTTGAGCTCCGGCATGCATTCCCCATGTGTTCACGAGGACACTGTCTGAGGGTCCCGCGGGATGCCATTGGCGTCCCCGCCATCCATGTGACATTCCGACATACGCTCGGGCAAGACCACCCTGACCATTGTACGATTCTGTGATGTCTCCAAGGGTGGAGTCGGTCAAGGATCGCGCAACATCAAAAGCTTTGGACGTCATGGGGGTCAATCCCAAATGAAATGCACGCTGACGCCGCGAGCGTTTGACCACAAGCCCAAAACTGCCGGGCCCTCCGGTGGCGGTCTGTGTGGAACGGTCGCCTTCGGTCAGTTGTATGCCCTGAACGTGCACGGACCCTTGAAAGGTGGGGTGCAAGAGGCTTGAAGAAGAGGCGGGTTGATCGGCATTCACTGACATGTGACCTGTGGACACCGAGGTGACGCCTCCCATGCTGGCGATGGCTGGGGTCAACGTGCCCTGGGCTGTGCCCAATCCAAATCGCGCGAACGGACTGAAATCTGTCTCTTGGGCCGTGGCTGCAACACCCCCAAGGCTCATGGTCAAAACCAGGACCCAAACGCGTCCAAAGTGGGCGCAAGAAGGGTAATCAGGAAACGTCATGGAAGTGTCGAAGAAGTGCATGATGCCCTTTCAGGGTCAAATGAGCGTCGGCGAATTTCGGGCGGATGCCTCGGAGTTCCAAGTGCACGGCGTCCCCTCCTGTCAAGATGAGTCCGAGATTTGGCACTTCTTGGCGCAATGCGGCCCATCTCCCTTGGATTTCGGCCACCATTCCACCCACGGCGCCGGCCAACAACGCGGTGGGGGTGTTGCTTCCCATCGCAGTCGCTTGACGCAGCTTGGGGAGGATTTCATTCAAATCGGGTCGCGGCAAATTGGCTGTGCCTTCTGCCATCGAGGACAAGCGCATTTGAAGCCCTGGTGAAATGGTGCCCCCCAAGTGCATGCCGCGATGGAGTAGGTCCATGGTCACGCATGTGCCTGCGTCTACAATGAGCCAAGATTGCGCGGGGTCTTGAGAGGCGCCTTCGACCACAGCCCAAACATTGGCCACACGGTCCAACCCTATCGTCTCAGGCGAGGTCACTTGTGTTCTCAAGGGCAAGTCGTCACCAGGTTTGAACACGCGGCAGGACGGGCTGATGTCGGACCACGGCTCAAGCTTGCCACTTCCCGAGACCCAAACGAGGTCGTTCAGGCCCACCTGTGGTTTCCAGCGATCGAGTGCGGAGAAGTCATCGATGGTGACGCAATCCACAGTGACGGGGTCGTCGGACAGGGGGGCACTGGCGTCGAAAGCCGCCCATTTGACGCGCGTGTTTCCCACTTCCAGGACCCAGTGTGTCATGACCACGTCAGGGATTCCATGATGCGGCGGATGTCCGCTTCCATGCGTTCGAGCACCGGAGCGGTGCTGTCGGGGTTGGGGGCATGGTTGAAGTACAAGGAGCCTCGCATAAAATGTGAGGTACTGTCCGTGACGAAGAATTGGATCGGCGCGGCAACAGGCCCCTCCAACACGTAAATCATGCCTGACTTTTCTGGCAAATCAAGGGCATGTCTACGGATGCCGGCAGCAGCCACTTCGTGGCCAAACACAAGAGACTGGGCGTCTTGAATCAACTTGGGAAGCGCATTGCCAACTGGGCGTTCCGTGCAATGGACGCGTGCGTTGAAGCGCGGAAAGACCAAGTTGTACCAACATCCGTCTTCACCTTGAGGCGCTGACCGCACTTCCACTTTGGCATGTGACGGAACACGATATGACGTGTTGCAAGGCGAAGTGTATCTGGCCGAGGTTGTGTCCGGCATCGCAAGACGCACTTGACCGAGAGGTTTGGGCACCGCGACGTCATCGGGTTGAATCCACCATGCCACGCCTGCGAGCACGGCAACAAGGGCCATCAGCCACATCCAGGTGCTTTTCATCGTTCTTCTGGCAACTCGAT
This sequence comes from Flavobacteriales bacterium, assembly GCA_042088625.1. Classification (GTDB taxonomy): domain Bacteria; phylum Bacteroidota; class Bacteroidia; order Flavobacteriales_D; family Sanyastnellaceae; genus UBA11663. The sequence continues at coordinate 177,969 of JBELLK010000001.1, forward strand.
TTTGATGCGATGGATGCGCCTCGAATCCCCTGCGTCCACACTCAATCTCACCCCTTCAAATTCCACAAATTCGCCCTTGCGGAGAAGCTTTCCTGACTGCTCCACCATGAAGCCACCGAGGGTGTCGCTTTCTCCCTTTGCGGCCTCCCAGGCTTCTTCATCCAATCCCAAAATGCGGTAGGCATCGAGCAATGACGTTTTGGCTTCCATCAAAAACGTGTGCTCATCCAGGACCGAGTGCATCACCTCTTCGTCGTCGAATTCATCGGCGATGTCGCCCACAATTTCTTCAAGGACATCTTCGAGGGTGACGATGCCGCTGGTGCCCCCGTATTCGTCCACCACAATTGCAATGTGGACTTTCTTGCTTTGAAATTCTCGGAGCAAATCGTCGATTTTTTTGCCTTCTGGGATGTACATCGGTGCGCGCAGGGCGGTCGTCCAATCTAGGTCATCCATGTGCAACGAAGGAAGGAGATCCTTCACGTGGAGGATGCCAATGATTTGGTCAGGTGAGCCCTCGTGGACCGGGATTCGGCTGAAACCGGACGCCACAATGGTGGCCCTGACGTGCGTCCAGGAATCTTCTTTGCTGAACGTGCTGATGTCGGTGCGCGGCGTCATGACTTGTTTGGCATCCTTCGATCCAAAATTCACAATGCCTTCGAGGATGCGTTGCTCCTCTTCACTTCGTTCTTCATTGTCCGTCAATTCGAGGGCTTGTTCCAAATCTTCCACGCTCACTTCCGTGCTGGGCGCTTGGAGTTTGGCGTCCATCCATCTGCCCAGGCGCACGAGGGGGAGCCAGGCCGGGCGAAAAAGGCGTTGACACCAAGTCAAGGGGCTGGAGGTGATTTTGGCGAGTTCAACTCCGAATGTGGTGGCATAGATTTTGGGAATCACTTCGCCGAAAAGCACCAAAAGGAACGTCACGCCTGCCACGTGAATCAATGTATTCAGCCAAGGGGGCAACGTTTCGCTGGGAAACAAATCTTCTGCCACCACCGTGGCAATCAGCACGATGCTGATGTTGACGAGGTTGTTGACCACCAAAATGGTCCCGAGCAAATTTCGTGGACCATCAGTGTTGTTGGGGGTGCGCATCAGGGCCAACACCCGCGATGCGCCAGGGCTCTCTTCCTCTTCCAGTTCACTCAAGGACTGAGGGGAAAGGCTGAAAAAGGCCACCTCAGAACCCGAAACGAGGGCAGAGATGATCAACAGAATCGCCACCACGAGCAGGCTCACCCAGTGGTCCATCAAGCTCGCGGCGTTCACCACACTTTCTTCCATGCGACTGGGGCGAGGTCAGAAGGGGAGGTCGTCGGCATTTGCCGGTTGCGGGGCTGCTGGCGTCGTCGCAGCCGGTGTCGGTGCAGGTTGCTGTGCTGTTGCCGCGGGGTCATTCACTTGCGTCTGGTTGTCACGGTTGGGCGCGGGTCCCAGGAGTTGCATGACGTCGGCCACAACTTCGGTGGTGTAGCGATTCTGACCTTGTTGGTCTTGCCATTGACGGGTCTTCAGTTTGCCTTCTATGTAGCATTGAGAACCCGTTTTGAGGTATTTCCCAGCCGTTTCAGCGAGGCCTCTCCAAAGGACCACATTGTGCCACTCTGTGTTGGTGATGCGTTCTCCGGAGGCCCGGTCAGTGTAGGACTCGGAGGTGGCCATGCGGAGTGAACATACCGCCACGCCGTTGGGAGTGTAACGCAATTCCGGGTTTTGGCCGAGGTTTCCGACCAAGATGACTTTGTTGATGCCTGCCATGTGTCGAAGGTACTGCTTTCACGGCAGTTCTGAGACGCCCGCGTTGTGCAACAAATCGTCCCACATCTTGGTCAGCAGCCTCGGTCTCGGACGGGCCGCAAACTCATCCCAAGTCATCATGTGCCCGCCAAGAGTTTGGGCGTACTGAAGGAGACTTCGCTCGTCCGGCGCGTGCCAGCGTTGGAACGTAGCCTCGATGCGTTTGTGGGTCAAGATGTGTTTCACAGGCTCTCCGAGTCGTCCCAGATTGCTGAATTGGCTGGATGGCGCCGACTCGGGAAACGCCCACATGTTGGCCCAAACGCCTTGTTCAGCCCTTTGAACCACAGCGACTTTATTCCCCCACGTGACGACATGCCAATGCAATGCCCAGACTTGGGGCTTTCGTTTGGGTTGTTTCACTGGCAACATCCGCCACATGTCGGGGTTGTTTGCAGATTGGCAGGTGCTCGCCAAGGGACAAACGTCGCATTCAGGAGCTTTTGGTGTGCAAACGAGGGCTCCAACTTCCATGACCGCCTGGTTGTGGCGACCAGGAGCGGTTGAGTCAAGCCAAGCGTTGGCAATGGCTTGGACGGCTTGGGCGCCCGCTTTTGAATCCACGGCCTCAATGACCCCATCCCAGCGGGATGCCACGCGTTGCACGTTGCCATCCACAGCGGCCACGGGTTCACCAAACGCGATGGAAGAGATGGCTGCGGCGGAGTAAGGCCCGATGCCGGGCAAAGAAAGCCAGTCGGCGTAGGTTGCAGGATAGTGGCCGTCACGGTGAATCGCTTGAGCCGCGCGATGCAGGAGACGGGCACGGCGGTAATATCCAAGCCCTTCCCAAGCTTTGAGGACCGCTTCTTCCGAGGCGGATGCCAAAGCAGCCACGTCAGGAAATGTGTTTTGGAAGGCGTGCCACTTGGGAATGCCTGTGTCGACTCGCGTCTGTTGGAGCATGATTTCACTCAGCCAGGTCCCGTAAACCGATGGCGATTCGCGCCACGGCAGGGGGCGTGCGTGCTGCGCATACCACGCTTTCAGTTGTCTTCGCGCCTCCGATGCACGACCGGCAATGTCATTTTGTCCGAGAAAACCCTCGTCATTCATTTCGTTTTCAAAGGTATGCGTGTATTTTTGCACCCCTGAAAACGCCAACACAAGGCGTTGATATTGAACCACAAACCACCATCAACACTCAAAGACCATGACCAAGGCGGACATCGTAAGTCAGATTTCGGACCAGACCGGAATGGAGAAGGGGGACGTTCAAGTGACCGTTGAAGCGTTCATGCGTGCCGTGCGCAGCAACCTCGAAAGTGGTGAGAATGTCTACTTGCGAGGTTTTGGCAGTTTCGTGGTGAAGACTCGAGCTGCGAAAACGGGCCGCAACATTTTGGCGAAAAAGGCCATCCAAATTCCCGCCCACAACATTCCTTCGTTCAAGCCGAGCAAGGACTTTGTGGAGAACGTGAAGCTCAACGTCAAAGTCAAATAAATTCTCATGTCGGTGTCAAACTCCACGCTTGTGTTGTTGGCGGGTGCAGCTGCGCTCGTCGGGGGCGTGATGTTGATGCCACGAACCCCAGCTTCTGCGCCTGAGCCCCCTGCAATGGAGGAGGGCGTTGCGATGTCGGACATTGGGACCGATCCTGTGGACATTGCTGTGGCCAAAGTGAGCGGCGACAATCCCATGGAGGGCATCCTCGAGCTCCGCGCGTTGGCTGACGACAGTCCGCCCAACCTCGACGCAGTGATGTGGCTTGGGAGGTTCAGTGTCCAGAGTGGTCAATTGGACAAGGCGCGGGAGCGCTTTGATGAAGTGATCGATGCCCAACCTGACCGGGTGGAGGCATACTGGGAGCGCGCCATGTTGGACATGGAAGAAGGCTTTCTTGAAGACGCCGTGCAGGGTTTTGACCTTTGCATCTCAGCAGACGAAATGTACGTGAATGGTCGCTTTTTCAAAGCCCGTTGCCTCGAGGCCATGGGCAAGGCCGACCAAGCACTGACTGAATACAAATCTTACCTTCCTCTCTCCCCGGACACAGCCGTGTCCAAAAGCGTGGAAGGCATCATCGAACGGCTTGAATCTGACCTATCAGGTTTGGGCACTTAAACAACAACATCATGCCAAGCGGAAAAAAGCGCAAGCGTCATAAGATGGCCACGCACAAGCGGAAGAAGCGTCTTCGCAAGAACCGTCACAAGAAGAAGTGATTTCCGTGACATGAGTGCACCCGGAAGGGTCGCACTCGTGTCGCGAATCTTCATGTGATGGACGCCGAACTCGTCATCAATTCAACGCCTGCGGGCGTTGACATTGCACTTCTTGAGGACGGTCAGCTCGTCGAGCTTCACCGTGATCGGGGAGACGTGCAGTACGCCGTGGGCGACATTTATGTCGGCCGCGTTAGGAAGGTCATGCCCAATTTGAATGCGGGCTTTGTTGATGTGGGTCATGGAAAGGATGCGTTTTTGCACCATTCTGATTTGGGCCCCCAGTTCAAAACGCAGCAAATCTGGGTGAAACGAGTGATGTCGGGCAAGCAGCCCACGTCAGACATCAGCAAATTCAAACGGGAAGAAGACATCGAGCGAAAAGGCAAGATGAAAGACTACGTGTCTGCATCTCAGCTGGTGCTCGTTCAGGTCGCCAAGGAACCCATCAGCACCAAAGGCCCGAGGTTGACGGCAGAAGTCAGCTTGCCTGGGCGGTACTTGGTCTTGGTGCCCTTCAGCGACAAAGTCTCCCTTTCCTCGCGCATCAAAGGGGAGAAAGAGCGCACAAGGCTGAAACGCCTCATGCAAAGCATTCAGCCTCCAGGGTTTGGCATCATTGTGCGAACCGTAGCCGAAAACAAAGGCTCGGCAGACTTGCACAGCGATTTGGAAGACCTCGTGAGCCGCTGGAAAAAACTCTATGACAACCTTCGAAGTGCCAAGCCAGGAAAACGGGTCTTGGGTGAAGTGAACAAGGTCAGCGTCGTCATGCGTGATGTGATGACGCCCGATTGCAAAACCATCCACGTCAACAATCCTCGCGTTGCGGACGAAGTCAAGGAGTTTTTGGTGGGGAGTGGCAGCGGCGACGAAAGCATGGTCAAAGTCAGCAGGTCGAAGGATTTGTTCAACGCCATGTCCATCCATCGCCAAATCAAAGCGGCGTTTGGGCGACAGGTCAACTTGCGAAGCGGCTCTTACTTGATTTTGGAGCAAACCGAGGCCATGCACGTCATTGACGTCAACTCCGGTGGTCGAAAGAAGGGTGCGTCCAGTCAGGAAGAAAATGCACTGATCACCAACTTGGATGTGGTCGAGGAAATTGCACGCTTGCTCCGACTCCGTGACATCGGAGGCATCATTGCCATTGACTTCATTGACATGGCCAAACGCGAGCACAACAAGCAGTTGACGGACGCGATGCGGGCAGCCATGAAGCGTGACAAGGCCAAGCACAACCTTTCATCTCCAAGTCGTTTTGGGGTGATGGAGATGACCCGTCAACGGGTCCGTGATGTGGCCGAAGTGTCCACCCAAGACGCCTGTCCTGCATGCAACGGGTCAGGAAAGGTTGAGGCGAGCATCTTGATCACGGAGCGCATCGAATCGGCTTTGAAGTACCTCTCCGAAGGAGAAAACCGGACGCGCATGACGCTCATGGTGCATCCCATGCTCGAGGCATACCTCACGCAGGGCTGGTGGAAGTCCATTCGACGCAATTGGCAGAAGGAGCTCGGCATCAAGCTCGGCATCGAATCCAACTCCAACCTCGAAATCCTTGAGTACCACATTCACAATGCCTTGGGTGAAGAAATCACCCCAGACTGAATGTCGTTGCGTTCTGGATTGGTGACTCAGGGACGGTTGGGCACCTGAAGCTCCTTGGGATAACACAGGAAGCTCTTTTCGACGGGCCGGCTCAACAGCTGCATATGCAGGTGGTCGTTGGCCTCGGCGAAGTCTCTCAGACTTCCGTCTTTGTAGAGAACCAAAATCCCCTTGGGGACGTAAGCCTTGTTGTCGATGCGTGCATTGCTGACGAGATAGGAAGCTTCTTCGTGATTGAGTCCAAAATGCGCCGCTGTCGCCTCGACGCGTTCTTGGACTTCGTCCTCAGTGAAGGGCTCAGGACGGAGTTCGATGCGGAACAAGCCTCGGTCGAGCAGCCGTTGGCTGAGCAGGGCCAAGACGTGGTCTTCGTGGTGCCTCCATGATTTCATCGCCACGAAAATGTCGCTGTCGTCGAGTTCACAGAAGCGTTCGAGGACCTCGGGGTCTGCCAAGAACTTGGCCCGGTCCAAGTCGTCGTGCAAGAACAGGGACAAGGCCGGCGACGCGAACACCTTGGCCCCTTCCCGGACGAGGTGCTTGGCTCGGTTCAACACGAGCATCAGCATGTGCTCGGCACTGAGCACAGTCCTGTGCAAATACACTTGCCAGTACATCAGGCGCCGCGCCACGATGAACTTTTCAATCGAATAAATGGCCTTTTCTTCGATGCAGAGTTGCCCGTCGACGACGTTGAGCATCTTGATGATGCGCTCGCTGCCGACTTTTCCTTCGGTCACCCCGCTGTAAAAGCTGTCGCGCGCCAAGTAATCCAGACGATCCATGTCGAGCTGGCTGCTGACCAATTGGTGCAAGAACGGCTTGGGATGATGGTCGTTGAAAATCTCAATCGCCAGGTCCAAGGCGCCTCCCATCTCGTCGTTCAAGCGTCCCATGATAAGCGCGCTGACGTCTTCGTGATGGACGCCCTTGACAATGCTGTGCTCCAGAGCGTGGCTGAAGGGACCGTGGCCTACGTCGTGCAACAGGATGGCCAAACATGCCGCTTCAGCCTCTTCTTCCGTGATCGCAACACCTTTGTTGCGCAAGCTGTCGATGGCTTCTTGCATCAAGTGCATGCAGCCGACGGCGTGGTGGAAGCGATTGTGAACGGCGCCGGGATAAACGAGGTGCGACAATCCCAGTTGCGAAATCCGACGAAGCCGTTGCATGAAACGGTGGTCCATCAAGTCGAGGGCCCGTTCGTGGCGCAACGTCACAAACCCGTAAACAGGGTCGTTCAAAATTTTGTGTCGGTTCACCGTGCTCATCCAAATACGAAGTCGGTCCTCTCGACGTTAACTTGCCCGAAGGCACAAGTCGAGGCGAAAGACGCCGCAAGATACGCGCCTCGCCGACGCCCGGTCATGCACGGGACATTTGAAAGTGAACATCGATGGGACGACCACAGATTTTATGGGCTGACGACGAGATCGAGTTGTTGCGGCCGCACATTTTGTTTTTGGAGGAGAAGGGCTACGACGTCACAGGCGTGAACAGTGGGGTGGAAGCCTTGGACGAAGTGGAAGCCAAGCCGTTTGATGTGGTCTTTTTGGACGAGAACATGCCGGGCATCAACGGCATTGAGACCCTCCAACGGATCAAGGACAAACACCCTGGGGTGCCTGTCATCATGATCACCAAAAGTGAGGAGGAGCACATCATGGAAGAGGCCATTGGGTCCAAAATCAGCGACTACCTCATCAAGCCGGTGAATCCGAACCAAATTCTGTTGTCCGTCAAGAAAATTTTGGACAACCGAAGGCTGCAGGGCGAGCAAGCCCAGTCCACTTACATGAGGGAATTCCGCGAACTCGCCATGAAATTGGGCGGGCGCATGGATGCGCAGGAGTGGTCTGAAACGTACCGGAGGTTGATGCATTGGCAAACGACGTTGGGGGAGTCAGGGGACCGGAGCATGTTGGAGATTCTCGACAGCCAACATGCGGAGGCCAACCATCAATTTGTCAGATTTGTGGAGGACCACTACGAGTCGTGGATGACGGGCCAGGAGGAGGCGCCGATGTTGTCGCATCGCGTGTTGCCGGAGTGGTTGCCTGACGCCATTTCAGGTGCAGATGGCCGACCTGTCTTTTTGGTCGTGATCGACAATTTGCGGTGGGACCAGTGGCGCACCATTGCGCCGTCCCTGAGGCCCAAATGGAACGTGACCGAGGAGAAGACCTATTTCAGCATATTGCCCACGGCAACGCAGTACGCACGAAATGCGCTCTTCGCAGGCATGACGCCGGGCGACATTGCGCGCTTGCTCCCCAATTTTTGGATTGGAGAAAACGAGGAGGGGTCGAAAAACGCCCATGAGGAGTCGCTTCAACAAGCGCTCTTTTCCCGACTTGGGATGGAGGGCAAGACCTCTTACCACAAAATCACCAACCTCAATGCGGGCAAGCGATTGGCCGATCGGTTTCACGAATTGAAGGGACAATCGGTTGTGACGGTGGTGTACAATTTTGTAGACATGCTCAGTCATGCACGTTCGGAGATGGAAGTCATCAAAGAGTTGGCCGACGACGAGGCAGCGTACAGGAGCCTGACCCACTCGTGGTTCCAGCACAGTCCCCTGAAGGAGATGATGGACGCCATGGCGGAAATGGGAGGACGCATGATTTTGACCACCGACCACGGCACGATGCGGGTGGATCATCCCATCGAAGTGCGCGGCGACCGTGAAACCAACAAAAACCTCCGATACAAGGTGGGGCGGAATTTGGGATACAACCCAGATGAAGTGATGGAAATCCGCAATCCTGAGCGCGTGGGCTTGCCCAAGCCCAACGTGTCGAGCTCCTACATCTTTGGCAAGGGCAAGGACTTTCTTGTGTATCCCAACAACGCCGCCAAATACACCAAGACCTTCCGAGACACCTTCCAACATGGGGGCGTGAGCATGGAGGAGATGATTGTGCCATGGGTTGTTCTCGACCCCAAATGAAGACGGCATGAGTGCGTTGGTCGAATTGGGTCGATGGTCATTCAGTTTGGGGCAACTCGAAAGCGTCGCAGAGGCCATTGGGCAAATGCTGCCATTGTCAGGCGTTGTGGCCGTTCACGGCGACATGGGTGCGGGCAAAACCACCATGATTCGACAATTGCTTGCCGGATGGCGGGTCGACGAAGAAGGCGCGAGTCCGACGTTCGGGCTGGTGCACCACCACAAGGTCAAGCGCAGCGGAGAGGTGGTTCATGAGGTTCGGCACATGGATTTGTATCGGTTGGAAAACGAAGAGGAAGCAGAGCGGTCGGGCATTGCCGAAATGTTGGGCGATGCGGCCCTCAATTTGGTTGAATGGCCAGAGCGCATCCCAGGTTTGATGCCACCAGATGCGTGGTTGTTGCGTCTTGAAGTCAACGAAGACCAAAGTCGGACGTGCATTTTGTCGCAGCTCCGGGGTTGATTCACGACGCGTTGGCTATTTTGGGGCCGCATGGAATCAGGACGCAAAGCCATCAAGGCGCTGGCACGTGAAGCCGCCTTGCTCCCGCAAGAGGAACTGCTCGAGGCACAACGTGGACACGCTGAGCTCACCATCGGCATCCCTGCTGAAACGAGCTTGCAAGAGAAACGGGTGGCTTTGGTGCCTGAGGCTGTGGCCTTGTTGGTGGCGCATGGTCACCAAGTTTTGGTGGAAACCCAGGCGGGGTCCGAGGCGCAATTCTCAGACAACGACTACAGCGAGTCGGGCGCACGCATCGTCTACGACCGTCGGCAAGTCTTTCAGGCGAACATCGTACTGAAAGTTGAGCCGCCCTCCCTCGAAGAGGTCGCTTTGATGGGCATGCGACAAACGCTCATCTCTGCCCTCCAACTGAGCGTTCAAAACGAGGGGCTTCTCGAGGCCTTGAGTGCCAAAAAAATCACCGCGATTGCGTGGGATTTTGTCCAAAACGAGAACGGCATCCAGCCGTTGGTTCGCGCCATGGGGGAAATTGCAGGCAACACGGCCATTCTTCTTGCGGGGGAGCTCATGGCCAGTGTCAGTGGCCAGGGCACGATGCTCGGTGGCGTGAGCGGCGTTCGTCCCAGTGAGGTGGTCATCCTCGGTGCGGGTACGGTTGGGGAATACGCCACGCGTTCCGCCCTCGGTCTGGGCGCAAGTGTCAAAGTCTTCGACAACTCGGTCCACCGATTGATTCGCTTGCAAAATGCCGTCGGTCAGCGGCTCTGGACGTCCACGTTGCAACCGTCGGTGCTGGAGGAAGCCCTGCGCACAGCCGACGTGGCCATTGGTGCCGTGCGCGGTTCAGGCTCACGTGCGCCGATGCTCGTGAGCGAACCCATGGTTGCCGGCATGCGTGAACGCTCCATTGTTGTCGACGTGAGCATTGACCGCGGCGGCGTCTTCGAAACCTCCCGACTGACAAGCCATGAACGGCCCACGTTCATCGAATGCGGGGTCATTCACTACTGCGTGCCCAACATTCCCTCCCGGGTGGCGCGTACGGCCAGCAAGGCGTTGAGCAACATCTTCGCGCCCATGCTTTTGGGCATCGCCGGAGAGGGTGGGGTGGTCCCCGCCATCAAAGACCGCAACCTCATTTCCACGGGGGTGTACATGTTCAACGGCACATTGACCAACGAAGAGATTGCCGCAGAGCGAAACTTGCCGTGGAAGCCGCTTGACCTCTTGGCAGCGACACTGTGATTGGCAGCCCTATGCCTTTGCGGCATCGGGATCCGTCTTCCCTGTGAGTGTGGCCTTGATTTCGTGAAGTTTCATCAGCGCTTCCACCGGGGTCAAATGGTCGATGTCGACTTCCATGATGCGGTCTCGAATGGCTTCAAGGGCAGGGTCGTCGAGCTGGAAAAAGCTCATTTGCAGCCCTTCTTCAGGCAAAGTCACTTCCGAGACATCGGGTTTGGAAGCCGACGCGTCTCCCCGTGCCGTTTCCAGCGCCGTCAACACCTCTTCTGCCCGTCGAACCAACGACCTGGGCATGCCTGCAAGTTTGGCCACGTGAATGCCAAAACTGTGGTTGGAGCCTCCCGGAGCAAGTTTGCGCAGAAACACAATGTTCCCATCGAGTTCTTTCACACTGACATTGACATTCACAATGCGTGAAAATCGCTGGCTCATGTCGTTGAGCTCGTGGTAGTGGGTGGCAAACAAGGTCAAGGGCCGAGCGCGATTCGACTCGTGAAGGTGTTCGGCAATTGCCCAGGCGATGCTGACTCCATCGTAGGTGCTGGTTCCTCGGCCAATTTCATCCAGCAAGACCAAACTGCGTTCGGTCAGGTTGTTCAAGATGGCTGCCGTCTCATTCATCTCGACCATGAAGGTGGATTCGCCGCTGCTGATGTTGTCCGAGGCGCCGACGCGTGTGAAGATGCGGTCGAGGATGCCGAGGTCTGCGGATTTGGCGGGGACAAAGGAGCCGGCCTGTGCCATCAATGAAATGAGGGCAGTCTGGCGCAACAACGCGCTTTTGCCGGACATGTTGGGTCCGGTCACCATCAAAATTTGGCGGTTGTCGGGATGCAGTCCCACATCATTGGCCACGTATGTCTCACCCACAGGAAGTTGCCGCTCAATCACGGGATGACGACCCTCGGTGATGAGCAATCCTTGCTCCTCCTTCATTCGAGGTCGTGTGTAGCCCAAATCCACAGCCGTTTCGGCATGGCTCGCCAACATGTCCAACAACCCAATGGCACGGGCGTTGGACATCAACGCTGAAATGTCCGCCACGCAAGCAGCCACGAGCGACGCAAACGCTTTTTGCTCGAGGGCCTCCGCTTGTTCTTTGGCGGACAAGATTTGGGTTTCAAGCGTCTTAAGTTCTTCCGTGATGTATCGCTCCGCCTGGGTCAGCGTCTGCTTCCGAATCCACGCCTCAGGCACTTTGTCCTTGTGCGCATTCCTGACCTCGAGGTAATACCCAAACACATTGTTGAAAGCAATTTTCAAACCACTGATGCCCGTGGCTTCGGCCTCTCGGTCACGGATGGCATCAAGCGCCTCTTGGCTGTGAAAGGCCAAATTGCGCACCTCGTCCAACGGGGCATCCACACCCTCGGCAATGACTTCCCCCTTGCCAATGCTCGCTGCGGGTTCGGCCACAAGCTCCCGATGCAAGCGTTCCAAGAGCGCAGTGCACGGGGAGAGTCGTTCCAAAAACGGCAGCAACGCATCTTCACCAGCTGTCAAGTCGGCGATTTCTTGCACCGCGAGCAGTCCTCGCCGAACGTGCCCCAATTCGCGGGGATTGATGCGTCCTGAGCTGGCTTTGGACGTCAACCGCTCCAAATCACCAACGGATTGAAGGACCTGACGCACTTCGTGCCTCAGACTCACCTCTTCGGTCAACCGATCCACGGCGACATGGCGCATTTCAATGGCCGGTTTTGAGGTAAGTGGTGCGACCAAGGCCCTGCGCAGGGACCGCCCGCCCATCGGTGTACAGGTGCGGTCGAGCACCTCCACCAAGCATGTCCCGTCGGGGTGATTGGGGTGCAGGATTTCGAGGTTCCTCACGGTGAAGGGATCGAGCCACATGCCCTCTTCAGGGCGGAGCCTCCGAATGCCTTGGATGTGCTCGATTTGACGGTGATGTGTTGCGTCGAGGTAATGGAGGATGACGCCCGCTGCGACGGTGGCGTAGGGCGCGTCATCCAAGCCAAAGCCCTTCAACGACCCCGTCGAGAATTGCCGTTCAATTTGGTCGAGTGCATGGGCTTCGGTGAACACCCAGTCGTCGAGTCGGGTCCGCGTCACGTCGTCCCCAAACAGCGCGCGAATGTCGCCTTCACATTGCCGGTTGACCAGCCACTCTTTGGGTTCTAGGCTTCTCAGAATGCGGTCCACCCAACGTGCGTCACCCTCGGCGACCTGGAATTCCCCAGTGCTCAAATCCAGCAGCGCCAACCCCACGGCTTTCGGGGTCCAATGGATGGCCGCCACGTAGTGATTGGCCTTGCTTTCCAGCACGTGGTCGTGCATCACCAGCCCAGGCGTCACCAATTCTGTGACCCCTCGCTTCACCAGTCCCTTGGCTTGTTTGGGATCTTCGAGTTGGTCGCACACAGCCACCTTCAGTCCGGATTTGACGAGTTTGGGCAGGTAGGTGTCCAAACTGTGGTGGGGGAATCCGGCCAATTCCACTTCTGATGCGCTGCCGTTGCCTCGTTTGGTCAGCACGATGTTCAACACCTTGGCTGCGGCAACCGCGTCGGCCCCAAACGTCTCATAGAAGTCGCCTACCCTGAACAGCAATACGGTGTCCGGATGCTTGACCTTGATCCGGTTGTATTGCTTCATCAATGGGGTCTCTTTGCCAGCCACGGGTGAGGAAATTGGAGGTGTGTTCTCGGGGAGGACCTCGAATGTAACCCCGGAGTTGGGCAGGAGACGATTTGAGAAGAACCCTTTATTCACAAGGGGTTCACATCGGAGAAGCTCAGTCTTGGGCAGGCGGACCAGTGACGACAGGGTGGCCTTCGGCGATCCACCCACTGATGCCGTTTTCAAGGTTGTACACCTCTTGGTGGCCCGCTTTGATGAGTTCTTTGGCGGTCAGTCCACTGCGTCCACCTCCCGCGCAGTACACGAGCACAGGTCGATCGCGTGGAATGGCATCCATGGCAGCTTGAAAAGTTGCCTCATCTCCCCAATAGTCCGCGTGCGCCGCCCCTTCGAGGTGTCCTTCGTTCCATTCCTCTGGCGTCCGCACGTCCAAAAGCAATGCGTCATGCTTGTCTGCCATCAAAGCCAGAAAGGCGTCGTTGCTCACGTCTTCCATGATGACGGCACCTGCTTCTTGAGACGCAGACGCGGTTTCGGAGGCGCTTGGAGATTGGGCGCATGACAACAGTGTGCACGCCACAGCCAAGGTCAGGAGGGAGGTTTTCATGGTCACGATGCTTTGGCGTCTTTGGCGTCTTTGGTCTTGATGGCGACGGGTTCAAACGAGGCATGCTGTGCGTCGATTTGCGCTTGGGCGTACTCGGCAGTGACGACCAGCGTTTGAGCCTCATTTCCTGGAAGGTCAAACATGGCATTGCGCAAGATGACCTCACAAATTCCCCTCAACCCTCGAGCGCCGAGTTTGCGCTCAATGGCGTGATCCACCACGAGGTCGAGTGCATCGGCCTCGAACGAAAGGGCGATGTCATCCATGGCAAAGAGCTTCGTGTATTGGCGGATCAGGGCATTTTTGGGCTCAGTCAAAATCCGTCTCAACGCATCCCTCTTCAGGGGCCTCAATGCGGTCAGCACGGGGAACCTGCCGATGAGTTCAGGAATCAACCCAAACGCGCGAAGGTCCGAGGGGTCCACATACGCCAGCGCTTCGTGTTCTTCAACGACCTGTCCGGCAGAGGCGTAGCCAATGGTGCTTTTGCGCAACCGGCGCGCCACGATTTTTTCCATCCCGGCAAACGCACCGCCACAAATGAACAAGATGTTGCCTGTGTTGACGGTGATGAGTTTTTGCTCAGGATGTTTGCGACCACCCTGCGGTGGAACCTGAACGTCGGTGCCTTCGAGCAATTTCAAGAGGGCCTGTTGCACCCCTTCGCCACTGACGTCCCGTGTGATGGAGGGGTTGTCGCTTTTGCGCGCAATCTTGTCGATTTCATCGATGAACACAATGCCCCGTTCGGCAGCTTGAACGTCGAAATCAGCGGCTTGCAAGAGCCGAGAGAGCACGCTCTCCACATCTTCACCCACGTAACCGGCTTCAGTGAGCACGGTGGCATCGGCGATGCAAAACGGCACGTCGAGCATGCGAGCAATGGTCTTGGCCAACAGGGTTTTTCCCGTGCCGGTTTCGCCGACCAAAATCACGTTGCTCTTGTCCAATTCGACTTCTGAGTCGGCATCGGACGTCTTGTGGCTCAACCGCTTGTAGTGGTTGTACACCGCAACACTGAGGGTGCGTTTGGCCGCTTCTTGCCCAATGACAAAATCGTCGAGGTAGGTTTTGATCTCGGAAGGTCGCCTCAAGGTGAAGTCCAGCGCCGACTGGGCACCGGTTGATTCGGCCATTTCCTCGAGCACGATGGCTTCCGCCTGTTCCACACAGCGATTGCAGATGTGGCCGGTGGCTCCGGCAATGAGAATGTCTACCTCGTCTTTGCGTCGACCGCAAAACGAGCATTGGATGTCTTTTTCCGACATGGGCGTTCGTTCCGTTGTTGCCCCGTGAAATTAGGAAGAATCAGCTCGGACGAACCAAGACTTCATCAATCATTCCGTACGCTTTGGCTTCTTCGGCAATCATCCAGTAATCGCGGTCGCTGTCCTCCCACACTTTGTCGTAGGTCTGTCCGCTGTGGGTGGCGATGATGTCGTAAAGCTCTTTCTTGAGCTTTTGGATTTCACGCGCCGTGATTTCGATGTCAGAAGCCTGACCTCGTGCACCGCCCAGGGGTTGGTGAATCATGACGCGGCTGTGCTTCAATCCGGTGCGTTTCCCGGCAGCGCCACCGCACAACAAGACGGCGCCCATCGAGGCGGCCATGCCAGTGCAGATGGTCGCCACATCGGGGCGGATGTACTGCATGGTGTCGTAGATCCCAAGACCGGCATACACGCTTCCACCGGGAGAGTTGATGTAGATCTGAATGTCCTTGCCAGGGTCAGTCGATTCCAAAAAGAGCAACTGGGCTTGGATGATGTTGGCGATGTGGTCGTCGACACCCGTACCCAAGAAAATGATGCGATCGGCCATCAAACGAGAGAAGACGTCCACCTCGCGGAAGGGCATCGGACGCTCTTCAATGACGGTTCGTGTCATGTTCTCCGGACCCGCAACAGGGCCTTGCGTGGCGGAGATGTAATCTTCAACAGTGTGGCTGCTCATGCCGTGGTGATGCACGGCGTACTTGAGGAATTCTTTGCGGTTGTTCATGGTGTGATTCTTGAGGCCAAATTAAGCTGCGCCAAGCTCCACCCCGAGCCGTTCAGCCCGGGTTGTTCACAACCGTTGGGTTAGAATCAACGCACTTCTGCGGCGAGCTTCCCAAAGGCGTCAAAGCTCACTTCCTTGTCAGAAATGGTCACGCGCGTTTTGAGGTCGTCGACCACCTTGCGCTCCACGAGGACGTCTGCGATGCGTCGGCGCTCCTTCTCGTCGTTCAAGACGTTCTTCGCCACGTTGGTGAGGGTGTCCTCGTCCATGGGCATGCCGTATTGCGCGTACTGGGCCCCCACCATGCGTTTGGCCTCGCCTTCCAATTCTTCGGCGGTGACTTTCAAGTCAATGGCTTCTGCCACCGTTTGCTGAAGGATTTGCCACCGCAGGGACTCCGCGTATCCAGGGTATTCCTCTTCCACCTGTTCAGGCGTCAGGGGATTTTCGTTGGTCAACATGATCCAGCGCTTCAAAAACGCGTCAGGCAGTTCCATCTTGATGTGGTCGATCAAATCCACCACAAATCGGCGGCGGAAGACCCATTCTGCATCGCGATCAAAGTGGCCGTCCAGGTCTTGAGAGACACGCTCACGGAACGCCTTGTTGTCCGTCACCACAGCCTCGCCGTAGACCTTGTCGAACAGCGCCTGATTGACTTCATGCGGCTCCAGACGCTTGACTTCTTTGACGGTGAATTTGAAATCCCCCGTCAAGTCGTGCACTTGCTCGTGAGAGATGCCGAGCATGCGGCCCAAATCGTCATGGCCTCGGCTCACTTTGTGCGGATCGACGGTCACTTCGGACCCAGGTTCCAAACCGATCAGCGCCTTTTTGGTCTTCTTGTCTTCCACGAACTCCACACTGATGGTGCTGTCGCTGGTGATGCCGCCTTCGAGGACCGCACCTGCCGCATCGAGTTGCACAAACGAACCCACAAGCATGTCGTTTTCCTCGCTCTTGTCGGGGTCGGTCATTTTGCCATGACGACGCTGCAAGTCTTTGACTTGGTTGTCGATCGCGGTTTTGTCGACTTTGACCTTGTGCCGGGTGAATTTGGCCTTCTTCCCAAAGTCCAAATCCAACGCAGGCGCCAAGCCCAATTCGTAGTGAAATGTGAACGTGTCTGGGTTGTTCCAGTCGCCCGAATCCTCCTTGTCTTCGCTTGGAATGGGGTTGCCCAGCACATTCAGCTTGTTCTCTTGAATGTGGGCTTGCAACTGCTCGCTCAGCATCTGGTTCAGCTCCTCGGCCAAGACCGATTGGCCGTATTGGCGCTTGATGAGTTGCATCGGAACCTTGCCCTTGCGGAACCCAGGCATTTGGGCGTTTTTCTGGTGACGCTTCAAGCTGCGGTCCACGCGCGGCGTGTAGTCTTCAGGCGAGAGGGTGACAGCCAGTTCAATCCGGAGGTCGTCGAGGGAGGTTTGGGACACGTTCATGGGCAGGGTTTCTGTTTGCCGATTGGGTTTCCTCGAAGATGTGCGGGTGGAGGGACTCGAACCCCCACGCCGAAGCACCAGATCCTAAGTCTGGCGTGTCTACCAATTTCACCACACCCGCGCCCTTCGAGGGCCGCAAAGGTACGCGGTTTTTCTCGCCTGTCAACCACTTGCCGACAGTCGTGAATCGAGGCTGCACATCCATTCGCCGAGTTGCGATTGTTGCGCCATGCAGAGGTCATGCAGGGGGTGGACTACGTGCGCCGTGGGAGGTGTTTGGGCGACGATGTTGTGCTTGAGCAGTTATGCGCAAGCAGAGTTCATTCCACAGGATCAAGAGCCGCGATCGGCACGTGCAGAAGGAGGATGCTTCGCAGTTGGACATCGCGTCTTGGGGGTGCCTTGGGGGACCTTGTCGTGGTCTCGTTGGATGGCCGCGAAGGGGTCAAAGCCCATTGAATGGGCCAAGGGGTTGACGTTTGAAGGTGGGAGCCGATGGTCGCGGGTGCATGGGTTTTGGGGTGGGTTGCGTGAATGGAATGATGGCAATTGCATGTTTCAGGTGTCTGCGGGCTTGACGTCATGGCCCACGATTCAGCTTCGAAGACCTTGGTTGGAGGGTCGGTTCAGTGCCACGCGTGATGCGCCTTGGGGCAACCTCAGAATGGAGGCCAGGTGGACGATTGAACAGCGACGCTCCATAGCTGCATCAAACGGTGCCGTGGCGCGCGCCGAATCTCCATGGGCATGGACCGCATGGTGGACTCCAAAGGTGGATGGCGCCGGGATGGGCTTGCCGGCACTTGGTTGGTCCCGAGATGGCCAATGGGCATTGGCTTGGAATGCGCAAGGACGATGGGCTGAGGCATTGCGGTTTTGGCGTCCTCCTCCCGGAAACATCCACCTGCAATGGCGGCTGCCAGCGCATGTCTTCGAAATTGCCTGGAAAGGAAGTTTGGCCTCCTTGACCAAGCCTCAAAACCCCAAGACGTTCACTCGAGGCAAAGCGGGCACCGGACCACGGCACGCCATGGGCTGTGCCATGCGACAAGGCCAGAGTCTGCCCGGCTGGCGCGCATTTTGGATGTGGGAGAGAACGGGCAATGCACCGAAAGATCTATGAGCACAAGGAAAACGTGGGTGGTCTGGTGTTTGGCGATTGCAGGCCTGGGGTCAACGTGCACAGCCCAACATCCCGAGGACTGGGGAGTGACGGGAATGGAACAAGAAATTTGGAGATTCTTGGCAGAGGCCATCGACGCAACAAGATGCTCTGAACAGGGAGCCAGAGCCATTCAAGCGCATCTTGAGTCGCACGGTTTGCCTTGGTCTGTTGAGGCAGCGTGGTCCATAGGGGGGCTGACGGAAGAGGAACAGCATTGGTTGATCGATTCAGCAACGTGGCGGGATTGGGTGCAACGGAGGGTCTCCTCCAAGCGTGGAGACATGCTTCCCGTGAGCTTCAGCGCGACCCGTGAAAACAGGCACACTTTCAACGGTCACACGTCCATCCAGGAGTTCCGAACGCGCACCGGAGGTTTGAGAATGCGCCTTCGCCATCAAGACACGTTGCAGGCAGGCGGGTCCTGGTCGCAAAGCAGACGAGGATGGCACTGGGTTGTCGGCGATCACGGTTTGGCTTGGGGCCATGGTTTGACGGTGCCGCGTGCCGACATGTTTGGACTCGCATTGTTTTTGGGCGATGCAGAGATGAGGCTGCAGAATCCGCCCCGTGGATTGATCCACAGCAATTTTCAAGGTGGCCTTCGGGGGGTGGCTCTGGAGCGTACGAGGCGGCAAACGACGGTGGGAGTGACGTGTGGCAAGCGTCACCTCGGAGCATTGGTCTTGGGCACGTTTCAGCAACAACAATTCGGCTGGACGTTGTTCAAGGAGGGGAGCGGTTGGTCGCTTGGCCCGCACTGGACAGCCCGTTTTGGATCCTTGAACATTCAATGTGCAGGGGCTCTTTCGAATGAGGGAATTTTGGCTTTTCGAGCATCTTGGCGCTTGGCGCGTTCGAAATCTTGGGTGACTCAATCGGCCTTGGACTTCAAAAGGCAAGGTCAAACATGGGTTGCCTTGTTCCGAGGCTACGCCACTTGGCTGGACCCACAATCGGGCAAGGGCCTGCAACTGCGGTGGCGTCGAACAGGACGTCAAACTTGGGACGTCCGTGCAAAAGGCATCCCAAGCAAAGACGCGTTTTTGAATTGGAGTTTCATCGGTGATGAGCAATCGACAATGCTTGGTTTTCACGCCGCGACCAAGGACTTGCGTTTCACTTGGTGGCTTGGTCGAAGCATGTTGGGCTCTTGGTTGCAAGCACGCCATGTTGAAGGCATTTGGCGAGTGTCTGAGAAATTTTCTGCGGGATTTGTAGGCATGGAAGGTCGTGGTGAGGTGTCGGACGCCTTTGTCATGGTTCCGGCTTTGGATGCTCGCCGTTGGTCACGTTTGCCCCAGCATGGACAGAGGATGGGGCTGTGGTGCACGAAGAAGCGTCAAGGACATGTTTGGACTGCGCAGTGGACTTGGTCACCTTCTCAACAAGAGACCTTTCGTTGTGCGATGCGCTGGCGTTGGGATGCCTGAACGAAGGTGGGTATCTTGCCGTGTCAGAAACCCGGACTCCAACCCAAGCAACGCACATGGCGAACACAAGCGACATCAAAAACGGCATGGTTCTCAACCACAACAACGGGTTGTGGCAGATCGTCGAATTCCTTCATGTCAAACCAGGCAAGGGCGCGGCGTTTGTCAGAACCAAATTGAAGAACATCGAGACTGGCAAGGTGGTGGACCACACGTTCAACGCTGGTCACAAGATCGATCCTGTGCGCATCGAAACGCGTGAACATCAGTTCTTGTACAACGACGATGAAGGGTACCACTTCATGAATACAGAGACGTATGAACAGGTCCGTTTGGACAAACACGTGATCAGCGCACCTCAGTTTTTGAAAGATGGAACCATGTGCTTGGTCGTGTTTCATGCCGAGGAAGAGCGCGCAATCAGTTGCGACCTGCCCAGCCATGTTGAGCTCGAAGTGACGTACACGGAGCCAGGAGTGAAAGGTGACACGGCCACGAATTCGTTGAAGCCTGCGACGGTGGACACCGGTGCAGAAGTGCGCGTTCCATTGTTCATCGACACGGGAGATTGGGTCAAGGTGGACACCCGGACCGGGGACTACACTGAGCGGGTTAAGAAGTGACAGCCTGAGTTCTGATTTGTGATGACCCATTCCAAAGAACGTCGCCTCAAGGAGAAGCTTGACCTGCGGGAATTCAAGCTGAATGCCCTTTTGAAGGTCACGGAGGCCATCAACGCGCAGTCTTCAGAGTCCTCGCTGATGGCGCAGTACGTGGATGCCTTGAAGTCCAATTTGGGCATCGACCGTCTCGTGCTGTACGCTGCGGACTTGGAGGGTCAAACATGGAAACTCTTGGTTTCTGAGGGTACCGAGGCGTCGTGGCCAACCTCGCAACCGGCTTCTTTTTTTGAGATGCTGGATTTGGACAACATTGGCCTTGCGGGCGCCATGGGCGGGGACGAACACCCTTCCGATGTCGTGGTCCCCGTTCATCAGAACGACGAAGCCATCGCTTTGGTTCTTGCAGGCGACACTTCCGACGACGACAGGGGGGTCAGCCCGGTGGTCAAGCACCTCAATTTTTTGGTGACCCTCACGAACATTTTGGTGGTGGCGAGGCGCAACAACCAAATGGTTGCCCAAAACTTGAAGCAGGAAGCGTTGCGACGCGAGTTGGAGTTGGCAGGTGAAATGCAGGCCATGCTGTTGCCTCAATCGTGGGAGCATGTGGACCTCGATGTCGCCGGCTACTATCAACCGCACACCCAAGTCGGGGGAGATTATTACGACGCCTTCACCACCGACACCGGCAAGGTGGTGGTGTGCATGGCCGACGTCAGTGGAAAGGGCATGAGCGCGGCCTTGCTGATGAGCAACTTTCAAGCGCAAGTCAGGGCGCTTTTTCAAGCGGAATACGCTTCTGTGCGCGTCACCCTGAACATGTTGAACGAACGGGTGATGAGCATCGCCCAAGGAGAGAAATACATCACATTCTTCGTGGCCATTTACGATCCGACGTCAGCATCGCTGGAATACGTGAATTGCGGACACAACCCGCCGTTGTACGTCCATCCAGACGGTCGTCACGAACTTTTGGAAAAAGGAGGCGTGGGCCTGGGCATGTTTCGAGACATTCCGTCGCTGAATGTGGGGGCTGTCAATGTTGCGCCTGGGGGCATTTTGTGCTGCTACACCGACGGATTGGTGGAGCAAGAAAATGAGTTGGAGGTGCCCTTTGGAACGGATCGACTTTTGGGCTTGTTGGCGCATCATCATGGGCAATCCTTGGAAGCTGTGCATCGCGCCATCATTTCTGCGTTGGATGCATTCAAGGGCGCAGAGCCGGCATTGGACGACACCGCCATGCTCAGCTGTCGGTTTGGCGCTTGACGGCAGGTCGGTTGGTTGAATCGCGGGTGGATTTCAAATCCATGACCACCAGCATGGCAAGGAAGCCCCAAAACGGTGCACTCGCCTTGTCCGTGTCGAGGTAGTTGTTCAGCACGCCGTGAACGAAGTACGTGACGAGGCCTAGGAAGAGCCCCATGGCCAATGCGCGTTCGTCTGGCTCGGTCAATGTTCGGTGAAGCCTGAATCCGACGTGGCAAGCGGCCAACAGCAACCCTACCATCGCCAAGAAACCGAGAAGACCTTGTTCGGCAAGCGGGCCGAGGTATTCGCTGTGTGCGTTGCCCAAGTCGGCGTTGTTGGTGCTGATTTGGGTGCGGAGTTCTGCCGTTTGGAAGCGCGCGTATTCAAATTGGTACGTTCCCGGTCCCCATCCGGCGATGGGTCGTTCGAGGAACATGGCCCAAGCGCAGGACCAACGGTTGAGTCGTTCGAGGTTGGAAGCGTCGCTTGACACATTGGAGATGCTTTCCACGTGTTTGGCGAGGTCGTCTGAAGAATCTTGTTTGTTTCTCTCAAGTTGAATGACAAGGCTGTCCCAGCTGAAGGCCAGCACCACCAGCGCACCTAGTCCTGCCACGAGCAACGCTTTCAGCCGGACACCAGCCAGCATCAGAATCCACAAGGCGCCGGCTGCAGCCAAACTCACCCAGGCCGCACGGGTGAAGGAGAAGACAATGCCCAGCACCAGCCAACCGGTGCACATCGACCAAAGCACCCTTGCCAGGGAAGATTGACGCGTGCGCCAAGCCAAGGCCATGACTGGGGGCAACATCATGGCCAGCACGGCACCATAGGAAGTGTGGTCTTTGAAAAAGGGCTTCATCACCCAGTGCCCGGCTTGTTTGCTGAATCCGTGGTTGGCATGCCGCACGAGGGTGTAGGCGATGACCCCGCACAAGGGAATGGCGAGAAGGGCCAAAAATCGAGCCTTCGCTCGAGGATCCGTACGCACCCATTCGCCTACCACAACATAGAAAGACACGATGAACCAAGCGCGGGAAATCCAAGCCTTCAGCGAAACCACCATGTCCGAACTCGGCAGTATGGTGAACCCCATCCACGCAAACCCCAACCCAATGACCCAGGTCATGGGATGCTGAAAAAATTGACGATCGGGCCATTTCCCTGAAACCCATCGCGCGGAAAACAGAAGCATCAGCGCAAAAAGCATGGGCTCCGTAGGCATGTACCATCCAATGGAGGTCAACCCAAATTCACTCAAGTTCACCGAAAGTGGCACGAGAAACAGCACCACCGACAAATAGCGGTCAGTGTTTGTGAACCCCCACCACGCAATCAAAAAAGCCGCAGGCAATGCCAAGACATAAGGGAAGTCCAAGGCCCACCCTGCAAGGGCGAGTAGGGTCATGCACCCCCCTGCCAGCCAACCTGCTTTCGTGGTGGTCATGTTGCGCTCAGGCTGTGGTTTGGGCTTGTTTCAAATTGTCCCAAGCAAGCATGCCAATGAACGCGGCGGCCACCGACACAACGGAGGTGATGACCACAATGAGCCAACGCACAGGCTTGGCCTTTTTGTCGGAGGCGTAGGCGTAGTCCACGATGAAGGATGAGGAAATCTGGCTCTCCGCATCGACGCGCATCAACTCCACGCGTTTTTTGAGGAGGGCGTGTTGCTCATAAGCTTCTTCCAAATATCCCGTCAAATTGTTGTGTCCATTGGCCAGTGCACCAATTCGTTTGAGGTCGTCATCGATGGTTTTGGCCGCTTTGAGGTTGCCGGCTGCCAAGGCTGTTCCGTACTGTGCAGTCAGACCTGTGACCTGAGCTTCAAGGCTGTAGATCCCGAGGGCGTGAAGGGTGGCCAAACTGTCTTCTGCCTCAGCCAGTTGATCTTCCATTTTGGCCAAGGTTTCTTTCGAGAGCGCGTAGGCCTCTGAAGCGCGTTCATTGCGCATGGCGTTGGCGGCGCTGTCTGCCAAGAATGCCATGTCGTTGGCCATGTCACGGGCTTTTTCCGGATCAGTGTCGTAAACGCGGATTTGGATGGATCCGTAGCGCGTCAGGTTGGCGGAGACATTTTGGTTGAACTCAAGTCCCATGTCGGCACCCGATCCCGGTTCGTCCGGGTCAATGTCGTAGTGCTCAAAGAGCGCGTACTTTTCAATCACCCGCTCCTGGATGCGGTTGGAATTCAAAATTTGGAGCAGGCGTTCGGCGTCCTCCGTTTCACCGTACGCCATCAAGTCGTTCTTTTTCAATTCCTCGAAAAACTGCTCTCCCAAACTGTTCTGGTTGGTCGCGAACATGATGACCGTGCTTTCATAGTATTCATCCAAGGTGAATGAGACGGCTGCGGCGGCAACGGCTGCGACAAATCCGACCGTGAGGAGCGTCTTGAGATTGTTGTAGATGAACACCAAAAGATGGGTCGACTCCATGGGGTTTGACTGGGGCATAGGAACAGGGTTGATTTCGTGAATCGACGCGAAGGTAATGGGCGACAGCGGTACCTTTGACTTCATGGCACGCATTGCCTTGAACGGACGGTTGTTGGTGCCAGGAAAACTGGAGGGCATTGGGCGGTTCACGTTGACCACCTTTCGCGGCCTTGTGGCGCGCCGCCCCGAAGACCAATTTCTCCTGGTGGTGGACCGACCCTACGACGAATTGTTCGAATTGGGCCCCAACGTCGAGGTGCGTCGAATTCACATTCCGGCGCGTCGCCCATGGCTGATTCGATGGTGGTTTGCAGGGCCGTTGCGCCGGGTGCTCATGGCTTGGAAAGCGGACGCTTTTGTGTCCACAGAAGGCCCTTTGGCCACGAGCATGCCTGAGGATTTCCCCCAAATGACGGTCATCCACGACTTGAACTTTGAACATCGACCGGGGGACTTGCCTCAAAAGTGGGCCTCTTTTTACCAAAGGATGTTCCCGCGTTATGCGCGAAGCGCAAAGGTTCTGGGAACAGTTTCGGAATACAGCAAATCGGATTTGGCTTTGTCATACGGACTCCAAGCGTCAAACATTCGGGTGTTCCCCAACGCAGCGGACGAAGCTTTCGTTCCTGCGTCTGACGCCGTTCGGGTCCGCACACAGAAACGACTTGCTGGCGGCCATCCTTATTTCATTTATGTGGGGTCCTTTCATCCAAGGAAAAACGTGGAAGGACTTTTGAAGGCGTTCGAGCACTACGTAGGGCAGGGGGGGCAATGGCACTTGGTGATGGTGGGCGAAGCGATGTGGCCAGGAGAAGCCAACGCGAGCGAAGGAACTGACAGGGTTCATTGCACGGGCAGGTTGAACGATGCCATGTTGGTCGAAGCTGTGAGCAGTGCCAGGGGGATGGTTTTTGTGCCATGGTTTGAAGGGTTTGGTGTTCCTGTCATTGAAGCCATGTCTAGTGGTGTTCCCGTGATTGCCTCGAACGTGACGTCTTTGCCTGAGGTTTGCGGAGAGGCTGCTTTTGAGTTGGTCGCCCCAGGCGACACAAAAGCCATTGCCCAAGCCATGCTTCGACTTGAGCGGGATCAAGCTGCGGGTCAGGAAGCGTCAATGAAGGGCTTAGCACGTGCCAAGCATCATTCTTGGACCCAAACAGTCGAGGCGTTTGACGCAGCTGTTGAAGAACTTTTACAAACCCCACGATGACCAAGGGATTGTTGGACCAGGTGGTGAAGGGCCGCATCGAGGCGGGCTGTGACGAAGCGGGACGCGGTTGCCTGGCTGGCCCGGTCGTTGCAGCCGCTGTGGTGTTGGACCCTCGGGTGGCGCGCAACTTGCCGTTGAACGACAGCAAAAAACTCACGGCATCGCAACGTCAAAGCTTGAGGGAAAGCATCGAAGCGCAGGCGATTGCTTGGGCTGTTGCCTTCGTGTCGCCCGAGGAAATCGACCGAATGAACATCTTGCAGGCCTCGTTCGAAGCCATGCGCAGGGCCGTCCGCAGTTTGGCGGGAGAGCCGGATCATGTGTTGATCGATGGCAATCGGTTTGTCACGGCTCAAGACATGCCACCCCACACGTGCATTGTCAAAGGCGACGCGAAAGTCGCATCGATTGCAGCAGCCAGCGTCTTGGCCAAAACCCACCGCGACGCCTACATGCTCAAGGCCGCTGAAACTTATCCCAATTACGGCTGGCAAACCAACATGGGCTATCCCACCATCGCGCACAGAAAGGCGCTTTCGGAATTGGGTCCGACACCGCTGCACCGTTCAACGTTCACTTGGGCACCACCTGAACCCACCTTGTTCGACTGACGAGAGAAGGGTCATTTATATCGCCTTATATCTCGGGCTATGTAAAGCAAATGTGAACTCTTCGCTGAGTGAGTGGATTTCGTCTAGGAATGCCTAGTTTTACTCGTCCAAAACCCTTAAAAACCAAACCAATGCGTTTTTCAACCTGGCTCGCCTCGGCCATCCTCATGTGGAGTGCAGGCACCGCATGGGCCCAATGCGACAACCTCTTCTTCTCTGAGGCCGCAGAAGGCTCTTCCAACAACAAATATCTCGAGATCTACAACCCCACGGGTGCCGATGTCGATTTGAGTGGCTATGCCTTCCCCAGCGTGTCAAACGCACCCTCGGTGGTTGGTGAGTACGAATTTTGGAATGCGTTTCCAGAAGGCGCCATGGTGGCTGCAGGAGACGTTTACATCATTGCGCATCCTTCAGCAAGCCCAACCATCCTGGCTGAAGCGGACCACACCTTCACATTCTTGTCGAATGGTGACGATGGGTTCATCCTCGTGGAAGGAGACGAGACTTCTTTCGTGCAGATCGACGCCGTCGGGGATTGGAACGGTGATCCAGGTTCAGGTTGGACCGTGGCCGGTGTGACCAACGGCACACAAAACCACACGATTGTCAGAAAGTCTTCTGTGCTCACTGGGAACGGTGGCGATTGGGTGACCAGTGCCGGCACCAACGCGGACGACAGTGAGTGGATCGTGCTTCCAAGCGACGATTGGACCAACCTTGCCGTCCACACCTTTGACGGTTGTGGCCCAGCAGTGCCCGGTTGCACAAACGCGAACGCCACGAACTATGACGCCACGGCTACCGAAGACGATGGCTCTTGCACGTTTGACAATGCATGTAACGTGGACGGCGTTGTGGTGGAAGCAAGCAGCTTCGTTTACAACCCTGCGAACTTGAGCATTGAACCCGGCCAAACAGTCGTTTGGTCCAACCTCGGTGGCACGCACGATGTGAATGGTGACATCGATAGCCAAACGGGCTTGTCATTCGGCAACCCTGAAGCATTCAGCCTGGCTGCAGTTGCAGGTGACGCTGCAGGAGTGTGCATCGGTTCATACACCTTCAACATCCCTGGCGTATACAATTACGACTGTTCGATTGGCACCCACGCTGCCTTGGGCATGGTGGGCACCATCACGGTGGGCACGGGTGGTTGCACCAACGCTGCTGCAGCCAACTACAACCCTGCTGCAGATTACGACGACGGTTCTTGTTTGATCGTCCAGCTCACAGCCATTGCCGACATCCAGGCTGGACAAGAGACAGGATTGTTTACAGATTCTGTGGTTGTGACTCGAGGCATTGTAACGGGGGTCTACGGCTCGAATGTGAGCATCCAGGATGGAACTGGGGCCTACAGCGGTTTGTGGCTTTCTTCTCCCGATGTTCCAGTTCAAGTCGGAGATGAGGTGGAAGTGACAGGCGCCGTGATTGAGAACTTTTCACGCACTCAAATTTCGACACCAGCTACAGTCATTTTGAGCCAAGGCAATGTTTTGCCTGCAGCTGAAGCGTTGAGCACCTTGGACGCTGGTGCTGAACAATGGGAAGGTGTTTTGGTCGAGGTGACAGGTGCAGTGACCAACCCTTCTCTCGGGTTTGGTGAGTGGGCATTGTCCGATGGGACAGGAGAGATTGCCGTGGACGATGCCGGCTTCGACGCCATTGGTGCGGGCCTTGTCGGTTTGGGCAACCAGCTCGAAGTCACCGGTTCTCTGGATTTCTCATTCTCTGCGTTCAAGATCCAGCCCCGCGATGTGGCGGACGTGTTGCTCTATGGTTGCACCAACGCAGGAGCCACCAACTACAACCCACTTGCAACGATTGAAGATGGCAGCTGCGATCTCGTCGGTGGAGAGTGCTCGTTGTTTGTCTCTGAGGTGGCAGAAGGCAGCTCCAACAACAAGTACATCGAATTGTACAACCCGACGAGCTCTCCCATTTTCTTGGACGAGTACACGTTTGGCAACTGCAGCAATGGATGTGACGATCTGGGCGCGTCCCCAAGCATCACAGATAACGTTGACTTTTGGACGTTCAACTTCCCTGCTGGCGATCAAGTCGCTCCAGGTGGAACGTACATCGTTGCACATCCCACTGCGGATTCTCTCATCTTGGCCGTGGCCAACATGACCTACACTTTCCTGAGCAACGGGGATGACGCCTATTTCCTTGCAAACATCGCAGGTGGAGACACCACCATTGTTGATGCAATTGGTGACTTTGGTCCAGACCCTGGCTCAGGGTTTACAGTGGCCGGTGTGACCAATGCCACCCAGAACGCAACATTGGTTCGCAAGCCTGAAGTGTCAACTGGAAACGGTGGTGACTGGGCAGCCAGCGCGGGCACCAACGAAATTGACACAGAGTGGATCATCAACCCCCAGGACGATTGGACCAACCTGGCCATTCACACCTTCAATGGTGCTTGTGCTGTGGACAACACAGGTTGCACGGATCCAGGTGCTGTGAACTACGATGAGACCGCCACAGAGGATGATGGCTCGTGCATCTTCATTCCCAACTTGACGATCCAAGACATCCAAACGACGGGCTTCACTGGCACGGTGATCACGTCAGGCATCGTGACTGCCGTCTACGGAAACAACGGAGCCCTCGCGGGTCAGCCGTCCTACGCAATCCAAAACGGTACCGGAGCCAATTCAGGCATTTGGGTCATCGGTTCAGACGTTGCCGTGGGTGACCAAGTTGAAGTGACAGGTACGGTGAACGAGGTGTTTGGCTTGCGTCAAATCCAGTCTGCGGTACCTACTGTTCAGTCCTTTGGCAATGCCTTGCCTGCAGCAGAGGTGCTCGCACCTGGCTCAATCAACGATGAGCAGTGGGAGTGCGTCCTTGTTGAAATGACAGGAACAGTCTCTGGCATCACGGCCAACTTCGGTGAGTGGAACTTGAGCGACGGGGTGGGTCAAGGCATGGCCGCATCTCTCGGTTACAACGCAGTCAACGACAGTATCTTGGTTGACACAGTCAACGTGCCCTTGGTTGAACTCGGATTGAACTACCGTGTCACAGGTCCCAACTTCTACAGCTTCGGCAACTGGAAGGTGTGCCCTCGCGACACTGCAGACGTGGTGCGCATCGGTTGCACCGACGCGACATTCCCCAACTACGATCCGCTCGCCTCAGAAGACGACGGTTCTTGCTCAGACGTTTCAGGTTGCACGGACGAGTCCGCAGACAACTACAACCCTGATGCCACGGCAGACGACGGTTCTTGTGTGATCACAGGTTGCACCGACCCAGGTGCCTTGAACTACAACGCCAACACCACATTGGAGGACAACAGCACTTGTTACTACACGTTGCCAAGCATCATCATCAACGAAATCCACTACAACCCCTGCAACAGCCAGGGAGACGACTTCGATTACGAATTTGTTGAATTGTTGAACACGGGTGACGTCGCTGCCGACGTTTCAGGTTATGATTTCTACAACACCGCTGGTGGGCTTGACCAATTGGGTTTGTCTTTCCCTGAAGGGACTTCGATTGGAGCTGGTGAGTTTGTGTTGATTGTGGTCAGCGAAGCTGGTGCTGCCAACTACGCATCCACGGGCGTCCAAATCTTCCAAATGACCCAAGGCAACTTCAGCAACTCGGGTGAGGCTTTGGCGTTGCGCGATGCATTCGGCAACACCGTCAACGCCGTCACGTACGACGATGCTGGCGCTTGGCCATCTGCCTCGCAAGGCATCCTTGGATTCAACTACATCGAAAGCCCCGACGGTGGCTGTGCGACGTTGGAGTACATCCCAGAGATCTTGGCCTTGTCACTTACAACTCCGGTTGGAAACGGCAACGATTTGCCTGGCAACTGGCAAGCGTCTTGGGTGGACAATGGAACCCCAGGTGCCCCCAACAGTTCCGCATTTGGTTGCAACAACCCAGACGCGTGCAACTTCAACGCCAATGCGATTTTGGGCGATGAGAGCCAATGCACCTTCGACTGTGTGGGTTGCACTTACCCCAATGCGGACAACTTCACGGTTGGTGCAACGCAGGACGACGGTTCTTGCCAATTCACAGTGGCCAACGATTGCCCAGCCGACTTGAACTTGGACGGTGCTGTGACCACGGCCGACCTTTTGGTTTTCCTTGTTGACTTCGGCAACGAGTGCAACTGATCTGCAACAACGAATGACTAGAAGAGGAAGGGCGCCCAAGTGGCGCCCTTCTTTTATCTTGGCCACGCATGATTTGGATCAAGTGGTTGCTGAGTGTTTTGGGAGGCTTGGGTGTGTTCCTGTTTGGGATGCGAACCTTGAGCGATGCCATTCGTCGTGCTTCTGCCACCTCCTTTCGTGAGTTTTTGTCGAGCATCACCCAAAGCACCTGGGTCGGCACCATGACAGGGTTGTTTGTGACGAGTTTGTTGCAATCAAGTTCGGCGGTGACGGTGACCTTGGTCAGTTTGGTGAATGCCGGGCTCTTGACCTTGCGTGAATCTGTTGGGGTGTTGTTTGGTGCGAACATTGGCACGACCATCACAGTCTGGCTGATTGTGTTGTCGTTGGGAGGGTTTTCCCTTTCGGATTTGGCGCTTCCCATCGCGGGATTGGCAGTTCCTCTTTTGCTGATGGAGCGTCGTCTCCCGCGTCAAGCCGCCAACATGATGATTGGCTTTGCTTTGTTGTTCATTGGATTGAATTTGCTCAAAGGCCAAATGGAAAGTGTCGGTGCACGTGACCTGTTCACCTCCATCTTCCCTGAGGGTGGAGGGCTGGGATCGAATGTGCTGTATATGCTGATTGGCGCAACCTTGACCGCCTTGATTCAGTCTTCTTCCGCAGCCACAGCATTGACGTTGGCGGCGATGGTTTCAGGATTGATTGGTCTGGAAAGCGCACTGGCGATGGTGTTGGGCGAGAACATCGGCACCACCTTGACCGCGAACCTCGCGGCTTTTGTGGGAAACAGAACGGCCAAGCGCGTGGCGCGGATTCACTTTTTAATCAACTTCTTTGGGGCGATGTGGATGATTTGGCTCATCCCAGTCATGGCGGAAGTGTTGACGAGCTTGTTCTCAGCTGCCGAGTCTGAAGCCGTTCGAAATGGATACGTCCTCGCGATGTTTCACACGACATTCAATGTGCTCAACGGTCTCCTCATGGGCTTGTTCATTGAGAGTTTGGTGAAAATGTCGAAGAAGTTGGTTTGGAGCGAAGACGTCGAATCGGAATCTGGATTGGTTTCTGCCATCCCAGGGCGCATCGTCGATGCGCGTTTGAGCTTGGAGGAAGTCCAAAACGACTTCCGCCGCAGTGCGTCATTGCTCCGTCGCATGACGCTGGGGATGGAGGAGTTGTTCGGGTTGCTTGAGCCGGGTGACCGGGCAGACGTGTTGAACAACCTGGTCAAATGGGAGGAACGTACAGATCGCATCGAAGCGGCTGTCAGCATGAAGCTTTCTGGCATTGCCCAACACGAGTTGAGTCCAGAATTGAGCGGAAGGCTTGCAGCACTGTCGGCAATCAACCCTGATTTTGAGCGTGTTGGTGATGCTTTGTTGAGCATGGCCTGGCAGATGGATGCCAAGGCGAGAGAGGGGGTCTACTTCATGCCCAAGCAGCGGTTGAACCTGCTTCAGATGCTGGAGTTGTTGCGGGAGGCCATCAAGGTGATGGATGTGCAGTTGAAGTCGTCGGAAGTCGATTTGGACGCTGTGGCGGAAGTCGAAGGCAAAATCAACGCCCTGCGCAACAAGCTTCGCGAGAAACACGTCAAGGACGTCGAGAAAGGAAAATACCCAGCGCAGAGTGGCATCCTTTACAGCGACTTGCTGTCTTCGTTGGAGGAATGTGGTGACCGCATCGCCCATGTCAGCTCCGAGCTTTCAGGAGCCCAAGAGCGCGGATAAGTCAGTTGGGCACGGCAAGAGATCCGGTTGAGGCGCTGTTGCTGGGGTTCAAATCACGGTCCCAAAGCGTCCAATCAAATCGCACAGAATCGGCACCTGTGCCCGTCAAGTACCACGAAGTGAGTTCAACTTCAATTGTCCCGTCAAGGGCCGGACTCGAACCCGTGGGTTCCGCGACAGGAACCCGGTAGGCATAGGGGACGAGAAGGTTGGGGGACCGCCATGTGCTGTCCACCCATTCTTCATACTGGCCCACCAGATTGTAATGGTGCTCGCAGGTTTGGCAAAATGGAGGCAGGGTGTCAGCTTGGGTCAATCCCACGTTCCCGTCGCCATCGGTGAAGGCGAGTGTGAGTGAGGCTGTGCCATCTTCCCTGGTTTCGAGAGATTGAAATGTCAGGGTTGGTTCCAAGGGGAAGGCAGGGTCAGGCAGGCATCCCATGCCGCTTGCCAAGACCAAAATCCCCATGCATTGCCAAAATCCACGTGACATGACGCAATGTTACGGAAGCTGCGCCAAGAGTGTCGAACTTGCGGCCATGTCTTCCGCGTTTCAGGATTGGGGCCCCTCTGCATCTTTGGAGAAAGTCCGTTCCGACCTTTGGGATTGGATTCAATCGCAGAAACCTGTTGGTTTCGAGGATCATGCCTTGGCCTTGTTTCGTTGGCAGGCATCCCAAAACCAGGTCTACAAGGCGTTCGTGAATGCGCTTGCCATGGATCCCAATCGCGTGAACCGTGTGGAGGACATCCCATGCATGCCCGTGGAATTCTTCAAAACCCACACCATCAAAACTGGGAATTGGGAGACGGAAAGGGTGTTTAGAAGTTCTGGGACTTCCCAAGCCGTGAGTCGATCTCAGCACCACCTTGACAGCCAAGGATCGACATGGTATTCCCGCGTTGCGCAACGGGGCTGGGAGTCGCAATGGAACAGTCCTGTGAACACCTATTCGTGGCTGGGGTTGTTGCCGGGTTACCTCGGCAGGGAAGACGCTTCCCTGTTGCACATGGTTTCCGACTTCATGACGCTGGCAGACGGAAGCGACTCGGGCATGTTGATGCACGACCACGATGCACTGATGGCGGCATTGTCGAGTTGGGCAGGCCAGAAAGCACGTCGTCCATTGATCTTGTTTGGGGTCACGTGGGCCGTTCTGGATTGGGTCGAGGCCTTGCGCAACCAATCCTCCTGGCTCAACACCATTCCGTGGAACGAGGTCACGTTGGTGGACACAGGAGGGATGAAAGGGCGTGCGGTGGAACCCGTCCGAAGTGAGGTTCATGCGACCATTCGAGCGGCCTTGCCCAAGATTCACTTGGCCTCTGAATACGGCATGACGGAGATGATGTCTCAGGGGTACGCCATGGATGGGATGCATCAGCGGTTTCCGGTTTGGGTGAAGCCAATCGTCCGGGAAGCGCGAGATCCTCGTGCCGAGGCCCGAATGGAGAAGGTTGGACGACTTGATGTCATCGATCTGGCGAACGCTCACAGTTGCGCGTTTTTGGCGACAAAAGACCTGGCTAAAATGACACATCAGGGTTTGGTCTTGCTTGGAAGACAGGACAATGCAGAAGTGAGGGGATGCAGCTTGTTGGCGGCTCCGTGAATTCATAACACAAAAGGGTTGGCAGACTGATTTTCTCAAAGCATCTTGCGCGCGCAAACACCTGCTCGTGGAATCTGTCTTCGCCCTGCTCGGTTTTTCGCTTGCTGCCTACTCCGTGGTTGGCAACGACAGCATCCAAACGTTGGGAACGTTCTTGGTCTCCAACGAGCGGCGAAAGTGGTGGCAATTGTGGCTGTTCGCAGGTTCCATCATGGCCATTGTGGTCACTTTGGGCTACCTCGGGTATGGCGAATACCTTGGAGGCAAGGGGGACGACCTCACGTTTGGCAAGTACGACGGGATTTTCAAGGGCGAAACGGTCTTCCCGACAATCAGCGCCTGGTATGTTTTGCCGCCCTTGGCCCTGCTCTTCATCACTCGGTTGGGGATCCCAGTCAGCACCACCTTCTTGGTCTTGACCTTCTTCGCGCCCAAAGCGCTTCCGCAAATGCTGGTCAAAAGCCTAGGGGGCTACGGGGTGGCGTTCACCTTTGCGATCCTTGCCTTCATTGCCCTGAGCAAAGTCACCGAACGGTTGTTCATGCAGCGGCCTTTCGAAGGCGAGGACCACGGACTGTGGACGAACAGAAAGTTTTGGACCACGGTTCAGTGGGCCTCAACGGGCTTCTTGTGGAGCCAGTGGCTGACTCAGGATCTGGTCAACATCATGGTGTACCTCGGAGATCCTCGGGAGGTGGGTGTGGGGACTTTTGTGTTTGCACTGAGCGTGCTCTTGGCCATGCTCGGCTACATCTTCTATCGAAGAGGAGGCAAAATCCAGGAAATCGTCCGGGTAAAGACCAACACTCAGGACATTCGCTCGGCGACCTTCATTGACTTGTTTTACGGCCTCGTCCTGTTGCTGTTCAAGTTTGACATGCTCGGCATCGGAGCCAAGATCCCCATGAGCACCACTTGGGTGTTCCTTGGCATGCTCGCGGGAAGGGAAGTGGCGTTGCGACTCAGACTGCACGAAGCCAACACAGATGGCCGAAAAGTGTGGCCCATGGTGTTCTCCGACTTGGGCAAAGCGACCATCGGCTTGGTGGTTTCAGTCCTGCTCGTCGTGTTCCTCTACCTTGTGGAGGGTCGTGACTTGGCCTTGCTCTTTGGCTGATTGAGCAGTCAGCCCTTCACCCTCACCAAGAAGTAGTTTTTCTTGCCACGCTGAAGCAAAATCAGCCCTGACCCAATGACATCTTGGCTGGACACCACTCGGCTGTCGTTGACCTTCGCCTTGTTCACGCTGACACTGCCTTCCTTGAGTGCGCGACGCGCTTCACCATTGCTTGAAAGAAAGGCGCCTTCACCACCCGCGAGGAGGTCGATGATGCCGATGCCAGCATCGAGTTCTGAAAGGCTCACTGTGCGTTGAGGGACGCCTTCAAAGACGCTGAGGAGTTCTGACTCAGGAAGCGCGCGCAAATCTTCCTCGGAGCTCTTCCCAAACAACAACGAGCTCGCCGCAATGGCCGTGTCGAGGTCTTCTTGGCCATGGATGCGTCGCGTGACGTCCTCGGCTAGGGCCTTTTGCATGGCACGTGCTCCGGGATTCTCAGCGTGTTTTGCTTCAATGGCTTCAACCTCGTCACGGCTGAGCAGGGTGAAGATGCGCAGGTATCGCGCTGCATCCTCGTCGGCGGCGTTGATCCAGTACTGATAAAATTTGTACGCTGAGGTGCGGGTTTTGTCGAGCCAGACGTTGCCGCCTTCGCTCTTGCCAAACTTCGACCCGTCCGCTTTCGTGATCAACGGAGCGGTCACCGCAAACGCCTGCCCGCCTCCTTTGCGACGAATGAGTTCTGTGCCCGTAACGATGTTGCCCCATTGGTCGCTGCCGCCCATTTGGACTTTCACCTTGTGTTCTTTCCAAAGGTGGTAGAAATCGTACCCCTGCACGAGTTGGTACGTGAACTCGGTGAAGCTCATGCCGCTCTCTAGGCGATTCTTCACGCTGTCCTTGGACATCATGTAGTTGACGGTGATGTGCTTGCCGACGTCGCGGATGAAGTCGAGGAAGGTGAAGTCTTTGAACCAATCGTGGTTGTTGACCACGGATGCTGCATTCTCCCCTTCGAAGTCCAAAAACTTCATCAACTGAGCTTTTTGACAAGCGAGGTTGTGTTCCAACACGTCCAAGTCAAGAAATTGTCGTTCAGCAGTTTTGCCGCTTGGGTCACCCACCATTCCAGTGGCACCCCCCACCAAAGCGATGGGTGTGTGGCCGGCGCGTTGCCAGTGCACCAAAAGCATAATGGGCACAAGGTTGCCAATGTGCAGGCTGTCGGCGGTCGGGTCAAAGCCCACGTAGGCTTTCACGCGCTTTTGGGCCATCAGCTCTTCGGTGCCTGGCATGATGTCATGCAGGAGCCCACGCCATTTCAATTCTTCAATCAGCGACATGCCGCAAAGATAGGTGGGTCAGAGGTTCGGCATCAGCCGTTCAAGCCCAATGCTGCGACTGCCCTTGATCAGGATTTGATGGCCACGCATCGGGGATTCATCGAGGTGCGTCACAACATCAACGCAGCGTTCAAAATGCCGCCATTTGGCCCGTGGTAGACGTGCGTGGATCTTGCCGAACCATGCCCCGACGGTCCAAAGGTGCACGTCGCTGTTCGTCACCAGAATTACCACGTCTTCATGCGCCTGTTCACTGGAATCCCCCAACTCCGCCATGTCGCCTAGAATGAGCAGTGGCCGAGGATGATTCCTCTCCAGGAAGTCAGTCACCGCATGGTTCATGCTCGAGGGGTTGGCATTGTACGCGTCCAACAACACCCAATTGTGCTCGGTGTCGACGGCTTGTGAACGATGATTGACGGGAACGTATGCGGACAAAGCCTCAATTGCACGCTCCTTGGGGACCCCAAAATGGCAGCCAATGGTGAGTGCCGCGATGACGTTGGGTAAATTGTAATTCCCCTCGAGATTCACGGGAAAGGCATCACCGTCCTTTGACACGACCGCGGCACCTCCGCCATCTCGGACCTGCCATGTCCAATGTTGATGCGGCACCTCCACTTGGTGTTGGAGGCCTTTCGCCGCACGGACAACTTTGGGGTCTGAGGATTGGACGAAGGCCGTGCCATGGGTCTTGTCCAGGTGGTCAAACAGTTCCTTTTTGCCATGATACACACCTTCTTCGCCTCCAAATCCTTCCAAATGCGCCAAGCCAATGTTGGTGATGTACCCATGGCTAGGTAGAGCCATTTGGGCCAAAGCTTGGATTTCTTGTTGGTGGTTGGCGCCCATTTCAACCACAACGAACTCAGGTTGGGCGGGCGCATTGAGCAAGGTCAGGGGCACACCAATGTGGTTGTTGAAATTCCCTGCCGTGGCGTGGACCTTCAAGGTTGTGGCCAAGACATCTCGGATGAGCTCCTTGGTGGTTGTCTTGCCATTGCTCCCAGTCAGTGCAAGCACGGGACAGGTCCATGTGTTTCTGTAAGCTAGGGCGAAGTGCTGCAAAGCGGCGAGCGTGTCTTCGACCACGGTGACATTGGGGTGCGCTTGCCAGGTTGGGTCAGAAGTGATGGCGTGCACAGCACCAGCATCAAACGCGTTTTGGACGTAGGCATTGCCATCGAAATTGGCACCTTTCAGGGCGACAAAAATCTGGTTCGTAAGGTTGACGCGCGTGTCGATGGACACGCCTTGTGCCCGAGATCTGACCTCGAGCAGGGTGTTCATGGTGTCTGGCGAAACTGCTGGCATGGGAAAACCAATCTCCATTCAAAGAAAAACCCCGCGGCCAAGCCGCGGGGTTGTCGTGTCTAAAGTTGTTGACGTCCCTTTGAGGACGGCAAGGTCATTGACCTCCATAAGGGACAGGAGTTCCCATTCGGTCCATGGCGCAACGGAACCCAATGGACGCGGAGCTTTGTCGTTCGTCCAGGAAACGACGAGTGCCAGGAATGAGGTAGTATGCCCTGTCGTCCCATCCTCCGCCTTTGTACACGCGGCTGCGGTTGGTGATGAGTGTGGAGCTTCCTTGGACGTCTCCTGAGGAATAGATGCCTTCACTTTGGTCGTCTCCATCGAGATAGTCAATGTTGTCGGCAATGGTGTAGTTGGTCCGATTGAGGTTTTCCTCCAGCGATTCAGGGCGCATCTGCATTTCGCCAGGCAAGGCAACAATGTTGTCGCTGAATCCTTTCCTCAAATCGGCAGCGGCAAGGGCATCGCTGTCTACGATGAGGTCCATTGCATCTTGCATGAGGGTTTGCGCTTCCTCGAATCGCAACTCGGGTGGATTTCTTTTTTCGACGGCGGCCTGCACCTTGTCTTGCAACTTGGTGATGAGGTCTTGGTCTTCCACGGTCAGTGCGTTGATCTCGTTGCCAGTGGATTGGTATGACGTTAAGAACCCGTTCACTTCGTCGATGTCGTAGACCACGAAGTCATATTTCTCGACCGGCTTGCCCTCAGCGTTCAAACGCTTGGTTTCGTAAACGTTGCCGCGGAAAGGGCGGAATTCGTTGTTGTCTTGGATGGACAACGGACGGTACACATCCATGACCCATTCGTTGACGTTGCCCGCCATGTTGAACAAACCATAATCGTTGGGGGCGTATTGGTAGACGTTCACAGTGATGTCCCCGAAGTCATTCAAGGCACCAGCCACACCCATGTAGTCCCCTCTTCCTTTGACGAAGTTGGCATTGATTTGGCCATAGCCCCCGTCTCTGTTGTCAGCATTCCGCACAAAATGGCCGTTCCAAGGGTAGGTTTTGCGTTCTGTGATGAGCTCCCCCAGACTGTTGCCAATCAGCCCGAGCGCAGCGAACTCCCATTCAGCCTCGGTAGGCAAACGGTAGCTTGGCAACAAGACGCCATCTTCGACTCGCACATTGCGAAATTCCGAGGAGGAGGAAAAATTGGGGAGGCCTTCACGAAGACGCTCGCCTTGATACTGACCAGACAGGTAAGTGTCGGTGGTGAAGTGCTCTTCGTCGACTTGAGCCTCTGGATTGTGGGCCAACAGACCTTCACGAATCAGAATGCCTTCATTCACACGATCTGAGCGCCACTTGCAGAAGTCGTTAGCTTGCAACCAGCTGACGCCGACAACGGGATAATCCCTATAGGCCGGGTGGCGAAGGTAGTAGTTCACCATCGGCTCGTTGTAGGCCAGTTTGTTTCTCCATGCCGCAGTGTCGGGCAAAGCACGCTCGACAATTTCAGGATAGGACGAACCGTAGACACGTTGGAGCCACCAGACGTACTCCAACCAAAACTGGTTGGTCACCTCGGTCTCGTCCATGTAAAAGGACGACACGCTGACGCGTCGTGGGATGTTGTCCCAAGCGTAATTCAAGTCATCGTCGACTTGTCCCATGGTGTATGTTCCGCCTTCAATGAAAATCAGGCCTGGACCTGTTTCTTGTTCGAAGTACGCTGGACGCTCATATCCACCATTGTCGGTGAAATTGTAAGCCCAACCCGTCGAGCCTGAGCGCTCGTAGTAGCAGCCATTGAGGGTCAACAGCGCAACACAGGTCCCGAGGAGACCCAAGATGTTTGTGTGACTCATGTTATGCGGTTTCAATTTTCAGGTTTCAGTAGATGTGCAGGGGGCAGGTCGTTAGAAAGTAGGACAAGAGACCGTCCTGAATTTGGACCTGTACGGCGAGGCGAACTTCATCGCCAGGGTGATTTCGTGCGTGCCTCCTGTTGAAGGAGTCAACTTCGAAATCGTGATGTCGTAGCTGTAACCAAAACGCATGGTTGCAGTTTCAATGCCGAGCAGCACGATCAGCGCGTCGCGGGTGTCTTCAGAGAAATACCCCCGGTGCCAGACCCCGGCCACGAGCGGTCCCTTGTTAACGTAGAGACCAACGTTGAGTTGTGTGAATTCGCCTTGTTGGCGGAACAACACGTTGGGCGAAATCCACGCTTCGACACCTTTCACGCTTCGTTGCAAAGGCAGTTTCGCCCCGCCATGTGCTGTCAATTTCATCGGCAAGGCGCTCACGCCAAGCACCAGTGATTCGTCGGGTTCATTCAGGTGGTGACCCGCCACGCCGAGGTAGAATTTTTCTGTGAAGGCAAGCAGACCGGCCCCAAAGTCCACTGTGCGAAGGATGTCGCCTCGAGGGGTTTCTGCCGTCTCGTAGATGAATCCTTGGACCTTGTCGATCATGTCCCCAAACGACAAACCACCCCAATCCAGAGACCGCTGTCGATAACTGGCTTCGAGCCCCATGCGAAGTGAAACTTCTCTGCTGATGGATTGCTGGTAGGCGTAGGACCCTGTGAGCCTGGTCGTGCCAAAGGTGTTCACGCCTTGTTGGTCATTCAAAATGCTGAAACCCACCCCCCCTTTGATCGACCGGAAATATTGGTCGTAGCTGATGGCTTGGGTTTCAAAGTGGCCGCTTTGAGCGGTCCATTGGTTGCGATTGGCCAACACCACCCTTGGGCCACGAGCCGTGCCTGCGAAAGCAGGGTTCAACAACATGGGGGCCGCATAGAACTGCGAAAACTCAGGGTCTTGGGCGTGGGCCTTCGATGGGCTCACGCTCCAAGTGAGTCCGACCAGAACGGCCGCTCCAAGAAGATGAATGCACGATTTCGTCATGACGTTGTAGGATGTTGAACCTTCAAAGTTACTGAAAATCCATGAGCATGACGGGATTGCCGTCGTTTGAAGGCGTCCACACGCGTTCCGTTTGACTGTGAAGCACCGTCGCGACGCAATATGATGCACCTTTGTGCGTATGTCTTTTGCAGAAAAGATCAGGTCCATGCTTTGTGCGAAAATGAGTGATTCTTGTCTTGAGTTCGAAGGTGGTGGTGTCACGTTGTTCACACAGCAACGTGCGTTGCCTCCTTTTTGGTGTGTCTGGTTGCTTTCCTGCATTTTGTTTGGCGGGTCGATTTCAAAGGCGTTTGGACAAACCACGATTCAATTTGAGGAGGACGGTTTGGTTTGCCATGTTGACCTGTCATGGACCAAAGAACATGCGCTGAAGGCTTGGCAAAAGGACGGCGTTCATGGCGCAGAGGTCGTGTGGCAGCATGAGTTGGCAGGAGTGTGGCCAGGGGTGGAGGTTTTGCATGCTGAAGAAGTTTGGGAGCCATTGGATGAATTGGATTTAGGGTGGCTGTTGTCGCATTGGAAATCCAAGTTCAGTCAGCCTTCTGAGTGGACGACCTTTGTTGTGGATGGGAAAGCACACCTCAGGTGGACAGGAGACGCAGTGGCGTTCCGAGACGGCGGTTGGGAGCGACTTGTTCAAGTGTCCGCCGTGCTGGGGGCATCACCCGTTGGGAATGCCCGGGTCAGCAGAGATTGGCCTGACCGCAGTGTGCTTGCGGATGGGACTTGGGTGTCCTTTGCTTCCACTGAAGAAGGGGTGCATTGCATTGGTTACGACGAGCTGACTGCAGTCGGCTTGGAGCCCTCGGATTTGGACCCCAATCGCCTTCGGCTCTTTGGCAGAGGCGGGCAATCCTTGCCCATGGACAACGACGAGGACCGCCCTTTGGATTTGCCACAACAGAGGGTTGTGCTTCGAGGCCTTGAGGACGGTTCTTTTGACCCTGGAGATCAATTGTGCTGGTATGCCTCCCCTCACGAGAACTGGAACTGGACTGAACAGGATGGGTGGTTGCATCAACAGTCGTTTTGGGGAGACACGGCAAAGTGGTTTCTGAGGGTCGATGCGCCATCGGATTTGGCCCAAACGCCTGTGGAGGTCGTTGCGCCCCAAGTGGACAATCCCGATGAAGTGCGCACACGCCACACGGCATATGGCGTTCGCGAGGATCATACCTACAACTTGATCCAATCGGGCCGCAATTGGTTTGGTGCACGTCTTTCGGCTTTGGGGACGAACACCGCATCTTGGAACATCCCACTTTCGGGCATCGTGGAGGGCGACGAGGTCACGTTGCGTTTTGCCGCAGCGATGCGCAGCATGGGGGTCGGGACGGCCTCGCAATTGCGATTTGAAAGCGCTGGAGTTTCTACGACACTGACCGACAACGTGCTGTCGTCTTCGTCCTTG
This sequence comes from Flavobacteriales bacterium, assembly GCA_042088625.1. GTDB lineage: Bacteria > Bacteroidota > Bacteroidia > Flavobacteriales_D > Sanyastnellaceae > UBA11663. The sequence continues at coordinate 219,104 of JBELLK010000001.1, forward strand.
ACCTATGCTCGTTTTGTCAGTGGTGAGATGCAGGTTCCTGCAAGCAGCGCGGGCATTCAAGTGCTGGCCACGCTCGTGCCAGGCACGGACGACAGCAACGCTTGGATGGATTATTTGGCCTACCAAGCGCCGCAAAATCTGGTGTTTGACGGGGGGCAATTCGCCATCAACGGGCTGCCGGTCGATGCTTCTGGAACTCCCGTTGAGCGCGTTGAGTATGTGCTTGCCGGGGCGACTCCGGATGAGGTTTGGGATGTCACTGACCCGCTCGAGGTCAATCGTGTGGCGTTGCTGGGGACTTCGGACAACACCGTTTGGAGGGACGTGCAACAAGGCGTGGCCAAACGCTACCTTGCTTTCCGTTGGAATGCCGTCAAGCGCCCAACTCCGTTGGGACCCGTTGCAAACAGCGATGTACATGCATTGAACGACGTCGATTACGTCATCGTCTCGACCCCAGCGTTGATGCCTGCGGCCGATTCGTTGGCGTCACTTCATGCCGCAACGGGGTTGCGCGTTGCAGTGGTCCCCCAACAAGAGGTGTTCAACGCCTTCAGCGCTGGAGTTTCCGACCCCACAGCGATCAAAATGCTGATGATGATGCTCAACGACCGAGCAGAACAAAGCCTGGGCGCCGTGGCGCCTCCTCGGCATTTGTTGCTTATGGGTGACGCGTCCTACGAGAACAGAAACCTCCAAGGCGACGGTGACATCATCGTGGGGCATTATTCTTTGGAGTCGCTTCAAACGACCACCAGTTACATTTCCGACGATTACTATGCGTTGATCGAGGAAGGGCAGGGGGAGCGCCCTCAAGATTTGTTGCACCTCGGCGTGGGTCGAATCCCAACCACTGATGTCGATTTGGCAATGGGCGTGGTGGGCAAAATTGCCACTTACATGGGGCTCAATGACAACCCCGACGAAGACATGGTGGCGTGCATGAGCGCCAACGGAGAGAGTACGTTTGGCCCTTGGCGAAACAAGGTGCTTTTTGTCTCGGATGACCAAGACGGAAACAACCAAGATGGCCATCGTTACATGGCCAACAGCGAGGAGCACAGCAACACCATTCGGGAAAATCACAACGCCTACGACGTCGTCAAAATCTATCCCGATGCCTACCTCCAGACGAGCACGCCTGGAGGAGAGCGGTATGATGACGCCACTGAGGAAATTGCCCGAAGGGTCGATGAAGGTGCGCTCATCGTCAATTACATCGGGCACGGCGGCGAACGCGGTTGGGCGCATGAACGTCTCCTGACCATGGAGACGATTGAGGGGTGGACCAACCTCAATCGTTTGCCACTGTTCATGACGGCCACGTGTGAGCTGTTCCGTTTCGACGACCCCGACCTATACTCGGCAGGCGAAGCCATGTTGTTCAACCCCAACGGAGGGGGAATCGCACTGTTGACGACCACGCGGACGGTCTACAGTTCAGGCAATCAACAGGTGAATCGCGCCTTTTTTGAGACCGCCCTCAACAAACACGTGGGCCGTCGGATCGGGGACATTTACCGAGACACCAAGAACTCTGGCCAAATCACCTCCCACACCAACAGCCGCAATTTCAGCTTGATGGGGGACCCAGCGTTGGAATTGGCCTACCCCCAAGAGTCCGTTTATTTCACCGAAGTCCCGGACACCTTGCGCGCTTTGGAGGAGGTCACTGTGCGAGGTTATGTGGGCAACGCTGCTGGCGACACCCTGCCCAATTTCAATGGGGTCGTGGCGCCCAAGGTGTTTGACAAGAGGGCCGTGGTGACCACCCTTGACAATGACGCGAGTGAAGGACCCTTCACCTACGAGGTGTTTCAAAGCATCCTGCACAAAGGCTTGGCCTCTGTGACGGAAGGTGAATTTGAATTCCGATTTGTGGTGCCTCGTGACATTGATTTCGCTTTTGGACTCGGACGCATCAGTGCGTACGCCCGGTCAGGGGATGTGGATGCGCACGGTTACAGTGAAGACTTTGTGATCGGAGGCACCGCAGAGAATCCCGTGCAGGACGACGCGGGGCCGGTTGTGGAACTGTTTGTCAACGACACGTTGTTTCGAGCGGGAGATGTGGTTCATGAAGATCCGTGGTTGTTTGCAAGGGTCTATGATGAGAGTGGTCTCAACACCTCCGGCAACGGCATTGGTCATGACCTCAAAGCCGTGCTGGATGGCGATGCCAGCCGACCCTACGTGCTCAATGAGTATTTCACCGCCGATTTGGACACCTACCAGCGTGGAAGCATCCGTTTTCCCTTCCAAAATTTGGAGGAGGGTCCTCATGAATTGGAGTTGAAAGTGTGGGACGTGACCAACAACAGCGCCACGGCCACGACCCATTTTGTGGTGGCCTCCTCAGAGGCCGTGGCACTTGAGAGGGTGCTGGCCTACCCCAACCCTGCCACCGATCGCGTCACGTTCAGGATGACAGGAAACCAGGCGTGCAGAGAAGCTCAGGTCAAGCTTGACGTGTTCAGTGTGTCTGGGGCTTTGATGCATGAGCAAAGCTTTGCAGGCGAAGTCTTGGGGTTCACAGACGACGTCATGTCATGGGATTTGCGTCAGACTGGGGGGGCACCTGTGGCTCCAGGGGTGTACATCTTCAGGGTGACCTGGGAAAATGAATTTGGCGAGTCCGCACAATACGGCGACAAACTCGTCGTTATTCGACCTGACTGACCTGGCAAGACGCCGTAACTTTGCCGAACGCTACCATGAAGAACACCGTTTTTATTGTCCTTGCAGCTGCCCTTGCGTGGACGTTGAACCCCAATCGAGGTTGGGGCCAAATCGTGGAGGAGGATCCCACGCAATTGCTTCAGCTCAACACCATCACCACTGCGGTGCCCTTCTTGATGATTGCTCCTGACTCGAGGTCGGGAGCAATGGGGGATGTCGGCGTGGCACTGTCGCCCGACGCCAACAGCATGCACTGGAACCCCGCCAAAATGGCGTTTGCCCCGAACGAAGTGGAAATGAGCCTGAGTTACGCCCCCTGGCTTCGAGCGTTGGTGGATGACATGAATTTGGCCTACGTGAGTTCCGTCCGTCGGTTGAACAAAAGGCAAGCTTTCGGAGTGGCCCTGCGTTACTTCAGTTTGGGAAACATCACCTTCACCGACGAGGTGGGGACAACCATTCGCGATTTCAAACCCGCCGAGCTGAGTTTGGACGGTGGATTTTCCCAAAAGTTCTCAGAGCGTTTCAGCGGTGGCTTTTCCGCCCGATTCATTCACAGCAACCTGACAGGCGGAACTGCCGTTCAAGGTGCAGAGAGTCGTCCGGGAATTTCCGTGGCTGCGGACCTCAGCATGTACTACGTGAACGACAGGGCCAACTGGGGAAAGAAAGACGGCACCTTCAGCTGGGGGTTGAATTTGAGCAACCTCGGAGCAAAGATGTCTTACACCGAGACGGCCCAACGTGACTTCATCCCAAGCAACCTCCGGATCGGTGCTGCTTACGAAACTGAAATCGACGAATACAACAGCTTCACCGTGGCCTTGGATGCAAACAAGCTTCTGGTTCCGACCCAACCTATCTACGCGCTCGACGATCCATCTGTCATCATCAGCGGAATGGACCCCAATGTTGGTGTGGCCAACGGCATCATCCAGAGTTTCTACGACGCACCAGGCATCGTCACCTTTGACAGCGAGGGAGAGGCGACCGTGGTCAACGGGAGCCGTTTGAAGGAGGAGCTGCGAGAAGTCAACTTGGGCGCAGGTGTTGAGTACAATTTCGCCGACGTCTTCGCTTTTCGGTCAGGATACTTTTTTGAGCACTTCAGCAAGGGCAACCGTCAGTTCGTGACCTTGGGTGCTGGGGTGAAATACACCGTATTCACCGTTGACCTGAGCTATTTGATCAGCACGACCCAACAAAACCCCTTGGCCAACACCCTTCGTTTCTCTTTGAGGCTCCAATTTTCGGAACTCATTGACAACAGCCGAGAGGACGTATGAGCTACCGCATCGGATACGGATACGACGTTCATCAACTGGCGGAAGGTGAAGAGCTCGTGATTGGCGGGCTGATTTTGGACCACGAGAAAGGTTCCGTGGGACACAGCGACGCAGACGTGCTGCTTCATGTCATTTGCGATGCGCTGCTGGGGGCCTTGGCCCTCGGGGACATTGGCACTCATTTCCCTGACACAGACCCAGCCTTCAAGGGCATCGACAGCAAGATTCTGCTCAAAGAGACTTGGGCCCTCGTCCAAGGGCGAGGTTACACCTTGGCCAACTTGGATTCAACGGTGTGTTTGGAGCGTCCCAAATTGAAGCCCCACATTCCCGCCATGCGCGCGTGCATTGCGGAAATCCTGAGCGTGGACGTGGATGCCATTGGCATCAAGGCCACGACCACCGAGAAGCTGGGATTTGTAGGAATGGAGCAAGGCATTTCTGCCCACGCCGTGGTGCTCTTGGTGCCTCAGTCTTGAAGTTCTTCGAAGTGGCCTGGCTCCTGGTCCGCTGAGAAGTGAATCTTCAAATTCGCGGTGTCGCGAAGCAAATCCACTTTGCCAATTTCAAGGTGAACGATGGACACCCCCGTGCGTTGTTCGAGGTCGGCGATGAGTTCGCTGCGACGGCCTTCATGCAACAAGTCGATGCGGTCGTAGACGACCATTTTGGTTGCCAAATGTTCCACAAACCATAAGCGCTCAAGGATGAATGACAGCACCCAGATCAACGCGTTGGCGATCAAAATTTCCATCATCGTTGCCGCAAGGGGGGCAAGGGCATTGATCACAGCCAGGGTAATGACGATGAACAGGTACGTCATCTCACGAATGGGGATGGCGTTGGTTCGGTACCGGATGATTCCGAAAATGGCGAACAACCCCAAGGCAAAGGCCAAGTCAATTTCCACCCCGGCCAGAAGCCTGCAGAGCAGGAACACCGCCGTCGACACGAGCATGAATGTGAACACAAAGTCCCTTCGTTTCGCAGCCATGTGATAGATCAACCTGACCACCACAAGGCTTGATACCAAATTGAGCGCGAACAACGCCATGAGCGTTTCCCATCCTGGAGCGAGGAGATTCAGGGCTGAAGCAAGAGGAGACATGAGAAACATGGAGATCATCGGAACAAAGGTTGGGGGACAAAGGTCGGGTTCTCAGCATAAAGTTGAGCCCGCTCGACTGCACGCAAGGCAGCACGATAACCTTTCACAGGTTTGTCTGGGTGCACAAGGGAGTGTCCGAGGATGAATTTGGAAAGTCTCAAGGGGCGGCCCAAATGACCGCGTCGACCTTTCTGGGCTCGCATGGCTTGCATCAAGGAACCTTGATGATTGAGTCGACGCTGTTTCCATTCGACAATGGCAAGGTCGGGAATGGCGTGTTGCCAAGGCGCTGGACCTCCGGCGGATGCTGGGGCGCAGTACTTCAGGTCAAAGTCAAAAGTGATGCGTTCACCTTGTCCCAAGTCCACTAGCGTGAATCGCTCAAACGTGCTCTGAAGTGCGGGCTGAAGCGCCTCAGCATTTGGAATGTGGTTGGAAATGAATCGGGACTCTTGGTCGGTCAATGGGGCGTTCCAGGGTGCTTCAGGACTTCGTACCACCCGGTATTTGGTGGTTTTGCCGTGCACGTCTCGGAGTTTCACTTCAAGGAAGGACACCCCAGTGTTCTCGTAGTGCCGAATGCGCACTTTGTGACGCACGTTGCGGCCTCGCACGTGATCGTACAAGCACCTGTCATCTGCGCTGTCGAAGTACTGGTTGTGATACGTGGTGGTCGCATGATCCTGAATGGTGAGAACCCTGTGTTGATCAAGGGCTTCAATCATGGATTCCAGCCAGAATTTAGGAACCACATGCTTCGAATCGAATCGATCCATCAGCGCAACGGCATCGATGGCGTCCAACCCGATGGCAGGCCGCCTTCTCAATGTGGTTTCCAGGTTCATGAGGTGTCTTAGGCCTTTTCGAGAGGGCAAGCGAAGGTACGACGTGGTGTTTGAAGGCGACGTTGCATTCAATCGCCCAAGTCCAAAATAAGCTCCGTTGTTTCGTGTACAAATGACACGAAATAGGCGTCGTGGATGCCCATGACCTTGGCCGGGTTTGGGGGTCGCGTTGAACGCTATATTTGAACGTTAATCCAAACGCGATGGCTACTTCACAACCCACAGCGACTGCAGCGCCTAAAAAGCCTGCAAAAGCAGGACGAAAGCCCGCTGCCAAGAAGTCAGCAAAGGGCCTGAATAAAGACACATACACGCGCTGGTTCCGCGAGATGTACCTCATGCGCAAGTTCGAGGAACGCTGCGGTCAGCTTTACATCCAACAAAAATTCGGAGGTTTCTGTCACTTGTACATTGGACAAGAAGCCGTGCTTTCTGGCATGCGCGAAGCCATTCGTCCAACAGACCGGGTGATCACGGCTTACCGTGACCACGCCCACCCTTTGGTTTTGGGAACAGATCCCAAACACGTCATGGCCGAGATGTTTGGCAAGAAGACGGGAACGAGCAAGGGCAAGGGCGGTTCAATGCACATGTTTGACAAGGAACGAAACCTCTTTGGCGGACACGGCATCGTTGGGGGACAGATTGGCCTTGGGGCCGGCATCGCCTTCGCGGACAAGTACCGCAAAGAGGACCACGTGACCGTGTGCTTCATGGGGGACGGCGCGGCGCGTCAAGGCATGTTGCACGAGACCTTCAACATGGCCATGACCTGGAAGCTTCCCGTGATTTTCATCATTGAGAACAACCAATACGCCATGGGCACTTCGGTGGAACGCACGTCAAACGTGACCGACCTCGAGATGTTGGGTGCGAGCTACAAGATGCCTTCCGCAACGGTCGACGGAATGAGCCCCGAGGCGGTTCGTGATGCCATTGCTGAAGCTGCAGAGCGTGGCCGGAAAGGCGAGGGTCCGACGCTTTTGGACATCCAGACCTACCGATACAAAGGTCACTCGATGAGCGACCCCCAGAAGTACCGCACGAAGGATGAGGTGGCGAGCTACGTGGAGCGCGACCCCATCACCTACGTGAGAAACGTGATTTTGGACAACAAGTGGAACACAGAAGAGGAGTTGAAAGCTGTGGAAAAGGAGGTGAAGGCCCAAGTGGAGGACGCCATCAAGTTCGCCGAAGAAAGCCCCATGCCAGATGCTTCTGAGCTTTACGAAGATGTCTACATGCAAACCGATTACCCTTTTGTGAACGACTGACATGGCTGAAATCATTCGAATGCCCAAACTGAGCGACACCATGACCGAAGGGGTCGTCGCTGAGTGGCACAAAAACATTGGAGACGAAGTGGAAAGCGGTGAGCTTCTCGCTGAAATCGAAACCGACAAGGCCACAATGGAATTCGAGTCCTTCCAGGATGGTGTGCTCTTGCACATTGGCGTGGAAAAGGGCAACACGGCTCCCGTGGACAGCGTGCTTTGCATCGTAGGAGAGAAGGGCGAAGATTTCGCAGACTTGCTTGCCGAGACTGCAAATGCAACACCTGCGGAAGAAAAAAGTGAGGCTCCGGCGCCAGATCCGGCCCCAGCCCCAGCCGCTGCTCCGGCCCCAGCTCCTGTTGCGGCAGCAGCTCCGACTCCGGCACCCGCCCCAGCCCCTGTGGCTCAAGCGGCTCCCGCTCCGGCCCCTGCTGTGGCCAATGGTCGTGTGAAGGCTTCACCTTTGGCCAAACGATTGGCGGAGGAACGAGGATTGAGCTTGGGCTTGATTCCTGGTTCTGGAGAAGGTGGACGCATTGTGAAACGCGACGTTGAAGCGTTTGTCGGGGGAAGCTCAAGTGCAGCTTCAGCTGTCGAGCGCTTCACCGAAGTGGGAGTGTCTCAAATGCGGAAGACCATTGCTCGCCGTTTGGCCGAGAGCAAATTCACCGCCCCTCACTTCTACCTCAGCCTCACGATTGACATGGATGCGGCCATGGTGGCCCGCAAGGCCATCAACGATCGCGGACCTCACCGGGTCAGTTTCAACGACATGGTCGTGAAGGCTGTGGCGATGGCTCTGAAAAATCACCCTGCCGTCAACAGCAGCTGGTTGGAAGACCGCATTCGCTACAACGAGCACGTTCACATTGGCGTGGCCGTGGCGGTAGAAGATGGCTTGCTCGTGCCAGTGGTGCGCCACGCGAATGCGAAGTCGTTTGGGGAGATTGGTGTGGAAGTGCGTGAGTTTGCCCAAAAAGCCAAGGACAAAAAGCTCCAACCCAGCGACTGGGAAGGCAACACCTTCACGATTTCGAATCTTGGCATGTTTGGCATCGACGAGTTCACGGCCATCATCAACCCACCGGATGCATGCATCCTTGCAGTCGGAGGCATTCAGGCGGTGCCTGTGGTGCGTGACGGTGCTGTGGTGCCAGGGCATACCATGAAGGTGACATTGAGCTGCGACCACCGCGTGGTGGACGGCGCAACAGGGGCGGCCTTCTTGAACGAAGTCAAGCAGAACTTGGAGAATCCCGTTTTGATGTTGGTCTGACGGGGGAAGGGATGTAGCTTGCTGTGACCATGGCTGAGGTGCTCCCATCCACTCCTGTAGAATTTCTCAAAGGCGTCGGGCCCAAACGGTCCGACGCCCTTGTTTCTGAGTTGGGCATTCGCACGTGCATGGATTTGCTTTTGCACTTGCCATTTCGGTACGAAGACCGAAGCCAGTTTCATCGCATTGCGGACATTCAAGGCGAGCACACCGCGGTTCAAATGCTCGGTGTCATCACCCAGGCCAAAGAGGTTCGTGGCGCCCGAGGCAGCCGTCTGATTGCGGTGTTTGACGATGGCGAGGCCACGATGGAGCTTCAGTGGTTTCGAGGGGCCCAATGGATCCTGCGGAATTTGCCGGTGCAGAAGCAGGTCGTCATTTACGGCAAACCCAATCTGTACAAGGGCAAATGGAACATTGCCCATCCGGAGGTGGAGCTTTTGTCGCACTATGAAACGAGGAAGGGCGACGGATTGCATCCGGTGTATTCGAGCACCGAGAAGCTTGGTCGTCAGGGGTTGCACAGTCAAGGTTTGGCCAAATTGATTCGCAATGTGGCCGCAGCGGTCCAGCCTGCCATGACAGAGACGCTGCCTGAACGCGTTTTGAGGGAAATGAAATTGATGGGACGGGGGGAGGCGTTGCGCGTGGTACATGCCCCATCCGCGCCTCAGGAAGCCGAGCGTGCGCAAACCCGGCTGCGCTTTGAAGAGCTTTTTCTGTTGCAGCTGACCCTGCTTCAGCACAAGAAGACGGTCACCGAGGACATGCCTGGTGTGCGCTTTGGGGAGGTCGGCAACGCTTTCAACACGTTCTACCACGACAGGCTGCCCTTTGAATTGACCGACGCCCAAAAACGCGTCCTCCGAGAGATTCGCGGCGACCTCAACACAGGCTGGCACATGAACCGGTTGCTCCAAGGGGACGTCGGAAGCGGAAAAACGGTGGTGGCCTTGCTCACCGCACTGCTGGCCAAAGACAACGGTTACCAAGCGGCAATCATGGCCCCGACGGAAATCCTCGCCCAACAACACCTCGAGGGATTGCGAGAGATGCTCGGTCCCATGGAGGTTCGCGTGGAACTCCTCACCGGGTCGGTCAAGGGCGCCGCCCGAAAGACCATCCTTGCCGATTTGAAGGCCGGACTCATTGACATTTTGGTGGGCACTCACGCGCTCATCGAGCCCACGGTGGTGTTTGCCAAGTTGGGATTGGCGGTGATTGATGAGCAGCATCGGTTTGGCGTGGCGCAACGCGCGAAGTTGTGGAAGAAGGCCAAGGTGGCGCCTCACATCCTCGTGATGACAGCCACCCCCATTCCGCGAACGTTGGCCATGACAGCCTATGGCGACCTTGACTCGAGCATTTTGGATGAGCTGCCTCCGGGTCGAAAGCCCATTCAGACGGTGCACCGGACAGATGCGGCGAGGTTGGGTGTGTTCCAATTTTTGGAAGACCAAATCGCCGAGGGCCGTCAGATTTACCTCGTGTATCCCCTCATTGAGGAAAGTGCCACGCTCGATCACAAGGATTTGATGGACGGATACGAGAGCATTGTGCGTCGTTTTCCCGCTCCGGATTACCAAGTGGCCATCGTCCATGGCCGGATGAAGCCGGAGGACAAGGCTTGGGAAATGGACCGTTTCGCCAAGGGACAAGCCCAAATCCTCGTGGCCACCACAGTCATCGAGGTGGGCGTCAACGTGCCCAACGCGAGTGTGATGGTCATTGAGAGTGCTGAACGGTTTGGGTTGTCGCAACTCCATCAATTGAGAGGACGCGTCGGTCGGGGTGCAAGCCAGAGCTATTGCATCCTGATGTCTTGCTCGGACCTGGGTCAGGATGCGCGACGGCGCCTCGAGACCATGTGTCGCACCAACGACGGCTTTGAAATCGCCGAAGTGGACATGGAATTGAGAGGTCCCGGAGACGTGATGGGAACGCAGCAAAGTGGGGTGCCGGACTTGAAAGTTGCGGATTTGGTGCGCGACCGCCCTTTGCTTTCCAGCGCGCGTTACTTCGCTCAGGAAGTCCTCGAGGCGGATCCGACCTTGGGGCAGCCAGAACACTTGGCCTTGCGCGAATCGTTGGAAACTGCGTTGAAAGCACGCAGCAACTGGGTGCGGATTTCGTGAAAGAACCTACGAACTTCGGGCCATGCGATCGTGGTCTCTTCTTTTGATTGCCCTGTCAGCGGCCCTTGCCGCGTCTTGGTTCCATCGCGAAACACCTTCACCGGAAACAAGTGTGGTCAACCCGATGCTCTGGGCTTCGGACGATTGGACGGTTTGGACTCAATTGAATCGCAATGAGGCGGCATCCCATTGCGGACTCACCGAGCTCCCAGAAACCGAATGGGTGAGGTTTTTTTCGTGTGCCAACGCTGAAGTCTGGCATGCCGAATCTCAGTGGCCGGTGTTGCCACAGGGTTGGGTCCAGCAATCTTGGCGGGGCGGCTGGCTTTGCGGAGCGCCAACGGCGCTGGAGATGTGGAGGCCACAACCCGGCGAAATGTCAAAGCATTGGCGTGAGGGCGAACAAGGAGCGACCCTCAAGCGCACCGCCACCGGATGGGCCTTGAAATCGGACGGTTGGGTTGTTTGGAGAGACACCATGGAGGGGCAGAACCCAAATCGCACGGCAGAGATGCCGCTTTTGGCTCCTGAAGGCCGCAACGTCCCATCAACTTGGTGGGCTGGACATAAATGGGAAGCTC
>JBELLK010000002.1:0-63159 GCA_042088625.1 Flavobacteriales bacterium
GCACCTTTCTGATGCCGACAACGCCGCTCGGCGATAATGATCTGATTGCCGAGACCACCACTTCTCGCATGTGGCTGACGTAGGTGAAGCTCAAACCTTTGATGTATTTGGGGTTGATGTCTTCCACATCCTGTCGGTTTCGCTCGCAGAGCACGATTTCTTTCAGTCCTGCGCGCTTGGCGGCAAGGATTTTCTCTTTGATCCCCCCGACGGGAAGCACTTGACCACGCAAAGTGATCTCTCCGCTCATGGCCAGATATTTTCTGACTTTGCGCTGGGTGAAGGCGCTGGCCAGCGCGGTCAGCATGGTGATGCCTGCACTGGGGCCATCCTTGGGAATCGCCCCTTGCGGAACGTGGATGTGGACGTTCCATTTGTCAAACACCTCCGAAGTCAACCCGAGCCAATCGGCATTGGCTTTGAGGTGCTGGAGCGCGATGATGGCGGATTCTTTCATGACGTCTCCGAGGTTGCCCGTCAACGTCAGCTTGCCTGTTCCAGGGGTTAAGGAAGATTCGATGAACAGAATGTCTCCGCCTCTGGGCGTCCAAGCAAGGCCCGTCACAACCCCTGCAACGTCGTTGCCTTCGTAGCGGTCCTTTTCCCGAGCGATGCCGAGGATGTGGTGCAGGTCGCCTTGGTTGACCTCGGCCTCGTGTGCTTCCTCCAATGCGATTTGTTTGGCGCGGTGACGCACAATTTTGGCCAAGCGCTTGTCAAGGCCGCGTACGCCGCTTTCATTGGTGTATTGCTCCACAACCGATTGGATGGTGGAGACGGGCACTTTGAGTTGAGCTGGAGCGAGCCCGGACTCGTTCAGATGCTTGGGCAGGAGGTGGCGTTTGCCGATTTGGACTTTTTCTTCGAGGGTGTATCCGCTGACATCGATGATCTCCATGCGGTCCCGCAAGGCAGGTTGAATCGTGCTCAAGTCGTTGCACGTGGCCAAAAACATCACCTTGCTCAAGTCGTAATCCAAGTCCAAATAGTTGTCGTGGAACGTGTGATTCTGCTCAGGGTCGAGCACTTCAAGCAGGGCGGAAGAGGGGTCCCCGTGGTGGTCGCGCCCCAATTTGTCAATCTCGTCAAGCACGAAAAGGGGGTTGCTCGTCCCCGACTTTTTGAGGTTTTGAAGGATGCGACCCGGCATGGCCCCGATGTACGTTTTCCGATGTCCTCGAATTTCAGCCTCATCTCGCAAGCCGCCGAGGCTCATCCGGACGTATTTCCGTCCGAGGGCTTCTGCGATGCTGCGTCCGAGGGACGTTTTTCCCACGCCCGGAGGGCCGTACAAACAGAGGATCGGCGCCTTCAAATCGCCTTTGATTTTGAGGACGGCGAGGTGCTCGATGATGCGTTCCTTCACCTTTTCGAGGCCGTGGTGGTCTTGGTCCAGGACGCCTTGGGCGTGATTCAGGTCAAAGTTGTCGGGCGAAACGTCGTTCCACGGCAGGTCGAGGAGGGTGTCCAAATAATTCGCCTGCACGCTGTACTCACTGGCTTGTGGGTTCATGCGCTCGAGCTTGCCGATTTCCTTTTCGAAGGCTTCCTTGGCGTGATCAGGCCAATCTTTGGTCGCAGCTTTGGCTCGCTTTTCGAGGATCTCTTCTTTCAGCGGGTTGGCCCCCAGTTCTTCCTGAATCGTCTTCATCTGCTGATGAAGAAAGAATTCTTTTTGCTGCTGGTCGAGGTCGGTTTTGACCTTGCGCTGAATGTCCTGTTTCAGGGACAACATCTGCTTCTCTTTGTGAAGAAGCTCAAACACCTTTTGGGCGCGTTCACGGAGGTCCACTTCCTCAAGGATGCGCTGTTTGTCCTCGACGCCCACCTGCATGTTGCTGCCTATGAAGTTGACCAAAAACCCAAGGCGGTTGATGCCTTTGATCGCTTCGGCAGCTTCCGTCGGGATGTTGGGGTTCATTTCGATCAGCTCGGCTGAGAGCTCCCTGAGGCTCTCCATCATGGCTTCACCTTCTTTTTCAGGCAACGGTTCATCCATGCCTCCGTAGGGGGCTACGCGGGCTTTGTGGTAGGGTTCCTCCTGAATGATCTCAGTCCATTCAAATTTTTGCTGGCCTTGCAGAATGACGGTGTTGGTGCCGTCTGGCATTTTCAACATTTTCAGAATCCGTGCGACCGTGCCCACCGTATTCAAGTCGTCGGGTCCCGGAACCTCCGTGTCGTCCTCTTTCTGGCTGACCACGCCGATGAGCATCTCCGCTTTGTTGGCTTCCCGAATCAACCGCACGCTGCGGTCTCGTCCCACACTGATCGGAATGACCACGCCAGGAAACAACACAGTGTTTCGCAGGGACAACAACGGAAGCACCTCAGGGATGTCTTTTTGTTGCATCGCATTCTCGTCCTCCTCCGTGAGGATCGGAATGAACTCTTGGTCTTGCATGTCGCTCAGTCGCATGGCCTTCATCATTTGGGGCAAGACAGGTCAAACGGCATGCCAAAGCCTGCCACGTTGGTTTCACCTGACAAAAGGAACGCACTGGCTTTGATTTCAGTGCATGGCTTGGTTGAAACGTCAGGATTCCCGACAGGATGTCAGGTGGACAATGGCCTCACTTCCTGGCGGCAAACGCATCTCGAATGTCGCGTTCCGCTTCTGGGGTGAGGGTCTTGCTGCGTCGGGCCATGACTTTTTGGGCTGTGGACAACGCACGTTCCAGTTCTTGCACCTCACCTTCCAATCCCCAAGAGAAGGAGGGAAGGTGCTTGGGAGGGGTGACATTCCCAAACACATTGCACATCGCACCCACGACGCTGGCGGTGTTGAATGCCGTGTGGATGGCGGTTTTGCTGTGGTCTCCCATCAAAAGACCGCAAAAGGTTCGTCCGCGTCCTTTGAACTGCCCATCCTTGTGATGCCATTCGGCAATTTCTCCGTAGGTGTTTTTGAGGTTGCTGCAGGTTGTCTCGGCACCGAGGTTGCACCAAGAACCAATCACGGCGTTGCCTATAAACCCGCCATGGGCTTTGTTCGAACAATCGTGCACGACCACATTGCTCAATTCGCCTCCAACCTTGCACTGGCTTCCAATGGTGGTCGCTCCATAAACCAAGGCTCCCATGCGCAGCACAGACCCTTCGCCAAGCGCAAACGGACCCCGAATGCGGCACCCTTCCATGACTTCTGAATCTGGTCCGAGCAGGATGTCGCCCTGTTCCGTGTTCAAGGAGGCGTCTCGGAGCGTGGCCCCAGGGGCAAGGTGAATGCGATCCATGGGCCCATGGACAAACACGCCCGCAGAGGCCCAAGCCTCCCGTTCCTCCTCGGCCAGGGTTCGCAGTCTCCAAGCCAATTTCAATCTCGGCAGGTCCTCCTTCAGGCCATCGCCTGTGCGCTCAAAGAGGGAAGGGGCATCCAACAACATGTCAGGCTTGGGTGAGGTCCGAGGGATGGCCTCACCCGTGCCGTGTTGCGCCACAACTTGCCCTTCAAACGTCCACGTCTGTCCAGGCTCCAAGGTCATGACAACTGCCACGTTGTGCGAGGTGGGCAACAATCTTGGATGAATGACGCGATTGGGTTTGGCTTGCAAGAGATCATGCCATTGATTTGCAATGGACCTCACCCCAAAATGCAGCGTCTCCTCGTTGCGCAGAACGTTAAACGGATACAACTTGTCGTCTTTGGGGACGGTCAAAAAGAGAGATGCTGCCATGTCGCAAACTTATGATGTGAACCAAAACCCTCCTTCAAGTGTTCGATGGATGGGTACACCTCACAATCATCAAGAGAGCGGCGTGAAACAAGAGTTTTCCATCAAGGACCTCGAAAACCTTTCTGGCGTGAAGGCCCACACCATTCGGGCGTGGGAGCAGCGTTATGCGCTGTTGAACCCTGCTCGCTCTGAAACCAACATTCGAACGTATTCAGGCGACGACCTCAAGCGCTTGCTCAATGTGAGCTTGCTGCTGGAGCGCGGCTTGAAGATTTCGAAGGTGGCAGCCATGTCTCAAGCAGAATTGCTTGAAGCTGTGAAGGCTGCACCAGTGGCTGACGAAACGACTGGTGAATTGGTGGCGCAACAAAAACTCAAAGTGGCGATGATGTCCTACGACGAGCGGTTGTTCCGGAACACCATGGATGATTGCGTGGAGCGTTTGGGGTTTGAGGCGACCGTGGTCAGCGTATGCTTGCCGTTCTTGGCAGAGGTGGGCGTGTTGTGGTTGACCAATGCCATTTGTCCTGCCAACGAGCATTTCATGAGCAACCTGCTTCGTCAGATGCTTTATGCCCAAATCCACAAAGCTGAAGTCCCCACGAACGAGGAAGGTGAGGTGCTTGTGCTTTATCTGCCAGAGCGTGAGATTCACGACATCTCGCTGCTCTTTGTTCACCAACTCTGTCGCTTCCATGGACGGAAGAGTGTGCTTTTGGGTCAGAGCGTGCCTTTTGATGATTTGCCCGGGGTCGCAGCTCAGTTTCCGAAGGTGGCGTTCGTCACTTATTGCACGACCTCCCCTGCGGAGCACCAAGTTGAGGCCTACATCGATCGCATTGCACGGACCTTCGACGGAAGCGATGTGACCTTCCACCTGGCGGGAAGTGTGTTCAAAGGCGCGGAGCCGCGCAATGGCGTGACCATTGACGTTACAGGTGGCGAGTTGGTGCAGCGATTGTTTTGAACATTCCGTCCAATTCCTTGTTCGTTTGTCTTTTTTCGGCGTAACCTTCTGAAAACCAGCTAATCGAAATTTTTTGTTTAGCGTTTTTGCAAAAATGTTGAACAAAATTTTGGCCCGGCGCAACTTTTGTTGAATCTTTGGCTCGAATCGTTAAACACATCGATCATGAGCACACTCGAATTCAACCAACTTCTTGTCAGCCAATCTGACTTCCTTCGTGGTTTTGCTTTGGGGTTCACACGCAATGGCGCGGATGCGGATGATTTGGTGCAAGACACAATGGTGAAAGCCCTTCGTTACCAGAACAATTTCAAAGAGGGCACCAACATGAAGGGGTGGTTGTACACGATCATGAGGAACATCTTCATCAACAACTACAAGCGCAAGAAATTCCAGAACACAGTCCTGGACAGCACGGAGAATCAATATTTCATCAATGCAAGCCAGGACTACCGTGTGGACACGGTCACGACAGTGATCAACCAAGCGGACATCATGGAGGCCATTGATGAGTTGAAGCCGGATTTCCGAAAGCCGTTCACGATGTTCCTCGACGGTTACCATTACGACGAAATCGCCGAGGAGATGGACATCCCAATGGGCACAGTAAAGTCACGCATCTTCCACGCTCGGAAGAAACTCTCGGTGGCGTTGTCTGATTTCAACTGAGACATGTCTCGAGCGTGAGTTATCTTAGTGGCAATCCTGCTGCTACATGTCTCGCATACCCTTTAATTTCTCGCACGCTAGGCATTGCGTCATAACCTGTCTTTATGCCTTGATCGCAACGACCTTTGAGGCCCAGATCACGGTAGACCAAAGTTTGACCATCGAACAGTACGTCAACGACGTCTTGCTGGGAGAGGGTGTGACAGCCACCAACATCACCTTTGAAGGCGGCATGGACCAATTCGGGTACATGACAGGTGGCCTCGACAACGGTTTTCCCATTGAAGGTGGGCTCATCCTCAGTTCAGGAAATGCGGCGGATGCGTTTTGCGCGAACCAAGGCTGCATCGGATGCAATGGACCGACCCCAACGGACCCGGACCTGCTCGAAATCGCCAACGACGTTCCGCCACTCATTGACCAAGCATTTACGGTCGGCAGCGTGAACGACTTGTGTGTCATCGAATTTGACTTTGATCCCGCTGGAGATTTTGTAAGCTTCAATTACATCTTTGGCTCCGAGGAATATGAGGCGTTTGAGAACACGCAGTACAACGACATCTTCGCGTTTTTTTTGTCGGGAGCAGGCATCACCGGCCAGTATAATGCGCCAGTAGGTTTTCCGGGGCAAGCAATCAACATCGCCACTGTACCCGGATCAGACCCAGAACTGCCAATCACCATCAGTTCAGTCAACGGAACCATCAATCCCGAGTACTACATTCTAAATGACAACGATGACATCTGCATGAATGGATACACAACTGTATTGACTGCGGTGTATCCTGTGATTTGTGGTGAGACGTATCACATCAAATTGGCCATTGGTGATGGTTCAGACACCATTTTGGATTCAGTGGTCATTCTGGAAGAGGGGAGCTTTGGTTCGCCCATTCCGACAACGTATGAATCCCAGGCGGCGCCTCAATGTGATCCTGACCCGGATGACGACGAAGTGATTTACTGCGCTTGGGAAGACTGCGGTCCGTCCACCATCACCATCAGTCGCCCATGTGCCGTGTCTTCGTTGTTTCCTTTCAACTTTGATTTGATTGCAGCTGAGGGATCTGAAGCTACCCTAAATGAGGACTTGCTCGGATTGCCTTCGTCTGCGTCAATCCCGGTGGGTGAATACAGCGTTTCACTGACATTCGAGGTGCCTCAGGACAACATCGATGAGGGCACTGAAACGCTGTATTTGAAAGTGGTCAGTGGCTCAATTGAAAGCGAAATCACCGTCATTCTGTTTGACACGCCGGCCTTCGATTCTGAGTTGCCAGAGGAATACATTGTGCAGTGTGACGAAACGGAAGAGATTTGCGTCGAGCTCATTCAAGATCCGTTCTACGAATATCCTCCAGTGGAATATGCTTGGTCGGTCAATGGCGTCAGCTATGGTGAAGACAGTTGCATCACGTACGGAGCATTGACGTCTTCACTTGTGGAAGTCTATTTGGAAGATGGGTGTGAGCGGGAAGGCTATCACCAAAGCGTCTTCACGGTCCCCTATGAGCCTTTGGAGGTCAACACGTCCAACGACACCTTGTTGTGCAACGGCGCTGAAATGCTGTTGACCTTGGAAGTGAATGGAGGTCAACCGCCCTACCAAATCCAATGGGATGACTTCAATGATGAGGACTATGCGCACTTGATCGATCCAGAGGAAAACACGGACTATGAAGTGGTTGTGGTGGACAATTGTGACTATTCTGAGGAGAAAGTCACACAAGTGCGCGTTCAAACTGTCGAAACCACCATCGTTCGAGAGAATTTGGGAGGCGATGCCTACCAGTTCGACGTGTTGACCGACCCTGCCGAACCGTTTGATGGTGCATACTTCTACACATGGGATTTTGGGGATGGGGACGGTTCGTTCCTGCGCAGACCGGTTCACACCTTCGATGGGGTGTCCACTTATGAGACAAAAGTCAGCGTGGTGACCGACATTGGTTGCACCGACTCAGACCGGATTGATGTTTATGGAGACGTCATCTTTTACATTCCCACAGCATTCACTCCAGACAATGACGGCTTGAACGACGTGCTTGCATTCAATGGCCGTCAGGCACGCCTCTTCGAGATTTGGATTTTCAATCGCTGGGGAGAACAGGTGTACCACAGCACAGATTTGAATGAAGTCTGGACGGGTGATGTCAACGGAGGAACCCACTACGCGCCCAATGGCGTGTATCACTGGATCATCAACGCCACAGGCTTTGACACCGATGCACAGGAATTCCGTGGATTTGTGCATTTGATTCGCTGACAACATTTCAATGACATGGAGGAAAGCAGGAATGGCCGCGCCCTGAGGGGTGCATTTGTCGCAGTGACATCGCTCTTTTTCATGTGGGGCTTCATCACGGTGCTCGTGGATGCCTTGATTCCTCGATTGAAAGAGGTGTTTGAGTTGACTTTTTTGCAGGCTGGCTTGGTGCAATTCGCTTGGTTTGCAGCTTATGGACTTTTGAGCATTCCCGGAGGGAATTTGATTTCCAAGATTGGGTACCAACGGGGCATTCTCGTAGGACTGGCCACTGCGGGTGTCGGGTGCTTGTTGTTCTATCCAGCTGCAACGACGAGGTTGTACCCGCTTTTTCTGCTGGCGTTGTTCGTGGTGGCAGGAGGCATCACCATTCTGCAAGTGGCGGCCAACCCATACATCAGCGTTCTGGGTCCTGAACAGTCTGCATCAGCAAGGTTGAATTTGTCCCAAGCATTCAATTCGTTTGGGACCACGCTGGCGCCTGTTGTCGCGGCCAGTTTCCTGCTTGGAGACCAAATCCTTTCAAGCGATGCCATTCAAGCCCTGTCTGAGTCTGATCGGTTGACCTATTATGCTCAGGAGGCTACGGCAGTTCAAGTGCCTTTTGTCATGTTGGCCCTTGCCTTTTTTGCACTTGCTGGTGTGGTCGGTTTGATCACTTTGCCCAAGATTTTGGGGGGAGGAGAGGGTGTCAAGCAAGGGTACCTTCAACCGCTCAAAGACAAAAAATTGATGTTTGGGGCCCTCGGCATTTTCGTTTATGTCGGGGCTGAAGTGGCGCTGGGGTCTTACATGGTGAATTACGGGTTGACCTTGGGCATTGTTGACGACATCAAGACAAGTGCCGTGCTGGGAAGCATGGCCAGTGTTGCAGCGTTCATCAAAGGCATAGACGTGGCTGGATTGGATGCAAAAGGGGTGCTTGGGGCTTTGTTGACCTTTTACTGGGGAGGAGCCATGATCGGTCGATTTGTGGGTTCCGCACTCATGCAACGGATGTCGCCAACGTCATTGCTGGCAGGGGCAGGTCTGATTGCAATGCTTTTGATTGGCTTGTCCATCGCCTTGAAAGGCGTCGCTGCATTGTTGTTGTTGTTGGCAGTTGGGTTTTGCAACAGCATCATGTTTCCAACCATTTTCACGTTGGCCATCGAGGATTTGGGTGAGGCCAAACCCCAAGGATCTGGCATCCTTTGCACAGCCATTGCCGGTGGCGCCTTCATC
Organism: Flavobacteriales bacterium; assembly: GCA_042088625.1. GTDB lineage: Bacteria > Bacteroidota > Bacteroidia > Flavobacteriales_D > Sanyastnellaceae > UBA11663. Next base: position 8,804 of record JBELLK010000002.1, read on the forward strand.
CCGCCAGCCATGGGTGGTCTGGTTGACAGTGCTGGATTCGCGATTGCGTTGGTGTTGCCAATGCTTTGCTACATGTACATCGCATGGTATGCAGGCCGACTGGTGCCTCATGAGGGTGCATGAGCACGATTTGAGCTGAGGCTCATGCCAAGATTCCTTAACGTTGGAGCGGACTTTGTTCACATCAGACAACTTTTTCGTAGGTGTTTGTGTTCTTTTGATGTACGAACCGACACACCAGACACTTACCCTCTATGGCCAGAAGAAAGAAATCCGAGAAAGAGCTGCAACCCAACATCAAGGTCCGCTTGGACCGTCGGACGGTGATCACAGTTCGTGACAGCAGCAAATTGGCCTACTGGAAGGAGAAGTTCCCTGGATTGGAGATTTTAGAAGAGTCTTGAAGTTCCAGCATCGTGCCAACAAAAAAGGCGACCATTCGGTCGCCTTTTTTGTTGGTCGCCACCATCGTGGCAGCGCAATTTACTTCGCTTCAGCAGCTTCTTGTTTCCAAGGAGCAAAGGCCAATTGCTCTCGGCCTTTCTTGGTGAGTGCATAACCATCTTTGTTTTGGATCAGACCGTCGAGGTACAAGTTGGTGATGCGTTCTCCAATGCGTGCTTTACCGACATGAAGGTCAGTGTCTTCCTCAATGCGCTTCCAAAAATTGCGTTCCAACACAGCCAAGCGAATGTGACATTGATTCTCGATTTTGTGCATGTGGATGATGTCGAGGATCATGTGGTCGTATTTGTCCAATTTGTTCATGGTCGAGATGTTGGTTGTTGAGAGGTTTTCCGAGCAATTACGGGCTTATTTGCTGGACCGAGGCAGTCAAGGTTGACCCCGTTTTGAACGATTTGTCAACGCTGAATCCCAAATTGTGAACAACGTGTGGAAATCGAGTTTAAGTCACTGTTAGACAGTGCTTTGTATGAAGTATCCAAAATACCGTTTCATGTAGTGAACGTCTCGATCTGGGAATGGGGAAGTCTTGAAAGGGGCGTGGATGTGGACGAATTTTCGTTGGGCATCCCAGGCGCACAATGTGATTCGGGTTTTGGCTGCATGTGCGGCAGTCACAAGACCTTCCAGTTGGTCGAGGCTGGGGTCAATGTGAACAGCAATGGCCTGACGGTTGTCAATGTGCTTGGAGATGACATCCGCCCAGCGGCGTGGTGACTCTGTGTCGATGTTCAGCTTTGAAGTTTGAATGGGCATGGCCATTCGCAGCGCCTCAAATTGCCAAGATTCTGGTGCATGAACAACCAAGGTGGTGCGCCAAAACTGGGTGGGCATGTTGCCACGAAAGCGCCATCCCATCGCCCGGAGGACATTCCTGGTGAACCAGTTCATCCAACCCGGCTGACGACGGCCTTGCGGAGGCGGGGTGAATCGAGGTTGTGGTCGAATGTCAGACAAGACGTTTCATTTCTTCCTCAAAAGTCGTCCAAGATCCTATCAAGGTGGGCGCCACGTTGAGAAAGTGCGTCAATTGCGTCTGAAAATCACTTCTGGTCCAGGATTCAGCACCAAGTGAGGCGAGATGGGGGTTCATGATTTGGCAATCCACAGGGCCAAATCCTTTGAGAGCCAACCACCGAACCAAGTGCACGAAAGCCACTTTGGAGGCGTTGGTGCTTGTGGAGAACATGCTTTCTCCAAAAAACATCCTTCCCAAGGACACGCCGTACAATCCACCCACCAGTTTCTCGTTGTGCCAAGCTTCAACGGAGTGGGCCACGCCCAATTCATGCAGCCGTACATAGGCATCAACCATGTCTTCGGAAATCCATGTGCCTTCTCCGTCTCTGGGAGCGCGTTTGCAAGCGACGACGACGTCTCTGAAAGCGCGGTCCATCGTGATGCTGTAGCGCTTGCGATTCATCTCGTTGCGCATGCTTTTCGACACCTTCAATCCCAGGACCGGGAGCACTGCACGTTCAGGTGGGGCCCACCATAAAATGGGATCGTCTTCCATGAACCAAGGGAAAACACCATGCTCATACGCCGCCAACAATCGGGCGGGAGACAAGTCTCCTCCTACGGCGAGAAGCCCGTGTTCTCCCGCGGAAGAAACCGGGGGGAAGAGCAAGTCGTCGTCGAGCACATGGACCTTCATGGTGCAAAGAAACAGCCCATGCGTTTCCTTTGCATGCATGGGGGAAACGAATGTCCGACCACAAATTGAGGCACTTTCGGAGGCGATGTCTCGTCGTCCATTGCCCGGTTGGGCAGCCCAATCATTGGCGTGCCCTCCTGGGCGTCCCAAGGATGTGTCAGAGCGCATTCAAGACGCGAGGCAGGCAGGTGTGGTGAGTTTGTTGTGTTGGCATGGGGGGCAATGGCAGGTTCTGTTGATGTTGCGGACCCGCGACAACACTCCCCACAGCGGTCAGCTTGCATTTCCTGGAGGAGCTGCAGAGCAGATGGATGGAGGGGATTTGACCAGGACTGCGATTCGTGAATTGAGGGAAGAGGTGGGGATCACATTGTCAGAAGACCAAATCATCGGGCCGCTTTCGCCGATTTACATCCCGCCGAGTCATTTTTTCGTCCAACCTGTGGTGGCGTGCTGCGAAGGTGTGCCTGACATCCAAATGCAAGAGGAAGAAGTCGCAGAAGTCATGTGGGTCCCATTGTCGGAACTGCCAACTCCCGGCAAGCCTTGGCCCAATCAATGCGCACCTGCGCGTGGAGGCAAGGTCACCGTGCCTGGATGGCCCGTCGAGCGTTATGTGCTCTGGGGCGCGACCGCGATGATGATGGCCGAGTTGCTGGCGGTCTGTGAGGCTGCGGGGTTTGGCCTTTCCTTTGCATCCTCAACATCGCAGGAATCATGAAAGACCTGAAGCACGCCAACAATCAGAAAGTCAAAGCTGCCCTCGCCCAAGCACGAGAGCGTGGAGACGCGAATTGGGTGAAGCCACTGCTCGAGGCTTACGCAGGGCGACCAGAAGACTCGATCCGAGAGGAGATGAGGGATTTGCTCAGCACGATGAAAATCTCGTCGTCGGAACACGTCTTTCTGGATGCGCTGGTCGACAACTCATTTGCACACATCAAGCCAGACCTGTTGTCGTTTTTGTGGAATTGTGGTTTCACATGCGAGGGACGACTCGCGCGCGTCGCCGAGGTCGCTTGCGAAGGGGACTTTCAGCAGGCGTTTGAAGGCGTCACGCTGATTGAGCAAGTGGAGGCGGTTGTCGACGAAAAAGACCTGCTCGAAGCGCAAGTGCTCGTTGGCGAGGCGTTGCAATCTGACGACAAGTCAGAGATCCATCCTTTTCTGGAGGCGATGCGCCTGCATTTGGCAGCGTTGCACGCCGGCATGCAGTGAGTCTCTGAAAGGAGCCGCTTCTCAATTCAAAGACACCCGACGCTTTTCGATGCGTTCCAAAGGGCCTGGGCAGGTACCATGGTGGCATTGGCTGCACGCCGTGACGACGGCGTTGAAATGCTTCGCAGAGGGTGAGGCGTTGAATTGTTCGATGGCTTTGGTGTACAAAGGGGCATGTTCCCCAAAATGCGCATTCAGCATGCTTGCATCGGTGGGGTCATGGCCAAGCAAATCATGGACAATCAGTTGCTGCTCACTCCAATTGTGATTGAGGTCGGTCATGGCAGAGGAGTGCATGACTTCCAGTTGGCTGTCCATGGCCACCATGACCGAGGCCAGTGCCGAAGAGCCGTTGGGCTGGTTGGGGGCCAGTTTAGGAGCTGCACATGATGCCGCATCAGGGTTGCCACACTGGGCGAGTGCGGTGCCGAGGAGCACAGCCAACGTCAAAAGATGTGTTTTTTTCATCTCAGGGCTTGTCCTCGATCATGACGCCGGTGGCCGTGAAGGCCAATCGGAGTTCAGGGGCGGTGATGGCGTCGATTTCTTCTTGGGACTTTCCCGCGTCCTCAGCGTAGTGCTTGAGCATCGGCACGGTCAAGGTGTCGTAAAATGCTTCACCTTCCACCACAGTTCTTTTGCCCTCTGCGCCCTCTGTTGGGACAAAGAAACCATAGTCCAAGAAACGAACAAAGACGGTGTCTTCTCCCGAGGCCACGTCCATCCAGCAACCTTTCTTGGCGCACGTGGCGGTCACCGTTCCTTCAAGTTTGACTTGGGCCCGTCCGGAGTCGGCAAGTGCCGCACGGATGGCCATTCCACTCATCCCATTGTCGGTGTCAATGACGGAGCCGTAAAACGTTTGGTTGTCGGGAGCGCTTTCGCTCTGCACAGGCGTTGCTTCGCCACAAGAGGTCAGGGCGAATGCAATTGCAACGGCACAAGAAAGAAAGATGGAGTGACAGTTCATTGTGATGGGTTTGGAGTCAAGCGAATTTAGGCATCAATGCGTGCGGGTCATACGTGCATGGGTTTGCAGCAAAAAATCCCCACGGCCCACCTCTTCAGGGCTCGGCGCCGTCACGTCTTCGGACATATGGCAATGCAGCGTGAGGACTTTGAGTTTGGGTTTGGCGTTGTGCAAGTACCACTCAATGCCCTCGTGGTCTTGGCTGTGGTAGGCTCCATTGAAGTGGACGAAAGGCGTGCCTTTCTTTCGGTTGGCCAAGATGAAATGCGCCATCGTGGCGTCTTTGATGGCTTGCGCCATCGGAAGGGTCTCCCCACCGTGGCCGCCTGCCATGGCGAGCATGGCATCGTAACCGGGAAGGGTGGGGTCGTAGGCAATGGGCAATGGGGGCAAAAATTGCTTGGCGTCGTCACTGAGGTCCTGAAGGGCATCAAGGCCGTTTTGGTAGACGAATGAGGCATAGCGCCGGGGGACATTGGTGGCGATGAAACGCAGATCTTGGTCTTTGGCGAGCTCCAACAAGGGGTGATAGTCCGTAAAATGGTTGGGCCAAAGGTTGGCGGCAGCCTTCAATTTGTCGTCGCTCACCCAACCGGCCAAAAACTCGTTCAACACGAGTTGGTCGTCGGCTTCCAACATTTCAGCACCCAGCATGGGACGGACGTCTGCGTCGAGCATCGCGAGTATGAGTTCAGTTTGCAGCCAATGCATGATGGGGTCATCATGATATTCGCCGAAGAGCACGACATCGGCGTCCATGGCTTCTTCAACAAAATCTGACCAAGCAGTGGGCTTGCCTTGTTCGTCGAAGAGGGCGTAGGCCTTGGGTGATTTGGAGAGGGCCTTGTTCACCGCACGGTCTTGTCCGAGGAAGGACAACGGCATGACAAGCAAGATCAAGGCAGAGAGTGCAGTTTTCATGGAGAATATCAAGTTTGGAATACGCCAGGTCGGAACGTCTCGGAGGCAGGAGCGGCGTTCGCCACCTCGATGCCCATGCTGATCCATTGGCGAGTCGCCTCCGGGTCGATGATGGCATCCACCCACAACCGTGCGGCAGCGTACATGGGGTCTGTTTGCGTTTCGTACCGTTCTGTGATGGTGTTGAGCAGGGCTGATTCTTGTTCGGCGTCGAGTTCTTCTCCTCGCTTGGCCAAGGAAGCTTTCTCAATTTGAAGCAAAACTTTGGCGGCTTGCTCTCCACCCATCACGGCAATGCGTGCCGTTGGCCAAGCTACAATGAACCGTGGGTCGTACGCCTTGCCGCACATTGCGTAATTCCCGGCGCCGTAGCTGTTGCCGACAATGACGGTGAATTTGGGCACGACACTGTTGGACACCGCATTGACCATTTTCGCGCCGTCTTTGATGATGCCGCCGTGTTCAGAACGGGAGCCAACCATGAAGCCCGTGACATCTTGGAGAAACACAAGTGGTACGTTGCGCTGGTTGCACGTCGCGATGAACCGTGCGGCTTTGTCAGCACTGTCCGAATAGATGACCCCGCCAAATTGCAGCCCGTCTTTCTTGCTCTTGACCAAACTTCGTTGGTTGGCCACAATGCCCACACTCCAACCGTCGATGCGGGCGTATCCGCAAACCAGCGTTTTGCCGTAGCCTTTTTTGTATTCCGTGAAAGAGTTGGCGTCCACCAGAGATGCGATCAATTCGTAAGTGTCGTACGGTTCGGTCCTGGCGTCTGGTAGGACAGCACGCGGGGAGGGACCGTCGGGGTCGACTTGGGGTTCGCGGTGAAAACCTGCCTTTGGACCCAAATCGCCCCAATGAGAGACCAAGGTCCGAATGTGATTCAGCGCCTCTTCTTCGTCTTTGCACCTGTAGTCAGTTACGCCGCTGATTTCATCGTGGGTGGCCGCGCCGCCCAGCGTTTCGTTGTCGATGGTCTCGCCAATGGCGGCTTTGACCAAATAGCTGCCCGCCAAGAAAATGGAGCCTGACCCTTCCACGATGATGCTCTCGTCGCTCATGATGGGGAGGTAGGCCCCACCAGCCACGCAACTGCCCATCACAGCTGCAATCTGTGGGATTCCGGCTGAGGAGAGGCGGGCGTTGTTCCTAAACATTCGCCCAAAGTGTTCCTTGTCAGGAAAAATCTCGTCCTGCATGGGTAGGTATACGCCGGCACTGTCGACGAGGTAGATGATGGGGAGCCGGTTTTCGAGGGCAATCTCTTGGGCGCGCAAGTTCTTTTTACCTGTAATCGGAAACCATGCGCCGGCTTTGACGGTCGCGTCATTGGCCACGACCAAACAAAGCTGACCTTGAATCCGACCCAGCTCGACGACCACACCTCCTGCGGGGCATCCGCCTTCTTTCTCGTACATCTCGTGGCCGGCAAGCGCGCCGATTTCGATCCGTTCAGTGCCAGGATCAAACAACCTGTTCAAACGCTCTCGTGCCGTCCATTTGCCCTTGGCGTGCTCTTTTTCAATGCGCTTGGGGCCTCCGCCTTGGCGCACCTTGTTCAAAATGCGTTCTAAATCAGAGAGGCGCATGCGCATGCGGTCTTCATTGAGATTGTGCGCCAGTTGTTTGTCCTTCGCCATGACCCGAAGGTACGCAGAGGTCCTACCTTTGGTGACATGTTTGGAGCACCTCTTCGCGGTTTGGGCTGGTCGTTCCTGGCGGTTGTTTTCTGCCACGCTTGTCAGTCTGGGCCCGTGGAGTTGGACGCTGAGCAGAAGGAGATGGTCCGCCCTCGTCATGCAAAGGGGTTTGCTTGGGCGATGTCGGATGAAGGCCAAACCATGCTCGTCGTGTTTCAACCTCGCACGGGAAAGGCGATTGCCACAGTTTCCAGTGCCGAAATCCGACAAGGCTTCGACGTTGGTGAGGATGTTCCTCACATCACCATCAATCGCGCTCGCGGCTTCGTGACCACGAGCACCACCCATGTGCACTTGCTTGAAGCCGGATCGGGATTGAACGGTTGGAGGGGATGCACTTCCTTGAAGTATCTGCGGGACGACGGGGTGCTCGCATGGGCGGACTCCACAGCGGTTCGAGACGTCAGTGGTGACGGTGGCTTGAATGCCGAAGTTGTCACCATGTTGAATCCGGGGGTGATTTTGACCGGCCCCAACCAAGACTTGGAAGAACGGAATTGGCCATGGGTTCCAGTTACGGAGTACTTGGAGCCACACCCCCTTGGACGGGCCGAATGGATGATCCCCCTTGCATGGATGGCAGGGGATTCCGCAGCCGGTGCAGTAGCCTTCAAGGCCATTGAGGCTCGTTATGCAGCGGCTGACCAGCGCTCAGTCAAAATCGAGAAGCGCGTGTTCACAGGCAGTGTCGCGGACGGAGTTTGGCATGCACCAGGCCGGAACAGTTTTGTGGCGCAGTGGATTGAAGATGCGGGAGGCATCTACGCCTTAGACGCCGTCGCCGATGAAAGCAATGTGGCCTTGGGGCTGGAATCCATGCTCGAATTGGTTTCACGCACAGACGCATGGGTGCTGGTGACCTACGATGAGGATGGCGTGACGGAAGACGACGTGCTTGGGATGGACCCTCGACACGCCGAAGTGATGAATGCCGTGGATGACGTTTGGGTGTGCAACACGGCCGAGGTGGACTATTTCGGCGAAGTCGTGGCTCACCCTGATTGGGTGCTTGAAGATTTGGCTGCGTTGGTGCAGTCGGATTCCAAGGGTCCGCACGGGGTGTTTCACAAACTTGAGCGACCTTCACCTCAACGATGAAAATCCGCCCTGTTTTGCTGTTGATGTTGGTGGGTGCTTTGGGCCTTCACATCGCATTGGGCGAGGTGAAGGTTTCATGGGTTGAGCTCTTGGGCGCAGCACTGACTGGAGGTGAAGTCAACGACTTGCACGTCACCATTCTGCGGGAGGTGAGGCTGCCTCGGGCATTGATGGCCATGGCTGCTGGGACTTCTCTCGGATGGTTGGGCTTGTTGATGCAAACCTGGTTTCGCAATCCGTTGGCAGGTCCGGGTGTCTTGGGAATCACGTCAGGGGGGTCTCTTGGCGTGGCCGTGGCTGTGCTTTTGGGGTTGGCCATGCCGGCTTGGATGGCAGCTTCCTTGGGATGCTTTGCCGTGCTGCTGTTGATTGGAGTTGGGGCACGACGCTTTGCTTCTCCAGTGACCACCTTGGTGTTTGGGTTGATGATCAGCTATGCGGTCAGTGCAATTGTGACCGTATTGCAGTCGTCCGCCACGGCGGAGGCGCTGCAGACGTTTGTGTTTTGGGGAATGGGCACCTTTGGCAAAGCCAGTTTCAGTCAAGTGGCGTTTTGTTTGGCGCTACAAGCTGGGTTGGGCATTTGGATGTTGCGTCGATCCAAGTGGTTGGACATGTGGACGTTGGGAGAGGATTTGGCCCAAACCATGGGGGTGCCCAAGGCCCGATTGCACATTGAGATTTTGCTCATGACAGGCCTCGTTCTGGGTGCGTTGACTTCGGTGTGTGGCCCGTTGGCATTCCTGGGTCTTGCAACCCCTCATGTGTACCGATTTTTTCATGCCGAACGTGGCCACCTCGACGCCATTCAAGGCATTGGTACGTGGGGCGCCATGCTTGCATTGGTGGCCGATGGTGTGGTGAGGTGGACAGACAGTGTGGCCATGCATTGGCCATTGAATGCGGTGTTGGCCATCCTTGGGGCGCCTGTGGTGCTGGCGGTGTTGTGGAAACGAACCCACGATTGGTCATGAACTTGCAATTGAATCGCCTCGTGTTGGGTCACCGTCATGACCATCCACTGACCTCGGCATTCTCGGGCCAATTCCAGAAAGGCGGCATGCACATCATCTTCGGGGCCAATGGTTCGGGTAAAACAACGTTGCTGCGGTCGGTTTTGGGCATTCACGAGCCCTTGTCTGGCACCATTGGTCTTGACGACAGCAAGAATTCTTTGGTTGTGGAACGAGGTGGAGCTTGGCAGAAGCACATGGCCTATGTGGCATCGACGCCGCCTCGGGAAGTGGGTTTGACGGTCCGGGAAGTGCTCGAGTTGTCGGGGTCGCATCATGACATGGTGACGGGCCATCCGAGGTTGCAACCGTGGTTGTCGCGTCGGCTTTCGGAGCTGAGCGACGGACAAAAGCAGCAAGTGATGGTGGCCCGTGCCATGTTGCAAAGCCAGTCTTGGATTGTGCTCGATGAGCCCACGGCATTTCTAGATCTGAAAGGCCAGACCGATTTGTGGCAGATGCTGACCGAGCATTTGGAACACGGTGGCAGCGTGTTGATGGCCACGCATGACTTGCATGGGGTGTTGCGTTGGAGCCAAATGCACGAGGATTTGAGAAACACAGGGTCTCTTCAGATTTTGAATACCGAGGGCTTGGAACGTGTCGATTGGGCGATCGAAGAGGAGAGGCTCATCGCCAAACTGACAGGATCGGATTCGTCGTGAACAAACCGGGGTTGAGCGTGGTAAACACGGCATAACTTTGCATTGCTCGCAACCTGTTCCACATGCTCGAAAGGATCTTGATTGGATTGACGTTTGTCACCGTGTTTTTCCTAATCGTCGAAACTCTGACGTTTCGATCGTTGTGGAAAGTGTACCAAGGAATGCCTTGGTGGCCCACACTGAAAATGGTGTGGTGGGGCATTCACGTCGTGGTCTGGGTGGCATTTTTGGCGGCGTTTTTCATGTGGCCAACGTGGAGGGGGACGCATCCCGTGCTGCTGAAAACCATCATGTCAGTGACCTTCGCCTTGACCATCCCCAAGTTGTTCGTGTGTGCCATCCAAGTGCTTGACGAATTGCGGGCGTTGGGCGTCCTGGGCTGGCTCAGGCTCACCTCCCAGTCGACAGAAGGCGTCATGTCACGCGGATCGTTCCTCAGTTTTTTGGGACAGGGTTTGGGCGTCTTCGCCTTTTTCGGAATGGGGTACGGCATCACCAAAGGGAAGTACGCCTACAAAGTGAGGGAGCACCTGATTCGACATCCAAACGTTCCCAAGGCGTTTGAAGGCCTGCGGGTGGTGCAGCTCAGCGACGCACATTTGGGCTCATTTCAGGGCACACCTGAACCGGTGCTTCAGGCGCTGGAACAAGTCAACGCACTTGAACCCGATGTGATCCTCTTCACGGGTGACTTGGTGAATGAACTGGCGGAGGAGGCGGAGGCATGGGTTGACGCTTTTGCCCAACTCAGGGCCCCAATGGGCAAATTCAGTGTGATGGGGAACCACGATTACGCGGATTACGGCCCCTACACCAAAGAGGAACGCGCAGAGAGCATCGCACAATTGAAACGCCTGCAGGCACAGATGGGCTTCCGGATGTTGGACAACGACCATGTCGTCTGGGAAAAAGAGGGTGAGAAAATGGTGTTGTTGGGCGTGGAAAATTGGGGCAAGGGCTTTCGGCAAAGCGGCGATTTGGCAGAGGCATTGGCGGGGAGCGGTGCCGAGGAAACCTTTGCCATGTTGATGAGCCATGACCCAACGCATTTTGAGCTCCAGATCATGGGCAACCAAGCGCCCGTCGATTTGACATTGAGTGGCCACACCCATGGCATGCAGATGGGCATTGAAATTCCATGGCTTGGGGTCAAATGGTCACCTTCCTCCTTGACGTACAAACGCTGGGGTGGCCTCTACTTGGAAGGCAATCAGTACCTGCATGTCAACCGAGGCTTCGGAGTGCTCGGTTTCCCTGGGAGGGTAGGCATGCCCCCTGAAATCACCTTGCTCACCTTGGCCAAAGGGACTCCCGCGGCCTAACTTCGCAGTGGCCGACAGGCCATGAACATCAAATTCCCACGCGCATGTCCGACGACAAGAAAGTCATTTTCAGCATGGTGAAGGTCAACAAGACGACCCCCACCGGAAAGCACATCCTCAAGGACATTTATTTGTCCTTTTTCTACGGAGCCAAAATTGGCATCATCGGAAACAACGGCGCGGGAAAGTCCACCGTGATGAAGATCATCGCAGGGTTGGACGAAGCGTTCCAGGGTGAGGTCGTTTGGGCAGACGGATACACGGTGGGTTACTTGAGCCAAGAACCTGAGCTTGACGAATCGAAGACCGTAAGAGAAATCGTTGAGGAGGGAACGCAGGAAATTGTGGACGTCTTGAAGGAATACGAGGAGATCAACATGAAGTTCATGGAGGAGGAGATCCTCAACGATCCCGACAAAATGCAGAAGTTGATGGACCGCCAAGCGGCCGTCCAAGACAGGATTGACGCCCTCGACGCTTGGGAGCTCGACACCAAGTTGAGCATCGCAATGGATGCATTGCGCTGCCCCCCAGATGACCAAAAAATCTCGGAACTCAGTGGTGGTGAGCGCCGCCGGGTGGCCTTGTGCCGGTTGTTGCTTCAACAACCTGACGTGCTCCTGCTTGACGAACCGACGAACCACCTCGATGCTGAGTCCATCGATTGGCTTGAGCAGCACCTCGAGCAATACAAAGGCACGGTGTTGTGTGTGACGCACGACCGTTACTTTTTGGACAACGTGGCGGGCTGGATTTTGGAATTGGACAGGGGAGAGGGCATTCCCTACGAAGGCAACTACGCCTCGTGGTTGGAACAGAAGAGCAAGCGTTTGGCCCAGGAAGAAAAGCATGAGAGCAAGCGCCGGAAGGAGCTCGACCGTGAGCTGGACTGGATCCGCCAAAGCCCCAAAGGCCGTCGGGCCAAAAACAAGGCGCGCATCAACAATTACGAGAGCATGCTTGCGGAAGGCACCAAGGAAAAGGACGCCCGCCTCAACATTCCCATTCCCAATGGTCCGCGCCTCGGAAACAAGGTCATCGAAGCAAGCGGCTTGACCAAGGCGTTTGGGGACAAGCTTCTCGTGGAAAATTTGACATTCCAGCTTCCTCCTGCAGGCATCGTCGGCATCATCGGTCCCAACGGGGCTGGAAAGACGACGCTGTTCCGCATGATCATGGGGGAAGAGACGCCAGACGGCGGCAACATCGACATGGGCGAGACGGTCAAGGTTGGCTACGTTGACCAACGTCACGCAGACATTGACCCCAACAAAACCGTTTGGGAAGTGGTGTCAGGTGGAAACGAACAAGTGGAAATTGGAGGTCAGCTGTTCAACAGCCGAGCGTATGTCAGCAAGTTCAATTTCAATGGGGCAGACCAACAGAAGAAATGCGGTGTGCTGTCAGGCGGAGAACGAAACCGACTCCATCTTGCCATGACGTTGAAGACTGAAGCCAACGTGCTGCTGCTCGACGAGCCCACCAACGACATCGATGTGAACACGCTTCGAGCTTTGGAGGAGGGCATTGAAGGCTTTGCGGGTTGTGCCGTGGTGATCAGCCACGACCGGTATTTCCTGGACCGCATTTGCACCCACATCCTCGCATTCGAGGGGGACAGTCAGGCGTATTGGTTCGAGGGAACGTACAGCGAGTACGAAGAAAATCGGAAGAAGCGCTTGGGGGATGAAGGACCCAAACGCATCAAGTACCGGAAGCTCGTTCGGGGATGATTGAAGGCCGTCCGTATGTCGGACGGTTTGCGCCGTCGCCCACGGGTCGGCTTCATTTGGGGTCCATGGCGGCTGCCGTGGCGAGTTGGCTTGACGCCAAAGCGCACGAAGGGCAATGGCTTGTCCGCATTGATGATTTAGATCCTCCCCGTGAAGTGGAGGGTGCTGGCGACGACATTTTGAAGACGCTTGAAGGGTTTGGGTTGACGTGGGATGGGCCGGTGATTCGCCAAAGTGAACGCCATGACTTGTACCGTGGAGCATTGTCAGAATTGAAAACCAAAGGGCTTGCGTTCGGATGCGCTTGCACACGGAAGTCTCTTGCTTCGCTGGATGGGCTTTCTCGATATCCCGGCATTTGTCGCGATGGCCTGCCGGAGGGCATCCATCCCCGATCTTGGAGATTTAAAATGCCTGAGGGTGCCAGCTTGAGTTGGAGCGACAGGGGCCAGGGAAGACAATCCTTTGATCGCTGCGGCGTGGGCGACTTCACGTTGTTGCGTGCCGACGGACATTGGGCCTACCATTTGGCTGTCGTTGTGGACGACGAGGCGCAAGAGGTTACGGATGTGGTTCGCGGCGCGGATTTGGTGTCAGCCACGGCATGCCACTTGGCACTTCAGAAAGCCATGTGCTTCTGCGAGCCACGTTACATGCATGTGGATGTTGTGGTCAATGAGCAAGGCCAAAAACTGAGCAAACAAACCCTCGCCCAACCCGTGGAGCTTCGCGACGCGCCGTTGGTCATGCAACAGGTGATGATGCATTTGGGACTTGGGAACATGGAAATGAATCCATTGGAGGACATGCTGAAAGAAGGGCTCAGGCGCTGGAGCGAAAGGCACCTGAAGTGACACTCAGTGGATCAGGCGTCGTCAGCAATGCTGTTCTCGGCCTCCTCGCTTCTGGGATGAAATTGAGAGACTTGATCCTTGAGGAAACGATTGTCCAAGTGGGTGTAGATCTCGGTGGTTGTGATCTGTGCATGACCGAGCATTTCCTGGACCGCCCTTAAGTCTGCGCCGCTTTCAATCAAGTGAGTGGCAAAGCTGTGCCGGAACGTATGAGGGCTGACATTTTTCCGAATGCCTGCTGCAACCACGCTGCGTTTCAGCATTGTGAATGCCATTTGACGTGTCATCTTGCGACCTTGGCGCCCTAAGAACAGAGTGTCTTCATGTCCTTTCACAGGGACAATGTTGGCCCTGTAATGACTCAAGTAATCGTCAATCGAGTCGCTAGCCTGTCGTCCAATGGGCACGATTCTTTCTTTGTTGCCCTTGCCAATCACGCGTACTAGGCCATCAATCAGATCAACTTTTGACAACTGGAGGTCAATGAGTTCAGAGACACGAAGTCCGCAGCTGTACAAAACTTCAAGCATGGCCTTGTTGCGAACCCCTTCTCGGCGACTCATGTCCACTGCATTGATGATTTGTTCAATTTCAGTGACACTGAGAACGTCTGGGAGTTTGCGCTCAGGCCTGGGTGCTTCAATCAGTTGAATGGGGTCGCCATCCATGATGCCTTCAAGACGCAGATACTTGCAAAAGCTTCTCACGCCACTCAGCATTCGAGCCTGACTGTTGCGTGCCAAGCCTCGGTCGTAGAGGTGCCCTAAGAAACGCTCAACGTGTTGGAGTTCGATGTCCATGGGAGCTTTCACCGACTCCTCATTCACTGCGAACTCCATGAACTGCTTGATGTCACGCATGTACGCCATCACGGAGTTCTTGCTCAAGCCCTTTTCGAGCGTGAGGTAGTCGTGATACCCTTGGACGGCGGACTTCCAATCTGTGGCGCGGGGGGACATTGGTTATGGAATCCAGGTTTGGTTGGCAATGAGAAGCGCTTCTTGCACAGTGATTCTTTCACCTTCCAAGCTTGCGGTCACGAATGCATCGTGTGCGGAAGTGCTCTCCCAGATGTCAGAACGCATCTCCCTGGCTTCAGAGTATGTAGACACATTGTCCGTCAAATGTTTGTGCCAGCCTTCGTGTCGGATGGTGTGCGTTCGACCAAGAAAGCCAACATCTGCAGTCCACTCGTCCTGCGAGAGGTCTCGATGATTCGCCAAAAGTTGGACCGCAAAGGCCACGGCATGGGCATATGCAGCGTCAGAGCCAGCACCGTTTTGTTCTTCCAAAGCGGGGGCATCTGATTGACGATCAGATGGTTGGGTCAGTCTCATGGTTTCATTCAGGGCGGAGTCAGACTCCGTCCAAACAGTCTCGGCAATATCGGTCGTTTTGGTCCGAGTTCCAAATGCCACTTCGAGGGTGCCATCCAAGGTTGATTTTTCCAAGGGCTCGGCGCAGCGCAATTGATATGAAGGCCGCAACGATTCTGAACTGTCGGTTTGGAACCACAAAAAGATTTGGGTGTTCATGGTTTGTCGAAGCGACGCCCCAGCGCCATCCACAACGTCACACGTGCACCCTTCTGGGATGTATTCTGTCCATTTCACAAAGGCGCCCTCTTGCACGTTGTCCACTTGAAGCGAGACCTGGGCTAGATTTTCATTGAGAAGAGTGGCATTCCGAGCTCCAGTTGACCTTGACTGGTCGGCGAACATTGGCTCGGTGTCGAACTGCTCAGGAAGGCTCACAGTGCCAAGGGTCCAGTGGGAACGTTGACCGTTGACGACATGTTCCCACGCCACATCAAAAATTGGGGCACCGTTAGAGGCGTTTGCTGGGTCCCATTCGACATTCATGTTGACTTCGATGTTCCTAGGTGCACCGTACCACATCCAGCTCCAAATGTTGCCACTCAACCAGTGATCGTCACTGGGAAGGTGCGAGGTGGACAGGGTGAGGTTTGGAAAAGAGGGGTGAGGAACAAGGCTCAGTTTGCTCAACTCGGCATCCGTCATGACTGCCAAATTGAGTTCAATGGAACACGTTGAGGACGTGCGATCCACAACGTTCCACTCCATCACTGGCGCAGGCGCCTCAAAGATGACATTGAGCAGAGAAAGCAGGGGTAAAAGGATGGGGGCAATCACGTCCCCAATTTCTTCATACTTCAGGTTGGAGAAGAGGGGGGGTGTGCTGGAGTTCAAACGTCCTGTCGTTCAAAACACGCGACCATGCCAACCGAAAAGAGGCAAAAGAAAAATCCCGCTCCGACGTTTCGGAGCGGGACCAACTTAACCAAATTATCACTTGATGCTTAGCTTTCGCTAAACTCACTTTAACGCAACTAAGGTAGAACAGGTGTCCCTTTTCGCCAAAGGAATCGAGAGAAAATCGTCTCGATAAAAATGTGAAAAAACGACGCGTCAGCGAAGCTTGCAATTTTAGCGAGCATGCTTGCGAAAGTCTTTTGGAGTTTTTGTACCTTCGCCCTCCCAAAACTGGAAAAGATGAAAGAAGGCATCCATCCCGACAACTACCGTTTGGTTGTGTTCAAGGACATGAGCAACGAATACGCGTTTCTGAGCAAATCCGCAGCTGAAACCAAGGAGACCATCCAGTGGGAAGATGGCAACGAGTACCCTTTGGTCAAAGTGGAAGTGAGTCACAAGAGCCACCCTTTTTACACAGGCAAAGCGCAATTTGTGGACACCGCAGGGCGAATTGACAAATTCCGTCAGAAGTACGGGAAGTTTGACAAGAAGGGCGATAAGGCCTGAGGACATTGTGCTTGAGAAAAAAGAGCCTGGCGAAAGCCAGGCTTTTTTTTTGTGCCATTCGAAGTGTTCAAGCGAGGAAGTGTGATTCAGACCGAAGCGTTAAAGTTGGATCGGTTCGATGCTGTCGATGAACAAGCCAAATCCAGCGTGACCTGTGGGTTGTTTCGAGTTGCTCAACAGCGTAATGTTCTTGACTCCAACGTTGCGCAAGATTTGGGCTCCGATGCCGCGGTCTTTCGAGTCGAGCTTTGGAAAAGCACCTGATTTTTGCGCCTGCGCCATGGTTGAATATGCGGTCAATTCATCGGCCAAACCTCCGCCATGTCGCGTCTTGTTGAGGAAGACTACGACCCCTTTCCCGGCAGCTTCAATTTGCTTCATCGCTTGGTGCAATTCAGGTCCTTTGCCGAAGTCACGCACTTGAAAGATGTCAGCGACCATGCTCGATGCATGAATGCGCACGGGAACTGCTTCATCAGGGGACCAGTCGCCCATCACCAAGGCCAAGTGATCCACGTCGTTGGTGGTTTGTCGAAAGCTGATGGCATTGAAAGCGCCAAAGGCCGTATTGAGGTTGACTTCAGCAGTTCGTTCAATCAAGCTTTCATGTTCCAATCGATACGCAATGAGGTCGGCGATTGAAACGAGTTTCATGTCGTGTCGCTTTGCCAAAACTTGAAGCTCAGGAAGACGGGCCATGGTGCCGTCCTCGTTCATGATTTCGACAATGACTCCGGCAGGTTCGAAGCCTGCAAGGCGCGAGAAGTCCACTGCGGCCTCGGTGTGTCCAGGACGGCGAAGGACGCCACCGGCTTTCGCCCTCAGTGGGAAGATGTGTCCAGGCCGCCCCAATGCTTGGGGGTTGGTTTTGGGCTCAATCAATGCCTGAATCGTTTTGGCACGGTCACTTGCGGAGATGCCTGTGGTGCATCCATGGCCCAAAAGATCAACGGACACCGTGAATGGCGTCTCATACGCCGCGTTGTTGGATTGGACCATCAAGCCAAGGTCGAGTTCGTCGCAGCGGGATTCCAACAACGGCGCGCAAATGAGTCCCCGGCCATGGGTGGCCATGAAGTTGATCACTTCAGGTGTGGCATGTCTCGCGGCAATGAGAAAATCCCCTTCATTTTCACGGTCCTCGTCATCTACGACGATGATGATTTCACCTCTTTCAATCGCTTCTATGGCTTCCGGGATGGTGTTCAGGGCTGACATGGCTGCAAAGGTAGGGAGGTTGGGAGTTGCAGCGGGTCGGCTGATTATCTTTGCGTCATGATTCGACCCATTGTGGCGTACGGTGATCCCGTGCTCAAAAAGGAAGCCCTCGAAGTGGAGGAGGGGCACAAAGATTTGGCTGGTCTCATCGACGACATGTGGGAGACCATGTACGCTGCAGATGGTGTGGGTCTTGCCGCTCCTCAGATTGGGCTGTCGCTTCGCTTGTTTGTGGCTGACGGTTCGCCGTTTGGAGAAGGGGAGGATGGCGATCCAGGGTGCCGGGGATTCAAGCGCGTCATGATCAATCCTGTCCTGTTTGACTTTTCGGAAGAAGAGGACGTCATGGACGAAGGTTGCTTGAGCATCCCCGGGGTGAGAGAGCCTGTCACGCGTCCAGTCAAACTTGGCGTGGAGTACTTCGACGAAGACTGGAATTTGGTCGAAGAAACCCTTGATGGCGTGGCTGCCCGAATCGTGCAGCACGAGAATGACCACTTGGATGGGTTGATGATTCCAGATCACATTCCTGCCGCGAAAAGGCTCCTGCTCCATGGAAAGCTCCGAGACATCGGCCTTGGGAAGGTGCCCGTTGATTACAAGATGCGCTTCCCAAAAGCCCGAAGACGCTGAGGCCAGTGATGGGTCGGAAAATCCTTGCTTTTAGGTGGGTTGTCTTTTGGTTGGTGGGGTGTGGCTCTCCAGATGCCGATTTGAAAGGGCAGATCCAGCGATGGGAGTCGGATGCATTCGTCGGCGATTCATTGCGGGTGGACATTCGGCAAAAGCTGCTCATTGGTTATGCTGATTTTGCAAGGCTTCATCCCGACGATCCGTTTGTGCCTGAAGCCTTGATGAGGCGTGCAGACTTGCTCATTGCCGCGGGCAAATACGAGCAGGCCGTGCTTCAATTGCAGGATCTGCACGACGGACATCCGTCGTTCGAAAAGCAGGCGATGTGTGCTTTCGTGGTGGCCTTCGTTTATGATGAACATTTGAAAGACCAAGACTTGGCCAGGCGGGCCTACAAACGCGTCATGGCCATTCATCCTGGAACTCCGGAAGCTTCCCTTGCTGAGCAGAGTTTGGCTTGGATGGATCGGGATTAGGAGGGCGTTGTTGTAGGGAGTAATTTTGCGGCCAAAATCATCCACGACATGAGTCAATTTCCCGCAGGAGTCCTCACAGGTACGCAAGTTTCAGACGTTTGGGCTCACGCCAAACAACACCGTTACGCTTTGCCTGCGGTGAACGTGATCGGAAGCAACAGCATCAACGCTGTGATGGAAACCGCCAAGGCGGTGAATTCGCCCGTCATCATCCAATTTTCAAACGGTGGGGCCAAATTCAATGCAGGCAAGTCGTTGTCCCTTGATGACCAAGGGGCTGCGGTTTTGGGCGCAGTGGCAGGTGCACACCACGTCAACACCCTCGCTGAGGCCTACGGGGTGTCTGTGATTTTGCACACGGACCACTGTGCGCGCAAGTTGTTGCCTTGGGTTGATGGCTTGTTGGAGGCTGGAGAACAACACCACGCCCAAACGGGCAAGCCTCTGTTCAGTTCGCACATGATTGACCTGAGCGAAGAAAGCTTGGCTGAAAACCTTGACACGTGTGCAGTTTACCTCAAGCGCATGTCGGCCATTGACATGCATCTGGAAATCGAGCTCGGCGTAACTGGAGGAGAAGAGGACGGGGTGGACAACACCGACATTGACAGCAGCCGGTTGTACACTCAGCCAGAGGAAGTTGCAGAGGCGTACAAGGTGCTGAGCGCGATTTCGCCCAACTTCACCATTGCCGCAGCCTTTGGCAATGTGCACGGCGTGTACAAGCCAGGCAACGTTGAGTTGCGTCCAAGCATCCTTCAGGATTGCCAAAAGCATATTGAAGCCACGTTCAACACTGGACCACAACCCGTGGAGTTTGTGTTCCATGGCGGAAGCGGTTCGAGCTTGGAGGAAATCCGAGAGGCCATTGGTTACGGAACAGTGAAGATGAACATTGACACCGACATGCAGTGGGCATTCTTGTCAGGCGTGCGCGATTACGTGCAAGAGAAGTCGGGATACTTGGCGAGCCAAATTGGAAACCCGGAGGGCGAGGACGTTCCCAACAAAAAGCACTACGACCCCCGCGTTTGGCTGAGGAAAGGCGAAGAGGCGTTTGTGGCTCGTTTGACGCAAGCCTTTGAGGATTTGAATGCCACGGGCAGCCAAGCAAAGTGAACATGGCAGAACATTCGGTTTGGAGGCCTTTCCGCCTTTCTGATTCCCGCGCGCAAGTCCGTTTGGAAGCACTTGCTGCGAAGAGGTCAGGATTTGACATGCGAACGGCATTTGCCAACAATCCAGAACGCGTTGCCCAATTGTCTAGGACCCTCAACGGCTTGTTTGTCGACATGTCCAAACAAAAATGGGACGTTGAGGTGTTGGAGGCCTTGCTCGAATTGGCGAAGGAGGCGGATTTGGAAGGAGCCATTGCCGATTTGTTTGGCGGTGTGAAGTTGAATGCGACAGAAGGCAGGGCAGTCCTTCACATGGCCCTGCGTGCCGACCTAGGGGACGTGTTCACAGCAGATGGTGAAGATGTGGTTGAGGGCGTGCTCGACGTTCGGGGCCGAATGCTTCAATTTGTTGACAGTGTTCATGATGACTGCCGACGAGGAACCATCACTGACGTGGTCAACATCGGCATTGGGGGGTCAGATTTGGGGCCAGCCATGGCGGTCAAAGCGTTGCGTCGTCATGCGAAAGGACCTCAGTGTCACTTCATCAGCAACGTGGATGGCGCCCATGCCGAGGCTGTTCTTTCGACCTTGAACCCAATGACCACCATGCTCGTGGTGGTGAGCAAGACCTTCACGACCCAGGAGACCATGGCCAACGCGGCCATCGCAAAGGACTGGCTGGTCCAGGGAGGGGGCAATGCAGAAGCACAAATGGCTGCGGTGTCCACCAACCTTAGAGGAACACGTGCATTCGGCATCCCTGACGAGCAGACGTTCGGTTTTGAGAATTGGGTGGGAGGGCGCTACTCCATGTGGGGGCCTGTTGGGTTGTGCATTGCCATGTCTTTGGGTTCAAAAGGATTCCTAGACTTTCTTGGTGGAGCCCGAAGTGTCGATGCTCATTTCAAGGAGACACCGCTTCAGGACAACTTGCCTGTGCTTCTGGCGCTTCTCGGTCATTGGAACCAAAACCTTTTGGGACATCGGTCTCATGTTGTTCTGCCTTATGCTGAAGATTTGAGTCGTCTGCCAGCTTATCTCCAGCAAGCTGACATGGAAAGCAATGGAAAGTCCATTGGACGGGATGGAGAGGAAATCTCATGGAACACGGGCGCGGTGGTGTGGGGAGAGCCTGGCACCAACAGCCAACATGCTTTTTTGCAGTTGCTCCATCAAGGCACTGAGGTTCACCCTGTGGATTTCATTGCGTTCAAACAGCCAACAAGTGGACATGCCGACATGCATGACATGTTGTTGGTCAATGCCCTTGCCCAAGCGGAGGCCCTTCTTCAAGGCCGGACTGCTCCGGAGGGTCAGCCGCATCGCTTCTTTGCGGGGAATCGCCCCTCAACGTTTATGCTTTTCGAAGCGCTTGATCCGCGCCACCTGGGCATGCTTGTTGCCTTGCATGAACACAGAATTTTTGTTCAAGGTTTCCTTTGGGGCATTGCCAGTTTTGACCAATGGGGGGTGGAGTTGGGCAAGCAGATGGCCAACGCGCTTTTGCCTGAATTGAAGGGCGAATGTGCTGGTGTTCCACACGACGCGTCGACCCTTGGATTGATTCACAAGCTTGTTCGAGACTGACAAAGAATTTGAGGCATGAGGTTGGGGCGTGGCGCCTTCAGACCTCCAATGTGATCAACACAGTGCTGAGGTTAGCTGAACTTGTTGTACTTTTCAGAGAAGAAAAGTGTCGATAAACGCATGTTTTATCGCCACCAAACACATTATCAACCGGGTAAGACCCTATCAAATTGTTTCCGATGAAACACCTTTTTTCCGTCTTGATTGCGGCTTTAGCGACCACAACTGCCTTCGCAAATTTTGTGGGAATGGAGTACGAAGTAGTGGCAGAAACTGTCAATGGCACAACGTATCGTGTCTATGCAACGTTTGATGATCCTACCGATGAACTTGTTGCAGTTTACGCTCTCGAAACAGCGCCAATGGTCGTAGGTGTGTCGACGTCTTTCTATCAAGATCCCGTGGGTGCTGTGTTGGCCCAAACCATCAACCCATTGTTTTTCTCTTCGTTCCCGTCTTTGGAGTACGACAGCTGGTTTACGATTGGATCTGCAGACTCAAACGGCACCAGTGACGTTCAACAAGTTGGTATGGACCAATACTTCGATGCGTTCGAAGCTGGTGGAGGATTCACCATCGACACCTTCATTGGAGGTTCGTGGTTTTTGCTCCCCAATCAAAGCGCTGACGCTGAAGCTGGCGCCGATGGCCGAGTTTTGGTTGGACAGTTCACCACGGATGGGGTGGTCAACCTGACCCTCAACTTTCAGTGGGACAACGCCAACTCTGACACGTTCAACTCTGAGGGCATTTCAATTGTCTTTCCAGAGGTCCCTGTTCCTGGCTGCACGAATCCCGCAGCGGACAACTTCAACCCGGTTGCGAACGAAGACGATGGCTCCTGCACATACGCAGGAGGTCTTAGCACCGGTCTTTCGTACGATTTGGTTTCAGCTGACCCACTTGGCACGGGTGAGAGCACATATCGCCTCTACGCCAATTTCACATCAAACGATGTGGAAGTGACCGCGATGTACGGAACGGACTCCGAACCCTGGCAACTTCAGGGTGATGCTCCTTTCTACCAAGATGCCTTGGGCAGTGACTTTGGTGGTCAAGTGAATCCCCTCTTTTTTGCGAGCTTCCCCAGCATTGAATACGACACGTGGTGGACCATTGGAGCTGCGCCAGGTGATGCCGATGGGTTGAACAGTGCCTTCGACGAGGCATTGACGTCATTCGCAGACTGGAACAATGGCGGTGATTTTGTGGTCAACACATTCATCGGTGGATCCATTTTCATTGTGCCTGGAGCCAATGGACAGGGCAATCCCATCAACGGTCGCGTGTTGCTCGGTCAAATCACAACTTCGGGTACAACGGAGGCGTTGATTAACCTTCAAATCCGTGACGTCAACCAAGAGTCGTTCTACGCTTCAGGCATGACCCTGACGTTCCCAGTTGCAGGGGCGGGCTGCAATGATCCTTTGGCATGCAACTACGACGAAACTGCAGCAGGCGATGCGGATTGCATTTTCCCAGCTGAGTTTTACGACTGTGATGGCTGCATCAACGATGCTGATGGGGACGGTGTGTGTGACGAGTTGGAAGTCCTAGGTTGCACAGACAACATGGCTTGCAACTTTGACATCAACGCCACCGAGGACAACGGCTCTTGCCAAATGTTGGATGAATGCGGCGTTTGTGGTGGAGACAACAGCACATGTTCCGGTTGCACCAACCCAGCTGCTGACAACTACGATGTCACAGCCATCATCGACGACGGCTCTTGCATCATCAGTGGTTGCACCAACCCAGCTGCTGACAACTACGATCCTGCTGCCAACAACGATGACGGCTCTTGCATCGTCAGCGGTTGCACCAACCCAGCTGCGGACAACTACGATCCCGCAGCCAACAATGACGACGGATCTTGCATCATCAGCGGTTGCACCAACGAAGCGGCGGACAACTTCGACCCAGCCGCCAACAACGACGATGGATCTTGCATCATCAGCGGTTGCACCAACCCCAATGCTGAGAACTACAACCCCGAAGCCAACGAGGACGATGGTTCTTGCATTGCAACGGGATGCACATACCCTGGTGCAGACAACTACGACGCAGTGAACACCGCTGAAGACGGCTCATGCGTGTTCAGTGGTTGCACAGACGCGACAGCTGAGAATTACATCGCGTACGCCAACAACGACGACGGGTCTTGCGTGTTTGAGCC
Source organism: Flavobacteriales bacterium (assembly GCA_042088625.1). GTDB lineage: Bacteria > Bacteroidota > Bacteroidia > Flavobacteriales_D > Sanyastnellaceae > UBA11663. The sequence goes on from JBELLK010000002.1 coordinate 32,420, forward strand.
TTGTGGCACAGGCAGCGCTTGCCCGTTTGACACCAATGGTGACGGAGAAATTGGTTCTGCAGATCTCCTGGACTTCTTGGCAGTCTTCGGTGCAGCATGCGCTGATTTGTAAGGATTAAAGGACATTGTCCCTTCCGCTGAAGGGATGAAAGCGTCGGCCTTTGGGCTGGCGCTTTCTTTTTTTGCGCCGATGGGAAGGGGTGGGGCTTAGTGTATATTGCACACGAACTTGCTTGGCACGTCGCCAACACCTGTTACGATCACGCAATCATGGAAAAGCAAAACCTTGGATTTTGGGAAATCTGGAACATGAGCTTTGGCTTCTTAGGGATCCAGTTTGGGTTCGCCCTCCAGGGAGGAAACATGTCTCGCATTTTTCAAACCCTTGGGGCGAGTAAAGATGAAATTCCGCTGCTTTGGATTGCGGCACCTCTGACGGGGTTGATTGTGCAGCCCATCATTGGTTATCTCAGTGATCACACGTGGCATCCCAAATGGGGCAGGCGTCGTCCATTCTTTTTGATCGGGGCAGTATTGAGTTCAGTGGCATTGTTTTTCGTGCCCTACAGCAGTGAATTGTGGATGGCCGCCGGTTTCCTATGGGTGTTGGACGCCAGCATCAACATCAGCATGGAGCCCTTTCGGGCGTTGGTGGCGGACAAGTTGCCCGAAGGGCAAAGGAGTTACGGATTTGTATTGCAGACTTTGATCATTGGCATTGGAACTTGGGTGGCTTCAAATTTGCCTTGGTTTGTGACCAAAATGGGTGTGTCCAATGAAGCAGGTGTAGGGGAGTTGCCCGACAGTGTGTTCGTGTCTTTTGCCATCGGAGCCTTTGTGTTCATGGCAAGCATTTTGGTCACGGTATTCACCACGTCGGAGGACTCACCAGAAGTTTTAGGGGTTGAAAAGGGTCATGAATCTGGTCTCAGTGAGATCATTTCTTTCATGGCTGCCATGCCGTCCGTGATGGCCAAACTTGGCCTGGTGCAGTTCTTCAGTTGGTTCGCTTTTTTCACAATGTGGTCCTTTGCCACTCCCGCACTGACAGAGGCTGTGTTTTCGGCACCTCTGCCAGAACCAGGTGCCATGGACTATGAAACGAAGCGTCAGGCTTATGAACTTGCCGCCAATGCAGTATCAAGTTCCATGGGAATCTACGGGTTGAGCAGCATGGCATTTGCACTGTTGCTCTCCATTTGGACGTCTAGGAGGTCATTGGATCGTCGATGGACCCACCTTTTTAGCTTGGCCATAGGAGGTGTGGGTTTCGTGTCAATGACGTGGTGGTCTGTGGAAACCTCAACCTGGTTGAACTTCAGCTTTGCTTGTGTTGGCGTGGCTTGGGGAAGCATCTTGAGCATGCCATACGCCATGCTTTCAGGCGCGATTCCTGCTCAAAAAATGGGCATTGGCATGGGTGTCTTCAACATGTTCATTGTGTTGCCTCAAATTCTTGCTGCACTTGGAGGCATCGTGTGGTTGAATCATGTTTTGTTCCAAGGTGATGTGGTTCAAACCATGGTGTTGGCAGGGATCAGCCTGTTTGTAGCCGCATTGTGCAATCTCACCATTCGGGCGGAGGAAGCCTGAGGCGCTGTGCGCTAACGTGGAACTGGGCAGAAGGGGCTGAATCCGTGTGTTTCGGGCAAACATAAATTGTGGCTTGTGCACAATTGGGGGCGTGGTGGTGGAAATTGGGGGCGTGTTAATTTGACACTACCGAGACTTTAGATTATCTTTACGTGTGAGGAAAATGCTCCCTCGTAGGTTAGATAATTCGTTTCGTCGAAACACCTTGCATCTGCCACTCCATCAGTTTCAATTCAATCTTATGCGTTATTCATTCATGCTTTTGACTGCGTTGTTCGCGTTTTCGGCCCAAGGCCAAACGACGTTCAATGTGGACATGACCTGTGCCCCAGAAGGGTTCACAGATGTTTTCGTCACCGGCCCTTGGTGTGGTTGGTGTGCCAACGATGTCTACAACACCATGACGGACGATGACGGCGACGGCATCTACACTGTGACCCTTGACTCTACTGTCACAGGTTTGATCGAATACAAATACGCCATCAATGGTTTCGACGATCAAGAGAACTTGATCAACGACATGGTGGATGGTGCTGCCTGTGCTCCAGTGACCGATTTCAACGGCTACGCCAACAGGCAGATTCAACAAGGGTCAGTCGCGAACGATTCTTATGGAACCTGCGACGGCACTTGCAACGATGCTCCTGTCGCTCCACCTGTGGATGTGACGTTCCAAGTTGACATGAGTCAATACGCTGGCACTTACGGATCCGTGAACATCAATGGTTCTTTTAACGGATGGTGCGGTCCGTGTGCAGTCATGACGGATGCTGATGCCGATGGCATTTTTGACATCACGATTCCCCTTGCTCCCGGCAATTATGAGTACAAATTCACTTTGGACGGATGGACTGCTCAAGAAGAATTCACCGAAGGTGATGCTTGTACCTCAACCATTGACGGGTTCACCAACCGAACCATTGAGGTGACCGAGGCGACCACGGTTGCGGCGGCCTGCTACAACAGCTGTGACGCGTGTCCAACGGTGACTGCACCCGAGCGTGCCATCACCTTCCAAGTAAACATGAGCGAACAGACCACCAACTCAATTGGTGTGTTCATTGCCGGCAACTTCCAAGGATGGACAGCCGGTGCGACAGCGATGACCGACGCAGACGGTGATGACATTTGGGAATACACAGCCATGATCGCAGAAGGCGAAGCGGTAGAATACAAATTCATCAATGGTCCCAACTGGGGACTGGATGAGTCTGTGCCAGTGGCGTGCGCGGTCAATGGAAACCGGGGCTACACAGTGGGTGCTGCAGATGAAGTGCTTGAAGCGGTTTGTTTTGCTGCTTGCACCCCTTGTGGCGACGCCCTTCCCACGGAGGAGGTGACGTTTACTGTGTTGACGGACAACATTACAGTTGCTGCAGACGGCATGTACCTCGCCGGTGCCATGAATGGCTGGACTGGAGAGGCCATGATGGACAATGGTGATGGCTCATGGAGCCTCACAAAGTCGTTGGAGGCTGCGATTTATGAATTCAAGTTCCAAAATGGAAACGGCGGCTACGAAGAGCTCGATTGTGGTGGCAACCGTTCAGTTGAAGTGACTCTCGGTGCGCCCATTTCTGTTCAGGGATGTTTCGCTCAATGTGCTGAAGTCTGCGCAATTGACCCCGACCCAGCAGATGTCACTTTCCAGGTGGATGCATCTCAAATCGCAGTTTCTGCGGACGGCTTGTTCTTGATTGGATCGTTCACTGAGCCTGCTTGGCAGCTCGGATCGATCGCCATGAACGACGACGACGGAGACAACATTTGGACGGCAACGGTCAACATTGACGGCCCTGCCGCGTTCCAGTACAAGTTCAACAATGGATTGACCATTTCCATTGACAGCTTGCCAGATTACTCGGGTGAGGAAAACGCAGACTTCATTGCTGGAGGATGCGGTGTCGACAATGGAGTTGGCGGTTCAAACCGTCTGCATGAGCGTTCGGGAGTGGCTGAAACCCTCGACGTGGTGTGCTTCAACAGCTGTGAAGCTTGCGTGGCTGCACCTTCTGTTTTGGTGGCAACGGTGGACCTCTGTGGTGCTGCTGCCGATACCGTTCGTTTGACTGGACCGTTCTGGGGTTGGGATCCTGTCGGAGGCCCTATTGCAACAGACAATGGTGATGGCACTTGGTCCGTGACCTTTGATCCAGCTCCAACTGACAACATGGAGTACCTCTGGATTGTCGATGGTACTCAGGAAAACTTGATTCAAGCAATGGTCGATGGAGGCGCGTGCGCACCAGTGACCGACTACGCCAACTACGCCAATCGTTTGTGGGAAGTTGGTGCTGAGAACCCAACAGACGTGTACAACTCTTGCAGCGCATGTGATGGCACTGGAGGAGGAGCCACTGTGTTCAATGTGGACATGAGCTGCGTCGATGGCGCCGGTGCCACGGTGAACGGAGCCACGACATTCACTGAAGTGTTCGTCACGGGACCTTGGTGCGGCTGGTGTGCAGCTGAAGGATACAACGTCTTGGCAGATGCCGACGGCGATGGTATTTACAGCGTCGAAGTGGCTGGCTTGACAGGCACGGTTGAATACAAGTACGGCATCGACGGTTTCACGGATCAGGAGCAGCTCGTTGACGACATGGCAAATGGTGCATCTTGCGCACCTGTGACCGATTTCGCTGGTTACGCCAACCGTCAGGTCGAAGCTGGTGCAACTGCCAACGACACCTTCGGAAGCTGCACTTCATGCACAGATCAGGTGGTGCCTGCGAACGTGACGTTCAAGGTGGACATGAACCAGTACGCTGAGGCATACGTTTACAGCGGAGTCTTCATCAATGGCAGCTTCAACGGATGGTGCGGCACTTGCAATCCGATGGACGACGCAGATGGAGACGGCATCTGGGAATTGACGTTGTCATTGAACCCTGGAACGGTAGAGTACAAGTTCACTTTGGACGGATGGAACTACCAAGAAGAATTGGCTGGCATCGAGGGCATCGAGGCTTGCACTTCACTCATTGACGGATTCACCAACCGTTCGCTCACGTTCGAAGCTGATGTCGAGCTGGATGCGGTTTGTTGGGAGTCTTGCAGTGCTTGTGCAAGCTTGGGTGGATGCACCGACCCTGCGTTCCTTGAGTTTGACCCCTACGCAGCAACGGATGACGGAAGCTGCACAACAGCGATTGTGTACGGTTGTGTGTACGATGCGGCCAGCAACTACAACGCCTTGGCCAATGTGGACGACAACTCTTGTGAATTTGACAACATAAGCGACTGTCAGGCAGACTTGGATGGCGATGGAGCCATCACCACAGGTGACCTCCTGGCGTTCTTGGCGTCATTCGGCCAAACTTGCCTCTAAAAGGAATCCAAAGATTGAAGAAAGGGGGAGCTTTTGCTCCCCCTTTTTTGGGTCTGTGATTTTTGGGGCAATTGGGGGATTTGAAGGTGGTATCTTCGCGACATGAAACCTCTTGTGGAGACGAGATTGCCTACCGAGCATGGAGACTTTGACGTGCTCGCGTTTGACAGTGGGGTGGAGGCACAGCCGCATTTGGTTTTGAAAGCGCACCGTGTTCCACAGGGGCCACCACTTGTGCGAGTCCATTCCGAGTGTTGGACGGGTGATGTGGTGGCATCGTTGCGATGCGATTGTGGGCCTCAGCTGGATGCCTCACTTGTGCAAGTGGCCAAAGCAGGCGGGGCCGTCATTTACCTGCGCCAAGAGGGAAGAGGCATCGGGTTGATCGAGAAGCTGAAGGCGTACAATTTGCAAGACGATGGCCTGGATACGTTTCAAGCCAATGAAACCCTCGGGCATCAAAGGGATGCGCGTAGGTTCGACGTTGCTGGCGCCATGCTGAATCATTTGGGTTGGAATGCGGTGAGGCTTCTGACAAACAATCCGGACAAGGTCTACGACCTAGAGCAAGAAGGAATCGAAGTCGTTGAGGTCGTTCCCATCGAGATGGCGGTCAATGAGCACAATGAGGCGTATTTGAAGGCCAAAGCGCGGGAAGTTCAAGGAGGACACTCCCGGACATGAAAAAAGCCCTCGGTGAGGGCTTTTCGTTCAAAGCAAAAGTTTGGTTGAGTCCTGCACTTGGCAGTCCCCCAAAAATCGAACATTCTTTTCGAGTCGGCCACGAAACTGGTCTGCGACTGCGGTTTTTTGTGTTGCAACGTATTTTTAAAGCATGTTCAGGACATGCCAGCACACTGCCATCACACTCACATGGGTGATTTGAGTCTTGACAGGTCTATCGGACACGGCTCAAGCGAGCGCTTGGACCCATCCCGACGCATATTTCAGCTGTCCGGGTTACTGGGATTTCATCCATCGTTGTGATTCAACAACAGAATGGGTGAGGGCTGAATTGCTTACGCACATGCCCAACGGTCGTTTGGTCAAGTTGGAGGCGTTGCAGTCATTGGAAGACGACGGCTATTTCATCCATTGCGATGCGGACATGCGTTGGGTCGTTCATTCAACGGATAGGGCCTTGAATTTGAGTGAAAGCCTTGCGCAGGGTTTCAACGGTGGATCACTCGATTTTGTGATGGACGGCCACATTCACAGCATGGGGGGGTATGGATTGTGGAGGCGTCATTTCGACTTGATTCGGTTTCACGGCGGCTCGCAAGCATGGCAGTTGGTGGCGCCCTCCGGTGACGTGCCTCAAATTCGTGATGTTGACCAAACACAAGCTGTTTACACCTCGGGAAAAGCCATGGTTTTCGTGGAAAACATTGCAGCGGAAGGTGGTTATGACGCGTCCAATTACATTCTCTATGAGCTCGACGTTGCTTCGAGGCACTGGAAGCGTCTCGGTCTGGTGGATGCACGCCTCGGCATGTTTCAGGAAGTGCATGCGCTGGAGAACGGGGCGTTGATCCAAAATCGCGCAGGCGAAATGATTTGGTTGGATTTTGAAGACGTTTCAGCCAAACTGTTGATCAATCGTGTTGAGGCGTTTACGGCATTCAGGGATTGGAACAATGACGCAGGGCGGGTCACGTTTTACGGGGATTCGTCGTTGTGGCATGAGTTCGAGAACAATCGCTCTTCATTCGCCATACCTTGGATTGAGTTGGACGATGTGGAGCCATTTTCAATCGTGAGTTCTTCGTCGGTGTCCATGGCGCGGTTGCCTGCTGACCCAATCAACCGAGCCGAGAATGGCACAAAGCGTTCTTGGACGCCTTGGTTGGCCTTCTTCTTGGTCGGATTGGGGGTGGTTGGTGTTTATGCTGCCCGAATGTCCACGCGTCCGTCTGACAGAAATGGAGCGCCAGTGCAAGAGGGCATAGCGCTCAAAGGTGAATTGTCTCCTCTGGCACGAAAATTGGTTGGTTTCCAGGGCCAACAGTTCGAAACTGAAGCGTTGGATGAGGTCTTGGACATTGCGCACATTTCTTCGCCAGAAACGCTGCGGTCCCAAAGGGCTCGGCTTCTTCAGCGTGTGAACACAGAATACCGAGTGAAGGAAGGTGTCGACCTTGTTGTGCGAAGGCAGTCACCGAACGACCGAAGGCGAAGCGTGTATTGCATTGGCGTGGCTTCTCCAACCTGAATCACAGAGACAAGGCGTGCATCCATTCCATGCAGACAATGGCGCCAATCGTCCCTACAGCGTAACCGAGCACTGCGAGCAAGACGCCTACGGGCGCCAATGCAGGGGAGAAGGCACTTGCCACGATGGGTGCTGAGGCTGCACCACCCACGTTGGCCTGAGAACCTACTGCCACGAAGAAGAATGGAGCTTTGATGAGTTTGGCCACGACAAGCAAGACGACAATGTGAACCAACATCCAAAGCAAGCCAATGCTCACCGCGCTGCCATACAATGACCAATTCTCGATCAGGCTGCCGATGTCCATTTTCATGCCAATGGTGGCAACCAGGATGTAGAGAAACACGGAGCCGATTTTGCTGGCGCCGGCGCCTTCGTAGGACTTGGCTCGAGTGAAGCTCAACCCAATGCCAATGGCCGTGGCGGAAACCACGAGCCAGAAAAAGCCTTTGGTGATGGAGGACAAATAAATCGCAGCGGAATCCGGGTTCTTCATCAAAGCCGCATCCAGCCATTCAGCCATGGAGACAGACAAGTTGTCCGCCACCACATGAGACAATGCCACGCCGCCAAAGGCCAACGCGACGATGACCATCAAATCGGGAAAACTGGGGATGCGTGCAGATTTGGCTTGCAGTTGCTCAACCTTGGTCTGCAGCTCATTGACCGCAGAGGCATCGGCATTGAGCCAACCATCGATTTTTTCACGGATCCCAGCTCCAAACAACAAGAATGGCATCCACAGGTTGGCCACAAAGACGTCCACAATGAGCATGATGGAAAATTGGTCGTCCAAGGTGCCTGAAATTTCCTTCAGCGCAGCCTGATTCGCCCCGCCTCCAATCCAGCTTCCGGCCACAGTCGACAGCCCACGCCAATAAGCGTCAGGGGCATTGCCGCCGAGGACGCTTGGGTCCTGCTGACTGACAAACCAGAGCGCCAGCGGTCCGCCAACGACAATGCCGGTCGTGGCTGCGAAAAACATGACAATGGCTTTGGGGCCCAAATTGTAAATGCCCTTCAAATCGATGGACAGGCAAAGGAGAATCAAGCTTGCAGGCAGCAGATATCGGGAGGCGACGAAGTAGAGATTGCTTTCTTCACCATTGACAATCCCCAACGAATTCAATGCTGCTGGGATGAAGTAGCACATCAGCAGAGCTGGAACGAACGTGTAAAATCGCTTGAACTGAGGGAGGGAGTTGGTGTAAAAAACCAACCCGAGGGCTCCTGCCAACAGCCCAAGGACCACGGCGTCGTTGGTCAAGGGAAATGCGCTGCACAATTGGGGAGCAAATGAGATCGTAAACATGAAAACGGTGTTTGCGCAAAAATGCCACAAACCCCTTAAAACCAAAACCGGCTTGCACATCGCTGTGCAAACCGGTTCGGAGATTGCATCGATTGACTCACTGGATCATCAATCGCATGGTGGAGGTCGTTGAAGTTCCCACCACTTGAACGAGATATGAACCTGCAGCGACGGTCTCTCGGATGGGGAATCCAACCACGCCAGGCTTGGTTGGGATGCCCGGTCCTTGCCATGCGATTCGTCCGTCGGTGCCCAAGACGCGAATTGTCGCATGTTCGTCGCTCAGGCCTCGAAAGTACACCATGGCATCGCCATCGTTCATGGGATTGGGGAAGAGCGTCACATGTTCAGCTTGCGTCACTTCACCGACGTTGTCTGTTTCGAACCCATGGCTGTCTTCCAAATCGTCTTCCAACTCATCACAAATGCCGTCTCCGTCAGCATCGTTCAAGCAGTTCCCATCGCAATCGTAGAGCTCTTCGGCAAACTTGCACGAGCCGTCGTTGTCTGTGGCATTGGGGTCGAAATTGCACGCATCGGCAATGTCGCATCCACCCACCTCGAGTTCGTCGCATACGCCATCGTTGTCCGAATCACTCAAGCACATGCCTTCACAATCGTAGAAGTCTGGAGCAAAGGTGCAAGAGCCATTGTTGTCCGTTGCGCTTGAGTCGTAGTTGCAAGCTGCCGAATCCATGCATCCAGGGATTTCGAACTCGTCGCAAATCCCATCGCCATCCACATCGTTCAGGCAAGCCCCCAAACAGTCCAAGTGAGCCTCCGAAAAATCGCACAGGCCGTCATCCACTGTGGCAACAGGATTGTAGTTGCACGCTCCAGCATCCATGCATCCGAAGGAATCAAAGGTGCAGCTGTTGTCGTCGTCGGTGGCGTTCGGATCGTAGTTGTTGGCGCCCATTTGCGTGCATCCAGCCACTTCCAAGGCGTCACACACACCGTCTTGGTCGGTGTCTGACAAGCACACACCGTTGCAGTCGTAGTGCGTTTCGGCCATCGTGCACGTGCCGTTGTCATCTGTGGCGTTCTCGTTGTAGTTGCATGCGTTCACGTCAGTGCATCCAGCCATTTCCAAGGCGTCACACACACCGTCTTGGTCGGTGTCAGACAGGCAATTGCCCTCGCAATCGAGGTGTGCTTCAGCAGGGTAGGTGCAAGAACCGTCGTCGATCAAAGCTTCAGTCATGAAATTGCAGGCATTCGCATCTGAACATCCAGCGATTTCGGCAGCGTCACAAATGCCATTGCCATTGGTGTCTTCGCAGCCATCTGTGGTTGAACCTGTCGCGCATACCTCCCAGGTCGCCAAAGCACCGAAGTTGCTGTTGGCCACGTCAAACCCTGCCAGAGTGTCGCCTTGGGCATTGGTCAAGCTCATCGTGCCGCCAAAGTCACAAACTCCGTCATTGCCCATGTCGAATGCGCACATGCCGTTTCCGCCAGCATCCTCCATGACCAAGGTGTGGCAACCTGCCGCGACGCAAGCGTCAATGACATACGTGGCCACGATGCCGGGCTCGTAATCGCCGCCAGACATCAACACCTCGTTTTGGTCATTCTTGATCGACCAATCAATGTGGTGGCCCAACTGGTAGGTTGTCAACGTCATCGTCAATACTTCGCCCGCGGTCAAGTCAACGCGGTGTTCCATGGTGTTGTTTGAGGTGAAGTCGTCCTCAGCACCTCCCATCATCTGCACTTCAAACACGAAGGTGTTCTCAGCATCCAACACGAATTCTGGCAATTCTGCCTCCACGGTGGCATTGGGAGCGACCTCGATCGCATGCGTGGTTTGCACAGTAGTTCCTCCATTCAACGTGGTGGTCAATTCAAATCCTGGAACAGTTTCAGTTCCCAAATTGGTCACCAGCACCAGAGGGGCCACGGTAGGCAAGCATGTCGTGCTTCCCAAGTTGCTCACGCCACTCACGGCCAAATCGTTGTCCACAACAGGGGTCAAGGCCATGCTAGTCAACAAGCTTTGGCGCACAGATGCCAGGCATGCGTGCATGCGCTCGGTTTGACCTGCGGTGAAGGCATTCTTGCATTCTTGCGGCGTGTAGTCCATGTAGTTCTCCACTTGTGCGTCGGCACAAACAGCCTGGCCACAGCCTTGGTTGTTGGAACGGGTTGAGGGGGTGTCACACACTTCGTCGCCCTGCGCACTGCAATCCGTCTCAGACCCACATGATTCTGTGTTGTAGAAGGTGTGGTACAACGACAAGTGGTGTCCCATCTCATGGGTGACGGTGCGATTCATGTCGCGGCCAGGCTTCAATTCGCCGACCAAGCCAAAGACGTTGTACAACACCACGATCCCGTCCTTTTCGTCAAACGTTGGGCCGGTGTAGGCAAATCCTTGGGTGCCTCCCAAACCGTCGTTGTCGTTGATTTCGGTCACCACAAAAATGTTGATGTAGTCCTCGCCGTACCAGGTGGTCAATCCTTTCACGTCAGCCTCATCTGCACCGGCAACACCAGGTGCATTGCGAATGCCGCCTTCTGCGTAACCGTCCAATACGGTGCCGTCCACGCGCACGATGCCATTGGTCGGTTCGCCATTGGGGGTGCGCTTGGCCAATTCGAATTGGATGCGGGTGTCCACGCCAATGCCATCGCCAGGGGTGTTCGCCGCCTTCCGGAAATCGTTGTTCATCCCCTCAATGGCAGAGGTGATTTGCGCGTCACTGATGTTCTCAGCAACCCCTACTGCCGATCCTTTGTGGATCACGTGAACCACCACGGGCAACGTGGTCACTGTGCTGTCTGCGCCGCGCTGCGCGTTGGTCCTCATGTTCATGATCGCCTCCCGTACCGCTTCGAAGTTGCGAGCATAGTCAGGAGAGGTTTCCAATTGGGTTTGATGAACAGCATCCGTCAAACACGGCTCGGTTTGAGCTTGGACACCCAAGGTCAACAAACAAACGATGGAGAAAATGGCTGTACGCATGGCTTTTTTTTGAGGTGACATCCACACGTACGCGACTTTTCTCTGAGAGGTTACAACGAGGCACAAAAAAGCCCCGTCGAATGCATCGGCGGGGCGGAGATTTGGGGGGTGGTCAGCAGGGTGAGCTCAATCCCGAGGATTGACTTTGATGAGTTCAACCTCAAAAATCAAGGCAGAGTAGGGGGGGATTGCACCTCCTGGAGCGGGTCTTGCGCCATAGGCGAGTTCTTGGGGAATGTAGAAGGTGGTTTTTCCACCTTCTTTCATCAATTGCAGGCCTTCCGTCCATCCTGGAATCACCCCATTCAGCGGAAAGGAAATGGGTTCGCCACGTTTGAGGCTGGAATCAAATTCCTGTCCGTTCAGCAAGGTGCCTCGGTAGTGAACGGTGACTTCGTCGTTGGCGTCTGGAGACGCGCCCGTACCCATCAAGGTGTGCTGGTATTGAAGTCCAGTTTCAGTCGTGTTGATGCCTTCTTTGCCGCTGTTTTCGGCCAAAAAGCCTTCGCCTTCTTTTTTGATGGCTTGACCTTGAGCTTCTTTCAGCTTCATCATTTCATTTCGCACAAGCGCATCGGCTTCAGCCGCGCTCATGGTGGCTTCCCCCGCGAGGGCGGACTCAAATCCAGACTTCAACGATGCGCCGTCGACGCTTGAGAGCCCTTCATTGGAAAGGTTGTTGGCAAAAAGCACGCCCAAGGCGTAAGAGAGAGAATCCATGGATTGAGAGGAATGAATGGTCTTTGCGTTTTGCGCCAAAACGTTGGCCGGAACCCCCAGCCAAGTCAACATGCACAACGCACAAAGCACTTTGTTTTTGATGATGATCATGGTGTCAAAGTTCGGGTGAAAACCTTGTTCTCAGGACTCGAATGTTCCTCGTCGTATCGATATCCCAATTCGTCAAACTGTTCAAGGTCGTTCGCGCGTTGGATGTCATTCAACAAGACAAATCGCGCCATGGCCCCGCGAGCCGCTTTCGCATAGGCTGAAATGGTTTTCAGCACGTCCCCTTTCCGTTCGAGAAATGTGCAACTGACCACGTCTCGGGTCGGCCTCCCGTGCAAGGCCACATCGCCATATTCGGCACTGGCCAAATTGAGGATGTTGGCATTTCCGAGTGCTTTGGTTTCCAGATGCAATTGGGCCGTCAGTTTGGGACGCCAATACTGGGCCATGGAATTGAAGCCTTCAAGGGGGCACCCTTTGTGGCCCATTTCGAGTCGCACGGGGCGATACCGGTCGAGCGGCCGAAGGATGCCGTAGGCTCCATTGAGAATGCGCAATCGATGCTGTACCACCTCGATTTGGTCTTCACGAAAAGAGGCCAAATTGAGGGATTTGAACGCATCACCTTGAAAGGTCCAGCCAGCAGCATGCCCGCCTGCAACCTGCCACTCCTCGTGCCACTCCTTGGTACGCAACGCCATCGACTTACTGAGTTTCAGGTACTTCATCGTGGCATCTAAATCCCATGCCGACATCGCTTTCACAAATGCCCTGGCATCGTCTAAAAACACGGGAGTCGTCAGAGCCTCGGCATGATGTTTTGGACTTGGATTCGTTGGTTTCAAAGTCTTGGCAGGAGACAGAAGGATGAGCATGTTGCTAAGTTGAGGCATGCTCATGAACTAACTTTCCGCTTTATGAAGAAAATCGTAGTGCTGGCCATCTTGGTCTTGTTGATCGGTTCGGTTCAAAGTCAAGCTCAAAACAGCTGTGGGGCAGATTCGACGTTGTTGGGAGTGGCCATTGCCACTGACGCCTGGGGCTACGAGGTTTATTGGGAGCTTTCAGGGCTTAACGGGGAATGTGGAGATGGTACGGCCTTGGCTTGGGGTGGCAACGCCGACGCAGCTTGTGGAGAGGGCCTCGATGGATTGCAAAGTGAGACTGGGGTGTACGAGAGCAATGCCGTGCTCGAAGTAGAGGCGTTCTGTGTGGCCTCAACCGACTCGCTCGTGTTGATTCACAAGGACAACTATGGGGACGGTGGAACCCAATTTGTGCTCACGTTTGATGGGGTGGAGGCCCTCCAATTTCAAGGCACCGGCAGTGGCAACGATTGGAACTTTTTGCCTGCTTTGGCTGCCGGTGACGCGCCTTGTGTGGCTTCTCCCATTGAAGTCGATTCGTCCGTTGTGGCGTCACTTGTTGGGTTGACGGTGTCCCCAGGCGAGCCTGCTCCACCTGCTCTGGGCTGTGGCACTTACGGTGGTTGGTGCGAGTCGGGATTGAGCAACACCTTATGGCTGGCGTGGGAGGTGCCTGCAGCTGGAGGTGTTTATGAAATCTCGACATGCAACGAGGGGACCACGTTTGACACGCAACTGGCATTGTGGGACGGTGGCGATTGTACTGATTACAGTTCGTTTTCGTTGTTGAATGCGAACGACGACGCTGGGTGTGATTTGGGAGCATTCAGAAGCACGATGCTGACTCCTTGTTTGGGAGGCGGAGAAACACTGTATCTCCAAATTGATGGTTACAACGGGGCGGTGGGAGACGTGGAGGTGAGCATTCAACCTGCCCCTGTAGACAGCTGGAACGTGGATGTAAACGTTCAAGATTTGTCATGCAGTCTGCAGCAGAGTTTCAATCCAGATGGGAGCATTCAGGCGAACACAAACGTGGGAGCAGATGCAGTGGAATGGACATGGGTTGGGCCGTTTGGGTTTGCCTCTGACCAAATTTCGTTGGCGCCATTGTTGCCTGGCACCTATGTGTTGGAAGCTTCGTTTTGTGGCCAAACGTTTGACGCTGAATACGTGGTGAATGAGCCAGACCCTGTGGCATTCGAGGTGTTCTTGGCTCCGGATTGCGCCGGAGGCGCCATGGTGGCCGAGTTGGGCTGGGCCGGGGAAACGGATGGGGTGAATGTCACTTGGACGTCATTAGGAGAGGTCACAGAAGGATTTGAGGTGAGCGATTTGCAAGAGGGTCTTTGTGAGGTCGAGGTGACCGACGCCAATGGTTGTGTGTCCTCGGACTTGTTTTGGGTGGAGGCAGTGGGCGTGCCTTCAGTAGATCTGGGGCCAGACTTGTTTGGATGTGCAGGCGACGCTTTCACCTTGCTGGCGCCGCTGCAAGGAAACCTCACTTACGAATGGTCCACTGGACAATCAGGGGCGCTTGTGGTTTTGAATACGGAGGAACCTGGGACGCTCGTCGTGGGCGTGGAGGTGATGGATGGTGCAGGTTGCAGCGAAACCGATGCTGTCATCGTTACGCTGGACGATTGCACGTCTTCACTCGGGGATGAAGAACGCGAATTGGCATTCGACGTTTTTCCCAATCCGTGCTTGGATGAAGTGACGGTGTCGATGACAAGTCACGGCGCTGGGCCCAAAATGTTTGACGCAAGAGGGCAGGAGGTGCCCTGCAATTGGTCAGGAACGACCGGGGGACTGAAGGCCGATTTGTCCAACCTTCCCGATGGATTGTATTTCCTCAGAGATGCTGAGGGCCGCAAGGTTGTTCGACTTGTGAAGCAAGGACAGCTCTGAATTCAATGCGCTTCCAGGCGCCACGCTTGGATGCGTCGGCATGCTTCCTCAACGTCTTCTGTAGTCATGTCCAGGTGAGTGACCAATCGGACTTTGTTGGGCCCAAACGCGAAGCATGCAATCCCCATCTCTGAAAATGCAGCGACCACCTGGTTGGCAGTGTCGGAGTGGAGGGCAAAAATGACAATGTTGGTTTCCACGGGGTCCACATGATGAACGTCAGGATGCGCCATCAAGACGGCCTCAAGCTTGGAGGCGTGCATGTGGTCCTGGACAAGTCGCGCGACGTGTTGGTCAAGCGCGTGCAGCCCTGCTGCGGCCAGCATTCCCGCTTGTCGCATGCCGCCTCCCATCACCTTGCGTGACCGATGGGCCTCTTCGATGAACGTTTGGGACCCCACAAGCACTGACCCCACGGGGCAGCCGAGACCTTTGCTCAAGCACAGCGACATGCTGTCAAACATGCGGCCATAAGCATGCAGTGCAGATGCATCGCCCCATTCGCCTCGTTTGACCCAAGCGTTCCAAACCCGTGCGCCGTCGAGGTGGAACTTCAGTCCCCGTGTTCTACACGCCTCAGAGATTTGCATCAATTCATCCACGTCCCAAACCGACCCCCCACCTTTGTTGCAAGTGTCTTCCACGGCCACCAAGGACGTCCTCGCGTAATGGCTGTCGGAAGGGTTGATGTTCGCCAACATGTCCGCCAACGTGTAGCGCCCACGATTTCCATGCAGCAGCCGCACCGAAGCACCGGAATTTCGGGCAATGCCGCCTCCTTCGTAGTTGTATATGTGTGACAGTTGGTCACACACCACTTCGTCGCCTGGACGGGTGTGAACTTGAATGGCGATTTGATTGGTCATGGTCCCAGAAGGACAAAACAGCGCCGCCTCATGCCCCGTCAACTCCGCACATCGACGTTGCAGCATTTGGATGCTTTCGTCCTCCGCAAAAACGTCATCCCCGAGGGGCGCGTCCTGCATGGCAAGTCGCATGGCCGCCGTGGGCATGGTGACCGTGTCGCTCCTCAAGTCCACCAAGAGGTTGGCGGGCGGGGGTTGAAGTTGGCTGTCCTTCTGAGCATTTGACATGTCGCGAAAGTACGTGACGCCCGCAAACTGCCGCGTGGTCTTGGGTATCTTGGACGCATGAAAACATGGACTGTGAAAGGCGCAGTGGCGCTGTGGTTTGGGCTGGCAAGCATGAATGTGTTGCAGGCCAAAGAAGGCATGTGGATCCCCACCTTGTTGAATTTGGTGGAAGGTGACATGCAGGCGATGGGCCTCAAGTTGACCGCTGAAGACATCTACAGCATCAACAACAGCAGTTTGAAGGATGCGGTGGTGCATTTCAACGGGGGATGCACGGCTGAAATGGTGAGTTCGGAAGGGCTGCTGCTGACCAACCATCACTGTGGGTATGGCCAAATTCAACAGCACAGCACCGTGGACAACGACTTGCTGACGGATGGGTTTTGGGCCATGTCTCGTGATGAGGAATTGCCCAATCCGGGTTTGACCTGCACGTTCATCGATCGCATTGAAGACGTCACCGTCCGTTTGTCAAGGGCCTGTGTGGGGTTGGCCGGCGAGGCCAGAGAGGCTCGCATGAAGGAAGAAATGGCGGCCATTGTGAAGGCAGCTACGGAAGGGAAAGGCCTCGAGGGGCGCGTCGTGGCGTTTGACTTTGGCAACAGCCACTACTTGATCACGAGCCGGGTGTTCAAGGACGTTCGCCTCGTGGGCGCACCGCCTTCTTCGGTCGGGAAGTTTGGGGGAGACACGGACAACTGGGTTTGGCCTCGGCACACCGGCGATTTTAGTGTGTTCCGCATTTATGCCGATGCCGACAATCAACCCTCAGAGTACAGCGCCGACAATGTGCCTTACACCCCGCGCCACCACTTTCCTGTCAATGTCGATGGGGTTGAAGATGGCGATTTCACCATGGTGTTTGGCTTTCCCGGGAGAACGGAGCAATACCTGACTTCTGATGCCGTGGAGCACGTCATCACGCGCTTGAATCCCATGCGCATCGCGATGCGGGACGAAGGCCTGGCCGTCATCAACGCGGCCCGGGCCTCAAGCGATGCACTTCGCATTGCCTACGCATCCAAGCAAAGCAGTGTGGCCAATGCCTGGAAAAAGTGGAAAGGCCAAAACCGCGGACTCACCGAGCTCCGCGCCTTGGACAAGAAGCGCGACATCGAAGCACGCCTCAAAGCCGCCACAGGCAGCACGGTGGTAGAAGAATTGAAGGCCCTGAACAAAGCCTTCTTCCCATTCCTTGAAGCGCGGGCGTTGTTCATTGAATTGGCGTATTACGGTCCGGACGTGCTCAATTACGCCCACGGATTTGCAGGCTTGATTGAAGGCACCGTCGAGGGCGATAAGCGCCAGGCCCTTCTCGAGGCGCGTAGGAGCGAGGAGTCAGGGTTCCGAAAAGACTTTGACGCGAAAGTGGACGAGCAGCTTCTCGGCAGACTCATCGAAACGTACCTCACTTGGATGCCTGAGGGGATGGCACCTGTGGGCCTTGAAGGCGAAGTGGCCAAAGCCGGTGGCGGCATCGCTTGGGCCGAGAAACTCTTTGACAAGAGTGCATTCGACAATTCGGAGTCGATGCAAAAGCTCTTGGATTCAGACAGTCCCAAGGCGTGGTCCAAGCTTTCTAAAGACCCAGCTTATGTGTTGATCGAGCGATTGAGGGTCCACTACTTTGAGGTCGTGGCACCAGAATATGGCAGGCTCCGCGGAGAAATCGAACGGGCTTCAGGTGCGTACACCAAGGCGCTTCGAGAGGCCTTCCCCAGGAAGGTGTTCCCAGTGGACGCCAACAGCACCCTTCGATTGACGTACGGCAAAGTGGAAGGCAGTGCGCCTTACGACGGCATGCAATACAACCCACTGAGCACGGCGAGAGGCATTTTGCAGAAATACGTGCCTGGCGACCCTGACTTCGACATGCCCCCGGGCTTGGTGGACTTGCTGCGCAACAGGGAGTACGGTCCTTATGCCAATGACGAGGGTGAGTTGGTGGTGTGCTTCACTGGGAGCAACCACACCACAGGTGGAAATTCAGGATCTCCGGCCTTGGACGCAGACGGTCACTTGGTGGGCATCAATTTCGATCGAAGTTGGGAAAGCACCATGAGCGACATCTTGTTTGACGGCGCTCGCTGCAGGAACATCATGGTGGACATCAGATACGTCCTTTGGGTCATGGACGTCTACGCTGGTGCAGGTCACCTCGTCGAGGAAATGACCTTGGTGTCTCAGGAGGAGGCTGAATGACGTCTTAAGACGCCATCATGCCAATCGCCACCACAAGAATGGCGAAAAGAAAGAGGGCAAAAACAACAGGTCCCCCAATTTCGTTTTGCTCGGGCTCAAGGTGGTCGTGGTGATCGTGTGCCATGCGGCAAAAATAGCGCAGTCGTTCCAATTGCTTTGGACTTTTTTGACCCCTTGAATGCCGTGTGCAACCTTGTCCCGGTTTGGAAGGTCTTGCCTTGCGGTGGTGTACCTTTACCACACGACTCCTAAAGCCTGTGCGATTGGGGTCAAAACTGCTCGAACATGAAAACATTTTTGCGATGCCTTTTGGCAAGCCTGACGTTGGTCGTCTCTGCCTCAATTTGGGGACAATGTGGGGAAGGAGAAAACAGCCTGATTGTGCAAATTGTCACTGACAACTATCCCTCTGAAACAACATGGCAAGTTTCGGCGGATGGAGAGGTGCTCCTTGATGGTGGCCCCTACGGTGAATCGAACACTTTGCACGAGGATACCTTGTGTGTCGATTTGGGCGATGAGCCGTGCTTGGAATTCGAGCTCTTCGATTCGTTTGGAGACGGCTTGTTTGAAGGTGGCCAATACACCTTGTTTTGGGATGGCCAAATCATCGCGCAGGGCGGAGGGAATTTTGGCAATGCAACCGGTGAAGTGTTCGCTTGCGCCCCAGGAGAAACGTGCAACGATGCCTTTCTGTTGACAGAAGATGACTACGGGATCATCAACGCGGAAGGATCCTCGTTCTGGCTCACGTTCACCCCTGAGTCCAACGGCATGTACAGCTTCAGTTCTTGTGGGAATGGATGTGACACCCGATTGTACATCTACGACTATTGCCAAATGGGCAACTTCGACGACACCAACGAAGGTTCCATCTACTACGATGACAACCAGGGCGGTTGTGGTGAAGAGGCCCAATTGACGGTGTTGCTCGAGGCTGGCGTGACCTATTGGATCCGTTGGGCTTCGTTCGAAGGGCCTTGCACTGAATCATGGTCGTGGACGTTCGAGTTTGTGGGGCCACCGACAGGATGCACCGACGAGACGGCATGCAACTACAACCCCATGGCAGAGGTGGACGACGATTCATGCATTTATCCCGGGGACCCTGCCTGCAACGGACCCGATCTCATTGTGGTTGAAGAGGCGATCATCAACAGCCTTCAAACCCAAATCATGCAAGTGAGCGAATCCGATTGCTACATCGATGAAGGATGTTTGAATGGCTACGGGGACCGCGAGTTGGTTCGTTTCACCACGCACATCAAAAACATCGGTGACCTAGACTACTACATCGGCGTCCCCAACGATGCAGGGACCAATCAATTTGAGTGGGGTGAGTGTCACAATCACTGGCACCACAACGGTTACGCCAAGTATGACCTCTTTGACATGGAAGGCACCTTGATTCCCATTGGGTTCAAGAATGGATTTTGTGTGATGGACTTGGAGTGCAGTGGCGGGGGGAATTATCAATACGGTTGCGGGAACATGGGCATTTCTGCCGGATGCGGCGACATCTACAGTTCAGGGCTGAGTTGCCAGTGGATTGATGTTACCGAGGTTGAGGACGGCACGTACTACCTCGTGGTGCGAGCCAACTACGAGTTCATTCCCGACGCATTGGGCAGGGAAGAAATGAGCTACGACAACAACCATGCAGCCGTGTGCATCAACCTCGACCGAACTTCGGGAGCGCTGGTGGTGGAGCATGTGGATGGTTGCGAGCCGTTTTACGACTGCGAGGGGGTGTTGTTTGGTCCTGCAGACGTTGATTGCAATGGCGATTGCGGCGGAACGGCCCTGGTTGGTGATTTGGACAACAACGACGCCCAGGAATTTGCAGATGCCGTGGCTTACGTGGAGGGCATTCTTGGGGACGACTTGTCGCCGATGCCTTGCACGGACATCGATCAAGATGGCCAAATCACGGTCAGCGACGCCGCGTTGATGTCGGCATGCCAGTGGTACAATGAAGCTCACACCCATCCGGACAGCAGTGGGGTACATGACAAGTGTGCCTTCCCCGTGCAGGAAATCACCAACATTTTTGACACCGTACATTTCATGGTGGGTGACGTCAATTGGGACATGGGTTACTTCGACGTTCACGTGTTGAACGCTCACAACCGAATCGTCGGCTATGAGCTCGATTTCTCAGGGGTGAGCATCAGCGATGCCGTGAGTTTGGCAGATCCTGTGGGTTATGACATCACGCCGTCGTTTGAGCCAGGTGGCAACAAGGTCATCGGTTTGAGCTACGACGGCGCGTCCTTCCACAAAAACCTCGAATGGGTCCCTCTGTTGAGGGTGTACTGGAGTGCGCAAGAAGGTGACGTCTGTTTGGCCGAAGTCATCGACGTGGTCAATGAGAACTACGAAAACACCTTGCACACATTGATTGATGGATGTGCTACAAGTCTCATCACCATGGAAGCGGCGCAGAACATCAAAGTCATGCCCAATCCGATGGGCGACATGAGCACAGTTCAGTTTCCGCTGGGCGTGTGGACCATGGACATTCTGGACATTCAGGGGCGCATGGTGATGTCCAAGCAAGTTTCGGGACGTCGTGTGAACCTCCGTCGTTCTGAAATCGGTCCCGGCAGCTACGTGCTCAGGTTGGTGAATGACCAGGCGACGGCCGTCATTAGATTCGAAGTCCGCTAACTGCTGCGCTGTGAATCCCATGCTTTCTTCCATGTTGCGGTATTCCCCATTGTTGCTGGCTCTCATGCTGCCTGCTGGCCTCTGTTCTCAGGTGGTTATCAATGAATTTTCTTGCAGCAACTACACCTTGGGCATTGGTGGGAACAATGAAGATTTCGTGGAGTTCTACAACCCCACCGCAGCCGATGTGGATTTGGGTGGATACTTTTTGTCGGACAACCTGAACAACTTGGACAAGTTTGAGATTCCGGCAGGCACGTCGGTTCCCGCTGGAGGACATCTCATTGTCATCTGTTCCGGAGAAGGGGAACTGGTGACCAACCTCTACATGGGTGGATTCTTGAACACGAATTTCAAAATCAATCAATGCCAGGGAGAGTCTTTGGTCTTTGCGGATCCTGGCTTGAACGTGCTCGAGTCTTACACCTTTGAAACGGACATTTCCACGACACAGGCCGACCACAGCTGGGCACGAAGTGCAGACGGTGCTGCCGATTGGGAGGTGTGTGTTGATCCTTCTCCGGGGGCGGCCAACGGCGCAGATCCGTTTGACATGTACACCGGATATGTTCCGACGCCAACTTTTGATGTGGAATCAGGTTTCCACGCTGGTGGCTCACTTTTGGTCAACTTGTCAGTTGCGGGTGGATATGACATCCATTACACACTTGACGGTTCGACACCCACAGAAGCGAGCACGATGTACACTGGTCCGATCAACTTGACGCAGACCACGGTGGTGAGGGCTGTGGCGTTTGATCCCAATGACGATGTGCCGCCAAGCCAAGCGCCAAGTTTCATTGCCACCAACACTTATTTCCTTGGCGCGGATTCACACACCATTCCTGTGGTTTCGGTAAGTGGGAACGACATTGGGGATGGAAACTGGTTTGGAGATGAGGGAGCGCACATTGAGTTCTTCTACGCTGACGGTTCGTTTTGGGTGGAGGCCACTGGGGACAGCAACGAGCACGGCAACGACAGCAATGCCTACGGACAGCGAGGATTCGACTACGTTACTAGGGATCAGATGGGCTACGACCATGCACTGGAGGCGGAGCTGTTCCACGTGAAGGAACGCGATGCCTACCAGCGAATCATTTTCAAGGCAGCGGCCAACGACAACTATCCCTTTGAACCTGGTGCCCACATTCGCGATGCTTACGTTCACACGTTGAGTCATTTGGCGGAGTTGCATCTCGATGAGCGGACCAACGAGAGTTGCATCGTGTATCTCAATGGTCAGTACTGGGGCGTTTATGAGTACCGGGAAAAGGTGGACGACATCGATTTCACAGAGGAGTATTATGACCAGCCTCGTCATTTTGTTGACTTCATCAAGACGTGGGGCGGTACTTGGGAAGAATATGGCTCGCAAGATGATTGGGTGGATTTGGTCACGTTCTGCACAACCCAGGACATGACCGACCCAACGAATTACGAATACGTCAGTTCGCAGCTGCATCCGTTGTCACTCATCGATTACTACATCCTGAACAGCTACATCGTCTCAGCAGACTGGCTCAATTGGAACACGGCGTGGTGGCGTGGGCGCCATCCGGATGGCGATGCCAAACGTTGGCGATATGCCTTGTGGGACATGGATGCGAGTTTTGGCCATTACATCAACTACACGGGGGTGCCTGACACAGGTCCCGGCGCGGACCCATGCAATCCAGAAGGCATGGGCGATGTGGGTGGGCAGGGTCACATTCCTGTCTTGAATGCGTTGTTCGACAATGAGACGTTCAACAACACTTACTTGAATCGGTGGGCGGACTTGGGCAACACCGCCTTCTCGTGCCAAAACATGCATGCGGTCCTCGACAGCATGGTGGCCGTCATTGAGCCGGAAATGGAGCGTCAATTTGGTCGATGGGGTGGCAATTTGGCAGGGTGGCAAGCCGAGTTGCAGGAATTGCGGGACTTCATTGACGAGCGGTGTGAGGACGAAGTGGTTGAAGGCATGGAGGACTGTTATGACGTGACTTCGGTCAATTTGACCATTGACATCGTTGGGCTCGGAGAAGTGGAAATCAACACGGTGGATTACACCCCAGACATGGTGCCTGTCACGGCGTGGTATTTTGCTGATGTCCCAATCACACTCGAAGCGGAGGAGGACTACGGTGTGGGTTTCCTGTACTGGGAAGTTGTGTCAGGAGATGTGTCCATTGCAGATTTGAGCAACTCGATCCTGCCTTTGACACTGACAGGGGATGCTCACTTGATTGCCCACTTCGGCTTGCCTGTGCCGCCTGAGGAATTGACCTTCAACGTTGTGCCACTGGGTGCTGGAGACATTTTGCTTGATGGTGTGGCACTTCAAAATTACCCGGCCACGGAGATGATCGATGTGGGCAGCCACAACCTTCAGGCTGAGCCCATGCCGTGGTGGTCGTTCACGCATTGGTCCTTGGATGGCAATGTGGTGACTCCCGGTGAAACCAGTTCACCCGTGCAATTGGATGTGTTTGAGCCAGGGTTGGTGACCGCACATTTTGAAGCCATTCCTCACACCAACTTGACGGTGATGGTGTCTCCGCCAGAGGCAGGTCAGGTGCGGGTTTGGGATTTGGCCTTGGTCGACGACGTTTGGAACACGGCGTTTCAGCCTGTGGAGTCCACCACGTTTGACGCGTTGCCAGAGCAGGAGTGGCAATTCAGCCATTGGGAGGTGTCTTACGCCGAACCTCAACCTTCAAAACGCTCCAATCCCATGAACTTGGCCTTGGAAGATGTCCCGGTGGAGGTGGTCATCGCTCATTTCGAGCCTGTTCAATTCAACCTGTTTATCCCCAATGCGTTCACGCCCGACAACGATGGGCTGAATGACGGCTTTTTGCCGTTGGGCGGCGGATTTGTGATGGAGTCGTATTCATTCATGGTCTTCAACCGTTGGGGCAATTTGGTCTTCACAACGGACGATCCAGATGAAGCGTGGATTGGCCAAAACAACCAACGCCAAGGCACGCATTTCGTGCCATCGGGGTTGTACAGCTATCGCGTGGAGGCCCAAGGGTTCCACGATTTGTCCCCTACGGTGCGTCTCGGTTCTGTGACTGTGATTCGTTGAGAAAGGGGCTCATCGCAATGCTTGCGTCAGTGGTGTTGTACACTACGGCGAACCTTTGTGTGAAGGAGCTTTCGCACCTCGGAACCTTCCAGCTTGTGTTTTTGAGGTCTGCAGTGAGCTTGGTGTTGTGCACGGTGTACCTCAAGCGAGCGGGCATTTCATTGCTCGGAAACAACAAGCGTTGGTTGTTCGTCCGCGGATTGATGGGGATGATTGCCCTGTCCGGGTTTTTTCACACTGTGCGTCACATTCCCCTTGCCAGTGCAACGGTCATCCAATACTTCAGCCCGGTGTTCACTGTGTTGTTGGCCTTGGTGTTCATGAGGGAGCGTGTCCACAAGTGGCAGTGGCTTTTCCTAAGCACTGCCTTGGTTGGCATTGTGATGGTCAAAGGGTTTGACCCACGCGTTTCATGGGGCATGTGGGGGCTTGGGTTGATGGCTGCTTGCCTCGCTGCGGTGGCATATTTGGCCACCATGAAATGCAGGGACACAGATCATCCCGTGGGAGTTGTGATTTGGTTCCACTTGCTTGCGGTGCCCGTGATGGGCATGCTCTCATGGGGAGAATGGACAACCATGGCTGAGGTGGATTGGGGTTTGGCCATGGCGATTGGTGTGCTGAGCATCGCGGCTCAAGTGTTGATGACCGTGGCCCTTCACAACGAAGATGCCGGCATGGTGATGCCCTTCAAATACCTTGGAGCAGTGCTCGCCTTGGGCATCGGTTGGTGGGGGTATGGAGAAGGCATGTCGACGTTGAGTTTGCTCGGCATGGCGCTTGTGGTCCTGAGCATCTCGGCCAACACGGTGCTCAAGACTCGTCTGTCAACGTCGTCGCGATCCCAATCCAAACGGCAGTAAAAGAGGTTGCCAGTGTGAGCAGGGAAAGGGTCAATCCGTGTGGAATGCGGATGAGGTCCATCAGGCAAGCGAGCAAGAACAAGGCACCCAAAGCAAAAGACTCGGACTTGGACGGGTCACCTATCCTTCTCAGCATCACGAGCCCCAAAACGATTCCGGCGCCACTGGCAAGGAGTCTTGCGGCATGTGCGGTGGGAGGGAGCGCTCTTAGAAAAGAAGCCACTTGGTCAGGCGCGTTAAGGGCAGGGCGAATCAAGTCAGGCGCACAGAAGTCTTGAAGATGTTGTCCCAGGCCCCATCCGAATGCTGTGCCAAGTGCAAAACCCAGTGCCACGCGAAAAGAAGACCACAACCACTGCATCATTGGACAAATGGCAATGGGACACTCGGGATGTCGGTGGGGTAGGCTTCTTGCAATTGCTTCGTGATGGGGCCGGGGCCTGAACGGTCTGCGGGACCAATCCTTCGGCCATCCACTTCAGCAATGTGCGCCAATCCCCCCATGGTCCCTGTGGTGAATGCTTCCTCAGCCGTGTACAGTTCTGTCAATGAAAAATCCCCCTCCTTGACTGGGATGCCAAGGGATGCGGCAAGAGCCAAGGTGTAGGCCCGTGTGATGCCTGGCAAACAGGCGTGCCCAAACGGCGTGCACAACACCCCGTCTCGAATCAGAAACACGTTCGTGGCATTGGTTTCAGCCAGGAAGCCCCGGTCGTCCAACATGATGGCATCGTCGGCCCCGGCATGGTTGGCTTGGATCTTGGCGAGGATGTTGTTCAGGAGGTTGTTGTGGTGGATTTTGGAATCCAAAAAGGAAGGGCCGTTGCGCCGCACCGAGCTTGTGATCAGTTTCAAATCCCCATCGCCGTAAACGGCGCCTTTGTATTCAGGCAGCACGACCAGGGTGCATCCATGGACGTTCAGGCGAGGATCCATGCCAGAGGTGGACTTTTCACCACGAGTGAGCGTCAACCGAATGTGGACGCCGTCGCTCATGCCGTTCGCTTCAAGGGTGTCGAACACAGCTTGCCTCACCGCGTCGAGCGTGGGCACGGCCTCGAACATCAGGGCATGCGCGCTGGCCAGAAGTCGACCGAGGTGCTCTTCGAGCTGATAAATTCGGCCTTTTGAGACCCGCAAACCCTCCCAAACGGCATCTCCTCCTTGAACCACGCTGTCCAGCACGCTGACCTTGGCGTCTTCGCGTTTCACCAGGCCATTGACCCAGCACCAGGTTCCTGCATTTCTAGGGTCGGGTTGATTGAATTTGGCCATGGTTCAGATGTTCAATGCGTATTGTTCCAAGGCAAGGTAATGTTCCAAGCATTGGTCCCTCAGGTCGCGCAGATGAGGTGGCGTATTGCCTTGTTGCAAGGTTCGCGATTCCCATCCTGTGCTGTTGTGAACGCCGTTGTACCAGTATTTGGCCCAAATGCCGTCTTCCGGAAGCCCTCCCTTCTTCCACGAAAGCATGTCAGGTTGCCACGGCAAGTCGAGCGCCTCGCACAACGCGCGAAGGGTGTCGGCAGGATGGGCAAACAACGATTCGGCAGTGACGACTGCAGCGCGTTCGCCGGCGAGTTTCAGGATGCGATGCTGGTGAACGTAGCCCAAATCGAGGAGGGTGGGGCTGTCGATGTGCGCACGGTAAGAAGGCAGGACCCCGTCAGGATGCCGGGTCAAAATCACATGCCGGTGTTCGGTGCCGTCCACGTCCTCCCAATCCAACCCTTCGAGGTGATTGGCCATGTGTTTCAGGAACAGCACGTTGTCGGACGGCTCTGGAACGAGTGTGGCGAGGGCCTCCGTTTTCGAGGACGGCATGGTGCGAAGAACCTCGTCTCGAGAAGGTCGGGAGACACCTGTGTTCTTCAGAAAGTGCGCAAACAACGGCTCATCCACGACGCGCGTGTCCGACCGTTGCGCGAAACTGTACATCGTGGCGGTGCTGCCATTTCTGGGCCCCGCCCACAACGCCACGGTCCGGGCCATGCGTTACGCGAGTCGGTTCTTCAACCGAAGCACCAGCTCCGCCGCCAACCATCCCGCCGGCACGTACAGCGCCACGTCGAGCACCATCAGCCAGGCTGGCTGACCGGGCAGCATCATGGCGTTCATCACACCTCCAATCAACCCAAATCCACCCAGGATGATGCCTGGCCGACGGTTCTTCGACGCGGCAATGAGCATGGCAAGGGCAGCGGCCAAAAACGTCCCGCCGATGTGGGCGGCCGTTGCGGACAACAATTCGAGCACGGTCAGGCTTTGCATGAACGCCTCCCAAGCTGCGGGATCCTGGTCCGGTCCTACTGAAGGAGCTTCAGCGACGCCGATCTTGCTGAACATGAGATGTCCCAATGTCACCAAAATGGGGAAGGAGACGGCTCCGACAATCACGCCGAGGATGTCTCGTGCGATGCGGCCGGCACTTGGTTTGGTGGGTGTGACGAATTCAGACATGCCGCTAAGATAGGAGTGGGTTCACATGTTTCGGCGGTAGGCCCCGCCGACGTCGAACATCGCTTCGGTCAATTGCCCGAGCGAACACCATTTGCACGCTTCCATCAGCACGTCAAAAATGTTCTCGCCGGACACGGCAGCCATTTGCACTCGCTCCAGGGCGTTCGTGGCTCTTTCTGCCGACATGCCATGAAGTGCCCCGAGGTTGTTCAGTTGCTGTTGCTTTTCTTCCTGTGTGGCCCGAATCACTTCGCCGGGCACCAAAGTGGGGGAGCCTTCTTTGCTCAGGAAGGTGTTGACGCCGATGATGGGGTACTCGCCAGTGTGCTTCAGCATTTCGTAATGAAGGCTCTCTTCCTGGATGCGCGACCGTTGGTACATGGTCTCCATCGCCCCGAGCACCCCGCCTCGCTCGGTGATGCGGTCAAATTCACTGAGCACAGCCTCCTCGACCAAATCGGTGAGTTGTTCGATGATGAACGAGCCCTGCAGAGGGTTCTCATTTTTGGCCAGTCCGAGCTCTTTGTTGATGATGAGCTGGATGGCCATGGCGCGACGGACACTTGCTTCGGTGGGCGTGGTGATCGCTTCGTCGTAAGCGTTGGTGTGCAGGGAGTTGCAATTGTCGTAAATCGCATAGAGTGCCTGCAGCGTCGTGCGGATGTCGTTGAAGTCGATTTCCTGCGCGTGAAGCGAGCGACCGGACGTTTGGATGTGGTACTTCAACATTTGAGCCCTGGTCGATGCGCCATATTTCTCGCGCATGGCTTTGGCCCAAATCCTTCTGGCCACCCGTCCAATCACAGCATATTCCGGGTCGATGCCATTGGAGAAGAAGAAACTCAGATTGGGACCAAACTTGTCGATGTCCATCCCGCGGCTCAAGTAGTACTCCACATAGGTGAAGCCGTTGGCCAGCGTGAAGGCGAGTTGCGTGATTGGATTCGCACCGGCCTCTGCGATGTGATAGCCGCTGATCGACACAGAATAGAAGTTCCGGACGTTGTGTCGGATGAAGTGATCTTGCACGTCACCCATCAGACGAAGGGCAAACTCCGTGGAAAAGATGCACGTGTTTTGGGCTTGGTCCTCTTTCAGGATGTCGGCCTGCACCGTTCCTCGAACGCTGGTCAGGGCCTCGGCTTTCAGCGTGGCGTAGGTTTTGTCGTCAAGCACTTCGTCCCCGGTGCATCCCAGCAACAGCAGCCCCAGCCCATCGTTGCCTTCAGGAAGGGCGCCTTGGTAGGTGGGGCGAGGGAGTCCGCGGTCGTCCCATTTGGCCTTCAAGACCTTTTCCACATGGTCTTCGAGTCCCTGCGCTCGGATGTGCTTTTCACAACGTTGGTCGATGGCGGCATTCAGGAAGAACCCCAACATGACCGGAGCGGGACCGTTGATGGTCATCGAGACGCTGGTGTTGGCTGCGCAGAGGTCGAATCCGCTGTACAATTTTTTGGCGTCATCCAGGCAGCAAATGCTCACGCCAGAATTGCCCACTTTGCCGTAGATGTCAGGACGCAAATCGGGGTCCCGCCCATACAGGGTCACTGAGTCGAATGCGGTGGACAGACGCTTGGCGGGCATGCCCAAGGAGACGTAATGAAAGCGCTTGTTCGTGCGCTCGGGTCCGCCTTCGCCTGCGAACATCCTGGTGGGATCTTCTCCTTCGCGCTTGAACGGGTAGATGCCGGCGGTGAAGGGGAAGGAGCCGGGGAGGTTTTCTTGCAGATGCCATTTGGCCAAATCTTGCCACCCTTTCATGGCCGGCAACGCGACTTTGGGGATGTCTTGGTGCGACAAGGATTTGCTCGTTGTGGGGATTCGGATTTCCTTGCCACGCACCTCAAAGACATACTCTTCGGCGGCATACCGTTCTTGCATGGCCGGCCACGCTTGTAGCCAGTCGTGCAAGCGGGCATCGAGATCGAGCTGGAGTTGAGCCCCGGCTTGATCCAGGGCGTTTGCCGCATCGCCGTCAACCTCCTGAGACGCGGACTGAATGGCTTGGAGTCTGCCTGCGAGGCTCGCTTGTTTGTCAGCCCAGCGGTCGTACGCCCTGTTGCTCTCGGCGATTTCACTCAGGTATCGCGTACGAGCAGGGGGGATGATGAACACTTTTTCGCTGGTGCCCTGTTCCGCGGCAAATGTCGATTGCAGTGAAGCTCCGGTTTTTTCCGCCAGCGTATTCATCATGCGGCGGTAGAGTTCGTTGGTGCCGGGATCGTTGAATTGAGAAGCGATGGTCCCCACCACAGGCAAGTCTTCGTCGTTGGCCTCCCACAAGTCGTGGTTGCGCTTGAACTGCTTCCTCACATCCCGCAAGGCGTCTTGCGCGCCGCGTTTGTCAAATTTGTTGATGGCGACGACGTCCGCAAAATCGAGCATGTCAATCTTCTCGAGCTGTGTGGCTGCACCAAACTCTGGAGTCATCACGTAGAGCGACACGTCGCTGTGATCCATGATTTCGGTGTCGCTTTGGCCAATGCCACTGGTTTCAAGCACCACCAAATCGAAGGCTGCCGCTTTCAAGATGTCCACTGCCTCCTGCACATGACGTGACAAGGCCAGGTTGGATTGTCGGGTGGCCAAAGACCGCATATAAACTCTGTCGGAATGGATGGCGTTCATGCGGATGCGGTCGCCGAGCAAGGCGCCTCCAGTTTTTCGCTTTGAAGGGTCGACGCTGATCAGTGCGATGCGTTTGTCAGGGAAGTCCAACAGAAAACGGCGGACCAATTCGTCAACCATGGACGATTTTCCAGCTCCGCCTGTGCCCGTGATGCCCAGCACTGGCACGTTTGGAAGCGTCGCCTTGATCGGGGCAAAAGCCTCTCCAAACGACTGGGGGTTGTTCTCGGCAGCCGTGATGCACCTTGCGAGGTCGCGGATGTTACGATCGCCGAGTCGTTCCATGGCGCCGTCGAGGTCATCCAACGTGGGAACTGTGTTGAAATCGGCTTTCTCAATGAGGTCATTGATCATGCCTTGAAGGCCCATGGTCCGCCCATCGTCGGGATGGTAAATGCGTGCGATGCCATACTCGTGCAAAGCCGCAATTTCTTCTGGCAGAATGGTTCCGCCCCCGCCGCCAAAAACCTTGATGTGGCCCGCACCTCGTTCGTCCAACAAGTCCTTCATGTATTTGAAGTACTCCATGTGACCTCCTTGATATGAGGTCATCGCAATGGCTTGGGCGTCCTCCTGAATGGCCGTGGTCACCACTTCGTCCACACTCCGATCGTGACCGAGGTGAATGACCTCGCATCCGGTGCGCTGCATGATGCGTCGCATGATGTTGATTGCGGCGTCGTGGCCATCAAAGAGGCTGGCTGCCGTGACAATGCGAATCTTGTGCTTGGGCTTGTAGGGAGGGGCTTGTTCCATGTCGTTGCGTGGGTCTCTGCGAAATTAGGCCAAACCCCCTGCCGCCCCTTCCTTCAGCATCGATCCTCC
>JBELLK010000002.1:63259-112271 GCA_042088625.1 Flavobacteriales bacterium
TGCAAGGGTGCGGTAGTGTGTTCTGGCTTCTTTGGGGGTTGGATTGTGGGCGGTGGGTAGAGGTTTTTCCACCACCCCTTCATCTTCGGTC
This sequence comes from Flavobacteriales bacterium, assembly GCA_042088625.1. GTDB lineage: Bacteria > Bacteroidota > Bacteroidia > Flavobacteriales_D > Sanyastnellaceae > UBA11663. Next base: position 63,351 of record JBELLK010000002.1, read on the forward strand.
CAACCGCGGACGACGGCCCAATACACTTTGGTGGTGCGACGATGAACGAACTCGAGCTTCAAGGCATTCAGGGCATCGCCGGGCAGTGCGAAGAGCACAATCCCGCTTGTGGGTTTGTCCAATCGATGCACCGGTTGCAACCAAGTCTCCCGCGTCCTTGTTTTGTTCACAAGGTCGCGCAGGTTGTGGGGTTCGTGAAAATCGATGTCCGTCCTGTGCACCAACAATCGATTGGGTTTGGAAGCCGCCAGAACGCCGTCGCATTCGAAGATCACTTTGAAGTGAGGTTCTGCACTGAGAGGCGTGGAAGACGCTTGGTTTGGGTTGGTCGAAGGGGGCTTCAAATCCGCTAATTTGCAACTCAAAATTAACCCTCTCTCCACAGAGGTAGAATCCTGAAGTCGTTTCTTCATGAACAACATTTCTTGGTGGTTTTCACCCCGTCTGCACGTTCTCGCCATCCTTGGGCTTTTTGCCATGGGGCAAACTGCCCTTGCGCAGGTGACCAACATTGAAGTTGTGGTCGACACCGCATTCTACGGCCCCAACACGCCCACCGCCGACGACACATTCGACCCCGAGGGCGCACTCGACGGTTACGTGAGTTATTTGGTCTACGTCAACATGACCAACCCCACAGATGTCCTCAGTGCCATCTTTGCGGACACTTTTGCATTGCCAGAGGGTGGAGCTTTGGGCATCGATGCCGAATGTGAATGCTGGAACCCCATCGCTGAATCGATGGTGTTGGATGGCACCAACAGCAGTTTCCTCTGGACCATTGAGCCACTTTGGCAGTACGACACGTTCTGGACGATTGGAAAATTGAGTTCAGATGAACCCGGAGACAATCCTTCATGGTTGTCCAATCCAAGTGTTTTTGGAGATGCCATTTGTGGGACGGAGGTGACCAATGGGTCAGCTTACGTTCTTGGGGCTCCCGAGAATGCGGTTGCTGGGGATGACCTCAGGGTGTTGGTGGCGCGTGTCACCACGTGCGGAGACTGGTCTCTCAACTTGAATGTGCAAGTGTTCATCGACGGGGATCCCAACAACGAGGAGCAATATTTCTTGAACACCGACGGGGATGGTCCCATTCAGGTGACCGACCCGTGCCAAGACTATGCGGAGGTGGAGGCTCAAGTCACGGGAGCTGAGTTGGCTTGTGCCGGGTTGACAACGGATGTGACAGTAGAATTTTTGGGCTTGGATGAGGCGGTTGAAGGGACCACATACCAACTGGTGACCTCGACAGATGGATTTGTGGATGACAACCAGCTGATCAGCGAAACGCCAGTCAATGCCTTTCCCGGATTGTCGGAAGGAGATTACCGAGTCTATGTGACCAACGACTACGGATGCAGGGACACCACGGCATTCACCATCGAGGCACTCTCTCCAATCCAGGCGGCCTTCGAACAGCCCACAAACAACGAATGTTTTGGTGAAGAAACCGCAGGGATCAGCTTGAACTTGGCTTCTCTTTCAGGTGGAACAGGGGAGTTGACGATCACGGGGACGAGACCGGATGGAACGCCGCTTGTGGCTCAAGACTTGACAGACAGCTTGTATTGGGGAGGATTGGTCTGTGACAACGGGAATGGGGCACATGCCTTCAACATCAGCGACGAAAATGGATGCGTGTACGACACCATCGTCAATGTGAATTGTCCGGAGTCCTTTGACGTCACGTTTTTCTCGACCGACGTGGTGTGCGCAGGGGATGCAGATGGCACCATTTCTGTGGATGCAGTTGGTGGTTCTGGGCAGTTGTTTCTGACCAACCAATTTGAAACCGTCCCCGCGGACCAGCCCCTCACAGGATTGGGGGTGGCGACTTACGTCATCCAAGTGGTCGACTCGTTTGGATGCACCTTTCCTCTGGGGCCAGGAGAGCTCATTGACATTTCCGAACCTCCTGCCTTGGTTGCCAATGTTGGTGAAGTGACAAACCCTTCTTGCGGGAACGATTGCGACGGGGAAGTGGCACTTGAATCACTCGGAGGGACTGGCAGTCTTGATGTGGTTTATTTCAATGAAACGACTTCTCAATTGTTCCCAGACTCCACAGGCCTTTGTGCGGGAGACTATGAAGTGACGATCACGGATGAGGCGGGGTGTGCACTCACCGCGGAGTTTGAGGTCAACGCCCCAGCACCTCTGGACTTTTTGATTTCAACAACCAACGCAACTTGCACTGGGATGAGCGACGGTTCGGCCAACATTTTCCCAATCGGAGGCACGGTGTCCGACCAGGAATACGAGGTGGCCTACCTTGACACGGCCGGCAATCCCGTGAATTTGAACAACCTGAGCGAGATGGTTTACACGGCCGTGATGACCGACCAGGTGGGCTGTACCTACGTCGAGACGTTTGAAATTGGCGTGGATGAAATCACGGACATGGAACTGACCACACTCACGTCACCTGTGACGTGTTGGAATGCTGCTGACGGCACCGCCACTGTGAGTGTCAGTGGAGGAGAGGCGCCATTCACGTTTGCTTGGAGCGACCCGTATGACCAAACGTCCTCCACGGCCAACGGGTTGACTGAAGACACCTACACGGTTGTGGTGACCGATGCAAAAGGCTGCCGAAGAACGGCTTCTCAAGAGGTCGAAGCGATCGAGGGATGTTTGTTCATCGCCGATGCCTTGACGCCTAACAACGACGGATTCAACGACGACTGGGTTGTGGGTGGCTTGGAAGACTTTCCTTCGTCAACGCTGATGGTGTTCAACCGTTGGGGACAAAAGCTTTTTGAGACCGCCGGTGGTCAAGTCAAATGGGATGGTCGATTCAATGGATCGAGACTCCCTGTGGCGGACTATTACTACACGATTGAATTGTTCCCGGGCGCCTTGCCCATTCGTGGAACCGTAACCTTGAAGTACTGATGAAGGGCATGAAACACTTCCTTTTGTTGGCGGCCACCTTCGGCGTCTCAGCCACGTCCATCATGGCTCAGCAGCAGCTCAGGCGCTCACAATTTGTGACCAACACTTACCTCGCGAATCCTGCGGTTGCAGGAACAGAGTCAGGCACCATGTTGTCCTCGACGTACCGTCAGCAGTGGGCTGGCTTTGCCGGAGGTCCTACGACCATGCTGTTGAGCGGGCACCGCGCCTTGCCTAACGGTCTTGGTGCAGGTTTTGTGCTGTACAACGACGACATGGGGGGCGCGTTTCGTCAATCTGGAATGGAATTGACTGGGGCTTACAGCGTGTTGCTCAACAACCAAGATGCGGTGTCCTTTGGGTTGAGCATGAAGGGAAATCAATTTGTGTTTGACGGGACGGAGCTTGAGGTGTACCAGCAGGGAGATGAGGCCTTGCCCCAAACCCGCGAGTCCACGTTTGGTCTCGACTTCAACGCAGGGGTTATGGTGTATGGGCAGGACTACTACTTCGGAATGGCCGTGTTCAATTTGATCCAAGACCGTTTGAACCTTTCGGGCGATGAAAATCTGAATCGCATGGTGAGGCATTACCATTTCATGGGGTCTTACCTCTACGATTTGGACAACCTGTGGGCTGTGCAGTCGAGCGTCCTGCTTCGCATGACCAATGCCACGGCGCCTCAATTGGACTTGAATGTGCGCGGCATTTTGAATGGGACGTATTGGCTGGGCATGGGATTCAGACCTCAAGATGCCGTTGTGCTGAGCTTGGGGATGAATTATCGGGAATTCACGTTTGCGTACAACTACGACATCAGCACTGGAAACAACTTGTTGGGTGCCCATTCACATGAATTGTCAGTTGGCTACCTCATCCCCACACGCTCTGGGTTTCGTAGTCGTCCCAGCAGTGGAGGCAGGGCCCGCGGCAATGGTCGCATCTTGAAATAGGTTGGCCTGACTTATCTTGGGCCGACAGGACCACAAACATTCTCGACATGAACAAACTCTTGACCCTAGGCTTGGCCATGTGTGCGGTCGCTTCGGCCTCTGCACAAGTCGTCCGCATTGATGTTGATTACATCGACAACATGGGCAAAGTTCCAGGTGACACGTATCGCGTTTACGCTGTGATGCAAAACGAAGGAGACATTTTGGACGCCGTTTACGGCGAGGCTTCCGCGCCTTTGAAGGTGACGTCAACGGCACCTTTCTACCGTCACCCAAAGGGAGGGCCTCTTTCGGCGAGCATTCAGCGTTACGACGCCACCCAAGACGAAACCCTGCTTTTCGACTCATGGGTGACCATTGGTGCCGAGGACAATTACATGAATTCCGTTTCTGGCTTCATCATGGAAGACGCTTTGGTGGTGTTTGATGAAGGGGGGGCGTTGGAAACGAATGACGGGGCGTGGTTTGTGACTCCAGACAAACGCCAAGCGGCAGCGGGTCCATCCAAGCGCATCCTTTTGATGCAATTGACCACTTCAGGCGAGGTCAATGGATTGATCAATTTGCATGGTCGTACAAGGCAAGTCACCGACAGCGAAGGCAATGTGACCGAACCACACAATGAAATCAAAAGCGAAGGATTGACCTTTGTTTGCAAGCCTCCTCGCTGATTGCATTGCTTTCTCTCAATGAAAAAAGGCCTCTAACACAGGAGGCCTTTTTTGATGCGTTTTGACAAAGTTGACTCGAGCGGTGGACATTCACGGCCGGTCTTTTGGGAGCAAAACATCAACGCTGTCTCGCGGCACAAAATCCAACGCCACGCTGTTGATGCAGTAGCGGAGGCCAGTGGGCTGAGGCCCGTCCTCGAAGACATGCCCGAGGTGGCCTCCACAAGCGTTGCACACGACTTCCATCCTGCGCATGCCATGGCTGAGGTCCATGCGTTCGTCGATGCCATCGGAACCTGCGGGTTGGTAAAAGCTGGGCCAACCACTGTCGCTCTTGAATTTGGCCCCTGAATCGAAGAGCTGCGCACCACATCCCATGCAGACGTACACCCCGTCTTCGTCATGGAGCCAAAATTCACCTGAGAAGCGAGGCTCGGTGCCTTGTTCACGCAGTACGCGATAGGCATCTGGGCTGAGAGCGCCGCACCAACTCGATGATTTCAGGCTGTCGCCTGCATTCTGGGCTCCATCCATGGGGTTCGCGGACTGAGCTTGGCAGCCGCCTAAGGTTGCCAAGGCGTACCATGTCAAAAACGTTGAGGTGATGAAGATTCTCATGGGAGTTGAAGTTTGGGGGCGAGATGTTTTCCTGTGACGGAGTGCACATTCTGTGCCAGACTTTCCGGGGTTCCCTGATGGACCAGGTTGCCGCCGTGCTTGCCTCCGCCAGGCCCCAAATCGAGGATGAAATCCGCGCATTTGAGGATGTCGAGGTGGTGTTCGATGACCACCAAGGAATGCCCCTGTTTGAGCAAGGCATCGAAAGAATCCAAGAGCTTCGCGACGTCGTGCACATGAAGCCCTGTGGTGGGTTCGTCAAAAACAAACAGCGTGTGACCTTGACGGTCGCCTCGGGAGAGAAACGCAGCAAGCTTGATGCGTTGCGCCTCGCCGCCGCTTAGGGTGTTCGAACCTTGCCCCAAGGCCACGTAACCCAATCCGACGTCTTGCAGAGGTTGCAGCTTGGCCAAAAGCCTTCGAATGGTTGCCGATGGTTTGACATCTGCTGGCGGGGCGAAAAACACCAGCGCATCGTCGACGGTCATGCTCAAGATTTCGTGCACGTTTTTGCCTTGGTAGGTGACTTCCAAAACGTGGTCTTGGAACCGCTTGCCCCCGCAGTCTTCGCACACCAGCTTCAAATCGGCCATGAATTGCATGCCCACTGTGACGTGACCTTCGCCTTCGCATGTCTCGCAGCGCCCTCCTGAAATGTTGAAGCTGAAATGGGAGGGCTTGAGCCCGCGGGCTTTGGCGTGGGAAGTGTCAGCCAACAGCGACCGCACTTCATCAAAGGCCTTGACGTAGGTCACAGGGTTGGAGCGTGAGCTTTTGCCAATGGGATTTTGGTCTACAAATTCCAAATGTTCCAATGTGCCCAAGTCGCCTTCAATGGCCTTGCATCCCTTCGGGTTTCCGCCAAAACCGTCCAGTTCAGCTTGGATGGCAGGAACCAACAACTGGGTGATTAAGGTGCTTTTTCCAGAGCCGCTCACGCCGCTTACAGCCACCAAACTCCGCAGGGGGATGGTGGCGTCAAAGCCTTGCAGGTTGTTCGCCCGAACCTCGCGCAACGTCAGGACATCGCCGACCGAGCGACGGGAGGATGGCACAGGGATGGACTGGAAGCCATTGCGGTACGCCGCAGTCAGGGAGGGATGGTCTTGACTCAACAAAGACAGTCCGTCTTGCGGACCACTGAACACCACTTCGCCCCCAAAAGACCCAGCGTGAGGGCCCATGTCCACCACGTGGTCGGCGGCCGATACGATGTCCTCGTCGTGTTCAACCACCACAACTGTATTCCCTTGGTTTCGCAGGCGTTCGAGCACGCCAATGAGCCTGGCCGTGTCTTCGGGATGCAAGCCGATGCTCGGTTCGTCCAACACGTAGGTGCTCCCAACCAAGGCGCTGCCCACGCACGAACTCAAGGCAATGCGCTGAGACTCGCCACCGCTCAACGTCGGACTGCTTCTCATCAAGGTCAAGTATCCCAGCCCGAGATCAACGAGACACCGCAATCGCGTTTCAATTTCCCAGAGCAGACGTTCGGCAATCTTGATTTGTTGAGCTGACAAATCCCATTGTTGCAACGTTTCGAGGGCCTCCTCGATGGACAGCGACAAGAATTGTGGAAGGGTACTTTGACCAATGAACACATTGTGTGTGTCTTTGCCCAAACGAGTCCCATGGCATGTTCCGCAGAGCGTTCTGCCCCGGTAACGGCTGATCATGACGCGGTTTTGGATTTTATAGCTCTTCGCTTCGAGGGTTGCGAAAAAGGCGTGGATGCCCTTGAAATGAGCGCAGCCGTGCCAAACCAAATCCTGCTCCTCTTTGGTCAAGGCATGCCAAGGGGTATGCACTGGCAAGCCTGCATCGGCCGCTCCCATCACCATGCGTTCGCGCCACCGTCCCGTCCGTTCTCCTCTCCAGGGCGCCACAGCCCCGTCGTACAGGCTTTTGGTTGGGTCGGGGATGACCTTGTCAGGATCGATGCCCAACACGTGGCCGTAGCCCTCGCATGTGGTGCACGCCCCCACAGGGCTGTTGAAGTTGAACATGTCCGGAGAGGGCTCGGGAAACACCCGGCCATCGCGTTCGAATCGATCGTTGAACTCTTGACAGGTTGCAGAGGCTTTGTCGTTGGCTTGCCACAATTGGCAGCGACCACCTCCCTCGAAGAAGGCGGTTTCCACACTGTCGGCAACGCGTCCCGGATCTTCTTGGGCTGAGGACGGTGAGAAGCGATCGACCACGAGTCCCAGCACGTCTGAGGCTGCGGCATCTTCCAGCCTTACAGCACCCTGATCAGTCCAAACACGAGAGTAGCCCTGTTGCTGCAACACCCTCAATTGGTCTTCGGCACTTCGGTCCGATCGAGGCTGAATGGGGGCCACCAGAATAGTTCGAGGCGAGTTTGCCTGAACAATGGCGTCCACGACGTCTGACACCGAGTCCTTTTTGACCACGTCACCTGATTCTGGTGAACGGGTCTCCCCGATGCGCGCGAACAGCATTCTGAGATGATCCATCACTTCCGTTCGCGTGGCCACCGTACTTCGCGGCCCTCCAGAGGCGCTGCGTTGTTCGATGGCCACGGCAGGGGACAGGCCGTCGATTTGGTCCACATCCGGCTTTTCGAGTCGGCCTAAGAACTGACGGGCGTAGCTGCTCAAGCTCTCGACATACCTCCTTTGGCCTTCAGCGTAGAGCGTGTCGAATGCCAGGCTGCTTTTTCCAGAACCACTGAGCCCTGTCACAACCGTGAGTTTTTCCTTGGGAATGCTCACGTGGACGTCTTTCAAATTGTGGACACGTGCGCCGTGGATGTCAATCTTCATTGCAGTTTTTAACACGGTGAAGGTACCTGAGGTTTGCACGCCTCGGTTAAAAGAAGTACTTTAGGTATGGTTCGGAAGAATCCAACCATAAAACGCATTGCCATTCGACACATTCGACTCTAGTTCCATTTCATGAAGCCCCATCACGGGATCGTCCCGAGAGAAGGCGTGAATTAAACAGAGTTGTGTCATGCATGCATACCACACCGACAGCGAGCTCATTTGTGCCTACAGGAAAGGCAATGAACGGGCGTTTGAAACATTGTTGAACCGTTACCAGCAAGGGGTCTTCTTGAAGATCAACTTTGTGGTGCGCAACGAAGAAATCGCCAACGATTTGTTTCAAGACGTGTGGATCAAGGTGGTCCAAATCCTGAAGTCAGGTCGATATGTTGAGGAGGGGAAGTTTGGCCCTTGGATCATGCGCATCGCTCACAATGCGGCCATCGATCATTTCCGAAGGAACCGAAAGCGTAAGATGGTGCGCCCCACCGATGAATTTGACATTTTCGACACGTTGTCGAATGACGCACCAAGTGTGGAAGATCGTTTGGTTGAGGATGAGATTTTGCAAGAGCTGAGGCAGCTGGTTCCTTCCTTGCCAGAGGAGCAGCAACAAGTGGTCCAAATGCGATTGGAACACAACCTGAGTTTCAAAGAGATTGCAGAAGAAACCAACGTCAGCATCAACACCGCCTTGGGCCGCATGCGTTATGCCTTGATCAACCTTCGTCGCATGGTGGAAGACCAAAACCTCATGTTGACCCCGAGGTAACCGGGAGGGAAATGGACGATTTGAAGGGTGCACACAATAAGGTGCACCCTTCGTCGTTTCAGGAGAGAACTTCAATCCCATTCTATGATTTCATTCTTCTCTGACGCCCCCTCCTCATTCAATCCATCCACTTCACAGAACGGCGATTCCTGCGGTTTGGAGGGCACAGCACCCAAGCCATCCAGCATCAAGGCCATCCTGGCGTTCTCAGCAGCCACTTCTGTGAAAATGACTTCATTGGGAGCGGCTGTGATCGTGAACAATTGAGATTCACAAAGCCTCAATCCAAGTGTGGTTGTTGAGCAATTCCTCTCGCAGCCGGGCATCCAATGTGGACGAAGGCGCCACGGGGTGAAGCCCCTCTGAAAGGTCCCGCAATGCGCTTTGACCTTCATGGGTGTCGAGCTTGCCAGCCACATCGTCCGCCTCCACAAATCCATAGCCGCGCACGTGTCCCTCTCGAACGGCAATGATGCCGCGTTCATCAGGGGTTCTGCCAGCTTCCACAAACCAACCGGAGGCCACATTGCGCCAAGCTTCGAGGGCCTTTCTGAAATGGTCTTCATGCGTTTCTGAAGTGACCGGATCATTTTCAGTCCAAGCTCCAAGCCCGAGCAGCTCAGGATTGAGCTGGTGCTCTCTCGCTTGGGCATGAAGCCAAGCGCGTGCCGTGGCTTCTGAATGGAAGGTGCGAATGGCATCTCTCGAACTTCCTTGTGTGCGGATGGCCAAACGGCTGCGGCCTTGCCGATCCATGTAGTGAACCACCGTCCTGTAGGATTTGGGTTGCTTTTGAGCGCGGTTGAGTGGGGGCCAGTGCGCGCGGATGCGAACGTCCTCCATCACGGCCGCCATCCATTCACTCCCTGACAGCTCATGTTTGAGGCTTCGCATGTCGCGCAGCAGGGTTTGTCGCTTCCGCGAAGCTGTGGTTCCCGAGAAGTGACTTCTGACCCTTTGTTGAAGTTTGATGCTCATGCCGATGTACAGCGGTTTGCCTTGGCCGTCCAAAAACCAATACACCCCGGGTTCGTCTGGCAGAATGTCAAATTCAGAGGCCTTGACGTGTTGCGGCATCCATTGTTCTCGTGTGCCCCGTTTCAGGGCCTCGGCAATGGCGGTTTGGCCTCGGGGAGAGTCAAAGATTTGGTGAAACAGTTCGGCGGTCGCCTCGGCATCGCCCATCGCGCGGTGCCTGTCAATGTGCGTGATGCCTCGGGCGTCACAAAGCGCCCCCAGTCCATACCTCGGCATTCCAGGAAAGGCTTTGCGAGCGAGGCGCACGGTGCAGAGTTTGGGTCGTTGCCAGGAAAGTCCCAATGCCTCAAAATGGCCACGAATGAAGGCGTAGTCAAACCCGACGTTGTGGGCGACAAAGACACAGTCGCCCAGCAGCTTTGCCACGTCATCGGCCACGTCTTCAAACCCAGGGGCATCTTCCACCATGTCGTCGGAGATTCCTGTCAACGCCGTGATTCGGGGTGGGATCGGTTCAAACGGGTTGACGAATGAACTCCATCGATGCAAGACGTCAGTCCCATTGGTTACGACGATGCCGATTTCAGTGATGCCGCGCGATTTGTTTGAGCCTCCGGTGGTTTCGATGTCGACAATGGCAAACTTCACGATGCGAAGATGGTGGGACAGTCCTCAATGAATGTACGTGCTGGGTATGTTTGTCACATGAAGGGTTTACGGATTGCATTGGGATGGGCTGGCTTGGCCATGCTGGCCATGAGCTGTGGTTCGTCTGAACCCGAAAATGTGACGACAGAGCAAACGCCGCATCAAGCCCAGTCGCAAGAAGAGGTTGAAGTGGATGAGCGCATTCGACGCCTTGTTGCTTCAGAATTCCCGACGTTGGACGACGAGAATGCCGCTTCCTTTTTGGCCGAGTGGGGACGTTGGCAAACGGAAAACCGCGTGGCGTTGGACACCAAACACGGTCGGATCGTGGTGGAACTGTTTGACGACGTGCCCTTGCACCGCGCGAACTTTCTGTACAAGGTGTACAGGAGGTATTTCGATCCGTCAGAATTCACACGGGTGGTTCCGGATTTTGTGGTTCAAGGAGGAAACAGCGAGGAAGAACGTCCCCAACAGTTGAGGTTTCTGATTGGTCAGCATACGCTGCCAGCCGAATTCAAGAATCACCACATTCACTCCCGTGGAGCCTTGGCCATGTCTCGGAGCTACAGCGACAATCCGGACAAACGGTCGTCGGGATACGATTTTTACATCGTGACGGGCCGCAAGATTGGCGCCCAAGAATTGGGTCGCGTCCAACAAGAGAAGGGACGCACGTACACCCGAGAACAAGCGGAAATGTATGCCCGACAGGGTGGGGCACCTCATTTGGATGGGGAGCATACGGTGTTTGGTCGGGTGGTCGAGGGAATGGATGTGGTCGACCGATTGGCGGCCACTCCGAGGGATGGCAGCGATTGGCCCGTGGAACGGTTGGAAGTGCGGATGAACGTGCTCAGCGAAGCTCCTCCACTCAAGACGCCTGCTGATCTCGGAAATGTCGGGTCAGAGCCCTGAGCGTGGCTTGTTTTTGGGCAAAATCGCCCTTCAATTCACGTCGGAGCGCCTGCAATTCATCGAGGTTGGATTCGACATCCTCCGGCAACACGTCTTCAAGCCACTCGCGCATGCGCTTGGCCAAGATGGGGGCTTTGCCATCTGTGCTGATCGCGAGTTTGAGCGAGCCGTTGGTCACGATGCCGCCCATGTAGAAGTCACAGCGATCGGGCACATCGGCCACGTTGAGCAGGTGTCCCATCAGTCGGCCGAGTCCAACGGACCATTTGACCTCTCTAGGCTCAATGGTGGCCACGATGCTGACGTCGTTTCGTCCAACTTGCCAAGGCCATGCGCGCCATCGGGGAATGGCCCGAACGTTGTCATGTCGGTCGATCAACCCCTGGACGGGCTCACTGAAGGACGAAGCGAACACCCTCACGCGGGCGTGAGGGCTGCTCTTGAGGAGGAAGTGAAGTTTTTCCTCGGCGATTTCAGAGCCTCCGAAGACGTTGAAGGTGAGACTTTCGGGCTTCAGGAAGATGGGGAACTTGGTATTCATGGGTGAAAGAGGGTGAGATGGAACGAAGCTTGGTTTGGGCAGGCGATTGCAATCGACGGTTGACAACTTCGCCGATGACAAGCAGGGCGGGGTCTGGCAGGGTGGTCCAATTGAGGTCAGTACTCCACGTTTGGGCCGATTGAATGCGACACTGTTGCTGGTCGAGGCTGCCTTCGGACACCACCGCGATGGGCGTGTCGGATTTGCCGAGTTGAATCAAGCGCGCAGCGATGTCCTTGAGGCGTCGACGCCCCATGAAGACCACCAAGGTGGAGGAGGTGTCCAGCGCGTGAAAGAGGTCCTGGGTCATGCGGCCGTCCTGACCCGTTGCCGTGCCGAGCCATGCCGATGAAGCCACGCCGCGAAGGGTCAGGGGAATGCCAGCGAGACCGGCAAGCGACGTGCCGCAAGAAATCCCAGGAACGTAGGTCCAGCTGAGGCCGATTTGGTCTGCGTAGGCGAGTTCTTCACCCGCACGACCAAACACCATCGGGTCTCCACCCTTGAGCCGCACGATGCGAAGGCCTTGCTTGGCGCCGCGGTCGATCCAGTCGTGAATGAGTTCTTGTGGGGTGCTTGTTTGGCCTGCACGTTTTCCCACACAAATCAATTGCGCCTCAGGATGCGCCAGGTCAAGCACATCTTTGTGCACCAGGCTGTCGTAGAGCACAAGCTGTGCTTTGGACAATGCACGTGCCCCTTTGAGGGTCATCAGTTCAGGGTCTCCTGGGCCGGCGCCAACCAGCCAAAAATGGGGTTGTGGAGATGGGGTTGGGTAAGTCATGTCAAGATGCTTTGGATTGGATGGGGCCTTGGTGGTTTTCCAACGCAGTCAAAAACGCAGAGGCTGTTTCCATGTAGGCACGGGCGAAAGTTTCGCTGTTGCTGCCGCCCAAGTAGGACAGCACCTGCGCGGTGAACGAACCTGCGGGAAGTTCAAAAGCTCCAGTTGCGACGAACACCTCGTCGAAGGAGGCCATGATGTCCGAGTAGGTGTTGGTCTTCAACCCCTCGCGAACCAAGAGGGCCTTGGCTCCCGCGATCTGGGCGGCGTAGGCGTGGTAAATCGCATGGCCCCATTCCTGGGTTTGCATGGCTTCCTGGCCGTGGTCCAATTTCTCCCGAGCTTCAAGGAGCAACGTGGACACAAGATCAATGACCACACCTGCGCATTCGCCCACGCCAATTTCAGGCTTGAAGGGGTGATCGCTGCCCCAATCGATAAACAGATCGTCTACATCTCCCTCGACATGTCGCTGCAAGAGATGGTAGTGGTGGCGGTCGCCCACCCGGGCATGGTAATCTGCGAACGTCTCATGCGGCAGCTGATGCTGTTCGAAGTCGATGAGCACTGTGCGCAAGGCCGCGGGAATATGTTTCGTAGGCAGTTTCAAGGTCTTTTTCCCAAACGACCATGCCCCAGATGCCCGTCGACCGCCCCCAATCAACACTTGCATGGCAGGCATCGTGGCGCCATTCCGTCGCATGGAACTGCCATGAAGCCCAAACGACGCGAGGCTGTGCTGTCCACAGGCATTCATGCAACCGCTGATTTTCACGCTGAACGTGCGGTCGTACATCAAATGAGGGAATTCCTCTTCGAGCATGTGCTCGAGCACGGTGCTGAGGTGGGTGCTGTTGCTGATGGCCAAATTGCATGTGTCGGTCCCAGGACAGGAGGTCACGTCAATGCCCGACTCAAACCCCAGCGCATCCCAACCCTGGTCGCTCAGTATGCGGTGGACCAAGGGCAGGTTGTCTTCCACGATGTCCGGCAGGAGCAGGTCCTGACTTTGGGTAACGCGAATGGCGTTGGAGGTGAAGGGGGCAAGGGCGTCGAGCAAGGTCCTCGTGCGCTCCGTGGTTTCGTCTCCGAGCGGCACGCGAATGCCCACGGCGTAACGTCCCACCTGTTTCTGTGCGAACACATTTGCCTTTCGCCATTGTTCGTGCCCATGAGGTGCAGTAACGTGCTGAATTTGAGAGGGTTCAGTGGTCTCATGGTCTGCATGGACAACCTTGGGAAATGTCCCGGAAGGCATGGCGCGCTCTCGCTCAATCGCTTCAAGGAGTGCCTCACGCCCCATACGCTGGTACAGGAATTTGAACCTGGCCTTTTGCCGTTTGGCACGTTCGCCTTCTCGGTCAAACACGCGAAGGATGGCCTCTGCAATTGGGATGAGCTCGTCAGTCGGGATCCAATCGTGGAGCACTTCGGCGGGGGCAGGTTGGGCTCCGAGCCCGCCTCCAACGAGCAGTTTGAAGCCAGGCTGCTTTTGGGCATTGAGAACAGGAACGACTCCGAGATCGTGCATGATGCCCAAGCCCGTGTCGGCCTCTGAACTGGAAAAAGACACCTTGAATTTACGGCCCATTTCCTGGCAAACGGGATTTCTCAAAAAGAACCGCCACAATGCATCTGCCCATGGGAGGACATTGAAGGGTTCGTCAGGGTCCAAACCCGCGAGGGGAGAGGCGGTGACGTTGCGCACGGTGTTGCCACAAGCTTCGCGCAGGGTCACCTTACTTTGTTCAAGCTTCGCCCACAGCTCGGGACTGTCCTCGAGTTTCACATGGTGGATTTGAATGTCCTGTCGGGTGGTCAAATGGTACTTTCCAGTGGAGTACTCGTCGCAGACGTCGAGGATGGCTCGGAATTGGTCAAACGTCAACAATCCCATAGGGACCTTGATGCGGATCATTTGAACGCCTGGTTGCCGTTGACCGTAGACGCCGCGTGCAAGGCGGAGGCTGCGAAACCGCTCTTCATCCATGCCACCTTCTTTGTATAGGAGGATGCGCCGGTTGAGGTCAAGGATGTCCTTCTGGACGATGGGGTCGTCGATTTCGTTGATGAAACTGAGCATCAGGCTGGGGATTGTCGTGTCAAAAAAAAAGGCCTCCACAGTGGGAGGCCTTTATCGAGTCTGACGTTGAATTTCAAGTCATGACGCGATTGCAAACCTGCCCGGGTTCGGGGGTTGGCAACAGCAGCAACATGGCGTGAAAGACAAGCGTTGAATCAAAACCATGTTCCAATATACAAAACCTATCGGATTTGTAGGGTTGTCGTCAAAAAAATCATCCCGACCTTCGGGGCATGAAGTGTTTTCTGCAGAAGAACGGCGCAAGTTTCTCGGCATGTGGTTGGGTCGTCCTGATCTTGGGGTTGGCGATGTGCTCAACCCGTTTGGAGGCCCAAATGCGCGTGTACAGCGACGAAGATGACGAGGAGGTGAACATCACTCGAAACGGCCTTGAGTTTGGCGTGAACGTGGGGGTGTACCGAGGGTTTTCGAGCGCTGCGTATTTCTACGACGGGACTGGCGACAAAGAACTCTCTGATGCCGGGGCGCAGATCTGGAGCATCCAAGACCGTCTGGACCAACTTCAAAGTCAGCAACCACAGCATCCCGTAAGCGGCATCCTCAACGAGTTTCCCGCACCGTCCATTTACAGTTTCCCGTTGATGCAATACCGGCCGTCCTTGTTCTTTGGACTTAAGGCGGCCAAATTCTGGAATCCGGAGACGGCAATCGTATGTCACTTCGACGTGGCGCAAGCCACGGCTGAGGGCACGTGGTCACTGAGCACGGGATTGTTGCCGGATCAAGGGCAGGGGAACGAGGATGTGCTCCAATATCCAATCATCGGCAAGGAGCAACGGCTGAACATCGCCCTCGGCTACCGCACCTCCATTTTCATCGGCCAAGGCGCGTCCTGGACGTTTGAATTTGGAGGGTTGGCCAATGCCTTGTCCATCGAAGAGAATTACATCGTTGTGTCCCCACGCACAGGATCTGGAGGCAACAATTCCAACAGAGTGGATTTGTTGACCGTCATTGCGCCAGGTTCTGCAGGGGTGTTGAACCCTGCCAGCAACGTGTTGACACAATGGGGACTTGGCGCTTACGCTCAAGGCGGGGTGGCCGTGCAGTTTGACGCGGGGGGGCACATTGAGCTCAACATTCGGGCGAGCCGAGACAAGATCAGATTGGGGGTGGAGGAATACCAGGGGGTGAATCTCGCTGCGTTTCTGACATGGATGATTCCCACGGATTTGGGAGGTTTCATGCAGTCTTTGTGAAGGCGGCTTCCGCCAGTGGGCATGTGAAGAATTGACAAGCACATGTGAATCATCACGGGATGCAGGTTGGAATGATGCGGTGAGGTTGGCTGTACCTTCCACCCATGCTACGACATCACATTGCGACTTTCAGTGTCGCGACGCTCGCCTTGATGGGCGTCAACTCGGCACAAGGGCAGTCTGAAGAGAATGCCAGCGTGTATTCCTTCAAGACGCTGGCGGATTTGACGGCGACGTCGGTCAAAGACCAATGCCGCACGGGAACGTGCTGGAGTTTCTCGACAACCAGCTTTCTGGAAAGCGAAGCCGCACGAATTACAGGAGAGGTTGTGGACCTGAGCGAAATGGCGTCGGTGAGGCACACGTACCCATTGAAGGCAGAGATGTTCTTGCGTCACCATGGGTTGCATCAATTTGGGCCTGGAAGTTTGTGTCACGACGTACTCAACGCCGCGGCGGAGTATGGCCTGGTTCCTGAGTTTGCGTTCTCCGGATTGGACAAGGGCGAGACCGAGTTCAACCATGGCGAACTCGACGCGGTGTTGGCTGCTGCGGTCAAGGCCATGTCCGAGCAAAAGGTGTTGTCCGACGACTGGAAGGATGCGGTGGACGGCATTTGTGATGCCTACCTCGGCAAGCTTCCCTCAAGCTTCCAATTTAACGGCAAAACGTACACGCCAGAATCGTTCAGGGACAAGTTGGGGATTGATCCGAATGCCTACGTCTCACTGACAAGTTTCAATCACCACGCTTTTGGCGAAACGTTTGTGCTTGAAGTGCCAGACAATTTCTCCCGTGGCGAATACCTGAACTTGCCAATTGAGGATTTGACCCGCTTGACCCGAAATGCCGTGATGAATGGATATACGGTCGCTTGGGATGCTGACGTGTCTGAAAAAGGTTTCAGCTTCCGGAACGGCATGGCGCTTTGGCCTGCAGAAGGAGAAGCGTCCAAACTCTGGAGTGAAGTGGTGGAAGAAGCCAAGGTGTCGCAAGAATCAAGGCAAGTGGGCTTTGAGAATCACACCACCACAGACGACCATTTGATGCACATTGTGGGACTTGCCCAAGACCAAAACGGCAACGAGTACTTTGTGATCAAGAACAGCTGGGGACAAGGCAATCCGTACGGCGGACGGCAATACATCAGCAAGGCTTATTTCAAAGCGAAGACGATTGCTGTGACCATGCACAAAGACGCCATGACCGGCGGCAAGCGCTGACCTCGAAGCCTCGCCCATGAACGCATTCAATCCCATCTCCAAGGAACACCAGCGCGCATGGCGTGCTCGGTTGTTTTTTCATCTCGACGGTTTGGCCTTGAGTGGGGTCGTGCCTGTGCTCGACATGAGTGGTGTGTTGGAGGAGGTGTTGCAAACGGGTGGCGACGTCGATGAGATGGCCTCGGTGTTTGGAGCCAATCCCGGCTACCTCAACGTGGGCCTTCGGATGCT
Organism: Flavobacteriales bacterium; assembly: GCA_042088625.1. GTDB lineage: Bacteria > Bacteroidota > Bacteroidia > Flavobacteriales_D > Sanyastnellaceae > UBA11663. Next base: position 80,678 of record JBELLK010000002.1, read on the forward strand.
GTGCTCCCAGGGCATCTTGGACGCGCATTTGGGTGAGGACAAAATCACGTACATCCCCATCAAATCGTCCGACGTGGCCCATTGGGCCCAACAGCGCCACCTTTACGACCTCGGCCGAACGTGGATGGGGCTCAGCGTCGGGATGTGGAACCGTCCTCAAGAGCCCCTAGGTGCAGAAGCCCTTCATGCCATGCGCGTGCTCTTGAATGCCGTGGCCAATCTCGGAGTCGACATTCACGCGGCTGACGTGGGCTCCACGTTGGAGTCGAGGCTTGCGCTTCACATGGAGGGGGCTTTGGTGGCACCATGGATGGTCATGTTGGGGACAGCGTTTGGCACGGAAGCCATGATGTCTTGGGGCGATGTGGCTGCAGCCACGGCCAAGTTGCATCCTGAATTGCAAGAAGCTTGGGGCGAAGTCGCCGTGGCCTTGGGTTGGGCGGGCTCGGATGCTGGGAGTTTCTATTTGCAACGCGCTGCGGCCTATGGCGTCACCACATCTTACACCCAGACGTTTTTGTGGGCGAAGGAGCTTTTGCTGGGGGAAGGAAGCTGGTTGTGGCGCACTGAACCTGGAGAAGCCGAGATCCATGTGGATCGCACGTTGAATGTTTGGGGCTCAGGCGGAGCGCACCAAGCGTACTTCGGGCATCTCGACAAGATTGTCAAAGAGGTGTTCGACGGACCGCTGGAGGACCAGCCTTTGGGTTTGTGCGACATGGGATGCGGAAATGGTGCCCTGCTGTTGCATTTGCAATCCTTCATCCGAGACCACACGCTCAGAGGGCAGCATTTGGACACACATCCCTTGATGCTTGTCGGCGCAGATTTCAACCAAGAGGCCCTTGTTGCGACTGCCGATCACTTTCGCCAAAAGGGAGTCCAAGGACATTTCTTGTGGGGGGACATCGGCGATCCGGATCAATTGGCGTTGGATTTGTTCGAGTTGCACGCGGTCCGTCTCGGTGATTTGCTGAACGTCAGGTCCTTCCTTGACCACAATCGGGTCTACAATGCCCCCATCATGGATCGTCCAGACGAGCCCATGTCGTCAGGGGCGTTTTCGTTCCGAGGGCAGCGTCTGAAGCTTCGCAACGTCGAGCAGAGTTTGAAAGAACACTTGTTGAAGTGGTCTCCCTACGTGGCTGCGCACGGACTGTTGATGATTGAGTTGCACACGGTGTCGCCATTGGACGCCCGTGCCATGCAAGGCAAGCTTCCGGCTACGGCTTACGATGCCACCCACGGATTCTCCGACCAATACATCGTGGAGGTTCCCGTATTTGATGCCATGGCCAAAGAGGCGGGCCTGTCTGTGGCGTCCTCAAGCAGCAGGACTTTTCCTTCGACGCTGCCCGCGACAGTGAGCTTGCGCTTTTTCAAGGCCTGAAGGCCACACGGGTCATCCCTTGATGTATTTTCGCGCTCAAATCAGGCCTGCAGGATTGGCAGGTGTCGATATCCACAATTGTTTGTAAGTGAAGTGGATACAGTGTTGATTTCCCTAAGGCATTTTTTTTTGGTTCGCGACAAACATGTCCCTTCTTTGCTTCAGCAAGGAGGTCAAACGGTGGCCGCGGCAACAGAGTCAGTGCGCAAGCAACGACGACGAAGCCAAGACACCAACCCTCAGCACCGCTGAGAAGGTTGACCACGTGAAGGGGGTTCTTAGGAACGTTCCGACGCGGACTCTGAGGAGGGCTTTGTGGTCGACGCGCGAAGGCACGTCGGCGGGTTGGCAAGCGTGGAGCTCCGGCGACAGCTTCTGATCCATCAGCGAAGGGCGAAAGCTCAGCGCTGAAAAACCCAAAGGAAAGGGAACCATCGCGTCAACATCCGTGTTGCGGCGAGCATTTCACCCACCATGGCTTGCCATGGTGCTTCGAGACCCGAAAGGGATCAGGGGTAGCCTGAGTGTGGCAACGCACTCCCGCGAGGTGAGCATGAACAACTCGTTCTTAGAGTCGGCTTCGGTCTGGGTCTTGGGCGTTGGGAAACTTTCTGGAGGACCAGCGGAAGTGTGAAAACACAGACGGTTTTGGGGGTCAAACCCTGAAATGCCAATCCGACACCACCCGAAGGATTGGCCTGGAGGATCCGCATCGGCAACGGGAACCTTGGTGGCGACATCAACAGACCCAGCCGGTGCGGATTTCTTATTTGAGCGAGTTTTTCAAATGGGGGTTTGGTGGGGAAGAAACCCTGTCTATCTTTGCCCCCCAATTGACCCGCATGGTTGATTGTCAACGGCTCTGTAGCTCAACTGGATAGAGCATCGCACTACGGATGCGAAGGTTTGGGGTTCGAATCCCTACAGGGTCACGAAAGAAGCCTGGTTGCACAAGCAACTGGGCTTTTTTGTGCCAGCGAATCTTCATGGCAGATGACGGTCGAGCAGCGCAATCATGGAAGCGCATGTTGCCGCACCGAGTTCGAGTTCCCGTTTGTGCACGTTTTCCCAAACGTCTTGGCTGCTGTGATGCACGTCGAAGTAGCGCTGACCGTCGGGCACAAGTCCCACTAGCAGCGGTCTCGGCTCGAGGGTCTTCAAGGGGCCGATGTCGACACCGGCGCCTCCTCTGCCGAAGTAGTGAAGGTTGTACGGATCGAGAAGGTCGGTCCAACTTCTCACGGTCGAGACAGCACTGTCCTCAGCGTCCATGCGAACGCCGCGCGGCACAAAGCCGCCAGCGTCGGACTCCATGGCGGCCACATGACGCATCCCTCGGCGATGCTCCTCCTGGGCGACTTCAGCGTATTTCTTTCCCCCACGGTTGCCGTTTTCTTCATTGATGAACAAGACAAACCGCAGTGTGCGGCGTGGTTGAAACCCAATGGCCTTCAAGGCCCTCAACGCTTCGAGCGTGTGGACGACGCCGGCTCCGTCGTCGTGGGCGCCTTCTCCAATGTCCCAAGAGTCGAGGTGACCGCCGAGGGTGATGATTTCATCGGGCCGTTCCGTTCCGCGCCATTCTCCTATCACGTTGCCTTGCATCACTGAACCGAGGTCGCGGCTGTTGAGGCGGAATTTCACCGTGAGTGGAGCTGTCGCCTCCCGGCTCAATTGGGCCAGATTGGAGGCGTCGACCGTGGAGATGGCGGCGGCAGGGATTTTCGGATGAGCATCGTCGTAGCGAAGGGATCCGGTGTGCGGCATGGTGTCCAATGCGTGGGTGAGCGAACGAACCAAGACGCCGATGGCTCCCGCTTTGGCCGCAGCCGATGCGCCTCCACCACGTTGGTCAAACGCCCCTCCGTACGCCGCACCTGTGTTGATCAGCAGGGGATCCATGGCGCGGTTGAACAGCACAATGTGGCCGCGCGCGTCCAACGTGTCGAGGGCATCGAGGTGGCGAACCACCAACAGCGGACCTTCCACCCATTGATCGTCAGGCGTTGGCACTGAGCCGCCAAGGGCTGTGATTCGCAAGGGCATGGAGGCTCCATCGTCAGTTCGAGCTTCCGCCTCGGCAAGGTTCCCGCGCGTCCATGCCGGCACCTCAACGGGCATGATGTAGGTGGTGTCCGCCCCACATTGGTCCATGGTTTCTCGCCCCCAAACCATGGCGCGGTCGGCCCCACGGGAACCGCTCAAGCGATGCCCGATGTCCTTGCAGAGCACGCGCAAATTGTCATGGGCCTCGCCGTGTGCGAGCACTTCGTCGAAGATGCTTCGAATCAAAACGCTGTCTCCAAGGGAAGGATCGACCTGAGATTCCTGTGCTTGAGTGGCGGTTGGAATCCAAGTCAGGACCGTCAGGGCGGTCCAAAAGAATGCAATTTTCAGGTGCGGCATGATGCAAGGTAGCCGTGTGTGCATTTATTTCGGGTCATGAACATGTGGGACGAACGCTATCGAACGAATGAAACGGTCTATGGCCAACTGCCCAACGTGTTTTGGGCTTCACAAATGGCCATGTTGAATGTTGGCACAGTGTGTTTGCCTTGCGATGGGGAAGGGCGCAATGCGGTTTGGGCTGCCCAGCAGGGGTGGGAGGTGACGTCTTTCGACCTAAGCCCAGAGGGGATGGCCAAAACGAAGGCCCTCGCCCAACAGCGGGAGGTCGCCGTTCACACCCAAGTTGCAGACGCCCTGGACATCGAATTCGACACCCAATTTGACGTCGTGGGGCTTGTGTTTTCTCACATGCCAGCCGACTGTCGGGCTCTGTTTCACCATCGGGCGTGGTCTTGGGTGAAGCCCGGCGGCCGCCTCATTGTCGAGGGCTTCCATCGGGATCAACTTGGGTTGAACTCTGGAGGACCCAAGACGCTGGACATGCTCTATGACGAAGGGACGTTTGTTCGTGATGTGGTGGAGGTGTTTGAGGATGCACGTTTGATTTGGCATGCGCGGTGTGAGCAAGTGCTGGATGAAGGTCCGTTTCATCAGGGACACGCGGTCACGCTTCAAGCGGTGCTCCAAAAGGAGCGCCATGCGTGATTTCAAGGTCGGAGACCTGGTCAAATTTTTGAACGACGTGGGGACAGCGACGGTCCTTAGCGTGGAAGGCAATGTGGTGATTGTGGAAGATGAAAACGGTTTTGAGCGAAGCGTTGAACGTGCCGAGCTCATGGATGCTGGTGACCGCGACCAAGACGAGAAAAAATATGGAAACAAGCTCCCAGACGTGGCTCAATTGCTGACACAGGAGGTGGGGGAGCGAAGGATGAAGGAACTCCAGCGGGAGTTTGAGGTGCGTTACCAGCATGCTCAAGCCACCAGCATGTCACGTCGAGATGCCCACATGGAGGTGGACTTGCACATTCACGAGTTGGTGGACGACCAACGCGGCTTGGGAGACGGGACAAAGCTGTCCATCCAAATGGCGCACTTCGATCGGATGATGGACATTGCCAAGCGCGAGAAACTTCGTCGCATCGTGTTCATCCACGGCGTGGGCCAGGGTGTATTGCGACATCAAATCAGGACCGCTCTCGACCAGCATCATCCGGACTGCAATTACCGCGAAGGAGATCCGAGGAAGTATGGATCAGGAGCAACCGAAGTATGGTTGGGTCAGGCCTCTTGGCGCAAGCCCTGAAACAAACTAGCATCAATTTCCGCGGCGACGACCCCTAGGGTCACGGTACTCGCGGTTGGTGCCATCTTTGGCATTTCTGACGGGAACGTCGCTCAGGAATTGCCAACGACCTTTGCGCCACTCAAGTCCGTCGTAGCTGAGGGTGGGACCATAAAATGCGTACTGACCACGCAGGGACGGGTCCTCCGGAGCGAGGTGGTCAAACACAATCCGACCCAAGGAAGGTTCCACACGCATGGTCGCCTGAACGGCATCTCCGTAGGTCAAAACGACGCGCTTCTGAAGTCCTGTGGGCAGGTCAAAACGCGGAGCCCCAAACCTCACACGTCCATTTCGCGGTTCGAGCGTTTCAATCTTCTTTCGGTTGGTCAGCGCGTCAGCGCCATCCCAGGCCACCAAGGTGTACACGGGTGACCCCTTGTCGTAGGTCAGCATGCCGTCGTAGTAGAGCCCTCCGGTCCACTGGTCATGACGCCACAAACGCGTGACGTCCGTGGCCTTGGCCTCGGGATCGTGTGTGAGCGGGGTGAAGACGTAGCCGAGTTCAGTGTCAGGCGCCGCATGGGCGACCCACCCTCCGTAGCGCTGGGTGCGGTTGTCAAGTTCCACGTTCCACGTGAACACGATCATCCGCTCGTCGCCCCCACCGAGGTCCACAACGGCGTGATTCCAGAGGTCCCAGTCGACAGAGAAAGCGTGGCCGGCCGCCAGTGCTTCAGGCCACATGGCTTGCAATTGGTCGTGCAAGGCAAGCCTGTCGGCCTGGGTTTGCGCAGTTCTCAGCGCTTCGTGGGTGGCCATCACCTGCGCCCATTCGGGACTTTGCGCCAGCGCCACGGTTCCAACCGTGCTGAAACGGACAACGACGCACAACAATAAAAAAGAAGAACTCAGGCGATTCATGACTCGAACCTAACGTCAAACGTCCACACTTCTTACAAATGCATGAAGGCTTTTTTCGCCAACAAATCGTCCTCCGATTCGCGATGTCCCGGGTCGTCGACACAACAATCCACTGGACACACGGCAGCGCATTGTGGCTCGTCGTGGAAGCCCACACACTCGGTGCATTTGTCGCTGACGATGTAGTACAAATCGGGGTTCACAGCTTCGTGCTCCTCGTCCGCTTCGACCACGCCAGCCACAGGGTGTTCACCACGTCCGCTGAACCCCGTGCCATCGGCAAACTTCCACGTGGCACCCCCCTCGTAAATGGCGTTGTTGGGGCATTCGGGTTCACAAGCACCGCAATTGATGCACTCGTCTGTAATCATGATGGCCATGGCAAATACCTTTGATGCAAATGTACGATTCTAACCATCTCCTTTCCTCGCTTGTTCAGTTGGGCACGTGGTTTCTTGAGGAAGCCGCACACGATCAAAATGTGCTGGATTTGGCCCAAGCCCAAAACGGCTGGTTCACCCCTGAAAGCGTGCAGTTGGCCTTTCAATCCCACGGTCAATCCCTGAGCGCTGAGGGGGTTGACGACTGGGCGGGTGCATACAACTTGCCTGAGCAGTCATCTGGTCTCACGGTCGGGTTGATCCTCGCGGGGAACTTGCCATTGGTGGGGTGGCACGACATCTTGTGTGCGGTGTTGGCGGGGCATGAAGTCCATGTCAAACTGTCCTCTGACGATGCCGTGTTGCCGAGGATGGTGGTGGCCAAATGGGCAGAGTTCGCACCCTACGTGGCGCAAGCAGTGACGTTTCATGAAAGTCGTATGCCTCAATTGGATGCGGTCGTGTGCACGGGAGGTGCGAATGCGAGTCGCTATTTCGAGGCCTACTTTGGCCATCTGCCTCACGTGTTTCGCGGTCCAAGAACGTCCGTTGCGGTGCTGGACGGTCAAGAAACGGAAGCTGACTTGGACGCCCTTGGGGACGACATCTTCGCACACTTCGGCATGGGGTGTCGCAGTGTGACCAAAGTTTGGCTGCCTGAAGGATTTGACTTGGACCGCTGTTTTGCGCAATGGGTCCGATGGGGACACCTCGGGCAACACGGCAAATACGCGAACAATTACGATTACCACAAAGCCGTGTGGTTGTTGAACAAGGAAGACATGATCGAGAATGGCTTCTTGCTCGTCAAGGTGGACGAAGCGTTGGTGTCGCCCATTGGCACGCTGTTCGTCGAGCGATACTCCGATCCGGCGGCGGTGGCCCAAAACCTGGTGTCGCGCTCCGGCGAGCTGCAAGTAGTGACCGCCAGGGCAGGTTCAGAGTTGAAATCAACGCTTGAAGCGGGTGGACTTCGCGTGACTGCGCTTGGGTCCAACCAATGTCCATCGCTCACTGACTATGCAGATGGCGTCGACACGATGGACTTTCTCCTCACATTGCCCAAACCATCTTCCCACGCCTAATTTTGCGTCATGCAAGGAATGAAGAAAGCCCACCAGGTCTTGTCGATGCACGCCGCCTTGGCGATGTGTGCCGTGCTCACGTGGATGGGCTGCAGCACTGAGGTGGATTTGACCGCGCCTTACAACAGCTTGCCCGTGGTGTACGGCTTGCTCGAATTGGATGCGGACACCCAATGGGTCAAAGTCAACCGCACTTGGCTGGGCGAAGGCAACCAGCTTGCCGCTGCGCAAACACCTGACAGTTCTGAGTATCCGGCAGGCAGTGTTCAGGGGTGGATTGTGGAATTGAATCCCTCGTCGTCAGGCCAAATCGCGGGCGACGAAGTTCCCACTGGAAAGGAGTGGATGCTCGAGGAGACGGTGCTTGACAACAAAGAAACTTCTGGGATCTTTTTTGGACCCACCCAACGTGTGTATTACGCGGTCACGCCTCCTGGCACGTCTGAAGCGTTGCGCGAGGACAAATTGTACCGTCTCGAGTTGCGGCTTCCTGATGGAAAAGAGGTGAAGGCCACGACGACTTTGGTGGAATCCAGCATTGGCTCCATTTCCTACCCGCCTCCCGGAGTGTCTGGTTTTGAAATGGGGTTGGCCAATTTGACGTCCACAGGCGCGGCTTCATATTCAGATTTCATCTTCAGGTGGAACTCCTCGCCTGGGGCGAGTTTGTATTCCGCGTCGCTTGTGGTCAACTACACGGAGATTTACCACGCTGACGATGCTTGGACGGTGGTGGACTCGACGGTGGATCGGTCTTTGAGCATTGGATTGGGCAGCCGCAGTCTCACGAGTCCTGACGATGTGGTGAGCATCGAGCAAACGTGGAACACCGAAACGTTTTACACTGAACTCGCGTCCAGATTGGAAGCCAATTCTCGTGTGCGACGGGTGCTCGGCAATTTTGATGCGGGAGACAAGGCAAGGGCGTTTGACTTTGTGTTGGAGGTGGCCAACCAGGATTTGGCGATTTACCTCGACGTCAATGAGACGACCAACAGCATCGTGCAGGACCGTCCGACATGGACGAACATTCAAGTGACCAACGCTGAAGGCGTTTCCCAAGGTGGAATTGGGTTGTGGGGCTCGAGAACGACCAACAGCGTGCGCAACATTGCCTACACGAAGCAAACCATCCAGCATTTGCAGGAAGGCGACTTGACGGCCAATTTGAACTTTTGTTCTCCCAATCCCACCAGCGATTTCTCGTGTGAGTGAAGCTTTGCAGTAATGCAATTGGCGTTGTGAACAGAATTCACATCGCAAGAGGAAAAGGGAGTTGAAGCCGACGCATCTTGAGGGTGTGGAACACGGTTACAAATGCGTCACGGATCGGGCAGAGTACCTCTGGCACTCTGGCATGTGCATTGTGACCCACAAGCCGGACCACCTTTTGGACGAAGGGACTGCGCGCAGGGTGGAAGCGGAACGCGCCGAGTTGTGCCCGGAGCATACAGGGACCGTGTTGCATGTGGTGCCGAGAAACATTGAAATGTTCGACCAAGACGCGCTCTCATTTTGGATGTCGCGTGAAGCCTCTGATGCCGCCATGGCACGCGCAGTGGTCGTCCCCTCAGGCATCACGGCCTTGCGTCACCGCGTCCGATGGATGTTCTTCTCCTCAGACACCGCCTTCAGGGTGTTTCGCAACCCTCAAGTGGCCAAAGGCTGGTTGATTGATCAATGGCTTCAACACCAAGAGATGACGTCTGAACCTCCAGAGGAAGGTGTTTTCGAGCAAACTCAGTCCTGATCCTCTTTTTTGGACCACGGCCATGTCCAATTGAAGGACTTGTGCCATCGAATGCCCACCCCTTGACTTGTGGTGTTCGCGGTCTGTGTGGCGGAGGCTTGCGCTTCTGAAAACCCTGTGAGTTGGAGGCTTTTGTCCTCGTTCAAGTGGTACAGCACACGGATGTTTTGCAAGTGTGTTTCGCCCAGGGCTTCTTGCGTGATTTCTCGTGATCCAACGGCGCCTTCCACCTCCAATCTGTCGTTGAGGAAACTGGCACGGAGGGCCACCTGCAACGCGTCTTGTTGTGAAGTGGCGGGCGCTTCTGCCGATGTGCGCTGTGCGTCGTATCGAATGCCAATGTCGATGTCTTCATTGAATCGACTCAGCCATTGAGACAGTTGAGATGTCACCACATCGACGGTGTAGTCTTGAAGCCCATTGGAGCCCAGCTCAAGGGAGTTGTACTGAGGTGGCAAAAATTCTTGGAGACTCAAAAGGGCAATCGCTTGACTCGTTTTTTCAGAGGGGTCCGCCACTGCACTGGCCAGGGCTTCTGACACCAGGGGTGGGGCTTGAGGTGTGGCCAAATCGAAGGTGAGGTTGGGCGTCATCATAGGCCCTGTGAGTTGCAGCAACACCTCGACGTCTTCGTTTTGGACTTGGGTTGCGCCATTCCCCAGAAGCGGTTGGACATTTGCCCGTGTGGTGTACACCGCTTCCAAATCCAGGGTGCCTTCATAGGGATCTCCATTCCAAAAGAGCCGACCTCCTGGTTGAGCGACGAACGTCTTGCGCACCAACGAACCCAGCGCCAAATCATAGCGCCCCTCCACGACGTCCAATTCGCCATTCAGGGTCATGTGTTCCCAGTCGTCCATCAACACATGAAGGTTCCCTTGGGTGTATCCAACAATGTTGGCGTTGTTGTCCGGGTCGGTGAGGATTGTGATTTTGGCTTCTCGTTGGGTTTCCAAATTCAAGTCAATGAGCATGGCCACTTCGTCTTCATCAGGCTGGTCTTCTTCCTCGACGAGGACTGTCGGTGGTTGAAGAAATTCGACGGTGTTGTCCCAACCAGCTGTTTCTTCGGTCAAGAGGGCCAAATGCAAGTCAGTTCCCTCGAACGCCGCGAGATCGCCCCGGATGTCTAGGTTCCCATTCCAATAGAACAGGTCGAGCGACCCACCCACGACGAGTTGGCCGAATGCGACGTCGTTGTTCTGTTCGGACAGGTCCATCAGCAGGAGCGGGGCGGGCGTCTCCACAATGGAAGCGTCAAAGTTCCAATCTTCAAAATTGTCGTGAATCAGTGCCCCCTCCATGCGTGCCCCGTTGCCCAATGCGTCATACAGGGAGAAATTGTTGAGCCAGAGGTCATCCTCGCCGATTTGGAATGTTCCGTGTCCCCCGAAGTGGGTGCCCAAACTGGGGACATCGGCTTTGAGGGAATCCACATTGCCATGTCCTTGAATCCGTGGCTGATTCAACACCCCATCGATTTGCAGGTCTGCATCCAGGCGCCCCGTCAGTTGGACCAAGCTGCTGTCCAACCACGGTTGGGTCCATTCGAAGGGGAGGTTGGCCAGATTGACGGTCAGTTGGGGCTGTGCATCGGGGAGGAAAGGTTGCCAGGTCAAATGCGAATTCAGGGTGGTGTTGGTCGATGCTCGTTTGGAATCCAAAAACACATTCAAAAACCCCTGGTGCAGGGACATCCCCACATCGATGTTGTCGAGCTCGATGCTCTCGTACGACGCATTGAAACCGTGCAGGGCCAACAGGGCGGAGGGGGCTTGGTTGGCATTCAAGACCAAGCTGCCCTCCAACTCAAGGCGGGACAGGTCCAACGCGCTGTCCAAAGGTTGCGTCCAGTTGTCGAGGTCCTCGAATGCACCTTCAACATTGACGGTGGTGCTTCCATCTTCTCCCAATTCGGTCGCGATTTCAAGCACCTGCGAAGAATCTGAAAAGGTCAGGTTTGGCGGTAAGGGGAGTTCGGATGAAGCAATCCATTGAACGGGGGTGTCCTGCACTTTCAGCATCGAGCCCGGGATCGGCAGAGTTCCCTCAAGAATGGAACAGGCCCATAGGTCGCTTGAAGTCGGCGCCGCTTCCATACGCCACACGACAGGAGCGAAGTCACGGTCTTGAAGAACCAAGGACGCTTCCCAAATTTCCTGGCCGACCAACCGAGCTTCAACGTCCACGGCCATTGCTTTGCTCGAGTCCAACAGCACTCGGGATTCCAGGTCAACCTCCAGCGAGTTGCCGCTTGCGATCACTGTGAGCTCTGTGCCTTCGACTGCCACATCGGCGACAACGAGTTCAGGCATTGTCAGGTGACCACGCAAGTCAGTGCTGTCCATGTTGACGACCATGGAGAGGGTGTCCTGCAAATCGCCACTCGGCAAGAGCCAAGAAGCCCACGCGGATTTCGGCGCGAGTTGTCCGTGAAGGTGCATGTCGCCCCATGTGACGGGTTCATGGCTTCTGGCAAAAACGGCATTCAAGTCTGGCAGGTCGGGCATGCCGACCCCGTCAACTTCAAGCCGTGCGCCCTGCCCGCTTAGGTCAACATTCCACTCTGGCTCGGAACCACGCCAATGGACCTCTCCTCGGCCATTCAAACGATCCGTCATGTCGGCCAACACGCAGGTTCCGCGCCACGCCACGGATTGGTCCGCAGAATCGAGTTCCATGTGCAGGGTTGCAGCTCCGGCAGGGGGTGATGTGGCATCCAAACCATTCAGCGTCGCTGCAATGTCCAAGGCATGTCCTTCGAGAACTCCAGACATCGACCACGAACGCTTCAAATGCGGTTGAGCCAAGCCCAAGAGGAGGGAGTCACCTTCGCTGTCAATCTTGGCTTCAACGCGCTGGGAAGGGTCAGAAATCCAAGTTCCCCAATTGTCAATGAATGCGTGCACTTGTTGGGGTGGTCCAGGAGCGCTTAGCCATGTGGCCCAATCCGCGGCAGCTGTTGCGGAGATGCGCGCGTCCAATTCAGGACCTCCCGACAGCGTGATCTCCAATGCGTTGCCTGTGCCACTCGCAAGAAGATTCAGTGAGTCGGACGGCAGGACGTCTTTGATGGATTTGGGAATGTGGCCGATGTGGGCTTGTCCTTGCCATGCGTTGGTGTTTCCATTGGCCCAAATGGAAAGCCAATCGGGGCCTTTTGCATCGGCAGTCCAAAGAGAATCGTCCAAATCCCAGGCCAGCGATGTGGTTTCGCCGCGAAGTCGAAGGGTGTCCATCCATCCTTGGGGTTCCATGTCGAGAACCCACTGAGGTAGACTTTCCCACTGGACTTTCGCTTGGCCACGACCTGTCATTGAGGGCCAGGCCAGCGTGCCTTCAAAATCCAACCCGGGCAGGGAAAGCGTCGAGGTCTCGACGTCCCAACCTGAAGGCGACCATGATCCGTGCAACGACGACGAGTCCATTTCCAGCGGGAATTCCAAGGAGGGAAGGTTGCCACTGATGAAGGACCACTCGAGCGCATTGAGTTCGACCCCTGTGGTGTTGCAGGTCAATCCGTTGCAAAGGCCTTGTCCTAAGGTCAAATCAGGGTTGCTGGCCCCTTCAATTCGGATTTCATTCCAATCCAAGTGACGCAGGTCGACCCCCTTTAGCATCCCTGTCCAGAGCGTTTCCCAATCGAGTGCGGCCGTCTCTTCAGAGGCGATGAGTTCATCTTGGGGCGTGCCTGATTGGATGACTTCGAGTGTGCCCAAATGAATGCGGTCGACGTTTAACACGCCTTGCACCCAGGAAATGCCAACGAATGCAAGGGTGTCCGAGGTGGCCATCCAGGCTTCGTCTTGGATCTGAACGCCATGCAGTTCAACGCTGCGTTCTGAAGCGCTCCACTCGACTTGGTCGATGCGCCAATCGAGGCCCGCGCGTTTGCCAGCCCATTCCACAAGGTTCGTGCGACCCAAGTGGACGGCAAGCCCCAACAGCACCCAAGAGGCGAGGACGCCCAGGAATGCTCTTGCTGTGCGACGCAACCGTGGCCTCGCATGCACCTTGGTTGTGTGGTCAGATTGAATGGGCATGGCGGAGGTGATGAAGATAGGTGTGGCGGGTCGTGGTTTGTACTTTCGTTTCCCATGGAACGTGAAGGACATCCTACGATTTTGGGCATCGAATCTTCGTGTGACGACACCTCGGCTGCGGTGATTTGTGGCCCAAAGGTTTTGAGCAACGTCGTGGCGAATCAAGCGCTGCATGCAGAATTTGGTGGCGTGGTTCCCGAGTGGGCGTCTCGCGCACACTTGTCCAAAATTCATCCTGTCGTGCATGCGGCTCTGGTCAAGGCAGGACTCAAACTCGAAGAGGTGGATGCCGTGGCCTACACCCTGGGTCCTGGACTGCAAGGGTCTCTTCACGTCGGCACGTCCTATGCCAAAGCACTGGCCTGGGCCGCAGGTGTGCCAGCCATCCCGGTGCATCACATGAGGGCGCACATTTTGGCGCACGTGTTGAAGCCAGGAACCGCACCCAAGTTCCCTTTCTTGTGCTTGACCGTCAGTGGCGGTCACACCCAGCTTGTGCTCGTCCATTCTCCCAGCAACATGGAAGTGCTGGGGCAAACCCTGGACGATGCAGCGGGCGAGGCGTTCGACAAGGTGGCCAAACTGATTGGATTGCCCTATCCCGGCGGGCCTCTGGTGGACAAGCTGGCTGCATCAGGCGACCCTGCAGCGTTTTCATTTTCCCGGCCGCGAATGAAGGGGTACAATTGGAGTTTCAGTGGATTGAAAACCCAGGTCCTTCACTTTTTGACCAAAGAACAAGGGGCAGACCCCACCTTTGTGGAACGAAGGAAGGAGGACATTTGTGCTTCCGTGCAAGCGGCCATTTTGGACATGTTGATGGGCCCACTTCAGCAAGCCGTGGAGGATAATGGCATCACAGAAGTGGCCATCGCTGGAGGGGTGAGTGCCAATTCAGGCCTGCGCGAGCGTCTCGCTCAGGCATCTGAAGAGAAAGGGTGGACAGTCCACATCCCACCCATGGCATATTGCACAGACAACGCCGCCATGATCGCTGCGGTCGGATGGCTGGATGCCTTGGAGCAACGTGAAGGGACGTTGGCAGATGCTCCATCACCCAGATTGCCTGAGCTTGTGAGCCTTGCTCAGAAACGATCTTGAACAATCAGCAAGGGACGGAAAAAACCACCTCCGTACGCCAAGGCGTTGTCGACGGTCGAACGTCGATGCGGGCCTTGTCGTGATGCTCCCTCAGTCGCTCCCGGGTGACCTCCAAGCCCACGGAATGGTGTTTCCTCTTGCTGCGGGTTTCGGCAGCATCGAGGTTGCTGGCCAAAACAGCCTCTGGTAGCCCCGTGCCGTTGTCACGAATGGCGATGTCGAGCCAGCCCTGTGTGGGCGCTTCATGTGAATGTGAAACGGAAATTTGAATGGCATGCGGGCCTTCATGGCCGCTGAACCCATGCCAAATGGCATTTTCAATGGCCGGCTGCATGATCAGGGACGGGATGAGGGTGTCCATCCAATTCTGATTCTCGCAAAGGACTTCCCATTGAATCACACGGCCCAGACGAATCTCTTCCAGCTTGACGTATTGTTCGAGGGTGTCCAACTCAGCACCGAGTGAATGTGTTCGGGCTTCTTCTTCGCGCCAATGGGCCTTCCACAATCTGACAAAGCTGGGGAACACGTGTTTGGCTTCGTCAATCCGACCTGCTCCCCAAAGCCATTGAACGGAGGACAAGGCGTTGAACATGAAGTGAGGGCTGAGGTGGAGTTTCAGAATGTCCTTGCGAATGACCTGCCGAGAACCGTCAATGGTTTGACGTTTGGCGGCGAGCGATGCATGGGTGTGGAGCCTTTGATGTCGCTCCAGCCATGCGGGTGCTTGTGACGCATCTTGAACGCTGTCTGAGGCTTGGTTGCGTGACGCCAGCCACCGTCCCAGCGCAACCCCGCATGCCCCTGTCGCAACCCAAATGACCACTGTCACCGCCCATGTCATGAACGGAAACTACACGACGGAAATGAAATCTTATCTCGCCAAAACCCTCAAATGCACAAGCGTGGGTTCACGCTTCATCGTTGAAGGCGTGACGCAAGGCAGTCTTGAGATTCCGACAATATTCGTCTTCCAACCAACTCCGATAATTGGGCGTGGCCTTGGCGATGCATTTGGCGTATTGCTTCACACGAAACTTGACGTCGTCGTTGAGCAGCTCCACAAGCTCCACGGCATCCCAATAGTCTTCCGAGGCATGCTTGATGATCGCCACGTGTTGTTCCATGCTGCGGCGAATGGCTTCTTTGGGGCGGAGTCCCCCACGGGTGACTTCGACGTAGGCTTCAGCCATGTCAAACTCCGTGATAGGCCCACCGGCAAAGCGCTCGGCGAGTTCATCTGGCATCTCGTAAACGAACTCATTCTCAATCTCTTCGTCCGTATACAAACCATCAATGTAGGATTGAGGGGACTTGAAAATGTCGTGCCAATTGATGTGGGCGTCCCACAAGCCAAACCTCCTCGCATTGTTGCCAAGGTCGATGACCACGAATTCCTTTTTGTGCTTGAGCACGCGTGAACCGCGGCCAATCATCTGGTGATACAAGGTGAGCGATTTGGTGGCCCGGTTCAGGATGATCGTTTCCACGCTGGGCTCGTCAAAACCAGTGGTCAAGATGGAGACCGAGGACAGCACAGCATCAGGGGTGTTGTGAAACCACGCCAAAATGTCGCCGCGTTCCTTCTCGCTGTGTGTGTTGTCGAGGTGCATGCACGGGTACCCCTCCTCGGCGAACATGGCCTGTACCTGCTTTGACGTGTTGATGCCGTTGTTGAAGATGAGCGTTTTGGTCCCTTTGGCCTTTTCCTCATAAGCGTAAAGCAGCTTTTCTTGCATGAGGAAGTTCCCGTAGAGGCGCTCTGAAGAACTGACGGTGTAGTCTCCGTTGATGCCCACTTTCAGGGCCCTCAGGTTCACGTCGTAACTGTACGTGTTGGCCTTCGCGAGAAATCCTTGATCCACCAAGCTTCCAATGCTCTCTCCAACGATCAGCTCGAGGTAGTTGTCGTGCAAAGGGAGTTTGATGTTGCTTGAAAGAGGGGTGGCGGTCACGCCCAACAGCACCTGTTTTTCGAAGTGCTTGAACAGCTTCCTGAAGCTGTTGTAGTGGGCTTCGTCCACCACAATGAGGCCCAAATCCTCGAAGCCGATGCGCTCGTCGTTCAACCGGTTGTTCAAGGTCTCAACCATGGCGACGTAGCACCAGTGCTCTTCACTTTCCTCGAGTTCTTTGACCTTGCTGTTGATGATCTTGTTCGGAACGCCGATGTCCGACAGCATGTTCGAGGTCTGCCCCAAAAGTTCAATGCGGTGCGTCAAAATGAGCACGCGCTTTCCCGTCTCAAGGATGTATCGCTTCGCGAGCTCCGAGAAAATCACCGTTTTTCCGCCCCCTGTCGGAAGTTGGTAGAGCAAGTTGTAACCCGACGGAAATTTCCGGATTCTCCCCATGATTTGCTCGATGGCATCGGCTTGATAACCATAGAGTTCCTTTCCCTTTTTGCTCTTGAGGCGTTTGGCGACTTCTGGGTCGATGGGAAGGGCTTCGGTCATGGTTGGGATTCAAGTGGGAAAGCGCAAAAATACCCCCTAGATTGGCCCATTGAAAGCGAATGCCGCTGAATCCCTCGTTGGGTTTTCCACAATTCATGCAAATCCACCATGACCGCCGACCCGTACTGGCCCAAACCTCCAAGCTGCTGGCGCGCGTTGCTGCCTACGTGGGCAAGGTTCGACGGGTCTGAACATGTCCCCGAGGCACTAGACCAGGCCGTCATGCAGGCTTCCGAATCTGGGGTCTTGTGCCCGCCGCTGGATGCGGTGTGGAGGGCGTTTGAATTGACCGCTCCCGACGAAGTTCGAGTTGTGATGTTGGGGCAAGACCCCTACCACGGAGCGGGACAAGCCCATGGATTGGCGTTCAGTGTGCATGACCCGGCATTGCCTGCGCCGCCATCTCTGAGAAACATGTTCAAGGAGCGCGCCAGTGACTTGGGGTTGGATGAAAGCCGGTTGACTGACTTGTCGGATTGGGCTGAGCAGGGTGTTCTGATGCTCAATGCCGCGCTCACCACGGAGCAGGGAACGGCTGGGGCGCATCAAAACCTGGGATGGGAGGTCCTGGTTCAGACGGTGTTGTTGAACCTGATGCAACGGCATCCAGCGTTGGTTTGGGTTTTGTGGGGACGACCAGCCCAAACCCTTCATGCGAATGTGCTCAAGAAACATGGAGAACCGAGGCTGTTGGACACGTTGATCTCATCACCGCACCCGAGTCCGCTTGCGGCCTACCGCGGATTTTGGGGGAGCAAGCCGTTCAGTCGCACCAACGAGGCGCTGACGTTGAGAGGGGGGCAGTCAATTCGTTGGTGAGGGTTCAAACGGCCCAAATTTTGACCGTCCGATCGTCCCCAGCAGTCGCCAAGAAGGCCCCCTTGGGTCCGCCAATCACCATGGCATTCACCGACCGTGAATGGGGGCGAGTCAGCTTGCCCAGCGCATCCAATGAATCGAGGTCCCAAGCCTTGACATCGCGGTCCCTGCTGCACGTCCAAAGCACATCGCCCTGCAACACGCCTCTGTAGACCGCGCTCTGGTGGATGTCCAGGGTCACGACTTCTCGTTCTCCTTGGTGGACTTTCAGTTGTCCGTCTTGCCCGCCGCTGAGGATGGCTTGTTTGGAGGACAAATGATGGGCCCAGTAACAGCTTCGTTCGTGTGCGTGAACAGGGTTGCCGCATTCGAAATTGCGGTTGACCACCATCCAACAACCCGCACTTCCCGTGGCCATGGTGCCAGATGGATGCGCCGCAAGGTGACGGATCTTGCCCAGGGTCGTGGACCACTGGTGCGTCAAGACAGCGCCTCCCGTTTGCCACTCCCACCGGCACAAGTTGCCCTCACCATCTCCGCTCCAAAGGGCCTCAGTTTGGTCTGCAAACAAAGCGAAAACGGGAGCTTTGTGAACGTGCATGATTCGTGGGCCATCCGAAGTGTGCATGACCAATTCGCCGGTGGAGTTGCCCCCAACAACCATGTTGTTCCAGATGGTCAGGGCATAGAATGGGGAGCTGTGATGCGCCAAGGCTTTGCCGTCTTCCTCGCCATGCTTCCAAGTGGCCAAAACCCCATCGCCCCCAGCTGAAATCCACGACGTCGTGGCCTCATGCCAAGCCAAGTCGTACACCGCACCCTGGTGGCCACGAAGAATGAGGTGAGGGGCGTTGGGGATCATGACGCGAAAGTAGTGCTTGGTGCCACGGAATTCGTTTGTATGTTGCCGCCATGCAAGTGATTTGGATTTTGACCGCGGTGTTGATTGTGACGTTGTTCATTCAGTACCGCCGGCGCCTCAAGCGCTGAACGTTTGGGTCTACTTTTGTGACCCATGAGCAAACCGTCTATCCCCAAGGGAACACGCGATTTTGGCCCCAAGGCCATGGCCCGCAGGCAGTGGATGTTTGACACCTTAAGAGGGGTGTTCGAATCGCATGGCTTCGTGCCCATCCAAACGCCCTCGTTTGAGAACTTGTCCACGCTGACGGGCAAATACGGCGAGGAAGGGGATCAATTGATCTTCAAAATCCTCAACAACGGGGATTACCTGGCGAAGGCAAATGACGAAGCATTGGCCGCGCGAGACAGCAAGGCGCTGACCGCGAGCATCAGCAAGAAGGCCTTGCGCTACGATTTGACAGTGCCCTTCGCACGATTCGTGGTGATGAACCGAAACGAGTTGACGTTTCCCTTCAAGCGCTACCAAATTCAAAACGTCTGGCGAGGAGATCGTCCTGGCAAAGGGCGCTACCAAGAATTCACACAGTGCGATTGTGACATCATCGGCTCTGAAAGCATGCTCTGTGAACTGGAGTTGGTCCAAATCTTCTCCGAAGCGCTCAGTCGACTTGGGGTGCCTGGCTTCCGAATCGTGATGAACGATCGTCGGGTGTTGAAGGCTTTGGCCAATGCCAGTGGGGTCAGTGACTCGCAATTCACCGATTGGACCACAGCCGTGGACAAGCTCGACAAAATCGGCATGGAAGGTGTGATTCGCGAATTCCAAGAACGTGGCATGGCCAGCTCAGCAGGGGAGTCGTTGGCGACGTTGGTGGCCAAGCGCTCAGAGACCGATGTGTCGAACGGTCTCGCTTTGATGGAAGCCATGATCTCCAATGACCAAGACGGCCTCGCTGCACTTGAGTCGTTGAACATCATGGTGCAACAAGCCCAAGATTCTGGCGTTCCTGCCTCCCAGCTTCGATTCGATCCGCTCCTTGCAAGGGGTTTGGATTACTACACAGGGGCGATTTTTGAGGTGGTTGTGGAGGACTCGCCCGTCGGAAGCATTTGCGGCGGAGGACGCTACGACGACCTCACAGGCATTTTTGGTTGGTCAGGATTGAGTGGTGTGGGAGTGAGCTTTGGAGCCGATCGCATCGAGGATGTCCTCAACCATTTCGACGCATGGCCCTCGTTGGCCACGGACGGCCTCGATGTCATGGTGGTCCAAATGGAAGGAGGGAGTCTTTCCAAGGAGCTTGCCGTCGTCAAGGCCATGCGCAATCAAGGCCTGTCCGCAGAACTGTACCCCGACGCGGCCAAATTGAAGAAGCAATTCAAATATGCCAACGACAGGGGAGTGCGGTGGGTGGTGATTTTGGGCGACGCAGAGTTGGAAGCGGGCAACGTCACAATCAAGGACATGCATGAGGGCGAGCAGCATCAAGTCAGTCTCACGGAGGGGGTTGAACTTGTCAAGGCTCGGTGATTGGGTCGACAGCCAGAATGCGTCGGGCGGGGCCGCTCAGGGGTTCAAAACAGAGTCGTCCTCTGTGGACTGAAAAAGGCCAATCAAGTCCGATGTTGTCGCTCCGATATTGATGAATCATAAGTTGAATCAAATGGGGTCCATTGAGCTTGTTGTCAATTGTTTCTGATCCAGATTTAAAGTCGTTTGGGAGTTGGTTTGTCGATGCCAGGCAGAGGGTCTTGTGGATGTGGATGAGGCTGGGCTCTAAGTCCACCCAATGCATGTGAGGCCGCTGCCCGATGTCCAACACCAACCGAAGCGTTTTGCCCGTGGCGTCCAAAAGGGCCTCGACGCTTTCCAAGTCAGAAGCGTCCCCTTCGAGAAGTCGTTGCTCCACCAATCCGAGCAACCATTCGGTTTCTTCTTTCAACGACAAAAGCGTGGAAAATGACGCTTGTTCGTCCATCAATTGCTGTTCCTTTCGGAAGAGTTCCTCCATCCGCATGCTGAGGTTCTTGGCATGCATGATGCGTTCTTGGAGGGTTTGCAAATTGGGAGGCTTGCTCGTTGAGCGAGACGCCGTGCTGCCCCACCAAGTTCCAACAACCAGGCTCGTCAGCGCTCCAGCCAATGTCAACCCAATCATCCCTCGTTGTTGGGGCTTTGAATCCAGCGCCGGGCAGATGCGAAGGGGCTTGCGTTCCCTTCATGCACCTGTGCCTCCAGTTCTTTCCAGAGCTTGGATTTGTGCTGCATGTGGGATTCGACGAGCAATTGGCGGGCATGCCGGTGCATGGCCTCAATTTGCTGTGACGTCCGTTGCTCAGACCACCACCCAGAGGTCTTCCAACTGTCTTGAAGACGATGGACGTGCTCCCACAATTCAGGGTGTCCTTCTCCAGTCAAACTTGACACGAGAAGCACTTCTGTGCTTGTTTCGGAGGGCGGGGTGGGCAGCACGTGCAACGCGTGGCGGTAGGCGTTGGCCGTGGCGCGGCATGCTTTCAGGTTTTCAGCTTCGGCTTTGTGCACCACAACGAGGTCGGCCATTTCGACCACCCCTCGTTTGATGCCTTGGACGTCGTCGCCCGCGCCACCAATGAGCATCAGCACAAACACGTCGACCATGCTTCGGACAGCCACCTCACTTTGTCCAACCCCGACCGTTTCCACGAGGATCATGTCGTACCCAGCGGCTTCGCAAAGTTGAATCGCTTCAGAGGTCGCCCTTGCGACGCCACCCAAGGTTGACGAGGCGGCAGAGGGCCTGACGAATGCGTCAGGATGCTTGGAGAGGTCCAGCATTCGGGTCTTGTCGCCGAGGAGCGAGCCTTTGGTCCGTTGCGACGAAGGGTCAATGGCAAGGACGGCAACCTTGTGTCCGCGTTGGAGTGCCTCGAGCCCAAACCGCTCAATGAGGGTGCTTTTGCCTGCACCTGGAATGCCTGTGAAGCCAATTCGTACACTCGACGTTTGGCCAGAAGTCTCGTTCAGCAGCGCTTCAATGCGCTCTTGATGCTCTGGCAATTCGCTTTCGACCCACGTGATGGCTTGGGCAAGCGCATCTCGTTTTCCTTCTTTGACTGCAGTCGCCAACTGTTGGGCATCCCAACCACTTCCTTTCTTGATGAGGGATTTGGCGGCGGCACGGGCACGTTCCTTGGCGCTGTGGTCGCGTGAAGCAGGGGAGGCCATGATGGGAAGGTACGTTAAAGCCCCACGGAAGTTGGATGAAACTCACCTTACTTTGTCGGCATGCGTGCTCGGTTCATGTTCGTGTGTTTGGGGGTGTGCATGTGGCACTTCAAGCCGTTGGCTCAAGAGGCCTTGTCATCGGTTGAGAGGCGATGTGACAGCACGGTGGTGGTCACGGGCATCGTGACCGACCTTGGGGAGCGATGGATCCCATCGTCCATGGTGGTCAATCGGCGCACCAATGCAGGAGAGTTTGTGGGCAGCGATGGGGAGTTCATCGTGCGCGCTTGTTTGGGAGACACCTTGGTGATTGGCGCCGTGGGATATCACACGCAAGAGCACAGCGTGCGTTCTGGAGACGCCCTTCGCGTTCAACTGCGCGTCTTGAATGTGGAGGTCGGCGCAGCAGAGGTCATTGCGCCGAGGACCCTTAATGAAATCATTCGAGACATTCAGGCGCTGGGGTACCGTGAAGAGGATTTCAGGGTCTCAGGCATCGATGCGCTTCAAAGCCCCATCACTTTTCTGTATGAAGCGTTTGCCAGAGAAGCCCAAAGTCGACGCGAAGTGGCCCGATTGGAGAACGAGGACCGTCGACGCGAGCTGCTTCAGGAATTGTTCGTGAAGTACGTGGATTACGACATTGTGGACCTCGAGGCGTGGGAGTTTGATGCGTTCGCCCGCTTTTGTGATCCAGGTGAAAATGCATTGAAACAATGGTCTCAGTACGAGTTCATCCTTTACGTGAAGCAGCGATATCAGGTGTTTCGAATGTTGCCGCGTGACTTGCCTGCAGAAGAATTCGAGTACCACCTCGACGACGATTGAGTTGGCAGCGACGGTGCGTTTGCTGGCCCAACTCAGTCCACCAAATAGCTCAGATGCAGGTAGAGGATGAACCACTTGAACAACAGTCCTGCCACACAGAGTCCCACGGCGATGACGCGCGGGGTCTGCCAAGCATTTGGGATGTTGTCGTAGCGCACCACCAAGTCCACAAACAGTGCAACCACCGCCATCAACTCGAGGATGCTCAGCGTGGATTGCAAGTCGGTCAGAGCGTCTTTCCAAATCCGCGCCCGACCCGAGAGGTGCAATGCAAAAAAGGTGGCGTTGTAGGCCAAAAGAATCGCCAAGATGCTCGAGAGGATGCGCGTGGGGCTCATGACACGAAAGTACACCCTTGATTGTTCATAAAAGAAGCGAAACGGGATGGGGTCCGCGTTTGTTTCCTTGAAATTTGGCACATGAACTCAAAGCGACTCTCCTTCTTTGCATGGTTCCTCGGAGCAACCATCGCGGCTGCAACGTTGGCATCCTGTGCTTCTGCTGGCCACCAGGCATGCAGCGCATACCAAGGTGTTCAGGCACCGACCCAGTTGACCCGTTGAGGTCCGCCTGATTTAGAATTGCCAATAGATGAAGGGCCTCGCGTGAGACCCGGGCGCCCACGTGCTGAGCAGTGTGGCGACAATCCAAGCGCCCCACCACACCCACATGGGTGTTTTTTGTGCACGTTTGCGAAGCGCCTCGGCAATGGGGTCGGACATGAAGTGCAGTCCAAAACCAATGCCAAGAAGCGCCAATCCGGCAACGTACTCAGGTTGCCAATGCATTGAGCCTGGTTCGACTGAACTTTGCGTCAAGGCGCTCCACATGGACCACGCCGTGTTCCATGCGCCTTCCGGGTGAGGAGCCATCGCACCTTCATTCAAGTCAACCAAGGATCCTGCCCGGAACCAAATCCGCGAAGCCACCACCGTGTGAAAGGTGACCAGCCAACCAAGCCATTTTGCCCATGTTTTTTGGGACTGCGGTCGAAGCAAAATCCATGCGCTCAGGACCACGCCATTCAGTGCCCCCCAGACGAGGAAATTCATGTGCGCGCCGTGCCAGAGCCCACCCAAGAGCATGATCAAGAACACATTTACAGCATGGGCAACACGGCGGTTTGCCCCAGGGTAGAGGAGCATCACGGCCATCATCAGCAAAGTCACTCCGAAGGCGACGAGACTGACCCCCAAATTGCCGGCCCGCCAGACGATGGCTGCGCAGGCCAACACCACGCACCCCAGGCTGAACGCGCTGAAGTTGCGGTTTCCCCCCATCGGGATGTAGACGTAATCCTTCCACCACGCGGAGAGGGTGATGTGCCAACGACGCCAAAAGTCGCCTGGTGACGTTGCCCTGTAGGGTCGATTGAAGTTCTCGGGCAAGGCAATGCCCAAGAGCCCGGCCATGCCTTTGGCCATGTCAGTGTATCCGCTGAAATCCGCATACACTTGAAGGCTGTATCCGTAGAGTGCAACCCAAATCTCGACAGATGACCACATCGCAGGCTCGGCAAATGCAGGATCCACGATCCAAGCTCCAATGAAGTCGCCCAACAAGATTTTTTTGAGGAAGCCGGTCAAAATGAGCTGAACATGTTGCCGGTCTTGCGCTTTGGTGGGCATCCACGAATTGGATTCGAGCTGCGGGAGAAATTGTCCTGCCCGCACGATGGGGCCAGCAACCAGCTGTGGAAAGAAGGAGAGGTAGGTCGCGAAGGACAGCAGGTTCGCGGGCGCCTTCAATGTGCCGCGATGCACGTCAAGCACATAACTGATGGCCTGAAACGTGAAAAACGACAGGCCTATTGGCAGCATCCATAGATCCAAACGCCACGACTGCAGGGCGTATTCAAGGGTGGAATTGGGCCACCAGTCGGCCACGAAGTAGGCGTATTTGAACAACGCCAACAGACCCACATTGAAGACGACGGCCGTGGTGACGAGGATTTGGCGCAATCGCCCAGTGGTGGCTGCCAGCCAGCGAGTCAAGCCATGGTTCACCAACACAGACAGGACCAAGATGACCACCAGTTTCCCCGCCACCCAGCCGTAGAACCCCATGCTGAATGCGAGCAGAAGGATTTTCCTCAGTGCCGGAGTTCGACGTTGTGCCTTCAAGAGTTGTCCCGCGATGGACATGACCATGAAGGCACAGGCAAAGGCCACCCAAAACGGCCATGCAGTGAATGTGACGTCAGTCATGGCGTTTGGATTTGGGAGAGCGCATGTCTCGCCAAGCAAGCCACAAGGCGTGTTCCAATCGTTCAGCCGCTTCTTGGGCCCCTTTCCGGGAAAAGTGAATGTGGTCGGATGCCGCCCATCCTTTCGAATGCCAGCGGGCCATGCTGCCCGGTCCGCCCATGGCCGCTTGCATGTCCCAGAACAATCCGCCTGCTTCAGAGACTTCTTGCGCGAGCGATTCAATCACCCATGGAAGTCCAGGGTAGTCCTGAGGACGAAGCCCCATGTCTGAAGGGCCGACGAACAGCACGACGGCAGAGGGGAAGCGATCCCGGATGGTGCGAACCAAACGCCCCATGTTTTGGGCGTACCACCGCGCCTGCTTGGGGCTGGTCATGCCAGGAACGGCATTGCCTCCAAACTGAAGCACAACCATGGAAGGGGGATGTGTGGAAGTCAACCAATCCCATTCCGCATCAGGAAGTCGATTCAGCATCGTCCCGGATGCCCCTCGAATGGGAAGGTTGTGAACCATGACTCCCTTGCGAGATCCAAGGAAGACGCCACGCAGGGTGTCATTCGTGAACACCAGTGTGTCCATGTCGGTCTTGACCTTGTGCTCGTGAACCCTGGGAGCAGCATCGACCGGCCAAATTTCTTGCACGGACCAGCCCTCAGTCCCTCTGGTTCGGTTGGCCTTGACGGTCCATTCTGCTTGGGATGGGATGTCGTTCAATGCGAGAAAAGGCAATTTCCTTGCTGAAGTGTCCTTTCGACGTCCAAATCCAGTTCGCCGAAACACATCGCCGGTGTTCGATGCCTTGACATGGCCATGGGGCGCCGGCATCACAGGCATCACCCATCCAGGACCGTGCCCTCCCCAACGCGCTTGCCACGATTTCCGAAGCTCTCCCGAGATTCGGTCCCCTTCAATTTGGCTGTCTCCCCAGTGGTACACATGGATTGCATTTTGCCCGGCTCGAGGCAATTGAAGAAAAAAACGCCTCAGACCAAACCACGCCGCAGTGTTGCCCAACAGGGCCGTCGATGGATTCGAATCAAGGGAAAGGCTGTCCAAAAAAGACCAGTGTGCTTCATCCAAGGCCCCATCTTCATGAATGGTGGTGTCCAAGTCCAGAAGCACCGGGTTGATCGGCAAGGCGGTCAGTGGTTTCAATCGCTCATGCCTCTGATTCCAGGGTGCTTCAGGCAACAGGGTGCGTATGAGCCACCACGAAGACAAGAAGACCAACCAAATCAGTCCCCATTGATGCCAGGGTCTTGGGGAGGAACTCACGTCAATCGGGCAGCTGTGGTATGAGCAACGTCATGCCAGGTTGAATGTCGTCCCACACCCTGTTTTTGGCAGAAAGACAATGGGGAGAAACATTCCATGTTCTCGCAATGCTGTACACCGTTTCGCCTTCACGGACCACGTGCACCTTAGGCAAATCGAAGTTCTCAATCAGCCTCATGCCTGTTCTCATGGCGCAGGCCCAATCGGCGAGGGGCAGGGTGCTTTGGCTTAGGGCATGTCCCCAGGCCACAGCTTCTTCAGGTTGAAGACGCAACAATTCTTGATCGATTCCCTGCGCCTCACGGACGGCAGAGTTGGGGTCAAAAGGGTTGTTGAGGGTGGACCACCACATCAAGTAAGCCACACTCTCCGGCATCCCAGCATCCAACACCGCGCGCTTCAATGCGGGCAAGGTCAAGGCCGCTTGGCTCCACATGTCGACAAGCAGCTCAAATTGATTGTTGCGCCATGCACTCAGGGCCGTCGATGCTTCAGGCCAACGTGCTTCCCACGCCAACTCCCAGGCATCGGGGCTGCGGATGTCTGTGCGAAAGGCGAGTGGGACCTCCTTGCAATCGACCGCAATCTCGTCCTGTGCCGCACACATGGCGATTCCGAAGCTGAGATGCAAAAATCCCAACGTCATCCACTTCAAAAGGGGACAGTGGGCAATGAACGGATGGAGAAAAAAGGCGACCACAATCACAACAATTCGTGGGGGCAAGGTATTTTGACCACATGCAAAGGCCGCACATCTCAGATTCTGATTCTTCACGATTGATGGCCCTTCTTGAGGAAAACTTGAGAGGAAAAACAGAAGTCCTGGACCAATTGCAAGCATTGCGGGCCAGCGAATTCAAGTACCGCACCATCCTGGAGGAGCTCGATTTGGGATACATGGAAGTGGATCTTGAGGGTTTGGTGACGCACGTGCATCCTCGTTTTGTGGGGATAACCGGGTATCGGCAAGAGGATTTGGTGGGCACCAAGGGCGAAATCATGCTCGATGAGGAAGGCCGGGCCAAAATGAAGGAAGTGGTTGCACTTCGGCAACAAGGTCAATCTTCTGCGTACGAGTTGCCTGTGAAACATCGGTTGGGGCATCGGATTTGGCTGCTGATTACGGGTGCGCCAATCCGGAACCTAGATGGCGATGTGGTGGGATCCGTGGGCATTCACTTCGACATTTCTGAACGAAAGATGCTCGAGTTGGAGACCAACCGAGCGTTGGAAGCTGAGGCCTTTGCCCGTAACCGCGAAAGGGGGTTGTTGATGAAGATGAGCCACGAGATTCGGACGCCCATCAACGCCATCAACGGCATGCTGCACCTGATGAACAACATGACGCGGACGCCAGAACAGGAAGCGATTTGGCAAGGGGCGATTCGTGCCACGAAGATGCTCCGCAGGGTGGTGGACGACGTGTTGGATTTGTCCAAACTTGAAGTTGGCAAACCCTCCTTGAATCTCAGTGATGTCAATGTCGTTGAGGTGACTGCAGGTGTGGCCAAAATGCATCATCTCCTTGCCGAGGAAAAAGGCATTGGGCTCAACTGCGGATGCGAATTGAGCAACAAGCAGCGGACCCTTGACGTGGACAAGTGGCTTCAGATTCTGACCAACTTGTTGGGCAATGCCATCAAGTACGCAGAATCGGGGACGGTGGTGTTGAGCATCCGAAATCATCCGGTCAAAGACGATTGGATTGCCGCTGAAGTCACGGATGAAGGGCCGGGCATTCCCGTGGGACAAGAAGAGCGCATTTTCAGACCCTTTGGTTTGCTCGATTCGGACAACATCCTCTCAGAACAACGCCATGCCGAGGGCAGCACGGGCCTGGGGCTTTCCATCGCGCGAGAACTCGCACAGTTGATGGGAGGGAAGCTTGGGCTCATGCCGAGTCAAAAAGGCGCCAAGTTTTTGTTGGAAGTCCCTGCACCGACCTGGGATTCCAGCTCGACATCCAATCCAGAACTGTCCGGTGACAAAGACGATTTGACTGTTCTTGAATGGGATGGTGAAGGCATGCGCGTGTTGCTGGCCGAGGACAACGACATCAACGTGCTCTACGCCAAGGCGCTGCTGGATCGATGGAATGTCGAATTGCATTTGGCCAAGGATGGGGCGGAGGCCCTCAATCAATGGTCGCAGAATCATTTTGATGTCGTCCTGTTGGATGTCCAAATGCCAGTCATGGATGGGTTGGAGGCGCTGCGTCGCATCCGCAGTGAAGAGCATGAACGTCAGAGCGAATCAGTGACTCGGGTGTACATGGTCACCGCGTTCGCGGACGATGAAACACGGACAAATGCCAAAAAGGCAGGGGCTTCCGGCTTTGTGGCCAAGCCTTTTGCACCTGCGGAGTTGATGGAGGTTCTGGTATCTGCGGGACGTCAACTCTCTTGAAGAAGTTGGAATTCCGCTCTTTATTATGTAAATTAGAATTGAAGGTCACCCAAATGGAGGACCTCGTTGTGAATCGTAGTGGAGCACCAGCAACGGCAGGTGCTCCATTTTTCTTGTCCGAACAGAGCTGAACCTTTTTTCGGAAGGGGAGGTTACCCCGTCATGCACGAATTGCGAACCTCTTTGGTGTTGCCCATCACATTGGACGAGGCGTGGGATTTCTTCAGCGTTCCTGACAATTTGGACGACATCACGCCGCCAGACATGGGATTTGAAATCCTGACGGACAATGAAAAGCGAACCTACGCGGGCCAAATCATCCGCTACCGCGTCCGTCCCTTGTTCAACATTCCGATGACGTGGGTGACAGAGATCACGCATTGCGAGGACCGCTCTTATTTCGTGGACGAGCAGAGGTTTGGGCCCTACGCCCTGTGGCATCATCAGCATCATTTCAAGGCCGTCGAAGGCGGAGTCCAAATGGACGACATCCTTCATTACAAACTCAAGGGGGGCAAACTCGGCGCCCTGCTCACGGGCTGGATGGTCCACGGTCGGGTGAAAAACATCTTTGCCCACCGTTCCGAAGTGTTGCTCAAGCGCTTCGGAGGTGAGGACTTGGGGTGATTCAGCCTGCCATCACTGACAAAGCACATTCGCGGCCCACGCGGCCATCAAGAGGTCAGGCTTCACCTTTGAATTGAATCCCAAGGAGGTGATGTAGCCTGAGCTGGCGCTGACCAGTTTGTGGCTCGCGTATTGGCTGTCGCTGTTGAAGTCGAGGTCAATTTGGTGCACCCGGAGGTTGCACTCCTCAAGGATCAGGTTGGCCAACTCCACCGACCGTTCCGTCTCGCCCCAAAGTTTGGTCCAAATGTCGAGGATTTTGGGAACGCGCTCACGGCGATAGATGACGTGCGCGCCGTTGTTGGGAAACCGAAACACCACGGTGGTGACGTACACGGTGTGGCGCTTGTGGTTTTGGGAGTCGCAGCCGACGTGGACCTGCACGTCGGATTCGCTGGTCATGGCGGTGATGTAGTCGCACACGTCGTGCCTCAACCGTCCGCCCATGACGGTGAATTTCCTGTGGCTCTCCTCCATGGCCCTCAAGCTACCCCGAGGAAGGGGCAAAAAAAAGCAGGGCCACGGCCCTGCTTCTTCATGTTATGCACATTTCGTGAATGAACTGGATCGGGATGTACGCTCAACGCTCCAGCGCCACCTCGATCAAGTGGCGGATGTGCGCACGGTGCGCGCCCGTCAGCCCGTCTGGCAAGGCGGCATCTCGCTGGGCGCGGTCGATGCGACGAATTTGGTCGAGGACCACGCTTTGGGCCACCATGTTCAAACGGCTTTTGTCGTCAAGCGCTTTGATCAGGGCTTCAACATACATGAGTTGCAGGTTTTGGCGGTAGGTGTTCACGCCAGTCCTCAAATCTGCCCGGAAAATCGCTTTGGTGAGATCGCGCATGTATTCGTCGAGGTCGTAGGTGTTGCCGTACAGTCCACTGTCGAGGATGCGCATCAAGACAGAGGGATGGACCAATTGGGCGAGTGCAGCTTTTTGGGATGAGGCGACCCGCGCGTGAATCTTGGGATCTTCGTTCCGCCCAAAGAACCCAAACCCGCGACGCTGCGCTTGCAGGTAGGCCAGCACGTCCGCCTGCGCCTCAAATGCATCCGGCGCAAAGGCGTACTTGGCCAGTGCCTTCATCGCGGCTTTTTGGTCGGCCTCCGACACGGGGGTGTAAGGGGCGGCGCCATCGAGCTGGGCTGGGGTGGCGCGGTTGTAGCGTACGCCAGCGATTTGGCGGGTCATGATGCGGAGCTGGGTCGCGTATTCGCCGGTCAGGGCGTAGTACGCCCGCAGCACCTCTTGGTGGCTGTCCACGCCAGGGGCGAAGTTCTCGACGATGGAGGGGAGAAGGTCGTTCACGAGTTCGCAACGCTCCGAGGCGTACGCCACAGGATCGCTGCTCAAGTCGTAGATGTTCACGTCAGGGTTGATGCCACGTCCCGTGCCGCGCATGTCGTCCGCGTCGTTGCCAAACTGCAGCAGCGGATCCGTCGAGCGTTCCAAGATCGCGCCCAACCGCGCCGCCTCGGCGTCAGCATCCTCGAGACCCACGCTGTAGCCGTACTCGATCACCCACTTGTCGTAGGGGCCGGGGCTGTCGTCGTAGAAGCGCGTTTGCTCGGCCTTGTTGCGGGCGAAGTTGATCGACGGGTATTCCATGACGGAGTTGCACATGCCGTTCTCGGCCACCTTCGCGGCGTCCTTGAGTTCGTCCGGCGAAAGCATGGTGCTGGCGTGCATGTTGTGGCTCATGCCCAGGGTGTGTCCAACTTCGTGCAGGACGAGGCGGTGCAGGGTTTGGCGCACAAACTCGGCGTGCTCTTCGTCCGTGAAGTTGTAGGCACGCATGGCAGCGGCGGCAAGCAAGCTGTTGCGGCCCATCACGGTGCCGGCGTGGCAGCGGCTCATCTGTTCGGCCAAGACCTCGCGCGACGAGCGGCCTTCCATTTCAGCGTCAAGTGCCGCGTACTCCTCGTCCATGGCCTCTTCAATCATGCCGGCCTTGGAGAACACCTCGGCGCGCCACAGGCGACCGACCATCCCGCCATACTCAAGCATGATGTCTGCACCGAGGATTTCGCCGGTGCGTGGGTTCACAAAGCTGGGGCCATAACCAGAGAATGGGGGCGTAGGGGAGGCGGTCCAGCGCAGCACGTTGTAACGCACGTCGCCGGCGTCCCAGTCCGCGTCGTCGGGCTGGACCTTGACCACCACGGCGTTTTTGAATCCGAGGGGCTCGAAGGCCTGGTTCCACTTTTCGACGCCGGCCTTGATGATGGGACGGAATTCTTCGGGGGTCGTGTTTTCAATCCACCACGTGATGGGCTCCACGGGCTCGGACATGGCAGCCGAGGGGTCCTTCTTTACGAGGCGCCACCGGTGAATCATGTCCTTCCAAGGCGTGGCACTCACGCCCGTCAAATCGTCCACTTCTGTGGTGAAGAAACCGATGCGCGGGTCGTCCGCACGTGGCGTGAAGCCCTCCTTAGGCATGGGCAACAGCGCGTGGCGGTAGCCCACGGTGACATAGCGACCGTCCTCAAATTGCGGCCCGCCCACCGTGGGGTTGCCGTTGTCGTACACGTAGTCGACCGACAGCTCGGTGTTCTCAGGGTAGTTCGCCACGTCCACCACCTTGCTCTT
>JBELLK010000025.1:0-15787 GCA_042088625.1 Flavobacteriales bacterium
CTGACGTCCTGCTCGCCTTGCAAAGCATGGCGCGCGCCAAAAGGATCGCCTTTCAGGGGCCGGTTGTTGCGGTGACGGGAAGCAATGGCAAAACCACAGTCAAAGAATGGTTGGCTCGATTGCTCCCGCAACACCGCGCCATTCATCGGAGCCCTATGAGTCACAACAGCCAACTTGGGGTGCCGCTGAGCGTTTGGTCCATGGAGGCCCATCACGATGTGTCGGTGATTGAAGCGGGCGTCAGCGAACCAGGGGAAATGCAACGGCTTCAAGCGTGCATCCTGCCAAGCCTCGGTGTGCTCACTCATTTGGGCCAAGCCCATCTCGGAAATTTCGACGGGCCCGCACACTTGGCTGAGGAAAAATGCGCCTTGTTCAAAGGATGTCAGCTGGTCTTCATGCCTGAAGCCTTGCGCGACGCGTGCGAACATCACATCAACTCCCCCATTGTGACCTGGGCGAACACCAGCGATGCACAGGCACACCGGGCCGACTTGCAGGTTCATTTTGACAAACCCAAGCAAGAGCTTGCTCTGCATTGGCGAGGGGAATCCGCAAAAACCGCTTTGCCCTTCGCAGACATCGCCTCCGTCAAGAATGCGTGCACCGCCGCTTTGGTGGCCCTCAACCTCGACATGGAGTTGGCTGAGGTTGCCGCCAACATGGCAGCATTGGCATCGCTTTCCGGACGCCTCTCCTCGACGCAACGCACGCGAGGCGGAGTGTTGATTCAAGACGATTGCAACCATGACTTTGGGTCTTTACGTGTGGCCTTGAACGCACTCGAGGCAGCCCCTGACGCCGGTCGATCTGTGGCCCTGGTCGGTGACGTGCCCCAAAGTGGTTTGAAGGAGCGCGAGCGGGCTAGGCAAGTGGCCGAGGTGGCAAAACGCCATCGGATCAGCGACTTGTGGCTTTGGGCCCCCGCTTGGTCCGACGACGCTGAAGCTGCCCTTCTCGAAACCATGCAAGACGGGGCCTGTGATGCCCCGCCCGCCATTCACGTGTTTCGAGACATGGACGAACTGGTGACCCTTGCCGGTGCGTTGGGTAGCGCCAACCTGTTGATCAAAGTGGCCTCAACAGAGCGGCTTCAACCAGCCGTGCAGGCCCTCGCGCCAGCACGACACGTCACCACGCTGACCCTCAACACAAGCGCCTTGGTCAACAACCTTCGTTCGCTCAAGGCTCACGCAGGAGCCAAGGGCGTCATCGCGGTGATCAAGGGTCTTGGTTATGGCACCGACCCCGTGGTGCTTGGCCGGCTGTTGGAAGCCCAAAACGTCGACTGGCTTGCCGTGGCATATGCCGACGAGGGGGTGGTCTTGCGTGAGGCCGGCATTCGTGCCAGAATCCTTGTGCTCAACCCTGACCCGTCCACTTTTGGGACGATGCACAGTCACGATCTGGAGCCTCAGTTGGTGTCGACGAAGCATGTCCATATGGCCAAAGAATGGGCCGAGACACATGCTGTTACAGGCTGGGCAGTGCACCTCAAACTGGACACCGGCATGCACCGTTTGGGCTTGGCCCCCCAAGAGGATGAACGTGTGGAAACGCTCCTTGAAGGCCCTGAGTTGAAGCTTGTGAGCGTGATGACGCATCTGGCAGGGGCCGATGACCCAGGGCTGGACGGCGCCACGCGACAACAGTTGGGGGCCTTCCTCCGCCGCACGACGCACCGATTCCACAACGTCCCCAGACACGTCTTGAACTCTGCTGGTGCTGCGCGAATTCACGAATGGCTCTCGGCCTCAGAACGGGAAGCGCACGCCCCTGTGTTGACCCACATCCGCGTCGGACTCGCGATGTACGGCGTTGGGCCTGGCTCCGAGCGCGTCGGACTTGAAAACGTCCTTTCCCTCGAAACCTCCGTCGCCAAACTCGTCCACATCCCTGCCGGAGAAGGTTCTGGCTACGGGTTCACGGACGCCGTGGACCGTGACCGCACGTTGGCCGTGTTGTCCGTGGGGTACGCCGACGGTTACCCTCGGGCGTTGGGCAACGGTCGAGGACACGTGATTTGGAATGGACAGCTTCTGCCAACGGTAGGCAGAGTGTGCATGGACATGGTCACGGTGGACGCCACAGGACTCGACGTTCATCCCGGTGACCGAGTGACCCTCTGGGGTGAACGTCCACGCATCGACGACGTCGCCACACAAGCCTCCACCATTCCCTACGAGTTGCTCACGCGAATTGGGCCACGGGTGCAGCGCATTGTCCAGCGATGACGTTTGGGCACAAGGGATGGTCAGGTCAAACCGTCCGACCGACCCATTTGTAGGTCGTCCGCTCGATCCACCAGTACATGACCGGAACGATGATCAAGGTCAAGAACGTCGCGAACGTCAACCCAAAGATGATGGCCCAGCTCATGGGTTTCCAAAACACGTTGTTGTCCCCACCCACATAGATGTTGGGATCGTAGTTGGTGACCAAACCCACAAAGTCAATGTTCAACCCAACAGCCAGAGGAAGCAATCCCAGGACAGTGGTGATCGCCGTCAACAATACGGGACGCAACCTTGTCTTGCCTCCTTCAACGATTGCGGCATTCACCTCGTCAAAAGGCAGTTTGGTTGCATCCTCGGTGGACTCCCCTTCCTCCAATCCCAATGCTTCACGGCGCCGGGCGCGCAACAAGTTGGTGTAATCGATCAACACGATGGCGTTGTTCACCACCACGCCCGCCAGCGAGATGATGCCAATCATGGTCATGATGATCACGAACTCCATTTGGAAGATGACAAGCCCCAACAACACACCAATGAGGGAGAAGACCACACTGAACCCGATGATGAACGGGGTGGTGACGCTGTTGAATTGGCTGACGATGATGAGGAAAATGAGGAACAACGCGATGAGCAACGCTTTGGAGAGGAACGCCATCTCCTTGGCCTGTTCCTCCTGCTGACCTGTGAATTCCCAAGTCACGGCACTCGGCATGGCGAGTTCGTCGTTCATGTCTTCCTCCATTCGCGAGATGATCTCTGTGGGGTTGGCCCCTTCGAGCACGTTGGAGGTGATGGTGATCACGCGCTTGAGGTCTTTTCGCTTCACCGCGCTGAACGTGGTCGAGCGATTGGCTGACGCCACGGCGCTGATGGGCACCTCCTTGATTTGGCCGTCGCTCTGGCTGCGGAAAATCACCTTCTGGTTCATCAGGGCGTCGCTGCTGTGGCGGTATTCCTCGGCAAAGCGAACGTTGATGGGGTAGTCGTCCTCCCCATCTTTGTAAGTGCCCACTTCCCGGCCAAACAACGCCGTCCGCAGCGTGTATCCGATGTCTCGCGTGCTCAACCCGTAGGTGCGGGCCTTTTCTCGGTCGATGACCACGGGCATTTGGGGTTTGCGCTTGTCCACATCGATTTTCAACTCCTCGACACCTGCATAATCCTTGGTGCGGAGGTATTGCAATGCGCTCTCGGAGGCGGCAAGCAACTCGTCGTAGTCGTCGCCCGTGAGCTCAAGGTTGATTGGCGCGCCTTGGGGCGGACCGTCCGAATTTTTGGTCACGACCACCTCTGCGTCTGGGTAACCCCGCAGTTCTTCACGAATGGCACTCAACACGTCGCCCGTGGACAAGCCGCGCCGGTCCTGAAACTTCACGAAGTTGACGACCACGCGCGCCTTGTGTGGCGTCGGACCCAACTGGGGGCCCTCGTTGGGGTCGCTCGTTCCGTTGCCCACCGTCCCGATGACGGAGTTGACGATGAAGCTCTCGAGCTCTCCAGTCTCAGGATTGGGGCGTTTGAAATCCTCTCTTCCCAAAACCTCCATCACACGGCGCTCCACGTCTTTGGCCACCTCATTGGTCTCGGCCAAATCCGTTCCGATGGGTTTGGACACGAAGATGTTCAAGTATTGAGGCTGGTTGTCCGGGAAGAACAACACCTTGGGCGGGAATGCACCCATCAACACAATGGACAAAAAGAGCAAGCCCACCGTTCCCCAAAAAAAGGCCCAGGGACGACGTCCCCCAAGCACATAGCTGAGGAACCGCTCGTACGCCACTTCAAGACGCGGAAGGAATTTGTTTTGGAAGGTCAACGTCGCGGGATACAGCACGTAAGTGTTGAGCAACGTCAGGATGCCCGCGATGGCAAGAATGTTGCCCAAACCTGTGGCGCCCATGGCGAGGAATGCGACTCCGACTCCGACAAGAATGCCAGACACCGCATGGGTTCGGCGACGATTCACATGCTCCTCACCCACCTTCATGAAGACCGACGTCAGCACCGGGTTGATGACCAAGGCCACAAACAAAGACGATCCCAAAACGATGATGAGGGTCATCGGCAAGTAGCTCATGAACTCTCCGATCAATCCAGGCCAAAGTGCCAACGGCAAAAAGGCCGCAAGCGTGGTGCCCGTCGAGGCGATGATGGGCCACGCCACCTCACCCACTCCGTAGCGAGCCGCCTTCAGCGGACTGTATCCCTCGTCCATGAGACGGTACACGTTCTCCACCACCACAATGCCATTGTCGACGAGCATGCCAAGCGCCAAAACAAGCGAGAACAGCACCATGGTGTTGAACGTCACGCCGAGTGAATTCAGGATGAGGAAGCTCATGAACATCGACAGCGGAATCGCCACACCCACGAAGAGGGCGTTGCGCAATCCGAGGAAGAACAGGAGCACCCCCACCACAAGCAAGACGCCGAAGATGATGGAGTTCTGCAGCTCCTCCACCTGGGTTTGGGTCATGTCGCTTTGGTCATTGGTGATGGACACATTCAAGTTGCGTGGCAACACATTCTGTTTGGCCTCGTCAATGATGGCGTTGATGGCAGAAGACGCCTCAAGGAGGTTTTCGCCCGCGCGCTTCACCACATCGAGGGACACCACCGGACGGGAATACTCCCGCGCGTAGCTCTCCTTCTCTTTCTCTACGAACGACACCTCGGCCACGTCGCGCAAGTGCACCGTGAACCCGTTCTCCGCCTTGATGATGACGTTTTCAAGCTCTTCGATGCTGGTGAAATCCCCTTCCACTTGCACACTTCGGCGCACGCCATCCACCAAGAGGTCGCCGCCTGACACGGACATGTTTTCCGCAGCGATGGCGCCTGAAATGTCATTGAAACTGACCTGCATGGCCTCTGCGCGAAGGTGGTCCACCTCGATCTCCACTTCGAGGTCGCTGATGCCTTGGATGTCCACCTTGCTGATTTGGGGCAAGGCTTCCACCCGATCCTCGAGGTGCTCCGCGTACTTTTTCAAGTCCTGAAGGCGGTAATCCCCGCTCAAGTTGATGTTCATCACCGGCATGAGTTCGCTGAAATTCAGCTCCATCACACTCGGATCCGCGGGCAAATCGGTGGGGAAATCGGGGTCGGACTTGGCCTTGTCAACCGCATCCTTCACCTTCCGCAACGCCTCCGTAGGGGTGACGTCGAAGTTGAATTTGATGTCGATGGCGCTGAAGCCCTGCACGCTGGTGGACGTGATTTCATCGATGCCCGAAATCGTGTTGATTTCCTTCTCCAAGGGGCGGGTGATCAGCTTCTCCATGTTCACCGGGCTGTTCCCGGGGTAGGCTGTGCTGACAAAAATCTCCGGCACCACAATCTCCGGGAACGCCTCTTTGGGCACCGTCAGGTAGCTGCTGATGCCAGACAAAGTGATGATGGCGATGAGCACGAAGACGGTCGTCTTGTTTTGGATGCTCAGCGTGGTCAGCCCAAACTCACGAAGCTTGCCTCCGCCCTTCGCCTCTGGCGATGTGTTGGTTTGATCGGTCATGACTGTGGCTTCAGGATTCGATCAGGGTCACTCGCTCGCCATCCACCACGCGGGCAGCGCCGCGGTTGATGACGCGGTCGCCAGCCCTCAGACCCGCTTCGATCAGCAGCATGCCGTCCGACATCACGCCCGTCTGGACCGTTTGTTTCGTCGCCTGATCCCCTTTGATGATGTACACGTACTCCTGGCCGTTCGCGTCTTGTTGAACCACTGCCGAAGGAAGGGCCAAGGCGCTGTCCAAGGCCAAATCGGTGATGTGAACCGTGGCCACCATGTTGGGCAGCGCACGGGTCCCTGCGGGGAGGTCAATGGTGACGTCGATGGTGCGGTTGGCCGCTTCGATGAACTGTCCCACGCGACGGACCTGGCTTTCAATGGGCTCCAGGCCCTGAGCTTCCACAGTCACCGACTGGCCGGCCATGACGACGCCGGCATAGTGGTCGCTGACCGACGCTCTGATGTACAAATCGCTCAGGTCCACCACACGCACGACAGGCATGGGGGGAGAGGCCATCTCCCCGACGTTGACAAACACCCGGTCCAACACCCCGCTGAACGGAGCGCGAATGACCGCCTGGTCGATTTGCTCATCCAGGGTGGCGAGGCTGCGCTCGAGCGCTTCAAGTCCCGTTTTGGCTTGGAGAAAATCCACCTCGGAACCAATTTCCTTGTTCCAGAGGCGCTCTTGTCGTTCGAAGAGGGTTTGGGCCAACTCCAACTGGGTCACCAGCTCCGCGCGCTGCTTGGACAGGACATCGGTGTCGATGCGCACCAATGCGGTGCCCTTGTTCACCTGGGTGCCTTCGTTCACCAGCACTTCCCGCACCACGCCAGGGAACGACGCGAGGATATTGGCGATGCGGTCGGTTTGGACGTTGCCTTGCACCGCGAAGGAATGCGAGAAAGGCGCGACCTGCACAGTTTGGACACCCACGCGAGTCAATCGTGCATTGGTTGTCTCAGGGGATGCGGCATCCGATTCAGCAGGGGCGCCACAACGCACAAGCAATGCGGTCGCGATGGCCATCAGGCCGAGGAGGTTCAAAATCTTTTTCATGGTCGTGGATTCGATGCGATGAGGCGCTGCTGGGCGTTGAGCCAAGCGAGTTGCGCGCCAATCAGGTTGCCCTCGGCTTCGAGGAGTTGGTTTTGGGCGGTGTTGAGTTCAAAGCTGCTGCGGACGCCTTCCTTGTGTCCGAGTTCAATGCGTGTGAGGATGCGCGAGGCCAAATCTCGCTGCTGCTCCGCGTTCGTGAGCGCCGCCTGGGCGTCCAAGAACGTCGCGCGTGCGTTGTCAAATTCCAGGCGCGCAGCCGATTCCATTTGCGCCAGGCCCGACTCCGCAGTGAGGACCGCGAGCTTGGCTTTCTCCACGCGCTGACGTCCCCCAAAACTGGTCCAAACCGGCATGTTCACAGACAACCCCACAATCTGAGAAGGGTACCAACTGGCTTGATCTGCAAGCACAGGAAAATCTGGGTCGCGGAACGTCTGTGCGCTGTTGGAGTAGAAGGCGGCCACCTGTGGAAGGCCCTCCGCACGGCGGTTCAGCACGTCGAGCTCTGCCAAGGCCACATACCGTCGTTGCTCCTCCAGGCCAGGGTTGCTGTCAAGGTTCAACTTCGCCTGCAACGCCTCGGGCACATTTGCGGAAGTGAGCATCTCAAGGTTGTCGGTCAAGGTGACCTCCTCGTCAACGCCGAGGCCACATTGGAACAACAACAGTTTCTTAGTCAACTCCGCCTGCATGCGCGCCGTGCCCAGCTGCTGCTCCAGGGTTTGGCGCGAAAGCTGGAGTTGGTCGGCGTCGACCGATTCCATCAAGCCCTCCTCTGCAAGCGCCCGCAGTTCTCGTTCCGAACTGGAGACGAGTGCCAAGGCCCGGTCCAACGTTTCCACATTTGCTGCTGCGGCAAGCGCCGTCACGTAGGCCTCAGACACGAGCCTGCGCGTTTCCACTCCGGTGGCGTCCACCGCCAATGACTTCGCATCGGCCAACACTTTGGCGGCCTTCACCCCAACCAGATAACTGCCGCTGAACACCAATTGGGAGGCGTTGATGCCCGCCGTGGCCGACTGGGTTGTCCCAAACGCCAACTCCAAGACCAAATCTTCAGGTGCCGCCGGATCAAACGACGAAGCAGGAACCACTTGGGTGGGGATGTCCAAGAAATGATTGAAGTCGAACGACGCATTGACTTGGGGAAGGCCCGTCGCCAACAGTTCTTTGATGTCGCGCTGGGCGACATCCACATCGATGCGTGCGCGCTGCATGGCGTAGGCTTGTTCCACGCCGAGTGTTTGGGCTTGTTCCAAGCTCAACGTCAACTGCCCATGCGCCCCAAGGGACAGCCCGAGCAGCCAAGCAAACGCAGCTGGATGGAAGATTCGTGTCATCATCAGGTTGTCAGTCGTTGGGTTTCGAGATAGGCCACGCCTTCGGCACTTGCAATGCCGCGGATGTGATAAGTGAAGAGGGCTTTGAAGTGTTCGGCCAAGGGGCGTGCCAAGGTGCCATTCTCCGCTTGACGCACCATGTCTTCCACCAGGGCCAGGTGCAAGTCCGCCACTGCCTCGACGTTCAAGTCTGCGCGGTACATGCCTTGCTCCATGCCCCGGGTCACGTTGTGCATCACCACCTGACGGATCATGTTCTTGCGTCGCGCGTGCGTGGCTTCAAACACTTTGGGGTAATACTTCTTCAAATCGAACAGCACGGTGGAGTTGATGGCCGACAGCATTTGGTGCTTGTTCTCCATCTCCCGCAACGCCAGGTCAATGGCGTTGCCTTCTCCGCGCATGATCTCCGCCATTTGACCTTCGAGGCCATCGAGGTGACCATGCAATGCCTTCGACACGAGGTCGTGCTTGTCCGAGAAATACTTGTACAGGGTCTTCTTGCTGCATGCGAGCTGGCCGGCGAGGTCGTCCATGCTGAGGGCCTTGATGCCAAATCGCCCAAACAGCGCGGCACACCGGTCCCTCAACTCCAAGCCGCGCTCGTCCAGAGAGGCATCATGATCAACAACGGTAGAAAGGTCGTTCTGCGACATGCGGCCGCAAAACTACAACGCGATGCACGCATAGGAAACGAAAAAAGTGCAAAGCGTTTCCCGAGTTTCCTGTCACAATCAAGACAGCGCGCCCGCGATGAGGTCGTCGTCCGCGTGATTGGCGCGCGTCACCTTCAGGCGCGGCTCCATGTCCATGGCGCGGTCAATGGCCCATTGGGCGCCTTCGTTTCTGGCCCAGCTCCGGCGTGCGATGCCGTTGTTGACGTCCCAGTGCAGCATGGACCGCAGGCGGCGCTCGCTCTCTTCGCCGCCATCGATGAGCATCCCAAACCCGCCGTTCATCACCTCGCCCCATCCGACGCCGCCGCCGTTGTGCAGGCTGATCCATGTCGCGCCCCGGAACCCGTCGCCCACGAAGTTTTGGACGGCCATGTCCGCGGTGAACGCCGAGCCGTCGTAAATGTTGGACGTCTCACGGTAAGGGCTGTCCGTGCCACTCACGTCGTGGTGGTCCCGACCGAGCACGATCGGACCTTTGAGGCGACCGTCCTTGATGGCGTCATTGAACGCCGAAGCGATCTCTGCACGGCCCTGGGCATCTGCGTACAGAATGCGCGCCTGGGATCCCACCACGAGTTTGTTGGCCTTGGCCTCGCGAATCCACCGCACGTTGTCCTGCATTTGCTGCTGGATGTCGGCGGGCGCCTCGGCCATCAAGCGCTCGAGCACTTCGGCCGCGAGGTTGTCGGTGACGTCGAGGTCGGCAGGGTCGCCGCTGCAGCACACCCAGCGGAACGGACCAAATCCGTAATCAAAACACATGGGGCCCATGATGTCTTGGACGTACGAGGGGTACTTGAACCCTTCACCTTCGGCGTCCATGATGTCCGCGCCTGCGCGGCTCGCTTCGAGCAAAAAGGCGTTGCCGTAGTCGAAGAAGTACGTGCCACGGGCGGTGTGTTTGTTGACCGCATCCGCGTGCCGCTTGAGCGAGGCCTTGACCAAGGTCTTGAACTGCTCAGGGTCAGAGGCCATCATCGCATTGGCTGACTCAAAATCGAGGCCCACGGGATAGTAGCCTCCGGCCCAAGGGTTGTGAAGCGAAGTTTGGTCTGAGCCCATGTCCACGAGGATGGTCTCCTCGTCGAACTTCTCCCAGACGTCCACCACGTTGCCGAGGTAGGCGAACGACTCCGCGCGCTTGGCCTCCACCGCATCCTTGACGCGGGTGGCCAGCTCATCCAAGTCCGTGACCACGTGGTCCACCCAACCTTGCTCGTGCCGCTTGTACGCTGCAGCAGCATTGACCTCTGCCGTGACTGAGACGCACCCCGCAATGTTGGCGGCCTTGGGCTGTGCCCCACTCATGCCGCCGAGTCCGGCCGTGACAAAGAGCTTGCCCGCGAGCCCGTCCGTGGTGTCCGTGACGCCGCGCTTGCGGTCGATCATTCGGCCTGCATTCAAAACGGTGATGGTGGTGCCGTGCACGATGCCTTGAGGGCCGATGTACATGTACGAGCCGGCCGTCATTTGGCCGTACTGGCTCACCCCGAGTGCATTCATGCGCTCCCAATCGTCGGGTTGGCTGTAGTTGGGGATGACCATGCCGTTGGTGACCACCACGCGGGGCGCCTCC
Organism: Flavobacteriales bacterium; assembly: GCA_042088625.1. Classification (GTDB taxonomy): domain Bacteria; phylum Bacteroidota; class Bacteroidia; order Flavobacteriales_D; family Sanyastnellaceae; genus UBA11663. The sequence continues at coordinate 10,402 of JBELLK010000025.1, forward strand.
TTGTTGGAAGGGAACAGCCCCATGGGGTGGCCGGAGTACATGACGAGGGTTTGGTCTTCCTCCATCTCGCTCAGGTACTTCATCGCAAGACGATACTGCGCCCAGTTTTGGAACACCGCACCGTTGCCGCCGTACGTGATCAGCTCCTCGGGGTGCTGCGCCACCGCAGGATCGAGGTTGTTCTGGATCATCAGCATGACCGAGGCCGCCTGCTTGCACTTGGCCGGGTACCACTCAATGGGGTAGGCCTTCATCGCGTGACGCGGACGCAGGCGGTACATGTAAATGCGGCCGTACGTCCGCAACTCCTCGGCAAACTCGGGGGCCAGCGCTGCGTGCTGCTCCTTGGGGAAGTACCGCAGGGCGTTGCGCAACGCCAGCGCCTTTTCCTTGTCTGTCAAGATCTCTTTCCGCACAGGTGCGTGACTCCATTCTGGGTTGCGCTGGACGGCCGGTGGCAAGGTGGCAGGAAGGCCTTCGCAAATCGCGGCTTGCAGGTCCGACGCTTTGAAGTCGGCGGGTTGGAGGTCGGCAGCTGTCATGGCGTGTTCTTTTTCTTAAATCGGCCCGTTCGCTTGTCAAAGCCATAAGGGCAATGCTTGCAACCACTTTGGCAGCAATGTCCGCGCTTCAAGTGGTACGCTTCCGTGAAGACGATGAAACCTTCTGGCGTCTTGTAGAAGTCTTCGGGCTCAAGCTCCTTGGGCATGCCCCAAAAGTACCGCCAACTCCGCCTGAATGTTCTGCTGCTTGTCTTGGGTGTACCACTTGTGCACCTCCTGGCTGTACGTGTGGGCAATCGCAGGGTCCGATTTGATGCGCTTCACCAGCGCCATGGCTTCCTCCGGACGGGGGCCCCATGTGCCCAAAACCAGCAAGCCTTCATCAAGCAACACCGTCTTGGGTATGGACCGACCCCCGTTCGTCAAGAACAAATCCATGACCTCGAGGTTGTCGTCACGCATCAACGCGCGCACCTCCAACCCCCCTTCGGACGCCTGCACCATGGCTTCGTGAACAGGGAGAATCTGGGCGCCGTCGCCACACCAAAACTCACTCAACACCAACATCTTCGTGCCCGCCTTCACCCCGCGCACCGCATCCCTCAATGCCAGGCTCAGCCCCTGCTTGGCCAGCGACTTTCGGATGCGCTTGATGCGCTGTTGGTTGAGCGGGATGTACTGGTCGTACGGCGCGGTCTCTTGGTCGGGGTTGGGCGTCGCGTCCCGAAGGCCATCGAGGTGCTCGGAAATGCTGTGGGCGGTCTCCCAACCGCGGCGGATCAGGGATGCCTCACGAGGGGAATTGCAATCGGACATGGAGCACAAAAGTAGGCCGGCCGCCATCCACGAATGTGTAACTTTACAGCAGCCCATGAGCGACTCTCTCCAGCACGAGTGTGGCATTGCGATGCTGCGCCTCAAGAAGCCCCTTCAGCACTACGTCGACAAGTACGGCACGCCTTTCTACGGGCTGAACAAGATGTACTTGTTGATGGAAAAGCAACACAACCGCGGGCAAGACGGCGCCGGTTTGGCCAACATCAAACTTGACGTCAACCCCGGAAAGCGCTACATCTCACGCATGCGCTCAGTGGATGCCCGCCCCATTCAAGACCTCTTCAAAAAGATCATGTGGCGGTTCCAGGACCTCACCGCGGAAGAGCTCCAGGACGCCATCGCCCTGCAGAACGACTTTGCCTTCACTGGAGAGTTGTTTTTGGGCCACTTGCGGTACGGGACGTTTGGGAAAAATGAAATTGAGAATTGCCACCCTTTCTTGCGCCAAAGCAACTGGCGCACCCGAAACCTCGTGGTGGCGGGCAACTTCAACCTGACCAACGTCGACGAACTGTTTGACGTGCTCGTCAAGCTCGGCCAGCATCCCAAACAAAAGTCGGACACTGTCACTGTGCTTGAAAAGATTGGTCACTTCCTCGATGAGGAAAACCAGCGTCGGTTCGAAGCGCTCAAAGCAGAAGGGCTCGACAACCAGAGCATTTCAGAACGCATCGCGGACACCCTCGACATGGGCCACGTGCTGAGGCGCGCCTCCACGGATTTCGATGGGGGCTACGTCATGTGTGGCATGGCCGGGCACGGGGACGCTTTTGTGATGCGCGACCCCAACGGCATCCGTCCCGCCTACTGGTACGAAGACGACGAAGTGGTGGTGGCCGCCTCCGAGCGACCTGTCATTCAAACCGCCTTCAATGTGCCCGCCGACCAAGTTCGAGAAGTGGACCCCGGATCCGCCTTGATCATCCAGCGGAACGGCAAGGCCCACCTCGAAGAGATTCGTCCCGCCGGCGAGCGCAAGGCGTGCAGCTTCGAGCGCATCTATTTCTCGCGCGGCAACGACGCCGACATTTACAGCGAACGGAAGGCCTTGGGAAGCGCCATCGTGCCGAGGGTGCTTGAAGCAGTGGAACACGATTTGGACCACACAGTCACCAGCTTCATCCCCAACACCGCTGAATCCTCCTTCTACGGCTTGGTGCAAGGATTGGAAAGGCACCTCAATGCCAGCAAAATTGCGCGCATCAAAGGGCTCGGCGCCGACCCCGACCACGCGGAAATCGAGTCGATTTTGAACGAACGGCCTCGGATCGACAAGATTGCCATCAAGGACGCCAAGCTTCGCACCTTCATCACCGAAGACAGTTCCCGCGACGACCTCGTGGCCCACGTGTACGACATCACCTACGGCACGGTCGAGCGCGGGGTCGACAATTTGGTGGTCATCGACGACAGCATTGTCCGTGGCACAACCTTGAAAAAGAGCATCCTTCGCATCCTCGACCGCCTTGGCCCAAAGCGCATTGTGGTGGCCTCAAGCGCACCCCAAATCCGCTACCCCGATTGCTACGGCATCGACATGGCACGGATGGGCGACTTCATCGCCTTCCAAGCAGCTGTGTCCCTGCTCAAGGAACGCGGCATGGAAGAGGTTTTACAAAAGACCTACGAGGCGTGCAAGCACCAACTCACGCTTCCTCTTGAAGAGAACGTCAACCAAGTCAAGGCCATCTACGCGCCCTTCACGGACGAGGAAATCAGCGACCGCATCAGCGAACTGCTCACGCCTGAGGGCATGCAGTCGGAGGTGAAAATCATCTTCCAAAGCGTTGACGGGTTGCATGAAGCGTGCCCCGACCACCTCGGCGACTGGTACTTCACGGGCGACTTCCCGACGCCCGGGGGACACCGGGTCGTCAACAAGGCCTTTGTCTATTACATGGAAGGCAACGACGCCCGGGCTTACTGAACCCCACGCTGATGGCTTCATTTGACTTCTTAGCGCGTGATGAGGACGCGTCGCGTGGTGCGTGAGCCCTCCACTTGAAGGAAATGCATTCCTGCGGGCCATGCAGACACGTCCCAAGATTCCCGGTCTGAGGTGAGCTGACGGCGCTCGACGGTTTGGCCTTGGAGGTTGAGGACGCGAACCCAAGAACCCGCCTTGGCCATCACATTCAAGGTATGCTTGGCGGGGGAAGGGAAAGCCTCGAGCGACGCCGTAAGGGGCAAGTCAAAGCCTGCAGCCGCGTCGAACAAAAACTCCGCACCCGAGAAGATGACCGAGCTGTCGCCATTCAGGATTTGGGTGTAGGTGTAGGTTTGGGCCACGGGCAAAGGCATGTCCTGGGTCCAATATTGCACCCCCTCCGTGATCAAGCCGCCGCTTGAAGCGACGCTGCTGTCGAAGACCGACACCGTGGCTTGAATGCGCATCGTGTTCTCCAACATTTGTCCCCCGGGGAGCATCAAGGTGCCTGCGTCGAGGGCCTCCATGTGAACCTCGTAGTCGCGAACGTAGGCCAAACCGGCAGCCATGAACTCAAACTCCAGCGAGTCCTGGTGCACATCACCGACCGCCATCGGGTAAGGCAGGTAACGCACCGCCTCCGGATGCACGATTTGGATGCCTGACGCACCATCAACGCCACCCCAAAACCCAAAGTAGTCTGGGTTGTACTCGTAGAATGATTCGTTGATGCCGCCCGTTTGGCCCGGCACCTGCTGGGAGAAATCGGTTTGGGGAAATTGATCTGCAAAGGCGGTGCTGTCCGTGGGCACAAAATCGAAATTCACGTTCTGGATGGAGGACACCGTGGACCAATCAAACCCCTCCGGCTGCACGTTGGTCACGCCGTAGATGAATGAAAACCCGTGATCGGGCAGGTTGGGTTGGGTGAGCTGTGCCTGGACAGAGAGCGTCAAGGTGAACAAGGCGCCGATTGCGGCTGCACAAATCAAGGTCTTCATGGCGGCAATGTACCAAATACCTTTGCGGTGTGAACGCACCGACACTTTACTACGACGGACCCTGCCGCCTTTGTCAGCGCTCGGTTCGATGGGTGCGTCGGCGCATGCCTGAGGTGGAATGTGTGCCGCTTCAAAGCGCGGAAGCCCTGCGCGCGTTGCCCTCGGAATGGACCACACCTCCGCTTCTTGGGGTGGTGGTCGTCGACTGCAAAGGCCAAACCCACGTGGGTCACCGGGGGCTCCATGCCCTGGCGTCGCACGCAAGAGGCCCTTGGCGCTGGTTGCTTCGACTCGTGCCTGGCTGGGGCTACGCACTCGTGGCTCGCACCCGAAGCATTTGGGGCCGTGATGACACGTGTTCTGTCCGCTGAGCCTGTGTGACTTGGGTGTCCAAAGCATGTTCAAGTCGAGCGGTACCTTCGCTGCCATGAATTCTCTTGTCGAATGGATCAGCCAACCATGGCCCTGGTACGTTGCCGGGCCCATCATCGGGCTGATGGTGCCGTTGCACCTCATCTTGCTGAACCGCACCTTCGGGATCAGCTCCACGTTCCGTCACGTCTGTGCTGCTTGCATTCCTAACAACCTCGACTTCCTCAAGTACGATTGGAAGTCCGAGTCTTGGAACCTCGTGTTTGCGGGGGGCGTGTTGATTGGGGCGTTCTTGGCGGCCACCTACTTCAGCACGGGCGAGCCCATCGCCCTGAGTGAGGCTGCCGTGGCCAGGATGCAAGAGTTTGGCATTCAGGACATGTCTGGCCAACACCCCTCTGACATTTTCAGCTGGGACCACATTGGTGAATGGCGCACGATGTTGTTCGTGGTTTTGGGCGGATTTCTGGTGGGCTTCGGCACGCGTTACGCAGGCGGCTGCACCTCGGGCCACGCCATCATGGGCCTAAGCCACTTCCAGCTCCCTTCTTTTGTGGCCGTGCTTGGCTTCTTCACGGGCGGGCTCATCATGAGCTGGCTCATCCTTCCCCTCATCCTTTCTTGATCTCTGCAACCATGAAAAACCTCATTGCATTGGTTTTGGGCACGTTGTTCGGCCTGATCCTCGTCAAAGCGGAAGTCCTCTCTTGGTTTCGAATCCAAGAAATGTTTGCCTTCCAAAGTTT
>JBELLK010000025.1:15887-32033 GCA_042088625.1 Flavobacteriales bacterium
CGAGGGAAGGCAAACCCCTGTTCCACCAAATTGACATAGACGCTGTCGTCACTGACCACGGTGGACTTCAGGCGCAAGACTTCGTGGGACGTGCCATCCGGCAGCAGCAATGTGCCATATCCATCCACCTCAGCCGTACGCTCCTGGTCTACGGCGTACGTGAACGTGGCCGGCACGGCAATCTCATACACTGCTGTCGACGTAAAGGATGCATCTGCCGTCAAGGGCATGGGATGCAACTCGTCAATGTCCTCAAACGGCACGGGCAGCTCCAGCCCTCCAAAAATCAACCCAACACCAACTTGGTTGTAACTGGATCCTGACACTTGAAAGTACCCCGTCAACTCGTCAATGGCAATGCCAAAATCCTCGCCCGCATCCCCAAAATCAGGGGCGCTCAACACGGTGTAGAAATGGTCCGACTGGGTGTTGGGGTCAAACCCGTTGAACACAAATTGCGATGAAAACGACGCCTCTGCAATGTCCTGAACCTGAAGCTCTGTCGAATCCTGGAGCTCCAGCTCCGTAAAGTCCCAAACCCATCCCGGCCCCGTGGATTCGAGGTTGAGCCCAAAGTCCGGCAGTGCGTTTTGAAACGTGTACGTGGTCCCACCTTGAGGCAGGTCGTCTGAGTCCACCGTGATTTGAGCATGACCCAACGTGCATGCCCAGGCCAGGAGTGCCGCAATTAAAGGCTGCTGCGCGTTGAAAAAATGTGTCATGACACGCAAGGTACAAGCGCACCGTGCGAGGCGTGAACAACCCCCAACAAAAAAGCCCCGCATGAAGCGAGGCTTTCTGGTACCCGGGGTGGGAATCGAACCCACACTCCTTGCGGAACGCGAGTTTGAGTCGCGCGCGTCTACCAATTCCGCCACCCGGGCATCTCGGTAAGGAGGACGGCAAAAGTAGCGCAAGGATTCTCTCGGTGCAACACTTGATGTCAACCGCGGTGAGGATTCTGCATTCGTACTTTTGCCAAATGCCACCAGACACGGCTTCTCGACCCCTCAAGCGAGTGTTGATCATCGCCTATTACTGGCCACCGTCTGGTGGAGCGGGGGTGCAGAGGTGGTTGAAATTCACGAAATACCTGCCCGAACACGGTTGGGAACCGGTGGTGTTTGTCCCCGAGGGAGCGAACTACCCTGTGTTCGATGAAAGCCTGCAGCGCGAGGTTCGGCCGGAGGTGACCGTTTGGAAAGGCCCCATCGTTGAGCCTGCTTCCTGGCTTGATTCCCTGAAATTGCTCAAAGGCCAAAACCGATTTGGCAGCGCCTCAACCACCCAATCCAAGGGCGGCCTTGTGCAGTGGATTCGGGGCAACGTGTTCATCCCAGATGCCCGGATGTTCTGGATCAAGCCGTCCATCCGGCGCCTGACGCGACGCCTCGCAGATCATCCCGTGGATGCGGTGATTTCAACGGGGCCTCCTCACTCCACGCACTTGATTGCGCTGGGGTTGAAGAACGCTTTTCCTGACCTTCCGTGGGTGGCCGACTTCAGAGACCCTTGGTCGGACATGGATTATTTGGACGATTTCCAATTAACCGAGCGCAATCGGGCTCGCCACAAACAATTGGAACAATCGGTGGTAACCAAGGCCGACACTGTCGTCGTCACGGCCCCTTCTGCGGCGAAATCGCTGACAGGCCGGTCGCTCGAAGCATGCGGTGGCCGCGTGGTTTGGGTGCCCAATGGGTACGACGATGCGGATGGATTCAACTTGGCCGATGCGCCTGAAGACGGGCCGTTTGTGCTCGGATTTTTTGGGTCTCTGTACGGAAGCCGAAACGCCCCGGGCCTTTGGCGTGCGGTGCGAAACCACAATGCAGATGGATCCAACACGCGAAAACTGAACATCCTCATTTACGGTGCGCTTGATCCCAACATTCAAGCGGACATGGAACGGTGCATGTCTCCTGAAGATTGGACGTTTGCCGGCAGCGTGTCACACGATGAAGTGCCCAACGCCATGGCGCAGTGTCATGCGCTTTTGATTTTGCAAAACAACAACGACACCGGGAGGCGCACCATTCCTGGCAAAGCCTTCGAATATTTGGCCACAGGGCGCCCTTTGGTGGTCGGCGGCGCGCTGAACAGCGACCTCCAAGCTCTGGTTGCCGAGTGGGGCTATGACATGTGCGACATGGATGATGAGCGCGGTTTTGGGTCCCAAATCCAACACGCCATCGCCGGACGGACCAGCCAGAAGTCGCCCGACTCCTACCGACGAGACGTGCTCACTGCCGAGTACGTCAAGCTGCTTCATAACTTGGTGGCTTCAGTCTGCGCACCTTCCTGACGATCTCGACTTCATGCATCTTCTCATAGTCATTGGCACTCGGCCCAACTTCATCAAGGTCACGCGGTTTCGGAACGTTTTGGATGCCATCCCGGGAGCCAAGCTCTCTTTGGTGCACACAGGCCAGCACTTCGATCGTGCCATGTCCCAAGTGTTCTTCGATCAATTCAACTTGAGACCGGATCACGTGCTCGAATTGCATCCTGGTTCTGGCGGCATGCAGTTTGCACAAATGACCAAGAAGCTCGTCGAAACCATGGAGCGCCTGAAGCCCGATGTTGTGCTGGTTCCAGGCGACGTGAACAGCACACTTGCCGGAGCCTTGGCAGCCCAGCGACTCGGCATCCCGCTTGGTCACCTTGAAGCGGGCCTTAGAAGCTTCGACCGTTCGATGCCTGAAGAAATCAACCGCATCCTGGTGGACCAACTCAGTTCGCTGCACTTTGTGACGGAAGACTCCGGCCTTCAACACCTCAAATCAGAAGGCCTGGACGCTGGCAACAATGTGCACTTCGTGGGCAACACCATGATCGACACGCTGGTGGCCTTCTCCCCACAAATTCAACAGAGCGCCATTTTGGCTGATTTGGAGATGGCCGCATCAGACCCCTTTTATTTGCTGACGATGCACCGCCCAGCCACCGTGGACAACAAGGAAGGGTGCTCGTTTGTGGTAGACCTGATTCACCGCTTGTGCGCAGACGCCAACGTGGTGTTCCCTGTCCACCCAAGGACCCAAAAAAACCTTGAGGCCTTTGGGTTGGATGACGTCTTGAATCACCCCAAGCTCAAAAAAACAGGGCCCCTTGATTACTTCGCGTTTCAGCACTTGATTTCCAACGCAAAGACCGTCATCACAGACTCCGGAGGCATCCAAGAAGAAACCACGTTCCGACAGGTGCCGTGCATCACCCTTCGTCCCAACACAGAGCGGCCAAGCACCACAACCTTGGGCACCAACCAAATGCTCACCACGCTAGATGCCGACGCGGTGATGGAGGCGATTCGATCTCCTAAAGAAGGGGTCGTCCCGCCTCTTTGGGATGGACACGCCACCGAACGCATTGTCGATGTGCTCCAATCTCTTTGAGCGGTTCCCTTTAGAATTGACAATGCGACGCAACCTCATCACGTTCCTCTCAGCGGCAGCCTTCACGGTGTTGTCTTCATTTGACGTGGCAGCGCAATGGAACGATGTCGGCACCGCCAACCTCAACGGCGGGGACTGCGTGCAGCTCACATCCTCTTTTTTCCAGTTTCAAACGGGAGCCGCATGGCATGATTGCCAAATCAACTTGGATGCCGATTTCGACCTGGAATTCACCGTGAACCTCGGAAACGACGATGGGGGTGCAGATGGCATGTGCTTCGTCCTTCACCAAGAGGGCAACACAGGGAACAATTTGGTTGGCGATGCGGGTGGTGACATTGGTTACGGAGAAGGCCCCTTTGGCCCCACTTCCATTGCCATTGAAATTGACACCTATCGCAACGACGACTTGCCCGATCCTTGGTTCGACCACATCGCGATCAACAGCGGCGGTTTTGTCAATCACAATCTGAGCGCTTCTGTGCAAGCCGATGAAAACAGTGGAAACATTGAAACTGGACAATCCTATCCGTTCCAAGTGACATGGGATGCAGAATCCAATACGCTGGAGGTGTTCTTCAATGGCGTCTTGCGCCAAACGCTGACTTTGGATTTGGCCACAACCATTTTCAACGGCGACCCCGTTGTCAACTGGGGTTGGACCGGAACCACGGGAGGGCAGACAAACGCACAGTCGTTCTGCCTCGAGGATGCCTTTTACAGCACCCACATTGAAGCCGTCACCGTTGTGCCTGAAGGTCCCTGGCAATTCTGTGAGGGGGAGGATGTGACGCTTGTAGCAACGCCACTGCCACCCTCGGAGTCGGCATCATGGGTGACCAACGGCGATGCCGATTTGATGCCCATCGAAACTGGCTCTTATGACCTTTTCGCCCAAGACGCTCAGGGGTGCCCATCCCATGGGAGCATTGATGTTGAAGTGCTTCCAAGCCCAGGCTTGAGTCTCCTTGTCGACCCCGACATTGTGGTTTGTGATGGGGAAGCCTTGACCTTGGCGGCTTCGGCCCAAGAAGACGCTGAAATCAGCTGGGAAAACGAGCCTGGCGCGTCCTACGAAGCTTTCGAAAGCGACACCTACAACGTCGAAGCGACCTTGGGAGGGTGCACTGAAAGCGCAACTGTCGACGTCCTTTTCCAAGCCTCGCCTGACATTCAGTTTTTCTATGAGGGCACTGAGATTTCAGGAGAAACCAACCTTTGCGGGAATGAGGTTGAGCTTGTTGTGGCAGCCACTGAGGGTGGAGACGCCATTTGGCAAGACGGCGGTTCCTCCGTGTTGACAATCGACAACGATGGCGTTTTCTCCGCTTCTGCAGAAGCAAATGGCTGCGTCGCAAATCCGGAGTCCATTCAGGTCAACCTTCTTGGGCTCCCAGATGCGGACATCTCGGGATCCCCTTCGACGCTTTGTTGGCAAGAAAGTGGTGTCGTTTCCGCAGCCCTTGAAGATGGGGTGAGTGTGATTGGCTGGACTTATCCTGAAGGCACAAGCGGGCTCAATGAGGCCGGCTCAGGTCAATACTCCTTGGCGATCACAAACGAAAATGGCTGCGACAACACTGTGTCTTTCGATTATGTGATGCTTCCCCCCATCAACACAGGGTTGGCCGACCCTGACCCCTTGTGCGATGACTCCGCGGCGTTGTTGAGCGTCACGGGCAACGTTGACGCATTGAGTTGGAATGTGGGAGGAAGCAATCCCGAACTGTTGGTGGTGCCGTCGATGGGAGAAGGGCCGTTTGTCGCCACGGTGACGCTCGGAGCCTGCACCCAATCCGACACGGCTACTGTGACTTGGTGGCCAACCCCTTCCGTGGGGGCCCTGCCCGACACCGTCAGCAGATGTGTGCTCGACCCTGCATTCAACTTCAATTGGCCCGACCAAAGCGACGCGCCGATTGGCGCATGGGTTTGGACCGTCAATGGCGATGGAGCCTCAGCGGGCTACAGCATCACAGAGGAGGGAGATTACCTGATTGAAGTCCAAGACAACGCCACTGGCTGCCTGGATGCACACGAATTGCACCTGAATGTCCTGCCCAACATCGGGGTGGATGCCACCGTGCGTGACCCGTTGGTGTGCATCGGGGACTCCACGCTTGTGGAGGTGGACATCCTCGGGGTTCAAGGGACCAACCCTTATGAGCTGCCTTTTTCCTTGTTTTGGTCCACTGAAGGGGTGTATGGGCTGGAGCAGCATGTTGGCGTCGGAGAACACGTTGTCACCGTCACCAACGCGTGTGGCACGTCAGCAGACGTCGTGATGGTGGAGGACGAATACTGCGGTTGCAACGTTTGGATTCCAAATGCATTCACCCCCGATGGCGACGGGTTGAATGAGGCCCTCCAAATCGTGAGTTCGTGCGAATACGATTCCTTTGAGTTCACCGTATTCAACCGCTGGGGTCAACGGGTTTGGTTCACCGACGACCCAGACACCCCCTGGAATGGAGGCACCACCTTTCTCGGAGCCGGCAACCATTTTGTGCCCGGTGGGCAGTACGCGTATCGCGTGAGGTATCAATACACCGACGACGGTGTCTTGGTCACCCAAGACAAGTCCGGGCGCATTGCAGTCATACGTTGACGCGGAACTCCATTCTGAACGTGGTCCCTTTGCCGGGGTCAGTTGCAACAACGGCGATTTGGCCCTTGTGAACCTCCTCAACAATGCGTTTGGCAAGCGATAAGCCCAAACCCCAGCCACGTGACTTCGTTGTGAACCCAGGCTGAAACACCCTGCGTGCCACAGCTTTGGCCATGCCTTTCCCGTTGTCTTCCACGTCCACAGTGAATGTGTCTTCCCGCCAATGGGCCCGAATCACAAGGGTTCCCTCTCCGTCCATGGCGTCCACAGCGTTCCGAATGAGGTTTTCGAGCACCCAACTGAACAGCGCCCGACTCATCGGCAAGTCGCCTGCGTCGACACCCGCATCCAAGGTCATCTCCACGTGCTTGCTCACACGCGGCCGCATGTAGTCCACCGTTTCACGGATGAGTTCCAGTGGGTTTTCCGGGGACAATTGTGCTTGAGAACCAATTTTGGAGAACCGCTCTGCGACGACCTGAAGCCGGGCGATGTCTTTGTCCATTTCGCCGAGCGCCTCTGGGTCGACACCTCTCGCCGACAGCAAACCAGACCATGCCATCAACGAGCTCAACGGCGTGCCCAATTGGTGAGCCGTTTCCTTCGCCATGCCCACCCAAACGCGGTTTTGTTCGGCCCGGCGAGATGCGCTGAACACGAGGTACGCCACCAACAAGAACGCCGCAATCAACAACAGTTGAACCGCCGGGAAATAACGCAACTGGGTCAAGACCGTGCTCTCTTCGTAAAACACCAGATGCCACCCCTCCCCCGGCAGATACACAGGAATGGGTACGTTGTCCTGCATCATTTCCATGTAACGGGCCCGCAGATGCTCTGGCGAATCCAAGGACCCCACGTCGATGCCCTGCGATTTCACGACGCGTGTCGCCGTTGAGTCCATCAGCAGGACCGGCACAGATGCACTGTTGATCACAGTTTCGGAAATGAAGGATTCGATCAACTCGTCCATGGCTTCTCGCAGTTTGCGAAGCCTCAAACTTTCCGCGTAGTAAATCGTCTGGCCCACCTCCTCGAATTGAATGGGTGGGTTTTGGCCCATGTCCACCCGGCGGATGCTGTCGTAATAGGCCTCTTCAGACACGCCCGTCTGAGGGGGGGGCACGTTTACGTGGTAGATCATCTTCCCACGATCGTTGGTGATGATGACCGGGACCGTGTTGTTGTTGACCAAAAAGTCCCCTGCAAATGTCAAATCCGTCCCGTCTGGCGCCTCTTGGATCAGGCGATAAGCCGCTGCCAACCGATCGGCACGCTTCTTCTCCTCAGCGCCAAGGTCTTCGAACAGCGACTGGGTGTATGTCACAAGTTCCGCGCGCTGCTTGACCGCTTCCACCCACAAATCCACCTTCCTTTGCTCTTCTTCTCGAATGATCGAGGCCAAATGTTGTGTGTACCCAAGCGTCACCACCACAATGGCGGCCGCGGCCAAAAACAACAACCGTTTAGACAGGGTTTCTTGCATCCGAAGAGGTCACTCGTAAGCTGGACAGCGTCCCAACGACCCAAAGAACGGGTCGTTTTTGTCGCACGCTGAAATGGACAAGACAATTTCGTGAGAATGTCGCGCAGCCGGATTCAGAGAGGACACGCCAAAATCGTAGGCGTACCCCACACTCAAGGACTCCAGCAACTTGACATTCAAGGTGGCGATCAACGCTGACCGTGTGCGATACCCCAACCCCAATGCCAACGTCTTGTTCATGCTGAAACTGCCACGAAAATCCACAGAGGCCGGCGCCCCCGATGCTTTCCTCAATTGAGCCGCTGGTTTGAAGGCGAAGCGCTCGTCCAAAGGCACGTAACGTCCTCCCGACACAATGAACACGCTCGCGGGCGATGTGCCCGAAGCAATGTTGTTCAGCGGGGTCTTCGTCAGATTGAGGACGCTGAATGACGCGAACGTCTTTCTGTCCTCGTACCAAAACCCCATGTCCAGGGTGGGGAACACCAGCTGGGTTTCGTTCGAGCCCAGCAATGCCGGATCCGCCGCCGAGCCTGTCTCAGGCAAATTGAGGCTGACTTTGTCCAGTTTGTATTGGGCCATGCCCAAACCCAAGCCAGCACTCAATCGAGATCCTGAATTCAAGCGCACGCGAGCCGAGTAGGCCACGCTCAACCTCGTATTCGACCACGGACCAATGGCATCCGTCAACACGTACGCACCAACCCCTTGAATCACCCCTTCCTCAGAACCCATCCTGCCCGACACGCTTGCAAATTGGTTCAGCGGCGCACCGTCAAAACCAACCCATTGTGAGCGGACGCCAATGCGCATGTCCAAGCACGGAGAATTCCCGGCGGCGGCGGGGTTGTCCAACAAACTTGTCATCGCGTATTGCGACCGAACACCACTGAACTGCCCCCAAGAGGTCAGCGCCGAAGTCAGGGCGATCCATGTCAGACCATGCTGAAGAAGGGCGCGTCTGTTCATCGGATGATGGCCACATGCCCCACCAAAGGCGGGCGATTGACATTCAAGTCGTTCAACTGGATCACGTAGTAGTACGTGCCTTCCGGTACGGGGGGGCCGCTGCCCCGAAGCGTTCCGTTCCACGGTTCAGGGTAGGACACCGACCGATACACGCTTTGACCCCAACGGTCGTAGACCTCGATCAACGCGTCCGGAAACTTCACGAGGTCATCGATGTCCCACGTGTCGTTGCTTCCATCGTTGTTGGGGGTGAATGCGTTGGGCACGTACACTTCATCCACGTTGATGACCACTTGGTCCGTGTATGCACATCCTTCGATGAACCCCGTAACCGTGAATTGCGTGCTGCTGTCTGGAGACAAGTAGGTCAAAAGTGGAAATTCGGTCCCCGCAGCTTCGTCAAAACCGCCCGGCTCCCATTCAAACCCAAGCTCTGGGTTGGCTCCAAACACCTCCACTTGCGCGGTTTCACCCAAATCAATGGAGCCGCCGCAACAAGCGCTGATGGAGACGGCCAAGCCATCCAAGCGAACGTCGGCCTGACATGCTGGGGATTCGCTTCCGAGAATGAGCACGTAATCTGAATTTTCCAGCATCCTGTACGATGACAGCATCGCGCCTTCCGTCAACGTCCACAACTCTGAGGCCACCACGTAGTTTTCCGCGTTGCAAGGATCAAACGTGTTCGCTTCGAACAGCCTCGCGACCACCACATCTTCGCAAGACAACGCGTTGACCACGAGGTCAACCGTTTGTTGGGTTGAATCTGAGTTGATGCTGTTGAAGAACGTGGTGTGAAAGTGCACCACTTTGGTGTAGGTCGCCTCAAACACACCCACCAAACCCTCGGACCCTGGCAAATCCAAGGGCGCATCTAGTGTTGCCGTGAAATCCGTTTGTCCGCATGCATCTTGCGCACTGGCACAAGCCTGGCTTTGGGCCAAAGACGTGAAGGCGGCGACACAGCCCATCAACGACAACAGTGATTTTGAAATGAACGAACTCACGGGGTGAAGGTAACCTCCCTTCGAACGCCCAATGGGCGGATTTTGACATGTCTTCAACAGGAAAACGGGGAAATGCCTGTTGCGTCAGACCTCAAACCCCACCAAAAGCGCGCCCTTCTCCACGGCTTGCCCTTGGGCCGCTTCCACCACCGACACCGTGCCATTTGCCGCCGCCTTGATGACGTTTTCCATCTTCATGGCCTCGAGCACGACCAGAGGCTGCCCCTCTTCAACGCCGTCACCCTCCTTCACCAACACCTGAAGCACCTTGCCCGGCATGGGGGCCATGACGTTTCCGGAAGCCGAACCGGGCTTCATCGACATTCCCATCTTTTCCAGAAGTTTGGCCCGTTCGTCGAGGATCCGCACGGAGCGTCGCACTCCGTTGATGCGGAACACCGCCCGGCCCTCTGCGTCTGGAGCCTGTTCACACTCCACTTTGTAACGCTGTCCCGCCATCAACACAGACCACGTCCTCGGTCCGAGTTGGGTCCATTGTGTCGCCGCGTCGAGCGCACCCAAGGGCGCCTCCACACTCACGTCATCCCATTGAATTTCACGTGGCATGACGCGAAGGTAGTGTCGAAGCCACGACCTTTGGGCCATGGCAGGGGTCTACATCCACGTTCCGTTTTGTCGACAGGCCTGTCATTACTGCGATTTTCATTTTTCCACCCGCACCGACTCGGCCGCGCGCATGGTGGAAGCCATCGTTCAAGAGGCGCGCATTCGAAAGGCCGCGCATTCCGACTGGAATGGGCATGAGGTCCATTCGTTGTATCTCGGTGGAGGCACGCCCTCATTGCTGTCCGAAGAAACCGTCGCGCAGCTGATTCGAGGCGTCTCCAACGCGCTTGACTTCGAGCCGTCCACCCTCAGTGAGGTCACTCTGGAAGCCAATCCTGAGGACCTCATTCCTGCCAAGCTCGAGGCTTGGAAGCGCGCAGGGGTGCAACGTCTCAGCATTGGCATTCAGTCCTTTCACGACGACACTTTGGCGTGGATGAATCGAGCGCACACCGGCACACAAGCGGAAGAAGGGGTGCGGCTGGCCTCGGAAGCGGGGTTTTCCGCCATCACCGTGGACCTCATCTATGGCGTGCCGACGGCGAGGGATTGGGAAGAGGACGTGGCGCGGGCTTTGGCCCTTCCGGTGCAACATTTGAGTGCTTACGCCTTGACGGTTGAGCCCCAAACCGTCCTAGGCAGTCGCGTGGCCAAAGGGCAAGAACAAGAGGCGCCCGATGAACGCACCGTCGCGGAATACCACCTGCTGTGCGACACGATGAAACGTCAGGGCTGGGTCCATTACGAGACGAGCAACTGGGCCGCCCCCAGGCCCGGTGGCGAGGGTGAGTGGCGCGCCCTTCACAACAGCGCGTATTGGTCGGGAGCGCCTTACCTCGGTTTGGGCCCGGGAGCGCACGGCTTCCTCCCTCCCACCCGATATGCCAACGTCTCCAACAACCCTCAGTACTTGCGGGCCATCGCCCTCTGCCACTTGGATGAAACAACCGAAGCACTTTCAGCGAGCGACCGCTACAACGAAAGCGTCATGACTGGATTGAGAACCGACCGAGGGATTTGTCCGGAAGAGTTGGAGCAGGCCTTCGGAATGAGGCCCGAACAGGTGGATTTCGAGGCGTGGACCAAGGCCATTCAATCGGGGGATCTGATTGTGACTTCCGACGGGCGCCATCGCGTTCCCGAAGGTCGCTGGATCACTGGAGACCGGATTGCTTCGACGCTGTTCCACGTTCCCTCGACCTGAGGAGGGTGTCCACGAAGACCGCAGAAATGACCAACGCCGCACCTGCGTAAAAACCCGGTGCAAAGCGCTCGCCAAACAACACATACGCCAAAACAATGGCGTAGATCGGTTCGAGGTTGATGGCCATCGCCGACTCGAATGGGGTGAGTTGTTTCAAGACTTGAATGGAGACCATGAACGCAAAGGACGTCGCCACGATGGCCAACACGCTGATCCAGACCCAATCCATGGTCGACATCGCCCACAGCCCAGTGCCCCACTGACCCCTCAACATCAACCAAAGCCCCATGCCCACGCTGGCTGCCAACAATTCCACGGCGCTCAAGTTGATGGGGTCGTGCTTGCGCACCAACACGCCATTCACTGTGCTGAACACCGCCGCCAACAACGCGCTTGCCAAGCCCAACAACATGCCCGTGACGTGTTCCTGCTCCGCGTTGAACACGAGTGCGATGCCTAAAAACACCATGGCGGCCACAGCCAATTCTCGCAATGCAATCCTGCGACCAAACACCAAGGGCTCAATGAATCCCACAAACAACGGCGCCGTGGCGAGCATGGTCAACGCCAACCCTACCGAACTCGCTTTGATGGACGCAAAAAACGTCACCCAATGAGCCGCCACAATCCAACCAACAAGCGCCGCCTCTGCCACGCCGCGCCAAGTCCACGCTTGCCAGCGTTTGGCCATCCACAAAAACAACGCTGTTGTGGCACCCCCAAGGGTCACCCTCCAAAACACCAGAGGCTCCGCATCGATGCTGATCAGCTTGCCAAGAATGCCGGTGAACCCAAAAATCACCACCACTCCATGCAGGAGCAGCAAGCTTTGGGTCCTGCTTTGCATCAACGTTGGATGACGAAACGTTCAGGCGTTGACGCCTGGGCGCCATCGAGGTCCTTCGCCTCAATCACATACACCCCAACGGCCCACGAAGACACATCCAGCAATTGTGTCCCTGCCTGCCACGAAGCGCGCATCATGTCTCGTCCTGAGGCGTCTCGAATGACCACGTCCGCCCCTGTTGGCATCTCTACACGCAACAAGGACGCCACCGGGTTCGGGTACGTCGCGATGCGCATGACCTCCAAGTCTCCCAACGCATCTTCTTCCTGTTCTTCCACGACAATGACGGTTGACGCTTGGGCTGTGCACTCAGAAACGTTGTTGAGCACCGTCAAGAACACGTTGTATGTGCCTGGCTCGTCGTACGGCAATGCCGGTTCCTCTTCGTCACTGAAGTCGCCGTTGCCAAATGACCATTGAAATGCGTCCGCGTTGGTGCTTTCATTCTCGGCAAAGACGGGGTCGCCACCGAGCTCCAACACTTCGGGAATGGTGAATGCCGCTTGCACCCCCTCCGTGAGGTCATCCAAGCTTCGCGGCAGCAAAGTGTAGCCATCCAGAAGCGGCAAGTTCCCGTCCGACTGGCCACCAATGCCTGTCACACCAAATGTGCCCACCGGCGCGTCCGTTCCCCAAATGTTGGTGTTCCCGTCAATGCGAATGGTGAGGTCCCCCAAACCGTAATCCACAGCCACGTCAAAGTAGGGGAATGCGTTGGTCCATTGCGATGGGTCGATCAGCCTGACGCACTTGAGCTTCACCACTTGAGATTCAGTCTCCTCACCCATCTCTGACACCAAAAACGGCTCTTGCGTCGAAAAATCACTGCCTTCATAAATCAGGGTGTCGGCGTAAATGGTGGCCAAACCCGCAAATTGCCCGACCACCCCACGGACGCGGACGCTGTCCCCTTCCTGCACGTCGTACCCAAAGTTGCTGATGGGGCTGAACACATTGATGCCCGACGTGGGATCAATGAGTGTGAATCGCAATCCCTGGGGATAGTCGTTCCATCCGTGCACGATGCCCCTCAGCTCACAGGCTGTGTCAATGCTGTCCAACACGCCTTGGTTGTTGGTTCCTCGGACTTGAGCAATGTCATACACCGGGTAGGTCAGATCCGAGGGCAGAATGTGAATGACCAGCGTCTGAATGCCCAGCACCGCGTCTCCTGACGTGATCGTCAAGGTCAACTCGATGTCTTCTTGAAGTTCTGGGTCTTCTTCGTCAATGGCCACAAAGTTGAAGGATTGGCTGTTCAGCAATCCAGACTCAAACGTGAAGTTCAAGGGGAACACCGCGGGAAAGTCGGCGCCGGCCTCGGCGTCGCCACCCGTCACAGCCACCTCGACTTCCACGTCGTCCAGTGGGTAACTGACCAGCATCTCCACGGTCACACCACCGCCTTCCGCCACGTACAATTCCGGCGCGGCAAAACCCACCACCATGGTGCCCACCCCGCCACACGACGCGGTGTGTTGCCCCAAGAAATCGAAGGTGTCTTGGGGGTAGACGTCCCATTGGGTTTGGCCTTCGTTCCAATTCGTGGACCCTTGCCCCACGTCTGGCTTGCGCACCAAGGTGTATTCTGCCATGGCCCCTTCGCCCACAGCCCAAGCACCGAGCGGGTCCACACCGATGATGCCCATCATGTCGATGATCTCGCCGTTCTTCCGGAGCACGATGGGATCGTTGCCATTGAACCACGTCACCGTGCTCAACACCTGACTTTGGTTCACAATGGCCGCGGAGGCTTGAGGGTTTCCGAGCACCGTCACGGCGCCCGCAGGCAAAATGCCCTCGAGGTCCAGCGATTGAATGGGCACTTCTGAGCCGTTGTTGTACACCTCCATGACATAGGGCGTCAAATCAATGTCAAACGGCGTTGGGTTGTGCACCTCAAGCGCCTTGTTGTTGCTTGTGCCTTCCACGTATTCGCTGATGATCAAATCGTCACACAAGCCTGCCGAGCCACATTCCAAAATCAACACCTCAAGCGCATTGGACGACAAGCTGTCGCAACCGAAGGCGTCTGCCCCGCTCACAGGCATGCCCGGCGACACCGTCGCAGCATCCAACCCGTCTTGGTAGCTCAGCCCCCAAACGTGATAGGACCCGGCGCTTTCAAAGCTGGCAAAATCAAAATAGGGTTCATCCGTCGTCGCCAAGATGTTGTCGTCGTCGTCGCACACCAAAAACACGTATTCGCCTTCAACGGCGTCGCTGTAATACCCAAAAGAGACCAGCGCTCCATCCTCCGTCAAACAAGCTTCTGTGTCAGGGTCTCCTCCCGCGGTCAACATGGTCCCACCATCACACGAAGGAATCTCACATGTCTCCCCAATCAAAAGCACAGGAACCTCAGCCACGCTGATGCACCCGTCACCAGAATCCGACGTGATGGCATCCAATGACGTCCAATCGTCACCCAGAACGACGTCGTGCGAAATGGCATACACCAGCAGCGTGTCGTCTCCAAAGCCCTCCATGTTGATTGCCGTGCCCAGGAACACATCCAACAACGCTCCCGTGGCCTCGTCCAACACAGCGAGGCTCGTCACTGCTGTGGGCGAATCACTCAAATGGGTAAAGCCCACAATTTCTGGGCCCAAATCCGTGCAAAACGTTGTGGTCTCCGGGTTGTTGAGGGACAAATGCCCCCCTTCGCAGGGCAAGGCGTTGGTAGTGCCAGGACTCAGCGCCTGCATCACAAATGCTTGATCGAAGGGTTCGCCTCCGTCCGGCACCCGAGACAGGCCATCGGGCCCGGCAAATTCCCCCGCAGTGGCTTCGTTGATCGTTTCCGTGGCATCGGGCGACACGAGGGCAACCAAAGGAGACATTTGGGGGTGGGTGACGCCCACCCCTCCGTACAACACGGCATCCAACACCCCTTCAAACGTGGGCGAAGACCCCAGCTCAAACGCAGCCGCCGGAGAGGACGCCAACACTACGGCCACAACATTGCTTTGCCAACTGGTGCCTTCAATCAACAAGAACCCCTCGTCGTCCAACAACGTTCCTCCCAAGTCCACAACGGCTTGCGTCTCAGGAACAAAATTGTTGGTGCTCTCGAACGTCGACTTCACCAGCACCAAACTGTGGCCGTCCAGGTTCGTTCCCGCGTCTCCATAGAGCTCAACAAACTGACCCACATTGGGGCCTGTGACCAAATTCAACTCATTGATGACCACGTCTTGGGCTTGAGCCTCAACCAAAGTCATCCCTGCAATCGTTGCTGCACACCCCAATCGGGTGAACAGGGAAACCAATTTTCCTTTCATGGCGTACGTTGTGAATGGACATCGAAGGTAGCGTACCTTTCATGTTCAACCGATGAAGCAGAGCATCTCTCTTCTTGACAAGCTGGATGAATTCATCCGGCGATACCACCGAAACAAGGCCCTACGCGGGGTCTTGTTGTCGTTTGCCACCCTGACGGCAGGCGCGCTGGCCCTTGCTGCGCTCGAACATGTTGGGCGTTTTGGGGTGGCGGGACGAACCGTGTTGTTCTACGCCTTTGCCTGCGCCACAATCGGGGTGTTGGTGACTCAAGTCGTTTGGCCTGTGCTTCAATGGATGAGGGTGAGTCGAGGTTTGGGCTACAACGAAGCTGCGCGCATTGTGGGCGATCACTTTCCGGAGGTCAAGGACAAACTGCTCAACACGCTTCAGCTCCAACAGCAGGTCGACAACGCACAAGGATCAGACATCACGTTGCTTGCGGCGAGCATTGACCAGCGCACCGCCTCGCTGAGGCCCCTTCCGTTTGGCAAGGCCGTTGACGTCCGCCCCTCTCTTCAGGCACTGAAACTGGCTGTGCCCGTGGCATTGCTTCTTGCGGTGGTGTTTTGGACGCGCCCGGCCTGGGTGACCGAGCCCGCAACACGCATTGTGCAGCACCGCACCGAGTTTGTCGAACCGGCTCCTTTTTTATTCCGCCTCAACAACGAGGACTTGAGCGTCCCTTCCGGCGACCCCCTGACCGTGGAGGTCGAGGTGGTCGGCGACGAATTGCCCAGCGCTGGGATGGTGGAGTCCCTCGGTGGCCGGTTCCGCATGG
>JBELLK010000026.1:0-31997 GCA_042088625.1 Flavobacteriales bacterium
TGCAAAGCCGTGGAGTGGCCTTCCTTCACGACACTTTGGGTCGTGAGCTCGTGCCGCTCGACACGTTGCAGAAAGACGACGTGGTGATCGTGCCCGCGTTTGGGACCACCGTAGAGCTTGAACAACGGTTAAACTCCATGGGTGTAGACGTCCAGAAGTACAACACCACCTGTCCCTTCGTGGAAAAGGTTTGGAAGCGCTCGGCCCAACTCGGAAGCAAGGCCTACACCGTGGTGATTCACGGAAAGCCTCAGCACGAAGAGACTCGGGCGACCTTTTCTCACGCCGCAGAAACGGGCCACGCTTTGGTGGTGAAAAACGCTGAAGAAACGGAGTTCTTGGCTGCGTGGATGGAGGGCGGTCGGAACGACGTGGAAGGGTTTTGGAATCGCTTTGAAGGGCGCACGACGCCAGAATTTGACCCGCAATTGCACTTGCACAGGGTCGGTGTGGTCAACCAAACCACCATGCTGGCCTCCGACACCCAAGCCATTGCCGATCGCATCAAACGAGCCGTTGATGCCGATGCTGAAGGCGAGTTTGCCAACACCCGTGACACATTGTGCTACGCCACCAACGACAACCAGAGTGCCACCCGAGGGGCCCTGCTTGCAGGGGGCGCTGACCTTGCTTTGGTCGTCGGCGGTTACAACAGCAGCAACACCTCGCACCTGGTGGAATTGTGCGAAGACCACATGCCCACGTTCTTCGTGCGCAATGAGCTGGAGTGGAAGGAAGAAGGCGTGCATCATTTTGACATGCACTCAGGCCAAATGAAGGTCACCCCGCAACCGTTTCCCGATGCAGGCGCCCACGATGAAGCGCCCACGGTGTTGATCACGTCTGGTGCATCGTGCCCAGATGCCAGCGTCGAACGCGTCTTGAGAAAGGTGTTGTCCCATTACGGTGGACGGGATGTGGAATCCGTGTTGACGGAATTTGAGAAGAGTCACGCCTGACGGCGCGTACCTTCGAAGTCATGAAAGCGCCCAAGCTTCGCGGCCCTTTTCGGAACGTTCGGACGGAACCGCGGACGTTCGCGTTCAAGTCCCGCCATTTGCCTGAAACTCGTCCGGAATGGGAGGAGCGCAAGCGCCGTGTGGAGGAGGAGGTGAATGGGACTTCGGACGGTCCGCGTGCCATCAAATTCAAGCAGGGCGGCAAGCGTGCCGAGAGCAGGTTGGCCCGTCGGGCCGAGGCGGTTCGCGCCGGACGCATGGCGGCGTTGCGTGCCGCGGGTGTGGCCTTGGTGCTTGTCTATTTGACCTACCGCGCCATCCTTTGGGTGGAAGCGCAGGATTACGGTCACTTTTTGAATTTCATGCATTCCAACGGATGACCCAAACAATCCACGTCCTTCCCGACCACGTCGCCAACCAAATCGCCGCGGGTGAAGTCATCCAGCGACCTGCATCGGTCGTGAAGGAACTTATGGAGAATGCCGTCGATGCGGGAGCGACTCAAGTTGAGGTGCATGTCTTGGACGCTGGACGCACCTCCATTCAGGTGCTCGACAACGGTTCAGGCATGTCAACGGAGGATGCTCGTGTCTGCTTTCAGCGACATGCCACGTCAAAATTGCAAACCGGCGAGGATTTGTTTGCCCTGACAACCAAGGGGTTTCGGGGCGAAGCCTTGGCGTCCATTGCCGCAATCGCCCATGTCGAGCTGACCACGTGTCGGGAGGGGGAAGAGGTGGGTGTTCAGGTGCGGTGCCACGGTTCAGAAATGGTCGGGGAGTCTCCCAAGGCGCGGGCTGTTGGCACCACCTTTCACGTCAAGAACTTGTTTTACAACGTCCCCGCTCGGCGCAATTTTTTGAAGTCGGATGCGGTGGAAATGAGGCATGTCGTGGACGAGTTTCAGCGTGTGGCCTTTGCGCACCCAAGCATCGCCTTCACGTTGACCCACCAAAACGCCAACCTGTTTCAGCTCAAGCCCGGTACAATGCGCCAGCGCATCGTTGGGATTTTGGGACCCAAGCACGACGAACGTTTGGTTCCTGTGAACGAAGACACGGATGTGGTGGCGATCGAAGGGTTCGTAGGCAAACCTGATTCGGCGCGGAAGTCTCGCGGTGAGCAGTTTTTGTTTGTCAACGGCCGCTTTGTCAAGCATGGGTTGCTTCACCGTGCGGTGCTTCGCGCCTATGAGAACCTCATTGCGGAGGGCCAGCACCCGCTGTATGCGCTCTACTTGACGGTGGACCCTTCCCGCATTGACGTGAACATTCATCCAACCAAAATCGAGGTCAAGTTCGATGAAGAGCAGCCCATCATTGCCATCCTCAAATCGGCGGTGAGGCGCGGTTTGGGTGCCCACAATGTGGCCCCAACCATCGACTTCGACGCTGAGGTGGGGTTGAACATTACAGAAGTCACCCCAGGCATGGAAGTGTCCGAGCCTGCGGTTCGGATTGACCCCTCTTACAATCCGTTCAACGCCCCCTCATCAAGGAGCGCCACCCCTCCCAGCACAAGCCCGTCGCTCGGCCAAGCGCACGGCGGATGGACGAAGCCCAATCCTTCAGGCTGGAAAGACCTTTACAAGGTGCTTGACGAAGGAGAAACTTCAACCGACGAGGCGACCGAACACACGACGAGGCAGTCCAATGAGGACTCGGGTTTGGAGGTGCTGTTGTGGAAGGGCAAGTTTTTGATGGTGCCTACCAACGAGGGCATTGCGGTGGTGCACATTCGACGGGCCCACATGCGCGTTCAGTACGAGCGTTACCTGAACACCAGACAGGACGCCGCGTCTCAAACCATGCCGTCACAACGGCTGTTGATTCCGGAGGCCATCACCTTGTCCAAGCCTGAAGTGTTGGCGTTGATCGATGCGCGTGAAACGTTGGCGGCGATGGGAATGGAACTTTCGGCGGTCGACGAAGAGACTGTGGAGTTGACGGCGGTGCCGTCGGATTTGACCTCGCATGTCCGCGAAGCCTTGGACGCTGTGCTCGAAACGTTCCACGAAGGACATTGGGACGATCCCGATGAGCGTCACAGACGTTGGGCAATTGCATGGGCGGAGCGCGTGGCCCCCAAAGGCGAAGTCGCCATGCCTTTGGCCGCGCGACGTCGGCTTGTGGCCGACCTTTGGGCTTGCGAGCAACCCCATACCGACCCGATGGGCAGACCTGTGATGTCGGTTTGGACTTCTGAAGACCTTGAAAATCCCTTTCGCTGATGTTGCAAAACACCCCACAAGTGGTCAAAAACTTGATCATCCTGAATGTGATCATGTACGTGGTGTCAGGATTGATGGGAGACACCGCCGTGCCATTGTTGGCCGGAACGTATCCTGGATCGCCTTTTTTCCAGCCATGGCAAGTGGTGACCCACATGTTCATGCACGGCGACTTGGGTCACATCTTCTTCAACATGTTTGCGTTGTTCATGTTTGGGTCGCAGTTGGAGCGCGTTTGGGGTCCCCAGCGCTTTTTGACGTACTACGTCGTTTGCGGCCTTGGGGCGTTCGCCTTGCATGAGCTGGTGGTGGGGATGCAGTTTTATGCCGACTACGGCACCTTCTTTCCTGCGGCGGAGCAATTTGTGTCGTCCAACGCCAGTCCGCTTCAAAAGGCCAGGGTGATGGAGATGGTGTACGGAAGGGTGGTGGGGGCCAGTGGAGCAGTGTTTGGGCTCTTGCTCGCCTTCGGCATGCTCTTTCCCAACACCCAATTGATGCTCTTGTTTCCGCCCATTCCAATTCGAGCAAAATATTTTGTCATGGGGTACGGCGCCATTGAGTTGCTCCTTGCTTTCCAAAACAGCCCCGGCGACAACGTGGCGCATTTTGCGCACTTGGGCGGCATGATTTTTGGGTATTTCTTGTTGAAGCGATGGCAGCAGGATCGCGGTCATTTCTATTGAGGCATGTGGGATGAAATGAAAGCGCTTTGGCGCAATGGTGGCATGTTGACGCGCTTGGTGTGGGTCAACGTGGCGGTGTTTTTGGTCCTTCTCACGCTGGACATCGTGGACGAGTTCAGTGGGGGCGCAGTCATGGCTGTTTTGCCTGCAGAAGGAGCCCGAACCTTGGCCACGTCCTGGAGACCCGACGTGCTGGCCCAGCAACCTTGGAGTGTGGTCACCCACATGTTCACGCACCAAGGGGTTTGGCACCTTGGAATGAACATGCTCCTGTTGTTTTGGATGGGGCGGGTGTATCATGGGGAGGTGGGCTCGCGGAGGCTGCTCAGCACTTACCTCGGCGGCGGACTTGTAGGGTTCTTGGCGTATTTCTTGGTGACCAACGGATTCAAGCCACTGCAGAACAGCACCTACGCCCTTGGAGCTTCGGCGTCTGTGATGGCCATTTTTGGCGCAATTGCCACCCTCAGACCCAATTTGAAATTCAACCTCTTGTTGTTTGGTCCGGTCTCGTTGAAGCACCTTTTCTGGGGGTATGTTGTGTTGGATTATTTCGGGCTGAGCCGCGGAGTCAATGCCGGGGGCAACATTGCGCACTTGGGTGGTGCCTTGTTTGGGGTGATGCTGGTGCAGCGAGACCGCCGAGGCAGGAATTTGGTTTCTTGGCTTGAATGGTTGCTCGATGCCTTGTCTTCCCGTTCAATTCACATTCCGAAACGAAAGCGCAGTCGGTTCCGAGCCACAACTTCGAATCGCTGGAAAGCCGCCGGACGTGAGGCTTCACGGGCGCCAGTTTCTGACGATGAATACAATGCCATGCGCGCGGAGCGCACCGAGCGCTTGGACGCCATTTTGGACAAAATCTCCAAACACGGCTACGACCACTTGTCCCCGGAGGAGAAGCGCTTTTTGTTCGACGAAAGCCAGCGTTGATTGTGGCGAAGCGAGGCACATCAGAGCAAAAAGCCAAACGTCGTCGATTGGATTCTGCGACCATGTTGACCATGCCGGGAATGGCACTCGTGGTGCTTGGTGAACTTGCGGTGCGTATTTCACCGTCCTGGTTTCCCTGGCTCGCCCCATTTGGATTGACTTACGGTTTGGGTTGGCTGCTGTTGGCCACGGGTGTGGTTTGGCGAATGGTGTCGTTCCGATGGGTCAAAGCGGTCTTTCCCCTGATTGTCTTGGCGGCAACTTGGCCTTCGTTTTCGCTCGTCTTTTCGATGGGCATGGGAGGTGATGCGGCCGCGACCGAAGATTGGGGCATCCTTTCATTCAACGTCCGCCGATTGGATGAATACGGATGGCTTTCCGGAGAAGAAACACGACGTGAACTGGCGGCATGGTTGTCAAATCGAAAGGAGCAAGTCTGGTGTTTGCAAGAGTTTCCCAAGGAAGGCCATCGCATGTTGAGCGAGGCAGGGTTTGAATGGCAAGCGCCCCGACGACGCGTGTTGACCTGGCCCAAGGGTTCAGGTCCTGCTTTGGTGACGCCGTGGAAGGTGCTGGATTGGGAAACATGGATGTTTTCGGAGGAGGCCGGACAAGGCCGGGTGTTGCAGGCCGACTTGGAGACGCCTTCAGGGGTGGTCCGAGTGTTCAATGTCCATCTGCAAAGTCTGTACTTCAGTCGTGCCGATTACGATGCTGTGGAAGAGGGGCCGAGCAGGCAAGAGGGACTGAGGTTGTTGGGTCTGGTAACCCGAGCCTCAGGCGCAAGGGCGTTGCAGGCTCAGGAATTGCGCCGTCGCATGGAACAAAGTCCTCATCCCGTCATGGTGGCCGGCGACTTCAACGACACGCCCATGTCGTACGCCATGCGTCAATTGCGGAAAGGGCGGACCCGGGATGCCTTCGAGGCGGCGTCCTTAGGTTGGGGAGGAACCCACATTGGCACCATCCCAGGACTTCGAATCGATGGCGTTTTGGTGGACAGCACGCTCTTCGTCCATCGACATCAAACCCACGATGTCGTGTTGAGTGACCATCGCCCGATTACGGTGAAGGTGGGATCAGCCGTTGATTTGGACTGAGGCCTTGTCACGGGCAGAAAACGCCTCAAACAAGCTGACATTGATGCCGATGAGCAGCATGCCATAGAGCAAGTCGTCCACGGGCATGGTGAACAGGCGCCACCCTGAATTCTCGGCGTTGTTGTACCAAACAATGTGGTCGGCGATGCTTTCGGGATCGTTGTGCAAGAAGGGGTAAGACCAAAAATCCAGACCCGTCAACACCCCATTGCTCAGCACAAAAGGCAACAAGAGCACTGCATATGCAAACCAGAAATGCCCCATCCATGCGCGCCACCGGATCAAGGTTCCAATGAGCCAAGCCGCACACAGGGCGGAAGTCAGGCCGAGGTAGGCGCGGTCCGAGTACGTCATGGCAATGCCGATGCAAAGTGCAGCCATGCATGTGGTGACGGCACGATGACCGAGCCCAAGTGGCGATTGGGGAATGTACTTTTTGAAACACGCATAAGTGAAGACGCATGCATAGGGCACTGTGATGAAAAACAACCACTCTTCGACGGGAAGCCCCCAAAGTCCAAATCCAGTCAAATGAGCCTCATTGAACCCCCAAATGCCTTTGCTGGTGAACCAAACATCCCACGCGATGAACCCGGCCATGGTGAGCAAACATGCGGGCCAAAACGCCTTCCATTCTTTGACAAACGCAACACGCCGGTCAAAGCTTGCAACGAAAGGCACTGAAAGAACCACCAGGTTCACCCACAAATAGGTCCATTCGCTCATGCGCGCTGTTGTTGGTTGCGCAGGGCTTTCCGCGCCTCACGAAGGTAACGCGGGGGGACAAAAAGCATTCCGAAACACTCGCCGTGTTCTTTGCCAAGATGCTTGTGGTGGACTTTGTGCGCTTTCCGAATGGCCATGAAGTAAGCATTTTGGGTGCGTTTGAACCAGGAGAATCGCTGATGGATGAACACGTCGTGGACAAGGAAGTAGGCCAAACCGTAGAGGGCGATGCCCGTTCCAATCCAGAATCGGAAGTCTCCTGCAATGCTTCCAGAGATGAAGCAGTAAGCACTGGGGACAGCGAAAATCAAAAAGAACGCATCGTTTTTCTCGAAGAAGCCCGGACCGTTGGAATGGTGGTCTTCATGGAAGTACCACATGGCACCGTGCATCAAGTATTTGTGGGCAAGCCACGCCACGCCTTCCATGGCGAAGAAGGTGGCCAGCACGACCAAAGAAGAAAACAACACGCTCATATCGTCCAGGGAATGAAATTCAACAAGGCAAAGAATCCGGCAAACACCAACATCAACAAGCCAGAAAGGCGGTTTGTTTTCAAGTCTTCCACGTCTCGCCAAAGCATTCCCAAGGCGAAAGCTGCGAGCCACCACGTGGCATAATTGGTCCATGGAATGTGCCCGTTGTGCCAAGTCCACCAGCCCGCCCGGATCGCCACGGGCTCAATGGCTCCGTCGAGTGCGGTCATCAACGTTGCTGCAACGGCTGCCCGAATGAATGGAGACGCAGTCCGCCCACCCGCGGTCAGCATTCGTTCTGCCCAATGGTGCGACCCCAACAACAGAAGCCACCACAGGACGCCCATCAGCAGGGGGACCTCGAGGGCTTTGGGGCCCAAACCTGAGCCGTAACTGTAATCGCCAAACAGCCATCCCGTGGCCACCCCGAGCACTTCAATGGCAAACCCCAGGAACATGGTCAGGGACCATCGCCACGGGCTTTCTTCTCCTGTGAAGGACATGACAATGGCAGCGCAGACCACGAGGTTCAGTGGGGTCATCGGCAACAGCAAGTCTGCGTAGCCCAGTGCGGTTCCTGCCGCCCCAACCACATGCAGAATCACGATGACCGCCCCCCATGTTGAAGGGGCGCGCCACCATGGCCTTGGAGATGGGTTTGTGTCACTCATGAGGTCGCGTGTGCAAGTTCGTCCACGATTCGGGCTCCAAGCAAGCAAAGCGGGATGCCGCCCCCTGGATGCACGCTGCCACCACAGAAGTACAGTCCGTGAAGGTCCGTGGATCGATTGCGGTGACGAAGGAAGGCCGCGGCAGAAGAGTTGCTCGAAGCTCCGTATAGGGCCCCGCGCCAGGAACTCGTCAACGATTCGATGGCTCCAGGATGAAGCACTTGTTCGCAGACGATGTCGGGCCTGCGACCAAGGGTGCGTTCAATTTTGGCGAGCACGTCATGCCTCAGTTGGGCGACGGCCGCATCGTCCCACATCTCGGGGTTGGCCTCCACGTTCATGAGGACAAACCAATTTTCATGGCCCGCCGGAGCGTCTTGTGGCAACTCTTTGCTGGTGATGTTGATGTACACCGTCGGGTCGTCTCCAGGCGTGCCGTGGTCCCGAATGCTCGAAAACTCCTTGGCGTAGTCGCGGCTGAACAGGATGTTGTGGAGTCCGAGCTCCTCGTGCATTCCTTTCACCCCCCAATAAAAGATCACGCCAGAGGTGGATCGCTCTTGCCGCAATATTTGTTCAGGGGCCTTCAAATCGGGAAGCAGGCGTCTGTAAGTCGGGTGCAAGTCGGCATTGCTGACCACCCAGTCTGCCTTGTGCACCTGGCCGTGTTCGTCTTCAACGCCTGTCACGCGCCCACGGTCGTGGAGAATGCGACGGGCAGGCGTGTTGGTCAAAAAGGCGACGCCAAGGGATTTGGCCAAGGCCTCGAGGTGGAGGGGAATGGCCCGCATTCCACCCTCAGGCAGAAAGGTGCCAATGCCATGTTCAAGGTGAGGAATGACGTGCATCATGGCAGGCGCCCGATGGGGGTCGCTTCCATTGTACGTGGCATACCGGTTGAAGAATTGGATGAGCTTGTCGTGCTTGAGGCTGCGCGCGTTGAGTCGGTTGAGTGTGCCCAACAAGGGAAGGGTCCAAACCTTGGACAGCAAGCGCCATGCCGCCGACGTCCGGTAGGTGCTCCGTTCGTGCAGGCTTCTCTCCAAAAACACCCCTCGGGTGAGCTCGAAAGCGTTCTGGCTCGTGCGAAGGTGTCTCTTCAAACGTTTGGCCGGCACGCCCCAGCGGGTTTCCACTTCTCTGGCGAAGCGATCGTTGTCCGTCCATGCGATGAGCGGCTCGGCCTCGTCTTCCCAGAAGTAATGGGTGCTTTTGTCCAACGTCCGATACCGGAACGGTTCTGGTCGGCCTGGCTGGTCATGAGGCACAAGCCGATCGAGTTCCTCCATCAGTTCAGGCATCGTGAAAAGGGAAGGCCCGCGGTCGAACCGATGGCCTTGATCGATGTGTTGTCCAAGCTTGCCGCCAATCGCATTGGAGGTTTCAAGCACGGTCACGCGATGTCCACGCGCGGCCATGCGCACGGCCGTTGCGAGTCCGCCCACACCGGCACCGATGACGACGACTTCGCGACCTTGACTCATGCAGGCACCAAGGTTGACAGCACTTCAGGAAAGCAAATCTTGAACCAAGCGGTGTAGGCGTCGGGATTGGTGGCGATGTCCTCTTCCACCTCCTTGACAGGCATGTAGCGCGTCTCGCACACCTCCTCGGGGTTGGGCTCTGGCGCCAAATCGCTGTAGCCGATCAACACGTGGTCGAGTTCGTGTTCGGTCATGCCGTGGTCCAAATCTGCACGGTAAACAAACGAAAACTTCGGCTCGAGTTGGCACCGCATGCCCATTTCTTCCATGAGCCTTCTTTGGGCCGCCTCGACGACGCTTTCGTCAGGACGCGGATGGCTGCAGCAGGTGTTGGTCCACAAGCCTCCGCTGTGGTATTTGTCCATGGCACGGCGATGAAGCAACAGTTCGCCTTTGCTGTTGAACACAAAGACACTGAACGCACGGTGAAGCACGCCTTTGCGATGGGCTTCCATTTTCTCCATGGTGCCCAAGGGGCGATCTTCTGGATCCACGAGAATGACATTTTCGACCATGGGTTGTTCTTATTTGGGTTTTAGGTGCGTTACAGGGACTTAAGGTACACGAGAAATGTCTCGGCAAATGCGGCGTGTTCAGGGTCGTTTGACCAATGACCGTGCTCCAGCGCTTTTCGCACGACAGCCTCGTCGGTGGCCATGTCTTGATTGTAATTCAGCATGGTTGGCACATGGGCTTGGACTCCAAGCCGAAGCAGGGCAAGGTCCGGATCGTCGGGCAGGTCTTCAATGGCGCTGTCCAGCACGGGGTGCCATGTGTTGAATCGAGACAGTTTGTCCATGGGATTCCAGGACTCTTCAGCGAGCATGAGCTCAGCCACTGCGAGAAATCCCTGGATCATGGGGCTGTCGGGTCGCTCTTGCCTTGCGGAATCCATGAACAGCGCCATGGGTTTCGCTTGGTTCGATGCTGAGGCTAGCCGGTAAAGGGCCCGCCATTGGGTGAGCGGGGTGTCATGTGTTTGGGCCTCAACGTCCGCCGAGAGCATCAGGAACGCCACGCACAAGGTGAGGCACCTTGTCATCGCCGGTCAGAGGAGGTTGAAGCTGTGTCGGAGGTACGAACCCACGAACAGCGTTGCCTTGCGGCGGTTGGGAATGCGCACTCGTTCTTCCAAAATGCGATTGGAAGGAAGGGCTGCGATTTTCTGGAAGAGACGTTGGTAGTACACGTAGGCTACGTAAACGCCCAGGCGACTTTCCTTTGGAAGTTGGAGGATGCCTTGGTACGCGTGCCGGAAGTCCGCGGCAATTTCAGCTTCAATGTGCGCTTTGTCCTTGGCGTCAAATTGCCCCATGTCGACTCCTGGGAAATACACACGGCCTTTGTCTTCGAAGTCGTCTTTCAAGTCGCGCAAGAAGTTCACCTTTTGGAATGCGGCACCCAAGCTGCGGGCGTTGGGCAGCAAGCGCTGGTAGGTGTCACGGTCGCCAAACACGAAGACGTGGAGGCACATCAGGCCTACAACCTCAGCCGAACCGACGATGTAGTCGTCGTACCCTTGCCGGTCGTAGGTGGTCCGATCCAAATCCCATTCCATGGAGCGGAGGAACAAATCGACGTGCTCACGTTCAATGTTGTATTTCTCAAAGGACTTGGCGAAGGCGTGCAAGATTGGATTGCTGCTCATGCCGTGGTCCAAAGCCCAGTAAGTGTCTTCCTTGAAGTGGCTGAACATCTCCGCTTGTTGGTCACCGTGGAGGGTGTCTACGATTTCATCCGCGTAGCGCACGAAACCATAGATGTTGTAGATGGCTTCACGAAGGGAAGGCGCCAAAAAGCGAATGCCCAGCGAAAAGCTCGTGCTGTACGCTTTGGTCGTTCGCTTCGCACATTCCGAAGCCACATCGTCGTAGAGTTTCAAGGCGTCCATGACTCGGTGTTAACCTTGAAAGGTGGGTTCATGTTCAACGGCGAGGTCTACAGCATGCGCTTCTTGAGGCAGGATGCCGTTTTGATGCAAATAGCGTCCCGTCTCTCTCGCCGCCACCTCGCCCGAAATCAAACTCGGGGGGACACCAGGGCCTGGCGTCGTCAATTGACCAGCAAAATGGAGTCCCGGGAGTTTGGAGCGCATCTTGGGCTTCCAGAAGGCGGTCTGCCTCAAGGTGTTGGCCAATCCGTAAGCATTGCCCTTGTAGCTCGAGTATTCCTCTTGGAATTCACGATGGGCGAAACTCCTCGTATAGGTGATGTGCGGGCGCAAGTCACGGCCAAGGTGCGTCTCAAGGCGCGCCAAAATCTCCTCAAAGTAACGATCGCGTTCCGTCCCGTCTTCCTCGAGACCTGGGGCCAGCGGGATCAGAAAGAACAAATTCTCACATCCCTTCGGTGCCACGCTGCTGTCCGTCCGGGAAGGCGCACTCACGTAGAACAAAGGGTCGTTGGGCCATTGGTTGCTGTCGTAAATGGTCTCCGCGTGGGGCCCAAACGGCGTGTCGAAGAACAAGTTGTGGTGCTGCAATTCCGGCACACGGGTCTCGAGTCCCACGTAATACAGGAGGGAGCTTGGCGACATGGTCCGCTTGTCCCAGTACGCTTCGTCGTAGCGCCGCCATTTGGCAGGCAAGAGTTTCTGTTCGACGTGGTGGTAGTCGCCTGTCGCCACAACAGCGGCTGCCTCGATGCGTCTACCGTCGTCCAGGACCACGCCTGAAGCACGCCCTCCGTCATCGAGAATGGTGGCCACCTCGGAGGAGGTTTGAAACACCACGCCTTGACGCTCCGCCACGCGGACCATGGCCTGGACGATCTCGTTCATGCCACCCATGGGGTACCATGTCCCAAGGCAGGTGTCTGCGTAATTCATGAGGGAGTAAAGCGCGGGAGTGTCTTCAGGCTTGGCGCCCAAAAACAACACCGGAAACTCCATGATTTGGAGCAGCTTGGGGTGCGTAAAGTGCTTGCGCGCGAATGCGCTGAATGAAGTGAACAACGACAGGCGGGTGGCATCGACCACGGTCTGCCATTCCGCAAACTCCAAGGCATTGTGCGCGGGCTTGTTCACGAATTTGTTCATGCCGATGTTGTACTTCACCTCGGCTTCTGCCATGAAGTCGCGCAGCTTTTGGCCTGCTCCGGCCTCGATTTGTTCAAAGACCTCAGCCAAGGCATCCAGGCCTGCAGGAATTTCGAGCGGTCCATCTTCGAACCAGACTGTGTAGGAGGGGTCAAGGCGAACGAGGTTCATTTCCTCGTTCACGTCGGCTCCAAAATCCTTGAAGTATCGTTCAAACACATCGGGCATCCAATACCAACTCGGGCCCATGTCAAAGGAAAACCCGTCCACTTCAAATTTCCGTGCCCTCCCGCCCAACGTGTCGTGGCGTTCAACGACGCGTACGCGGTGTCCAGCTTTGGCCAAATAACTCGCCGTAGCGAGGCCAGCAAAGCCGGCTCCGAGGACCAAAACCTCGTCGGTGGATGAAGTGGATGTTGCGTTCATACGGATGCGTTTGGGTGCATAGAACAACCACTTGCAAGGGGGCGATGTTCAACCATCGCTGCTGGAAGTTAGGTGGGATAAGTTGCTTTGATGTGGGAATGAACAAATAAATTCAGAGAATGAGTGTCGTTGGGGACGGCGTGAATTGGAACCGTACCTTTGTCGCATGCCTCAAGTCCCTTTCTTTTTCCCCGACGAACCCATGGATGTCGTGGCGTTTGGTGCCCATCCAGATGATGTGGAGTTGTCGGCAGGAGGGACCTTGGCCAAACTTGCTGCGCTGGGCAAACGCTGTGCCATCGTGGACCTCACCCAAGGCGAGCTGGGCACGCGAGGGTCGGCTGAACTCAGGGCCACTGAAGCGGCAAACGCAGCGGCCATTCTCGGTTTGGTACATCGCGAGAACCTCGGGTTGGCTGATGGGTTCTTCGAGGTGAATGAAGAAGCTCTGATGCGGGTCGTGTCCGCGATTCGCAGGTTGCGTCCCTCAATCGTGCTGGCCAACGCATTGGAAGACCGTCATCCCGATCACGGCCGGGGTGCTGAGCTCGTGGCGAGGGCGGCGTTCCTTGCAGGCCTGCCCAAGGTCGATACAGGAACTCCAGAAGCCCCAGAATCAGCGTGGCGTCCAAAAGCCGTTTACCACTACATCCAAGACCACGACCGGCATCCAGGCGTGGTCATGGACATCACAGGACACCTCGACACCAAATTCGAAGCCATCCTTGCATTCAGCTCACAATTCCACGACCCCCAATCCAAAGAGCCGGTCACGCCCATCAGCAGCCCGGAATTTTTGGATCACGTTCGCGGACGCGCCACGTCCTTTGGTCGCCCAGCCGGGTTTCGACATGGAGAAGGTTTCGAGGTCCGGCGCCCTGTGGGCGTCGATTCGTTGCTGGATTTAACCTGAGAACAGAACGTCGCTCTTAGACCTGCCGCGTTCCAGCGCCTGGTGGTACACGTTTAAGTACGCGTCGGAGATGGCATCCATGCTGAAATGCCTGGTGGCGTAATTGCGAATGGCTTGCGCATCCCATTGGGCCTCATTCATTGTCTCAAACGCGTTGTGCCACGCCTGCGCAGAGGCCTCAGCCCCCAACAAAAAGCCGCGCTCGCTCAGACCTTTGGGCAAATGCTCTCGAATGCCACCCGCGTCCGTGCTCATGACGGGCAGGCCACACGCCCACGCCTCCGGAATCACGCAGGGGAAGTTTTCCCGCCGACTGTTGAGCACAAGCACGTCATGAGATTGCATCTGGCGCACCACGTCAGCCGTGCTAAGGGGACCTGTGAACGCAATGCGCTCCGACAGCCCCATGGCGTCAACCTTGGCTTTGTACGCGTCCAAATCAGCCGTCTCACCGCCCACAAACGTGGCGCGAAGTGAGCCTTGCTTCCTCATCAAACCTTCCAAGGCATCGAGCAGTCCGGTGATGTTTTTTTGGTCGTCGTTCATGGAGCTGACGTGCAGGATGCGGTGCAAGCCGTCTCGATCCATTTTCCGACGGGTGGCCCCCACAGGCACCCCCGAAAGCAACTCTGGCTCAGCAACCTTGAAGAGACCTGTGTCCACGACGTTGGGCACAACGCGCACGGTTCCTTTGGCATTCGGAAGGGCCTCGGCCATGGCCTTCCCCAAATCTTCGCTAACTGGGCAAAGCATGTCTGCCTGTCGGACCACATCGCGCACCATGCGTCGACGCCACCATGGCAACGCTTTGAAGTCATGGTACGCCGTCCAATGCTCAGTCAGCACGACCGGGACGCCCCATTTTTTGGCCCACGCAACCGCCGCAGGTCCAGCCGGGTACGCCACATGCAAATGCACCACATTGGGTGTCCAATCTGTGGTTCCAGCTTGTCCCGCCATTGCCCGTGCCACCCCCAAAAGTTGCGGCCGCGTCGCCTCGTGATACAGCCTTCGAATCGTCCACGACCCTTCATCGTTCGACCTGGTTTCCACCCCATTCAATGCCTTCATCTTCACCATGGCAGACGCCGTGCCTTTCACCGGAATCGGCGCCCACACTTCTGCATCACAAACGCTTGCCACGGCCGCCACGTGTCGCGCCACGAAGTTCCCGAGGCTGCGATGCACCTCCGAAGGAAACCAACTTGCCACGTGCAGCACCTTCAGCTTTTTTGCCATGGGTCAAAGGTGGCGAAGAAGTCGCAAAGGGGAGAGGGTGAGATTGAGACAACTTGAATATCTTTGCGCTCCCTTCAAGGCCAAACGCGGCTCAAACGAAGGTACATGGTGGCTATAGCTCAGTTGGTTAGAGCATCGGTTTGTGGTGCCGAGGGTCGTGGGTTCAAATCCCATTAGCCACCCACCCAACAAGCCCCGCACGAAAGTGCGGGGCTTTCTTTTTGGCAAAAGCCAACGCCAAGCCGAAGGTTTGAGCGGCAGGTGACTTCCCAAAAAGAAAGCGCCCCCTCCGCAGGCGGAGAGGGCAGGCTTGATGGGGTGAGCATGCCGCCCCATCATTCTTGCGCCGCGGCCTCGCCGCAGGTGCAAACATCTCCCAGTTCAAGAATAATTCCAGGTGTACGCTTCTCCGCAAATGCTCGTGGCCTCGTGTCGATCAGTGCCACTGAGTTGGGATTTGGCGTTGAGCACATGTTCAATGAAAATTTGGGACTCTTTGCCGAGTACAACCTGCGGACATTCCAGGTCAAACTGAAGGTGGATGCCAACGAGTTTGTGGACGATTTGGAGGACGCTTTGAACGAACTGGAAGCTGGTACCTCGGTGGAGACTGACCTTGATGACTTTCAATTCATTCAAGGTGATGCGACGGCAAAGTTTCGCAACTTGACCTCTTACGCTTCATTGGGTTTGGCCCTGTACTTCTGAAACGGTAGATCGACCTACACGGAAAAATCCCCGCACCAAGTGCGGGGATTTTTCGTTTCTAGCGCCAAGGGCCTTTTGCAAATGCAGGCAGGGCATTTAGGGACACCCTTCCCGTGCCTTCGCTTCAAGTGACTTCTGATCGGGAAATCCCCGCTCCCGGCGTTTGTCAGCCCATTCAACGGCTTCACACGGTTCACCTTCTTTGAGGGCATGCTGCATCAATTTCACCCAACCGTCTGATTTGCCTCTGACGCCATCGGGAAACAAGGTGAGCGACAGTCGATTCAAGGTGGAAAGTGGGGGCAAGGTCCAATGCATTCGCGCATGGCGTTCAATCTTCTTTTGCACCTGTATGGAGTGCATGGACATGGCTACGGCCAACATCCAAACCACACCGAGCACAGAGACAATCACGCGCGTCCGAGCTTCTGACCAGACATCTACCGACGACACTTCGCGCTCTGAACGCACCCACACTAGCCCTTGGCTCGTCAGCAACGCCATCAGCAACATGAAGTCGGGCCGCTCGGTCGGAAACCACAAGAAAAAGAGGGGAGAGGTGATGAGTGCAAGCCAGGGATGCAGCATCACAAACAGCAAAAGCACAGCCCAGCCAAGCACACCGAGGTCGTGTCCCCATTCGAGCCAGGTGTTGTGCGCCCGTCGAGGTTGTCGCGCGCCTTCAAACAAGTCGGCCTCTGCGATGCCAAATCGCCATTGCCCCGGCCCATGAATCGCCCCAAAGTCCTCGGACAACGTCCAGGTCCACAATGTGGCCCGTTCCTGAAGACTTGGAGGCAAGCCTTCAAGAGGCCAAAATGACGAGGACAGGGTCAAAATGAGCAGGCCAACCATGCACGAGCCCACCACCCACCGTGCTTTCCGGATGGGCCAATGACGCCCCCAAACCCACCAAGCAACGAGCAAGATGACCCCGAAGGCAGGCGCCCATGCACTCATCGCGGCACAGGTCCCGCCGTGGGCGACGATGCCAACCCAAGGTCTCCAGTCCGTGGTGTCGGAATGGGCAGAAACGGCATGCAGCAACAAGAGCAACCACGTTGCGCAGTGCAACTCGGTGAACCCAGGAGTCGACCATTCAAACCACCAACCTCCCCAAATCCCAAGTCCGCACAATCCGGTTGCGATCCATGAGTCGAGGCCCGCAGTCTTGCCGATGTTCTCAGCCGGCTTTGCCGTCATGGTCATGGCCAAAGCTGCGCCGACATAAAGCAGGGCATGGCGGTTCCAAGGATGCCCCAAGGCGGCAACCATCACCACCCCAATGGCCACCCAACTCCACTGAAGCGAGACTTGATTGGACCTCACTCGCATGGCCAACAAGGCAGCCACCGCTGTCCACCCCCAGACATACAACTCGTCTTGGTGCCAAGCAGCAAAGGGCACCATCACGGCAATCAATGTCACCACCCGTTCCCAGGTGAACCAGGTTGGAATGACCTCAGAGAAGCGATGTGAATGGGATGACATGGTTGAGGCAACGACGTCAACGGGGTTCTGCGAAAACGTAAAGCAGAAGGTGCGTCTTCTTCTTTGAATTCAGTTCCGAAGGTCCCGTGTAGATGTAAGTGACCACCAATTCGGGGTGCTCTTCGACGAAAGCATTCACCGTTTGTTCCCAAACAAGCTTGTCCGCGAGAAACGGAAAGTCAAACTTCCACACGCCGTCTATGACCTCAATGCCCTGGACGGGTTTGTCAACGTTGTCGAAGGTTTGGATCGAGAAATCCCGAATGAACCACGTGGCGCCCAGCGTCAAGAATGCGCCTGCGAAGAGCACCGGTCGCACCGAGCCCACCACCACATCACGCTTTTCATCCGAAGCGAAGAATTTGAAGGCAACCCACGAGGCGAGCAGCACCATCCAAAACAGGCCGTGCTCCAACAATTGGAAGCGGTCACCAAAGACCTGATCGGCCATCGAGAAAAGCACAAACAACCCCAGTGACGTCATGATCCCGCGGTAAAACCAGACCTCCGCACGGCGAGCTTCGCCTCGCAGCAGGGCCAACAATGCCGTGGCGTACAACGTGAAGTTCACGGCTTCCAAACCAGACACTGCGGCAAGTGCCACCGTTGCGAACAAGGGATCCTTGAGGCCCAGCGAAGCGAAGAACTTGACAAACAGGGCGAAGAAGTCTTTGCCCACCCAAAGAGGTGTGACGTCGGGAATGATTTTGTCCACCACACTCAACCCCCAAAACAGGGTCCAAAACACGAGGATGGCCCCGCGCAACCAAGCATGCTCTTTCATGACGCTTCAGTGGAAATGTAAAAAATCAGTGCGTCCGCTTTTTTCAAACGAAGGGGGTTGGGCACCGTGTAGATGTGGTCGATGGTTTCGCCCGGATGCGTCGCTTTGAACAACCGGATGGATTCTTCAAAGACCGTGCTTCCGCCCAAAAAAGGAAAAGACACTTTGTACAGGTGATCCCCAACTTGGACGGCTTCAATCGCGCTTGTCCGCAGGTGGAAAAAGCCATGGTTGTGGCGAAAGATCGAAGCGCTGGTGGCCAAAACAAGCATGGCAGAAACCAAGATGACCCCCATAGGCCTTGGCTTGGAAAGCGCTGGCAGATGGACGTCTTTCAAGCGGGTGAATGCGACCCAAGAGACCAAGGTGACAAACCAAAACAGTGTGTGTTCGAGCAGTTCAAAACGGTCCCCAAAAAGATGGTCTCCGATTGAGAAAAACGTGAAAGTCGCCATCGTCAGCAGCACCCCTAGAAAAAACCAGTTTCTGGCCAATTCCTCGCGTCGCTTTACAAAGTGAATCAACGACCCCGCACAGAAAAGCAGCGCAAAGATTTCAAGGGCTGCGGCCACCACCAGCCCAGCATCTGCAATCCAAGGGGCGTCCAGTCCTGCCGAGGCGAAGTACTTCTGAAATTGGGCGAAGCGGTCGCGACCCACCCATAAGAAATGGGCACCTCCAATGACCTTGTCGAGCACATTGAACAGCCAAAACAAGGACCAGTACACAAGAATGCCAAGCTTGAGCCAATGTGTGCTCGACTTGGACGAAGGGGCGTTTGTCATGGCATGCAAGGAACTCAATCAAGCCCAACTGCCCAAATCTGCGTCCATCTTGTATCTTTAGAGACATGGACCTTCTCATCGCCGCCAGTGGAATGTGTCAGCTCGCAAACGTCGAGCTCAATCAAGTGTCGAACTTTCGCATTCGGCGAGGGATGGGGCAGCAAGATGTGTACATGGAATTGCATGCGAGCAGCAAAAAGTGCCGAGCTTACATTGACGCTTCCAAAGGCCAAATCACAGAAGTGGACATTCGTGAGGTTCATGACAATCCCGATTCAAGCAAGCTGATCGACGTGGCCAATCAGTTGGCCAAAGAAACCACGTCCATGGATTCGTTTCGTCTGGGAATCAATCATCCGTGAGCGACATCGACAAACCCGTGGTGTTGTATGTGGACGACGAGGCAGGCAACCTCGCGGCGTTCAACGCGGCTTTCCGCAGAGACTTCGACGTTCGCCTCGCTCAAAGTGCGGATGAAGCCATCGAGGCCCTTGACCAGGA
Organism: Flavobacteriales bacterium; assembly: GCA_042088625.1. Classification (GTDB taxonomy): domain Bacteria; phylum Bacteroidota; class Bacteroidia; order Flavobacteriales_D; family Sanyastnellaceae; genus UBA11663. The sequence continues at coordinate 19,150 of JBELLK010000026.1, forward strand.
GCAAGTAGATGTGATGATCACCGACCAACGCATGCCCACCACAACCGGCATCAATTTGGTTCGTGCCACCAAAGCATCTCATCCGGAAGTGGTGAAGATGATTTTGACGGGCTTTGCAGACCACGATGTGGTGCTTGCGGCTTTGAACGAAGGTTTGGTCTACCGCTTTTTTGAAAAACCCTGGATTCCTTCCACCATCGTCAGCGAAGTGCAGGGCGCCCATGAGTTGCTCAAAGGCTATCGCCGCAGAAAATCCCAACTTCTCGAAATGAGAGACAACCTTCAACGTGGGGTGAACAGCGTGGATGAATTGTTGGGGCATTTGAGTGTCCAAAAAGATGATCTGGGATTGGGGCTCGCCAAGGAGCTCAAAGACATCCTTGGAGGAGCGTGATTGCCGGACCCTTTGGCCGCAATTTCTTTCGATAAATGAGGGGTTAATGTGGTTTTTGAGGTATTTTTCGAAACGAACGTTCGGCTTAAGATGAAGAAAAAAGCATTGGATGCGGTGGATGTGGCCATTTTGAAAGCCCTTCAAGCCGACGCGAGCATGACCAACCAGGCCATTGGGGATTTGGTCGGGTTGACTCCCGGTCCCACCCACTCGCGCATCAAGCGCTTGAAAGAAGCGGGCATCATCAAGGGGATCCATGCCGATTTGGATTGGACCTTACTCGGTTATGAGTTTTTCTGTGTGATGGATGTGAAAGTTGAGGCAGACCGAGAGCATGAAGGTGGATCCATCTTGACCCAGGTGCCCAACGTTTGGAACGTCTGTAAAATTCAGGAACCTGGGAACGACAGGGAAGTGACGTTCAGGCTTTGGGCCGTGACCGATTCAAGGGAAACGATGCTCACCATCATGGGGAATTTGATGGAAGCCTACGATGGCTTTGTCGATGTGCACGTCCAGGAAATGAAGTTGCTTTCCCGTCATCCAGGTGTGGTCAATGTTGGCCGCATCGTGCTTGGCGACGACGTCCCAATCTGGTCCTTGAACGCTTGACCCAAATCAAAGTGCGCGGTTGATGCCGTTCACAAAGTCTTCCACGATGCGCAGTGAGTCGGCGAGCTCGGCGCCTTCGAACCCTTCAAAACGAGGAAGCGTGCCTTGCTCAGCAGCCTCGTTGATGGCCTCCAAATAGGGATCAGCGAGGGGCATGTAGCTCCAGTGCCAGGCTTCAGGCTGGTAACCTGGACGAAGGGAGTCGGAGGTGTAGACTTCCACAAAGCCAAAGTTGTCGGCATGCTCGCGAAGCCAAGCAAGCACGTGGGCTCCTTCTCCAGATTCAAACGTCTCAGGGTCCAAGCTGTACACATCCACGTCGGTTCCCCAATGGTGCCGGCTGCTGCCTGGCATGGAACTGTAGCGAAGGATGTCAAGGGCCCGGTCGAAGGGCGCGAGACCCATGGCTTGAGGTCGTTTCCATTTTCGGTTCCAGATCGACGCTTGATGGCCAAATGGCCGTGTGGCGCTCAGTGCCGTCAACGTGAAACCATCTCTCTTCGCGGCTTCGTACATCCGTTGGAAAGCTTCGCAGGCTTCGGTGCGCAGGAACAGCCCTGAACGGGACGACATCGATCCGGGCAATGCCGCGAAAGCCGAGTCTTGGGCGGGATTCACATGGCCGAGGAGCTCCCGCAGAGGTGGAATGATCACCGCAGGCACGTCTGGGGTGCTGGCAACGGAAGTGGAATCAAGTTCCTTTGATGCCTGACCCGCTGTCGATCCTGCGAAGTCTGTTGGGCCGTTGTTCGGTTGGCATCCCAAGAGCATCCCGACACACAACGAGGTGCTCAAGATGCGTGACAGACTCATCGTCAAGGCGATCAGTGCAAGCCCTTTTCAGCGAGGTAACGCTCGGCGTCCAGTGCCGCCATGCATCCGGTGCCCGCCGCAGTGATGGCTTGGCGGTAGACCTTGTCTGCCGCGTCGCCACTGACAAACACCCCCTCGACATTGGTTTTGCTTGTGCCCGGCTCTGCATTGAGGATGTAGCCCTGTTCATCGAGGTTGATGAAGCCTTGGAAGACATCGGTGTTGGGCTTGTGACCGATGGCCACGAAGAAACCCGTCGCCGGAACCACGTGTTCCTCACCAGTCACGTTGTTCTTGACCTTCACGCCGTCCACGGCCTCTTCGCCGAGCACTTCAACGGTTTCCGTGTTGTACAGGACTTCGATGTTCTCAAGGCTGTTGACGCGGTGTTGCATGGCCTTGGAGGCACGCATCACGTCGCGACGGACGAGCATGGTGACCTTGGTGCACAGTTTGGCGAGGTAGCTCGCTTCTTCACACGCGCTGTCTCCCGCACCGACAATCACCACCTCTTGGTTGCGATAAAAGAATCCGTCGCAGACGGCACAGGCACTCACGCCGCCACCGAGATCACGGAGGCGAAGTTCGCTTTCGAGGCCGAGCCACTTGGCGGAGGCGCCAGTGCTGATGATCACGGTGTCTGCGTGGATTTCAGTTTCCTGGTTGTCGCCAACCCAAACCTTGTGCACAGGCCCGCTGAAGTCAACCTTGGTCACCCAACCATAACGCACATCCGTCTCGAAGCGCTTGGCCTGGTCTTCGAGGTCCTTCATCATTTGGGGACCGTTGATGCCTGAAGGATAGCCCGGAAAGTTGTCGACCTCAGTTGTCTCAGTCAGCTGACCGCCAGGTTGTTGTCCCTGGTAAAGGACGGGTTTCATGTCCGCGCGAGCGGCGTAGATGGCAGCGGTGTATCCGGCAGGGCCCGATCCTACAATCAGGCAACGGTGGTGTTCAGGAGTGCTCATGGCGTTGTGTCAATGTGGACCCAAAAATAACGGCCTCTCCGCACCCTTCATGCACCTTGAGTTTCACATGCATGCAAAACTTGTCAACGCGGCATCCACGGCTTATCGAAGACCTCGGTCGATGGCGACGAAGGCATCCCAAAGGACGTCGTCGGGGGGCGGGGCCAAAATGGATACCGTCTCCCGTTTCACCGGATGAATGAAGTCAATCCGACGGGCGTGCAGGTGAATGGACGCGTTGTCGTTGGTGCGGCGTGCACCGTATTTCACATCGCCTTTGATGGGGCACTCGAGTTGGGCCATGGTTGCCCGAATTTGGTGGTGGCGTCCTGTTTTGGGCAACACCTCCACGAAGGCGTAATGGTCCGATTTGCCGCGCAGAGCGTACATCAGCTCACATTCCTTGCGGTTGTCCGCAGGCTTGTCGTGGGCATAACTTTTGTTCAGCTTCTCGTTCTTCGCGAGGTAGTTGATGACGTGCCCCTTGGTTTGGGGCGGGGCAGGCTTGACCACAGCCCAATAGGTCTTTTGCATCTCCCGGTGGCGGAACATCGTGCTCAGGCGTTTGTGGGCTTTGCTGGTTCGCGCATAAAGGATGACGCCGCTGACAGGACGGTCGAGGCGGTGAACCGTGCCGATGTAGGCCTTTCCAGGCTTGTTGTACTTCTGGGCGATGTACTGAGCCACGACTTCGCAGAGGCTCGCTTCACCCGTGCCGCTTCCCTGAACGACATCGCCACTGCGTTTGTTGACCGCCACGATGTGGTTGTCTTCGTACAGGACTTGAAGGTTGTCCTTCGTGCTGTGGACGATGGGGACTTTGGGGGCTTTGACGAAGCGATGAAACGCGCCGTCGTTGCGTCGAGATGCTTGTCCGCGCCCCTCCTGAGCCATCAGTACTGTTCCGATTCGTTGGGAAAGTCCACGGCGCGAACGTCGCTGACGTATTGGCGAATCGCGCTGAACATTTGGTCACCAAGGTCGCCGTACCTGCGCAAGAAACGAGGGGAGAAGGCCTGGGTGATGCCGAGCATGTCATGCAGGACGAGCACCTGCCCGTCGCAGTTGGCACCGGCGCCAATGCCGATCGTGGGACAGTTGACCGAGGCGGTGACTTCGCCCGCGAGCGTTGCTGGAATTTTTTCAAACACAATGCTGAAACAACCGATGTCTGCGAGCATTTTGGCGTCTTCACGCAAGCGCTGAGCTTCTTCCTCTTCCTTGGCCCGAACCGTGTAGGTGCCAAACTTGTAGATGCTCTGCGGCGTCAGTCCGAGGTGCCCCATCACCGGGATGCCCGCCGACAAAATGCGTTCAATGCTTTCGCGCACTTCGCGACCACCTTCGAGTTTGACGGCGTGCGCCCCACTTTCTTTCATGATGCGGATTGCACTGTTCAGGGCTTCTTTCGAGTTGCCTTGGTAGGTGCCGAAGGGGAGGTCCACCACCACCAGCGCGCGCTTGGCTGCCCGAACGACCGCTTGGGCATGGTAAATCATTTGGTCCAACGTGATCGGCAAGGTGGTCTCGTGACCCGCCATCACATTTGAGGCGCTGTCTCCCACGAGAATGATGTCGACACCTGCTTGGTCAACCACCGTGGCCATCGTGTAGTCGTAGGCCGTGAGCATGGCGATTTTCTCGCCGCTTTGCTTCATCTCATGCACCACCTGTGTAGTGATGCGCTTGGCTTCTTTGTGCACAGACATGCTGCGAAGGTACGGCTCAGACCAAACGCCGAAACGTGAAATTCATGCGAGGCTCGCCCACTTTCATCCGTTTGGGAACACTGTGCTCGTGCACATCTTGAAGGTGCTCCATCACGAGCAAATCCCCATGGCCCAAATCGATATTGATGACGTGCTTGGTTCTCCGGTCGCGAATTTTGAATGTGCGTGTCGCCCCAATGCTGAGGCTCGCGATGCTGGTGGGGTCGATTTCAGTTTCGTTGTCACGGTGCCATCCCATGCTGTCTTGTCCGTTCCGGTACCCGTTGATCAGCACACCATTGTACTCAGCCCCGGTCAACTGCATGACCTTGTTTGTGAGCGCCCCGACATCGCCATCCAAAGGACGTGACGGCCATGCGACGTTGGCATATTGGTAGGCCGGTCCCCACCATGCTGTCAACCGAGGCTCTTTGTGCCATTGACCAAAAACACGGATGTCGTTTTGGCGCCATCCATCCCCGGCCTCTTCGACCAAACGCCACCACGCCTTCAATTCCAATGCGTTCATGGCACGTCGTTCGACCCAGCATCGGGCAACCCTGCCGTCTGCAAACGACTCTTCGAGTAGAATCTCATGTCCACCCGCCCCAAACAACCCGCACCCGGCCCTATCCATGGATCACCACCAAGACCACGTACATCACGTAAATGCAAACGTACAACGCGCCGCCAACCCGTCCCACACTGCCCTTGCCGAGCCACATCAACGGCGCCAGCAACAACGCGGCTCCAAACATCCACCACATGTCATGGTCAGGCACCACAGCCGCCACTTCCAAATCGTGCACCTCTGCCGTGGCACCCAGCACGAGCAGCAGATTCAGGATGTTGGAACCAACGAGGTTGCCAATGCTCAGACCGCTGTTTCCTTTAAGTGCGGCTGTCAATGACGCGGCAATTTCAGGAACACTGGTCCCAAACGCCACCACGGTCACCCCGATGACGTGTGTGCTCACTCCCAAATCAAGGGCGCAGTGGGTCGCACCAAACACGAAGGCTTCGGACCCAAAGTACAGCCCCACACAGCCCAGGACCATCGAGCCCAACAAAAGAGGGTAAGACCTCGTCGCGTCCCCAGCTTCCTCCAGCAATTCGGCAACCATCGGGTCTTCGACGCTTTGGGACCGACGTGCGGCCAAGATTTGGCCACCCAAATACATCGCAGCTCCCCCTAGAAACAAAAGGCCTTCCGTTCGGGTCAGCGTCAGGTCCTGCACAAACAGCATGAACGCCATCGTCGCGACCATCATCACCCACCAATGAAGCTTCAAATCGCTCCAACCGAGGGTCACGGGACTGACCAACGCTGTGAGCCCCAATGCCAATCCAAGGTTTGCCACATTGGATCCCAATACATTGCCAATGGCAATGGACCCTTCACCAGCCCACGCGGCTTGAATCGAAGCAAAGAGCTCGGGAGCCGAGGTGCCCATGGCCACAATGGTCAATCCCACCACGAGAGGGGAGATTTTGGCTTTCAGGGCGAGTGCCGAGGCGTTTTGCACCAACAATTCACCGCCTGCGACAAGCACCACCAGCCCACCGATCAGCCACAACCATGTCATTGCGCTGAAGCGTCTAGCGATGTGCCTTGCGGTCCTTCACGCTCGGGACGGTCCTCAGTCAACGGACCGTCTCCCACAGGGCCGTAGGCGTCGTCGGACTTGGATTCGGTGACGTCGCGGACGTTGCTGAAGTCTCGTTTAGGCCCGCCATCGTTGGCCAAAATTTCCCGTTGGATGTCCTCTGTGGCATTGCGAAAGGTGCGCACAGCCTGTCCCATGGTTTGGGCCAAAGACGGAATGCCCTTGGCGCCAAACAACAACAGGTACACTGCGAAAATGAAGATGATTTCAGTGGCGCCCATGCGTCACCAAAAGTACGTCACCTCGCACTCAAATGACCGCCCTCAGTTGCCGATGCCCAGCAACAAGTCCAGCAAGTCGATCAAGTTGACTTGACCGTCGCCGTCAAAGTCTGGACAAATGCCGTAACGACAAGATGCATCGTCCATGTTCGCCAGCAGATTGAAGTTGTTGGCTATAGGATCTGTGCATCCACCGAACAAGCAGCTGCCCGAGTCTTGTGTGGCCAAGGGGTCGTAGTTCATGGCTTGTGTGTAACCACAGCCTGAAGGACAACATCCGTCGCATTCTGGGGTTTGCACCAATTCGTCCACTGACATTCCAATTGGAGTGCAAGCCTCTCCGACAGTTGCATTTTCCGAGATCAACTCTCCACCTAGACCATAGAATTGCAAGAACGTGATCAAGTCCGAGACATCGTTTTCGCCATCGTTGTTGAAGTCAATGGAAGAAGGCGCATTTGAACACCCGACGTCCACGTTTGCGTAGGGATTGTAGTTCAAATAGGAAGGGTCCATGCATCCTTCCCATTCGCAGCTTCCATCGTCCAAATGGGCATTCATGTCGTAGTTGGATGCAGTGATGTAGATGCAACCAGAGCACCCGGAATACGCACACTCTCCATTGTCAACTGTGGCTCCAATTTGATAATTGCACGCACAGGGATCAGTGCATCCCAAAATGGAGGCATCCTCGTCGTCACAGATGCCATCGGCATCAACATCGGCAAGGCAATCACCGCCACAAACGCCTATGGCATCCAGTTGATTTCCACCACAGTTGCAATCTCCTTCAGGGATGTTCGTACATCCACATTCGTAGATTTCGCCAGGTCCGTTGCATACCCCGCAAGCGTCAAGTGCACCGACGCAGTCGTCCTCGTCGTCGCAGATCCCATCGGCATCTTCGTCTGCAGAGCAATCACCGCCGCACACACCCAAGGCGTCATTTTGATTGCCGTCACAGTCGCAGTCTCCTTCGGGAACGTCAAAACATCCACATTCAAAGATTGGCCCAAGCCCTCCACAAATCCCACACTCATCGGGATACAGGCATGACTCATCGTTTTGGGTTGCAATCGGGGAAAAGTTGCAGGCGGCATAGTCCATGCATCCTGGCACTTCCTGTTCGTCGCATAGGCCATTGCCGTCACTGTCATTCAGACAATTGTCGTCGCAGTCATAGAAGGGTTCAGGAAAAATGCAATTGTCGGCATCGTCTGTTGCAGACGCATTGAAGTTGCAGGCGGAGGCATCCGTGCATCCTGGGATTTCGAACTCGTCACACACACCATCCAAATCGGCATCATTCACACAATTCCCATCGCAGTCCAACGGGAAATTGGCGTAAGTGCAGCTGCCGTCTTCGAAAGTGGCCTCGGGATTGAAATTGCAAGCATTTGGGTCTGTGCACCCCAAGGACAAGCAGCTGATGAAATCACAAGAGCCATCGTCTTGGGTTGCTTCTGGGTTGTAATTGCAAGCCAAGTCCACGGTGCAGCCGAGAATTTCCTCGTCATCACAGATTCCGTTGTTGTTGTCGTCTGAGACGCAGTCGTCTCCACCGAACGTTCCTGCACCGTCAAAGGCAATGCTGACTTGTTGCTGATCGGCACCCACGCCGAGTGGGAATACTTGGAAGTTGACTTGCCCTGAAATCGCACCTGCAGTGGTCACCTGCATCACAAGCACCTGAAGGTTTGCATCCGGAAGGCCGTTGGCCGCCGTGTTCAACACGTACCATGAAGCTCCGGTGAGCGTTGTGCTCTCCAAGGTGGTCGCACCAGGTGTCAAGAAGTATGGCGTTACAGGTTGGTTGGCGTCCTCCACAAGCGAAGGATCAGCCGCACCAACAATGCCAGAAGTTGACGCTGGACCCGTCAAGCCAATCGTGGCGTACGTGTCGTCAGCGAGGTCGGGGAACACCGGCAAGAACGCAGGGTTGATGCCCGAAGCGTTCCAAGAGCTGTTGAACGCGCTGTTGAACGCTCCACCGGGGGTGTTCACCAACAAGCTTGCTTGGTCGTTGCCAAACACTGCACTCATGCGATCCGTCGGGTCTTGCATGTCCACGTAGAAGCGGTAGGTCGTTGAGCCTGGAGTGATGGCAGGAGTGGCTTCTACAGTCAGCGTGTACTGGGCGTTCAGGGCGAAGGCGCCGAAGAGCAGAGAAACGAAAAGAAGGACTTTTTGAATCCCAGGGTTGGCGATGCGTTTCATGAGGCGGCGAAGTTTTGGTTTGATCCAACTTCGGAAGGTATAACTGTCCGAAGTCTGTGCGCTGTGTAAGAGCATGTAATGTTGAATATGTCTTATCACATATCACATTTCTCAGAAAAGCGAAAAAAAAACGCCCCGACCAAAGGGCCGAGGCGTTGTCAAATGCCTGTCTTCAAGGCTTCTATTCTTTCACGATCATTCGTAAGTGGTTCCCCAAATGAGGAGGAGGTCCATCAAGTCGAGGATTTGCACGAGTCCATCACCGTTGAAATCAGGGCAAGGCTGATAGCTACACGTGCCGTTGTCAATGTTGGCCAGCGGGTCGTAATTCACAGCTTCGTCATCCGTGCATCCAGAGAACAGACAAGCCCCGCGGTCGGTGTCCGCGCCTTCGTCGTAGTTCAAAGCTGCAGGGTAGGTGCAGCCCTCGTTGCCGCAGCAATCGTCTCCTTCGCAAGGCGTCAGAGTCGAAAGCAGTTCTTCGTCTGAAATTGCGGGGATTTCGCACGATTCCACAATCCAGTCTTGCATGCCCCATTCTGGACCTGAGGTGCCGTAGGACATCAGGAAGGTGAGGAGGTCCGCGAGCTGAACGATGTTGTCGTTGTTGAAGTCTCCGTTGGACGGTTCATTGCTACAGTCTCCTGCCAGTTCGACGGTGGCTGCAGGATTGTAGTTCGAGAAAGCAGGATCCATGCAACCCTGGAACTCACATGAACCATCGTCGAAGACCGCATTTTCGTCGTAGTTCGTGGCCGATTCGTAAATGCATCCATCGCAACCTTCGAAGACACAAGATTCATCGTCTTCTGTTGCAGAAGCGTTGTAGTTGCACGCGCAAGAAGAGGTGCATCCTTCGGTTTCGAACTCGTCACATACGCCGTCTCCGTCGACGTCAGAGAGACAGTTGCCTTCACAGTCGTACCCTGTCTCTGGAAGCTCACAGCTGTCATCGTCAAGGGTGGCAGTGTCATCGTAGTTGCACGCATTGGCATCCGTACACCCAGCACAAGACAAGTACTCACAGCTGCCGTCGTTCAGCACTGCAGCGGGGTCATAGTTGCAAGCGATCGGTTCTGTGCAACCGAGTGCCAGGCAGGAAGTGAAGTCACAGGTGCCATCGTCAATGGTGGCGTCCGGATCAAAGTTGCAAGCTCCTTCAATGGTGCAGCCTTGACAATCATAGCTGCAAGAGCCGTCGTCGTCGGTGGCCGCGTCGCTGTAGTTGCACGCGATGACGTCCGTGCATCCAAACACTTCAAACTCATCACAAACGCCGTCTCCGTCATTGTCATTCACGCACTCGCCATCGCAGCCGTAAGGGAATTGAGCGTACTCACAACTGCCATCGTCAAACACAGCCTCGGCATCGAAGTTGCACGCATTCTCATCAGTACAGCCGAACGACAAACATGAGATGAATTCACAGCTTCCATCGTCGAAGGTCGCTTCAGGATTGTAGTTGCAGGCCTGAGACACCGTACAACCTCCACACGTCCCTGAGATGCAGTTTCCATCGCAGTCGAAACCGGAGTCGGGGAATTCACATTCCCCAACCAAAGTGGCCGTTGGGTCATAGTTGCAGGCCGCTGGAGACAAACACCCAGCGCATGATTCAAATTCGCAAGAGCCGTCGTCGCTTGTGGCGCTGAAGTCGTAGTTGCATGCTTCCATGTTGGTGCAGCCTTGAACGGGGTCAATGCAGCTGCCGTCATCTTCGGTGGCTTCAGGCTCGTAGTTGACCGCATTTTCATTGGTGCAACCATTGATTTCATCGGCATTGCATACCCCGTCTCCGTCTGCGTCCGCCAAGCAGTTGCCATCACAGTCCAGCCCTTGTTCAGGCCATTCACATTGACCCGCATAAATTGCTGACGGATCGAAGTTGCATGCCGCAGGGGCGACACAACCTGTACAAGTCTCGAATTCACAAGAGCCATCGTCAGAATTCGCGCTCTGATCGTAGTTGCAGGCCACCATGTTCGTGCAACCACTCACGGATGCAATGCAAGTGCCATTGTCTTCTGTTGCCTCTTCATCGTAGTTGATGGCATTTGCATCTGTGCATCCATCAACTTCATCGTTGTCACAGACGCTGTCTCCATCGCTATCAATGCAATTTCCGTCGCAATCCAACCCCGCATCAGGGAAGCTGCACTGCCCTGAGTAAATGGCGTCAGGGTCGAAGTTGCAGGCCGCAGGGTTTTGGCACCCGATGCATGAGAAGTAATCGCATGTGCCGTCGTTGCTGTTGGCCGCAGCGTCGTAGTTGCAGGCGCCCGGAATGGTGCATCCACCAAAGAGACAGTTGCCTTCAAGGGTGGCATCCGGGTTGTAATTGTCGGCCGTTTCATCCAAACAGCCCACGCAACTTGTATAATCAAAACACTGGCCAGCAATCGTGGCATCAGGATCGAAGTCACATGCATTGGGGTTGGTGCACCCAATGCAAGATTGGAAATCGCATGAACCATCGTTCACATCAGCCTCTGGGTCATAGTTGCACGCGCCAGGGTTGGTGCACCCAAAGTTCAAGCAGCTGAAGAATTCGCACTCTCCCTCTTCACCAAAGTTGCATGCATTTTCATTTTCACAGTGGCCTGTGAAGACGAAGCTGAAGCAGGATGTGAAGTCGCAGCTTCCTGGCAAGTAAAAGTCAGCCTCAGGGTCGTAGTTGCATGCGAACGGAAGGTTGCAGCCTCCTGTTGCACCGAAGTCACACGTGCCGTTGTCTTCTGTGGCAGAAGGGTTGTAGTTCACAGCTTCGGCATCGGTGCACCCGAAGATTTCTTCTTCGTCACACACGCCATCGCCATCGAGGTCATTCAAGCACACTCCGTCGCAGTCTACAAACTGTGAAGCGGGGTAGGTGCATGATGCACCATCAGAAATGGTGGCCGTCGGGTCGTAGTTGCATGCATTTGCATCCATGCAGCCCGCGCAGCTCGAGAAATCACAAGCAGTGATGTCCAACACTTCTGCATTGGGATCGTAGTTGCACGCGCCTACGATCACACAGCCTTCGATCAAGCAGGAGCCATCGTCGTCCGTGGCGAAGGGGTTGTACCCAGCGTTGCTCGGATCGGTACATCCGGCAATTTCATCTTCATCACACACGCCATCGCCATCGAGGTCATTCAAGCACTCTCCGTTGCAGTCGAGCCCCGTTGCAGGGAATTCACAGCTGTTGTCATCAAGGGTGGCATCTTCGTCGTAGTTGCAAGCCTCTTCGTCGGTACAGCCTATGCAACTTGTGAAGTCACAGTCTTGGAAGATCAGGAATTCCGCACTGGCGTCGTAGTTGCATGCGAAAGGAAGCACACATCCTCCGATCAAACAGCTTCCGTCGTCTTCTGTCGCGAACGGATTGTAACCAGGGTTGGTGATGTCTGTACACCCACCAACTTCGTCTTCATCACAAATCCCGTCGCCATCAGCGTCGTTCAAGCAAACGCCGTCACAGTCAAGTCCGCTTCCGGCAAAGTCACAGCTTCCGTCGTCCACTGTGGCGTCTTCATCGTAATTGCAGGCCTCTGAATCTGTGCAGCCTGTGCAGCTGGAGAAGTCACAGAATCCAACGATTTGGTAATCTGCCTCAGGAGTGTAGTTGCATGCACTTGGAATCAAACATCCACCCACCAAACAGCTGCCATCGTCAATCGTCGCAAATGGGTTGTATCCGGGGTTGGTTTCGTCCGTACATCCAGACACCTCGAAGATGTCACAGATGCCATTGCCGTTGACGTCCTCAAGGCATTCGCCGTCACAGCCGTAGCCTGTTTCCGGGTAGGTGCAGGAGCCGTCGTTTTGGGTTGCCTCAGGATCGTAGTTGCACGCCGTTTCATCGTCACAACCGAAGACTTCGAACAAGTCGCAAATTCCGTCTCCATCTGAATCGGCCAAACAATCGCCGCCACACACCCCAATGGCATCCAACTGGTTTCCATCGCAATCACAATCTCCTTCCGGGACCGTGTCGCCAACTTCAATTTCAACGTCGGCCGTGCTGCTGTTTCCAGCATCGTCGGTGGCGGTGTAGGTCAATACGAGTGTGTAGGCGCCTTCGACATCTCCAGGGATTTCCGCAGACGTCATTTCGACACTCACTTCACCACAATTGTCAGTTGCCGTGGCCATGTCGTATTCGGCGGGCAGTTCAGAACTGCAGCTCACCGCGAATCCTTCCGGCACAAAGGTGAACTCCGGCGCCGTGGTGTCCTGAACCGTGATGGTCTGCGTAGCCGAGC
>JBELLK010000062.1:0-5570 GCA_042088625.1 Flavobacteriales bacterium
CGCTGAAGCAGCCATCTGGCACCCCAGATCCCGACCAACGTGAGGACAACCAAAAGCAGCCATGGACCGGCCATCAGGATTCGCTCCCACACGCTCCATTGCACAGCTGAAATGTCTGCGGCTGGCTTGGGCTGTGCATTCTCCTCAAGCATGGGGGTGACAACGCGAATGAGCAGGGGTGCGGTTTCATGAGGTCCGAAGCGCTCGGGAGGCAGCACCACAAACCCCGAATCCCAACTGGTCAGCATCCAAGATTTTCGAAGGATGACATCGGCGCCCGTTTCAATTCCGGCCGCAAGGGTGTCTATTGGAGTGCTCGAAAGGACCTCAAGGCCCGATGTCGTGGTGTCGGTCCAGCTGGGCCACGCCTCGACTCTGGCCACGCCTGTCTGCATCGTTTCCAGCGTCATCTGCCACTCTGCGGTGAGGGTGAGGGGTTCGCCCCATTGGATTTGGGTTGTGTCCACGGACCAGGACACCTGCGCGGACAAGCCCAGGTGAAAGGCCCAACCCGCCAAAAGTGCCAAGGCTGATCGCCACCTGGAGTCAACCGCGAGCATGGAACACATTCAACAAGGGTTTGACAATGGAGCCCTCTGTGGAGAGGGTTGCGAAATCCATGCCTGAACGGGCCATCAATGTGGTCAGCTCGTTCAAATGGGTCTCACGTGCACGCAGCCAGTTCCGACGGGTGCGTTTGGAGGAAGTGTTGCACCAACGCTTTTCCCCGGTTTCAGGGTCTTCAATTCGCATCCATCCCATCGCAGGAAGGACACCGTTCAAAGGGTCGTCGAGATGCAATGCGACCATGTCGTGTCGTCTTCCAACCCGCTTCAGCATGGTTTCCAGTCCCACGTTGCCGCCGGCGTGTTTGAAGTCGGAAATCAAAAAAGCCACAGTCCGCTTTCTCATGGCCGCAGAAAAATGAGCCAATGCTTGCACCACGTCGCTTTGCACGCCTTCGGGTTTGAAATCGAGCAAATCCCTGACGATTCGAAGCACGTGGCTTCTGCCTTTTCCCGGGGCAATGAATTTCTCGACCCGGTCCGTGAAGAAGATGGCGCCCACTTTGTCGTTGTTGCCCATTGCACTGAAGGCCAAAACTGCTGACAGTTCCGTCGCCAAGTCCTTCAAGGTTCGCTCGCGGGTCCCGTTGGCGGTGGATGCACTGACATCGATGAGCAGGAATACAGTCAGTTCGCGCTCTTCCTCGAACACCTTGACGTGCGGGGTTCCTGTACGTGCCGTCACATTCCAATCGATGGTGCGCACTTCGTCTCCCGGTTGGTATTCTCTGTTTTCGGAGAACGCCATGCCGCGCCCTTTGAACGCACTGCTGTACTCCCCGGAAAAAATCCGGTCGCTGAGTTTGCGTGTGGTGATTTCCACACGGCGAACCCGTTTCAGCAGTTCAGAAGCATCCATGCTCAGAAGGCTCAGCGTTTGTTTGCGGCGAATCAGGGAACTTGGACGTGGTCCATGAGTTCCGTCAAAATTTGGCTCGAGGTGATGTTTTCAGCCTCGGCCTCGAAGGTGGTGCCGATGCGGTGCCGCATGACGTCCATGGCGACGGCGCGAACGTCCTCAGGGGTGACAAAACCACGATGCTTCAAAAAGGCGTGCGCCTTTGAAGCGATGCCCAAGCCAATGCTCGCCCGAGGAGATGCACCAAAGGAGATGAGGTTCTTCAAATGCCCCAACCCGCAATCCTCAGGATTTCTTGTGGCAAACACGAGGTCCACGATGTAGCGCTCGACCTTTTCGTCCATGTAAATGGAACGCACCAGCGTCCGCGCTTCCAGAATGTCTTTTTGGCTGACCACTTGTTGGGGCTTGTGTAGGCCGGTTTCTTGGAGGTTGGCCCGAACAATGGCGCGCTCTTCATCTTTCGTGGGATAGCCGATGACCACTTTGAGCAAGAAACGATCGACTTGGGCCTCAGGAAGGGGGTAAGTGCCCTCTTGCTCCACTGGGTTTTGGGTGGCCAAAACCAAAAACGGTTGAGGCAGGCTGTGCGATTCACCTCCAATGGTGACTTGGCGCTCTTGCATGGCTTCAAGCAAGGCACTCTGCACTTTGGCAGGGGCCCGGTTGATCTCGTCCGCCAGCACGAAGTTGGCAAAAATGGGCCCCTTTTTCACGGTGAATTCCTGCGATTGCTGGTTGTACACCAACGTCCCGACCACGTCAGCGGGAAGGAGGTCAGGCGTGAATTGAACCCGGCTGAAGTCTCCTGCGACCGTGTCGCTCAGGCTTTTGATGGCCAGGGTTTTGGCCAAACCAGGCACGCCTTCCAACAACACGTGGCCATTGGCCAGCAACCCAATCAACAAGCGGTCCACCATGTCGGCCTGTCCTACAATGGTCCGGCCCATCTCTGCCCGCAATGCGTCCACAAATTGGCTCTTCTCAGCAATCACGGCATTCAATGCTTGAATGTCTGGAGCCTCATTCTTTCGCTCAGCAGGTGAGATGTCGGTGACAAGTCTTGCGCTTTCTGTAGGGTGCAATTCTGTAGGGTGCAATTCGTCCATGACACGCGAAGATATTTGGCGCATCGGCAAGCAGAGAATGAGTCTCTTAAAATTGTGTGAATAGCGCGTGGGAAACCTTCGAAGCGATGGTTTGGATAGGGGAGGGAGTTGGGTGGATTTTGGCCCTCATGCTTTTGAAAGAAGTCCTCTCCAACGTGGCCGAGTTCCACACTGCTTTTCGCATTCCTAACGCTGACGCACCTCACGCCTCCTTGACGCGAGAGGAGGCCTTGTTGAGGCACAGGCTGATGGTAGAGGAAAACGACGAGTACCTCGAAGCTGCCGAAAATGGGGATGTGGTGGAGGTTGCGGATGCACTCGGAGACCAACTCTACATTTTGGCTGGGACCATGATGCGGCATGGCATGCAAGATGTCATTGCTCAGGTGTTTCGTGAGATCCAAGCGAGCAACATGTCTAAACTTGGTGCCAACGGCGAGCCGATTCTTCGCGAGGACGGCAAGGTGATGAAGGGCCCCGACTATTTCCGTCCCAACATTGCGGGCATTCTGGATGCGGATGCCGCAGCACGTTCAGAAGCACCTTCCGAAGCGCATTTGGACAAATTGGTGTGGAGCGTCAACAACGAATCAACATCGCTCGATCGTCTGGCTCACACGGAGCTGGTCACGGAAGAAGTGAAGGTCGTGCAAGAGGTAGACTTGGTGGTGTGACGTGAACGTTTCAGCCAAACAAGCGGCATGGCTGCAACGTCAACTCGATGCAGCCAAGGGAGGCAAGACGGGATGGATGAGTCGCCTGATGCAGGAGGTCATACCGTTCAATCGTCCGCACCGGCTTAAGGTCAAATCGCTGAGTGATGAGCGGTGTGAAGTGGTCTTGCCCTTCCGCCGACGAAACCTCAACCACGTTGGAACCATGCACGCCTGTGCCTTGGCCACCGCTGCGGAATATGCCTCGGGCTTGTGCGTGCTCAGTGCTTTTGGGGTAGGCAGAGTCAGGTTGGTCATGGCCGACTTGAAGATGGCCTACTCACGACGGGGGGATTCGAGTTGTGTGGCCGAGGCAAAGCTGCCTTCCGACGTCCTCGCAGAGGTGCAAAAGAAATTGAAAGCCGAGGGCCGATGCGCATTTGAGTTGCATTCTGAGGTCCGGGACGCTGACGACGAGGTGGTCGCAGAAGCCCAAATCACATGGCATCTGAAGTCGTTGTAAAATCGCCCTTGAAGCGAGAGTGCAAGTCCAAGTGACTCGAGCCTTTGGGAGGCTTATCTTTGGGGGCCTGAACAATTGATCCATGATTGCAATCACCTTGCCCGACGGCACCGTCAAAGAAGTTTCTGAAGGAACCACCTCCTTGGATGTGGCGACCTCCATCAGCGAGGGGCTTGCGCGCAACGTCCTTGCAGCAGAGGTCAATGGCGAGGTTTGGGATCCCACAAGGCCTTTCACGGGCGACTCAACCCTCAAGTTGTTGACGTCACGCGACGACGAAGGCATGTCCACGCTGTGGCACAGCTCGGCCCACCTGATGGCTGAGGCGCTCGAGTCCCTTTACCCCGGCATCAAGTTTTGGGTGGGGCCTCCTGTGGAGAATGGGTTCTACTACGATGTGGATTTTGGGGAGCACAACTTCACCGACGGAGACATTCCTGCGGTCGAGAAGAAGATGATGGAGTTGGCCAAGGCCAAAAACCCCTTCATCCGCAAAGAAATGTCCAAAGCGGATGCGGTCAAGTACTTCGAAGAGAAAGGCGACGGGTACAAACTCGACCTGCTCGAAGGCCTTGAAGACGGCACCATCACATTCTACACGCAAGGGGACTTCACTGACCTCTGCCGCGGCCCGCACATCCCCCATACGGGACATGTGAAGGCGGCCAAGATCATGGCGATCGCCGGTGCATATTGGAAAGGGGACGAGACTCAAAAGCAACTCACCCGCGTGTACGGCGTGACCTTCACCAAGAAGAGCGACCTCAAGGAGCACCTCGAGCGTCTCGAACAGGCCAAAGCCCGCGATCACCGCAAGCTGGGCAAGGAGCTCGATTTGTTCCACTTTTCAGAGAAAGTGGGGCAGGGGCTTCCATTGTGGTTGCCCAAGGGCGCAGACCTGCGCATGCGTTTGGAGAACTTCCTCAAAGAAGCCCAGCGCAAGTCGGGCTACGAGCCGGTCATCACGCCGCACATCGGCAACAAAGAGCTGTACGTGACGTCCGGACATTACGCCAAGTATGGCGAAGACAGCTTCCAGCCCATCAACACCCCAGCAGAAGGCGAGGAGTACCTGCTCAAGCCCATGAACTGCCCTCACCACTGTGAGATTTTCAAGGCACGCCCCAGGTCGTACCGCGACTTGCCGGTTCGTTTGGCGGAGTTTGGCACGGTTTACCGTTACGAGCAAAGCGGCGAACTTCACGGCTTGACGCGCGTTCGAGGCTTCACCCAGGACGATGCGCACATTTTCTGCACCCAGGATCAGGTGAAGGAAGAGGTGGGCAAGGTCATCGACCTCGTGCTGTACATCTTCAAGACCCTCGATTTCCAAAACTTCGTGGCCCAAGTCAGCCTCCGCGACCCAGAGGATCCAGGCAAGTACATCGGCGCCCAGGAAAATTGGGACAAGGCGGAGAAGGCCATCCAAGAAGTGGCCGAGGAAAAAGGCCTCGAAACGATCGTGGAATTGGGCGAAGCAGCGTTCTACGGTCCCAAACTCGATTTCATGGTGCGCGACGCCATTGGCCGTCGCTGGCAACTTGGAACCGTGCAGATTGATTACAACCTGCCTGAGCGTTTTGAGCTGGAGTACGTGGGTGCCGACAACGGCAAACACCGCCCTGTGATGATTCACCGTGCGCCCTTCGGATCGATGGAACGATTCGTCGCCATCCTGATTGAACACTGCGCCGGAAAGTTCCCGTTGTGGCTCACGCCAGAGCAGGCGCGCATCCTCCCAATCAGCGACAGATTCAACGAATACGCGGAGAATCTTTCAAAAGTGCTGGAAAATGGCGATATTCGCGCCCTCGTTGACGCGCGGTCAGAAAAGGTCGGCAAGAAAATCCGCGAAGCGGA
>JBELLK010000027.1:0-31364 GCA_042088625.1 Flavobacteriales bacterium
CAATTGGACATCTTGATTCCAGTGCAGAGGTTGTCCCTCGTGCTGGATTTGGGCGAGTGCTGGGCGAACGCTCAGTGCGGTCAACGCAAACAAGCAAAGGGCACGTACCGTATGGTTGAGGAAGTGCTTCATTGTAAAAGGCGTTTGATTCTGGTTTCAGTCTAAAGACAAGTTATGGCATTAAACGGTCGAATGATGGGTTTTGTCGGTAAAAATCTCATTGTCGCGGAAAATTTGGTTTCTGGGTTGAACTGGAAATCGGAGTTGCGAGATAACCCTCAGCCCAAATATCTTCGCAGAAACTTCCAAGCATGGGACGCGCATTTGAATTCAGAAAAGAGCGGAAAATGAAACGTTGGGCAGCGATGTCCAAGATTTTCGCTCGCCTCAACAAAGACATCATTTTGGCCATCAAGGAGGGTGGAGGCATTGCCGATCCAGACACCAATGCGCGATTGAGGGCAGTGTTGCAGAACTGCAAAGCGGCCAACATGCCCAAGGACAACATTGAGCGTGCCATCAAGAAGGCCACGGACAAAGACACTTCTGATTACAAAGAGGTCACTTTTGAGGGGTATGGTCCACATGGCATTGCTGTCTATGTTGAGACAGCAACAGACAACAACAACCGTACAGTGGCCAACGTCAGAAGCCATTTCAACAGGGGAGGAGGTCAATTGGGAACGACAGGGTCCGTGGAGTTCATGTTCAACCGCATGTGCTTCTTCAACATCGTTGACCAAGGAGCGGATTTGGATGACATGACCTTGGAGCTCATTGATGTGGGAGCGGAGGAAGTCGAGCGCGACGACGAGGCGAGTCAGATCATCGTCTCCGCACCATTTGAGTCCTTTGGTGGTTTGCAGGCCAAACTCGAGGCGGATGGCCACGAAATCGTCGAGTCTGGCCTTGAGCGCGTGCCAACCACCACCAAGGCCTTGAATCAAGAACAGACGGAAGAGGTTGAAGCTCTGATAGAACGACTTGAAGGGGATGATGACGTTCAGGCTGTCTTTCACACGATGGAGCCGTCTGTCGCTGGATGATTGACTCTTGACCTTGGTTGTTCGGCGTGGGTTTATAAATGAAACCTTGCCAACATTCGTTCGTACTTTATCACCATGTGTGCGAAATCCGAGTTCTTGGCCTTCAAGTCCCGCGTCTCAGTCTGGGGGAGATTGTGGTCTGTCCTTTTCATTTTGGGAGGGATTCAATCCGCCTGTGTTGGTCAAGCGACGCCAAAGGAATCTCAACCGTTGCACTGGACGCATTGGATGCAGGGAGGGGATGTGAACTTGGGAGAAGCACGGGCGCATTTTGACAATCAGACAGAGTCGCGAAGTGAGTCAAGGTCTTGTGGAGCCAAGCCTTTCGAGCGCTGGGCGTGGTGGATGCAAGAGCGTGGAGGACTCAAAACCGGTCCCAAACCTGAGTCGTGGTGGGAAGCTTCAGAGGCTTGGCGAATGAATGCTGCCGCTTCAGCGACTCAAAGCGTCAATGCCCTTTCTTGGTCTTTCGTAGGGCCTCAAGACGTGCCGGTCCATGGAGGGGCAGGACGAATCAACCAACTTGTCATAGATCCTTCAGACGAGGACCATTGGTACGCCTGCGCACCTTCTGGTGGGCTTTGGCATTCCGTCGATGCAGGAGGGCACTGGGAAGTGTTGGGCATTGATGTGCTGGCGCCTTTGGGGGCGACTGACGTTTGGGTTGACCCCAACAATTCAGATCACCTCTGGTTGGCCACAGGCGATGGCAACGGGGGAGACACCTACAGCATCGGCGTGCTCGAAACGTGGGATGCAGGCATGACTTGGGATCCACTTGAACTGGCGTTTGAACCCAGTCAAGGCCGAAGAATCCACGCCATTTCTCCTCACCCCACCGATCCCTTGACGCTGTTGGTGTCGACGGATCTCGGGGTGTTCAAAACCAACAATGGAGGCACAACCTTCGATTTGACCCTCCCGGGCTTGACAAGGGATGCCATTTGGTTGAACGATACGGCGGTGGTCGCAGCCATTGAGAGTCAAGGGATTCGCAAATCAATCGACGGAGGAAACACGTGGTCACTACGCACCCTGCCGGAAGGAAACGGGTTGGGAAGGATCCAAATTGCGGCAGAACACGTTGGTCCTGGGGAAAGTCGCGATACGCTTTACGCCATTGGTGGGCAATTCTTCCAGCAGAACTTTCTCGCATTCTGGCGCAGCGTGGATGGAGGTGAATCATGGGAAGCACAAATCACCCGAATCACGGGCCCCAATTTGCTTGGATACACAGTCACGGGAGCGGACAATGCCGGTCAGGCGTTTTGGGACCTGTGCATAGAGGTTGATCCAGAGGATGCGAATCGCGTGCTGACTGGGGGCGTCAACGTCTGGGAAACGATGGATGGTGGGGTGACTTGGAACTGTCCCATCCATTGGCAAGGTGCTTTGGAAGCCAAATACGCCCATGCCGATCAACACGACATTGTGTTCACATCCACCGGTGAAGCGATTTTGGCCAACGATGGTGGGGTGTTTGTGTGGAATGGGGATGTGGTCGAGGACCGCTCAAAGGGACTGGACATCACACAGGGATATGCCATCGCATTGAACCCCTTGGTTCAGGGCCAACTCCTCATTGGAACGCAGGACAATGGCACCAACCTTCTCAAACCAGACGTCGAGGCGAGGATCTTGGACGGCGATGGTTTCGAGGGCTTTTTTGACCCCAACGAACAAGACCGGCTGTACGCCTCGGCTTACTACGGTCTGTTGTATCGCAGCGATGATGGGGGGCGGACAATGTCTAGCATCGCAACCTACCTGCAAAGCAGTGGGCCCAATGAGCTTGGTGCGTGGCAAACCCCTTTTCAAATGCATCCGGGTGTTCCAGGCCGCATCGTGGCAGCGAAGAAATCGTTGCACCATTCAGACGATGGCGGAAACTCGTGGACCACGTGGGATGGCATGGGCACGGTACGAAGCACAGCAATGGCGTTGACAGCTCTAGACGCGGAGGCGGCGCTGGTTGCGAAAAACGACGATCTGCATTGGCGGGACTCTGTGTCCATGTCGTTCGAAACCATCGCTGGCTTGCCTGGTGAGTACATTGGGGATGTCGCAATTGCACCGGACAACATGTCTGAATGGTGGGTGACGTTTGCCGATTACACCGAGGGCATTCAGGTGTGGAGGACCTTGGACCAGGGGGAGACATGGGAGAACATCAGCGATGGCCTGCCCGCATTGCCCATTCACCGAATTGTTCCATTGCCTGATGGTCAGTGGGTGTGTGGCTCAGATTTGGGAGTGCATGTGTGGGACGAGGCCACGGGCATGTGGGAACACTTGGGAACGGGCCTGCCACTCGCACCCATTGTTGACATCGATGTCGACTCATTGCTTTCGAGGCTCGTGGTCTCCACGTATGGTCGAGGCGTTTGGTCCTTGCCGATGCCTACGGCCGCCGATTTGGGCGCAGCAGTGGTGCAGGTGATTGCGCCAAAGACGCAATGTCTTGGGACCCTGACGGGTGCAGCTCAAATCCATGGAACAGGCACCAGCGGACTGAATGAGTTCGCATGCTTGCTCACAGCTTCAAACGGGGTGAATGCGGTTGAGGATACGCTGTGGGTCTCGTTGAACGATCCTTTGCTGCCAGGACAACAGGTGGTCCTTGACGCCTTCCAAATTGACGTTCCTCAACCTGGCAGTTGGGAGTTGACATTGACGTTGTGGTCTCCGGAGCATGGGGCCTTGGGGCCAGAATTCAAGACACAACTTTGGTCCTCCGGTTTAGGGCATGAAATGACCCTTTCTTGGTGGGGGGATTGTGAAAACGTCGACATGCGCTGGGATTTGCGGGAATCCGAGAGCAATGATTTGGTGCTGCTGAGCGTGCCACTTGCGGCAGGCGACACGGTGCAACAAACGTGGTGTTTGACTGAAGGCTGCTACGAAATTTTGTGGTCGGATCAGGGAGGCGATGGATTCTCAGGCTCGGATTGTGGAGAGTACGGCGGGTTCACACTCACAGGTCCCTTTGACGAAATCCTGGCGTCCGAAGAAGGCACCGACTTTGGCAATGCGTTGACGACGTCAGTCTGCATTGATGTCCCATGGTGCTTTGCGGATTACAACGGTGACGGAATGCGGTCTGTGGACGACTTGTTGGTGTTGCTCTCTGACTTTGGCTGCATCGGATCCTGTGAGGCGGACAACAACCAAGATGCATCTGTAGGTGTCTCCGACTTGATGGGCATGCTTTCCGTCTATGGGACGTCGTGTTTTTGACCTGGGACACGGTCAAGGTTGTCCACGGTCATTGTGAATAAGTACATCCTTGCAAATGGCAGTAGCAATTGCAATTCGCGTTCTCTCCGCCTTAATTGGACTCTGATTGGATGATTGTCCCCATATGGACGGCGTTCGGTTAAGTTTAGTTGTTAGTTAGAGAGGCTTTCGCAACGGCGGAAGCCTCTTTTTTCTCGAACATGTTCAGTCTGCCCATCAAGTGCCAAGTTGCAAGGCGTACTTTCGCGCAATGCAACAATTCACGGTAACCCATCCAGTGGAATTGATTGAGGCGTTGATGTCTCACGTCGGTTATCCCACAAGAACCAAGGCCAGAAATGCGCTGAAACGCGAGGAAATATTGGTCAGTGGCCGTGTGGCATTGAAGGGCTCCGACATTTTGGAACCAGGGACGGAGGTTTCGGTGCTCTCCAAAGAGGAGGTGGCCCAGCAAAAGAGAAACGGAGGCGCCGCACCTAAAAGCAAGGAGCGCAAACTTCCTTCCCCCGAGTTGCGGGCACCCTTTCCCGTGGTGTATGAAGACGACAACGTTTTCATCTATGAGAAGCCTGCAGGGTGGGTTTGTGCTTCACCCAACCCCAAGGTCAAAACCACATACTCAGCAGTGAAGGCCTACTTGGAGGCGAAGACAGAAGAATTGGTGGACGTCCATTTCGTAAACAAACTTCCACGGGAGGCCAGTGGTTTGCTGGTCGTAACCAAGTCGCTGACGTGGAGACAGCACCTGCAAGGCAATTGGGCAAGTTTTGCCAAGGGGATGTACGTCATGGTACAAGGCCATTTGCCAGCGGACGATGAGTTGTTCCTTCGCCCAGAGGAGGGAGAGCCATACGCATTGCCTTATCGGACCATGCGCGCCACCAACTTGCACACCATGTTGAAGTTCAGGGCAGGTTATGAAGTCATCAAAGACATGCTGCCAGCGCTTCGGCGGGAAGACTGCTTGCTTATTGGTGTTGGCAAGTCAGCCCCAGACCCAATCAAACGGGGAGGCATTCATTTGTTTGCCCTCGCTTTGGTCGGACCAGAAGGGGAGGTGATCAATGCCAAAACACGGGTGCCCAACGAGTTTCTGAAGCTCGTGCGTGGAGGCAGTTCTCCCAAACCGGCACCTCGAAAACGTCCAGACGCAAAAGAGCGCCGACCCTCAAAGTGAGAATCTGCGCTCGACCCAATCTCGTAGCACTTGTGCTTCGTGAATGGGAAGCTCTCGAAATGCGAGCCGTAGGGCCCGTCGCATTTGTGTAGGCTGTTGATGCACGTGGCGGATCAGGGTCTGGAATTCTCTCAGGCGATCTGGTTCATGCTGAAGAGGAATGCCGTGAAGTGCCATGTTGTGTTGATTTGCAGGTTGCTCATGTTACGGGACTTGATGTGGAAGGTTTCAACGAAGCAGCATTCCTTGAATCAATTGGTCTGACAGCCCCTAATTTGGTCGTCCAAACCAATCCACAATGACAAAGTCTGTTTACATCGTCTCTGCCGTTCGAACCCCCATGGGAAGTTTTCAGGGTGCGCTGTCTAGTGTTCCGGCCACCCAATTGGGTGCGACGGCGATCAAGGGCGCGCTGGAAGCAGCACAGATGAATCCCGACCACATCGATGAGGTGTTCATGGGCAATGTGTTGCAGGCTGGCGTCGGTCAGGCCCCAGCGCGTCAAGCTGCAATGGCAGCGGGTTTGGGTCAAAACGTTCCATGCACCACAGTGAACAAGGTTTGTGCAAGCGGGATGAAGTCCATTGCACTCGCCAGTCAGGCCATCCTCAGTGGCGATGCCGATTTGGTCGTTGCCGGAGGCATGGAAAACATGAGCCAAGTGCCGCATTATTTGAATGGAAGGAACGGCGTGAAATTTGGCAACATCAAGGTTCAAGATGGGATGCTGTTGGATGGCCTTACTGACGTTTACAACGCCACTCATATGGGGAATTGTGCGGAACTGTGTGCCAAGGAGAAGGGCATATCCAGGGAGGCGCAAGATGCCTTTGCCATCGAAAGCTACAAGCGTGCATCGGAAGCTTGGGAGGCTGGAAAGTTCGCCAGCGAGGTCGTGCCTGTGTCTGTTCCACAGAGACGAGGAGACGATGTGGTGGTGGACTGCGATGAAGAACACCAAAACGTGAAGTTGGACAAGATTCCCGCGCTTCGTCCCGCCTTTGATCGCGAAGGCACCGTGACGGCTGCAAACGCTTCGACCTTGAACGACGGTGCGAGCGCCGTGATTTTGGCTTCAGAAGAGGCGGTGAAAAAGCATGGATTGAAGCCCTTGGCCCGATTGTTGGCGACTGCAGATGCCGCCCAAGCACCTGAATGGTTCACCACAGCTCCATCGCTTGCCTTGCCCAAAGCACTGGACAAAGCTGGATTGGCCTCGGCTGACATTGACTTGTGGGAATTGAACGAGGCATTCAGCGTGGTGGGAATCGCCAACAACCAAGCGCTTGGTTTGGATCCAGAGTGCGTCAACGTTCACGGCGGCGCTGTGGCCTTGGGGCATCCACTGGGATCGAGTGGTTCTCGAATCGTGGTGACCCTGATTCATGCCTTGCGCAACCGCAACCTGTCGAAAGGAGCCGCAGGCATTTGCAATGGTGGGGGTGGCGCCTCGGCTTTGGTGTTGGAAATTGTCTGAGAATGAGTCGCGCATTGGGAGAAGCTTGGGCGCATTTGAGTCATGTGCCGTTGCGCGCAGAAGCTTCCGATCGTGCCGAATGCGTGAACGAAGTGCTTGCCGGTGAAACGGTGACTGAGTTGGAATTGGGGCGAGGGGATTGGGTCAAAGTCCGATTGCCAGATGGTTACGAGGGCTGGATGGACCGTCGACAATTGAATCCGGTGACAGGAATGTGGCAGGGCAAACCAATGCGTCTGGCTGCCATGACCAGCCCTTGGCACGGGGTGTCAGGCGGTTTGCTGCCTGCAGGCGCGGTGGTTCGTAAGCACGGAGGGGAGTGGCATTTGGGCGAACAGCGCATTGAACCGATTGACGCTGCGCCCACTGTGCATGAAGGAAGCATGTGGACCTGGGCTGAGCAGATGTTGGGGGTGCCCTATCACTGGGGAGGCCGCTGCGGATGGGGCTTTGATTGCAGTGGTTTGACTTCGTTGGCCGCAGCTTTGGTCGGCATCGCCGTCCCAAGAGATGCATCCATGCAATTTGAATTCGGCCTCGAAGTAGACTTAGGCCAGGATCAATCTGACGACGTGGTTTTTTTCAGCAATGACAAGGGCCAAATCACCCATGTCGGCATCTCAGACGGCCACGGCCGAGTGATTCATGCAAGTGGGGAGGTGCGGATTGATGTGCTCAAGGGCGAAGGATTGTACCGTCACGAGGACGATGTCAAGTCGCATCACGTCGCCGGGATCCGTCGTTGGACGAGGGCGATCAGCTGAAGAATTTACGCTTGGTACGGGCCATGTCGCGCAACAAAGGGGACACCCTGTACCGGTCTTCACCGTAACGCTGGCTGAGCGAGTCCAACACATTGATGAGTTCTTGAATGCCCCATTCATCAGCCCAAGCCAGAAGGCCTTTGGGATAATTGACGCCTTTCTGCATGGCCAAATCAATGGCCTCTGCAGATCCAACTTGCCAAAAGACAGCGTCAGCCGCCTCATTCATCAACATGGCCAGAATTCGCTCTGAAACGCCGTCAACAGCGACGCCAGATTGGTTAGCGTTTTTGGAGCCATCGTACGTGTAAAAACCGCGTCCCGTTTTCCGCCCCAACCAATGGGCAGCGACCAATTGCCGTTGCGTGTGGCTTGGCCTGTAACGGGCGTCGCCAAAGAATGCCTCGTGCACGGTTGAGGTGACTTTGTAATTGACATCATGGCCAATCAAATCCATCAATTCGAAAGGCCCCATTCTGAAGCCTTTGGCCCTCATGGCAGCATCAATGTCCTCGACAGAAGCAATCCCTTCCTCAAGGATGCGAAGGGCTTCGCTGTAAAAGGGCCGTGCAACGCGGTTGACAATGAATCCTGGCGTATCGCTTGCAAGTGCTGGCGATTTGCCCCAGGCAGCCATCTCCGTCATGGCCTTCTCGACAAGCCCTTGCTTGGTTTGAAGGGCGGGGATCACTTCCACAAGCGCCATCAATGGCGCAGGGTTGAAGAAATGCAGCCCGATGACCTGTTCAGGCCGTTGACAACCTTTGGCCAAAGCTGTGATCGACAACGAGGAGGTGTTCGTGGCCAAAACCGCATCCTTTCCCACGATTGGTTCAATGCGTTGGAACAAAGCGGTTTTCACCTTAAGGTCCTCAACAATGGCTTCGATGACCAAGTCAGATGGCGCAAGGGCTTCTATGGCAGTGGACCGATGAATACGGGCTTTGATTTGGTCAGATTCAACCTCGGTGAGGCGGCCTTTTTCCACCAAGCGTTTGAAAATCTTGTCGAGATTGGTTTGACTTCGCGTCAACGCTTCATCTGAAGAGTCGACCAGCACAACTTCACAGCCTGCTTGGGCTGCGATTTGAGCGATGCCACTGCCCATGGTGCCGGCGCCAACGATTCCAACATGATTCCAAATCTTCATGCAACGAAGGTACACGTCATCAGCGCGTGTGCAGCCATGGCTCGCGGCTGTCAATTCTTGGTTGGTGTAGACGTCATGCCTTTCCATTCTTGCTTCATGGATCACAACAACACCTGGATGAAGCCTTCTGCCGCGAAATGGCGGGTCAGAAAGGCATTGGAAAGAAACCGTTCATTGCTCAGAACTCTGAGGGAGGCCGGATTGCGCGCAGAGGAGGCCCCCAATGACTGGCTCGTACGAAGGGGCTTTGATGTGAATTTTCACACGCATTTGGAAACCACTGGTGAGGGCAAGCTCGTTGTCATGTGTTTCGATGAAGGCTACACCATAGAGCAGGGTGAAATCCGCCCTTGTCCAAACGTTTCAACGGCGCTTTCTTCCTGAAGGCTTTTTTCCCTTAGAGGAAGACGATTTGCGCTTCTTTTCGTGGAATGCCCCTTTGTAGGTGGGGTCGGCTTTCCTCTTTTGAAAGTCCAATGTTCGAGCCATGGCCTTGGCCTCCCACGGCGGGGTTTCCTCAACTTCGACTTGAGTAGACAAGGCCAAATCTTTGGGCCGACCGTCTTTCGGAAGCCGCTCAAGGATTCTGGACAAACTCACCTCATCCGCTGGATCAACCAAAGTGTAAGCAACACCTTCTCGATCTGCCCGTCCAGTTCGTCCAATGCGATGCACGTAATCGTCTGACATGCGAGGTACGTTGAAGTTGATGACAACCTCGGTCTCGGGCACATCGATGCCACGCGCACTCACATCTGTGCTCACCAAGACGCGAACTTCACCTTCCCGGAACTTGGTCATCGCCGCAAGTCGGGTGTGCTGGGCTTTGTTGGAATGAATTTCAGACACCTGGTTGGGCAAGGCTTTGGCCAGCGACTGTCCGACTCGCTTGGCATCTTCCTTGGTGCGAACGAAAAGCAACGCCCTTGAGTCTGGATGGGTGTCCGTCAACCAGTGCAACACGGCATTGATCTTGGTCTGAACGTTGGGCACCCTTGTGATGTATTGTGAGACCGACTTCACAGGTGTTCCCTCCGGTGTGACCTCAATTCGCGTTGGCCAGAGCAGGAATTCATCGGCCAATCGCTCGACGCGTTGAGGAAAGGTGGCGCTGAACAGAAGGTTTTGGCGCTTGTTGGGCACGACCTCCAAAATGTCCCTGAGTTGAGGCATGAAGCCCATGTCCATCATGCGGTCGGCTTCGTCGAGCACCATGGTTTGGATTTTTCGCGTGCTCAACGCGCCTCGGAGATAGAGTTCCATGAAGCGCCCAGGGGTGGCCACGATCACTTCTGCACCAGATTCGAGGCTTGCCATTTGGGTTTTGGGTCCAACCCCGCCGACCAATGCAATCGAACGAATGTCTGAGTTCGTTGCAAATTCTTCTGACGCTCTGTGCACTTGCAAGGCCAATTCTTTCGTGGGCACCAAGACAACCGCCCGCGGTTGGCCGTCTTGTCGACCCCGCAATTTTTGAAGGATGGGGAGGAGGTAGGCTCCAGTTTTGCCTGTGCCTGTTTGTGCCACGCCAATCAGGTCTTGGCCAGCAAGGATTCGCGGGATGGCCTGGGTTTGAATGGGCGTCGGAAGACGGTACCCCAACGCCTCAACGGCGTCCAGAAATTGCCGCTTCAACTTCAGGTCCTCAAACGTCATTGCCCAAAGGTAGGGGCCAAGTTATCTTGCAGCATGATTCAAGACGGCGTCAGTCATGCGCGACTCGAAGAAATGGCTCCGTTTAGGGGTGACCAGGCCACTGAAGTGCTCTCGATACTGCTGGAGGCGAGGAACTGGAAAGGCGATTTGGCCAGAATGATCCCTGAATCCAAGGCAGAGGAGCTCGTTCATCAATGGTCACTTGTGAAGACCGTCAGTGCCTTTCAAGAATGCGTGGTCAAGCCATTCTTGGAATCGTTGATGTTGCAAACCACCAATGGCGTCTCTTGGAACTTTCAGGGCGAAGCCTTGGAGAAGGGCATGCTCTTTTTGAGCAACCACAGGGACATTGTGTTGGACCCCTCGTTGGTGAACGTGGCACTCATGGACAACCGGAGGGAGGCGACTGAAATCGGCATTGGTTCCAATCTTTTGGCCTCACCTTGGGTTCGTCAACTGGTCAAGTTGAACCGGTGTTTTGTGGTCGAGCGGTCAGGTACAGCGCGTGAACGCTACAGTCACAGTTTGGACACTGCGGCCTACATTCAAAGGGCCATACAGTCGGGAACGCCTGTTTGGCTTGCACATCGCGAAGGTCGTTCGAAGGATGGCCTCGACGCCACCGCCCCAGCATTGATCAGAACCTTGTCGTCCAATGGAGAAGCGTCCACTTGGAATGCGCTGAATGCGGTGCCGGTTTCAATCAGCTACGAATGGGATCCGTGTGATGCCTTCAAAGTCAACGAGTTGTTGCACCTCGAAACGCATGGGGAATATCAAAAATCCCAGGGCGAAGACGAACGGAGCATGTGGGCAGGACTCGTGGGACAAAAAGGACAGGTTCACTTGGAATTTGGAGACGTGTTCCAATGGCCAGAAGATGTTCCCGATGTCAAGCCTGAGCGTCACATTGCATTGGCGTTTGACCAACACTTGTTGCGAGGCATGAGGATATGGGCCAATCAAATCCTGGCTGCTGAAGCTTTGGGTGTGGCAGTGCCTGGGTACGCCGATCAAGTTGAGACCACTGACGCAGATCGGTCGGCCTGGATGCAACGCAAAACGTTCATTGAGGATGCGCTGGTTGAGCAAGGATGGTCAAGGGAACAAGCTGCGCACCGTTGGTGTCAGACGCTGATCGCTCCTCTAACGCAACGGGCTTCTCTGTTGGAGGATTGACGCAACCGCGATGGCGCCAGCCACCGAAGCGTTGAGCGATTCTGCTCGGCCTGCGCCAGGAATGGCAGCCATCGAATGACAGCCTTCTTTGACATCCTGAGACAGCCCGTGTGACTCTGAGCCCACCACCAAAAGGGTTGGTGGCTTTTCGAATGATCCTTCGAACAGGTTTTGTCCCCCAGCGTCCAATCCAACAGCATGGGTTTTCATCTCGTCTGTGAGGTCATTGAAGGACCGGACTGCGATGGGGATGTGAAACGTGGAACCCATTGCGCTTTGAAGGGCTTTGGGCCCAATGGGGTCCGCCGACTGAGGCGAGATCACAACACCTGACAGCCCAAACCAATCCGCCACCCGAATGAGCGTGCCGACATTTCCTGGATCTGTGACGTTGTCCAGAAACAAGGCAAGGCGGTTTGATTTGAAGTCTGAATTGAAATCCTTGGGGGGAGTGGCTGTTGCCAACAAACCAGGTGGGGTCTTCATGGTGGACATCATTTCCATGTCTTTGCTGCTCACTTGTGTGGTCATTTCAGGTTGGACTCCCTCCAAACCGGAGCACAGGTCTCGATTTTCCCAAGCCGATGTGAAGTAGATTCGCTCAACGGTCCAGGCACTCCTGCACAATTCGGCAATGCACTTTTCACCTTCGATGAGAATCTGTTCGTGTTCCCAGCGGCTTTTTCGTTGCTTCAAGGAGCGAATGTGCTGGCGAATGGCTTTTGTCATGAGCATGGTGAGCGCAAGTTACTGCCTTCCGTGCGCAGCACAGAGCGAGATTGAACAGGGTCGTCGATGGACGAACACCACACTGATGTGGCGCGACACCACGGAAGAGGTGCAACGCATTGTTGAGCAAACCGATTTGTTGGAGAGCTTGCCCAAACAACCCTCGCCGAGGCAACCGTTTCGTGACCTTTTCCGAAGGAAAAAGTCGGGAGAAATGGGCGGAGGATGGGTTGAATCTGAGGGCGAGTCGAACGCGTCGTTTCTCGAGAGCAAATTGCACACTTTGGGCTGGTTGGACGCTGAAGTCGATCATCGTTGGAAAACGAACAAGCGCGGTGTCACCTTGGTCCTTGACGTGGCATGGGGAAGACGATGGAACATTGGTGAATGTGATGCGAATCTCGACGGCACAGGATTGAATGGCCGTGTGTTGCGTTCTCAGCTCGCTGAAATTGAAGGGGAACCGTTTGAACGAGAGTTGTTGTTGTCGCTCCAAGATGACTTGGTTCGAGCCGCTCAGGGAATGGGGCATGCCACATTCAATGCCACCCACGTGCATTTCATCGCAGACACCCTTGGAAGAAGTGCCGATCGAATGGTGGCTCTCCTCATCCAATGTGACGGTTGGACCCCAAGTCAAAGCATTGGAATGGGAGGAGAAGGAGACATGGCCCCGTTGCCTCATCCTGTCGTGCGATTTGGTGAAGTCAATTGGAACGGTGAGCCTGATCGAACTGCGGAGAGGCCGGGAGGCGTGAGGAAGGATGTCTGGCAACACATCGCTTCTGTGAGGCCTGGGATGAGTTACGACCCAGACGCCCTCTCGTTGAACTACACTCGGCTTTCTCGATTGAGGACCACGGGTCAAGTCCAAATGTCGACGTCCATGCGCTTGGACACGTCATGCCAGCATTTTGCGCAATCGATCGACCCGTGTTTGGTAATGGATGTCAATTTTCAATTGATTCCCAAACCTTCACATGACCTCGGGCTGGAGTTGGATATGGTGCGAAACGACGCTCGTTATGGTCCTCGATTGGCCACCACGTTGCTTCACAGAAATCCAAGGGGATGGGGGGCAGAAAACGCATGGGAATTTGGCTTTGGTTACGTTGCGGTGTCCCCGTTTGCAACACTCGGTACTGCGGGTGCCCTCAACAGTGCCGAATGGACGTTGCGCTGGTCCACCTCTCAAATCGGCATTCCGCCTTTGCCACTTGACAAATTTCGCGCTTCGACTGAACCATACACAACCATCGATGTGGGATGGGATCATGAGGTTTGGCCTGAATTCACCCGTTCACAGATTCATCTGCTTTACGATGTGGGATTCACGGAAAACCCACAACGTGATTCAAAGTTTCACATTTCGCCCATGGAAGTTTCTTACGTCAGTCTGACAAACCGTTCAAAAGCGTTCGAATCCTGGCTGAATGACGGCTTGAACCCAAGGGTCCGTGCGAGATTCAACAATCACATGACTCTGGGGTCGGCCGCTTCGTGGGAGAGCGACTGGGAGATTGGGTCCTGGTATGGCCAAATCCAAGTTCAAGCGCACTGGGCAGGCATGATGGCCCAAAGGCTTGCGGAAAACGCAGTCAATGCATCTCAATTCGATGCTGAAACCGGTGCTTGGCTCGTTGCGCCCGGTGTTCCAATCATCCAATACCAAAGGGGCGTGATGGAAGCGAGTGCCTCGAGGCCTTCGCAAACGGCTTGGAGCCATGCCTGCCATGTGTTGTTCGGATGGGCCAATGCAGGACGAAACACCCCGTCCCTGCCGCTAGAACAGGCCTTTTTCTCAGGTGGTGCCAATGGCGTGCGTGGATGGCGTATCCGGACCATGGGGCCGGGAAACACCCCGTCCAATGCCTTCGATGCGGGGATCTTGGGGGTGGGGGACGTTCGGATTGACCTTCAATATGAGCTCAGACATTCGTTGAGCGAGCAATGGCAAGTTGCCGGATTCACAGATGCCGGGAACGTTTGGTTGCACGGAAAGGGAAACGATCCCATCGAAACGTGGTCTTGGCAATCGTTGTCGAGTTGGGGGTGGAGCGCTGGGCTTGGCATTCGCCAGGACCTCGAGTTCTTCATCCTTCGGTTGGATGGAGCGCTGAGGTTGCACGACCCGACGCAACCTGAAGGGGGGCGTTGGATTGGCACTTCGAAGTTGAAGGGAGCCCTGCACTTGGGATTGGGACTGCCTTTTTGATTTGCGTCTCGCCCCTTGCAATTGCCAACATGTTTGCATTCACTTCAGTGAAGAACTGACGCTTGACGGACACACTCGTGAGCACGCCCCATTTACCTTTGTGACATGGTTTGGTTCAAAAGAAACACCGAAGGCATCACCACCTCCAGCGCTGAAAAGAAGGAAATTCCTGAAGGGGCGTGGTACAAATGTCCCAATTGCAAAACTGTCGTGTCCAATCAGGATCATGAAAACAATTTGTGGGTGTGTGCCATGTGCGACCATCACGAGCGAATTGGAAGTGAGGCCTACTTCAGTTTGCTTTTCGACGAAGGAAAATTCCGTGAGTTGGCGCCCAAACTTCAAGCCGCTGACCCTCTCAACTTTGAGGACACCAAAGCCTACACAGACCGGCTGACGGCAGCCCAGCAAAAAACAGGGCTGACCGATGCAATTCGGGTTGCCTCCGGGGAATTGAAAGGTCAGGGAGTCGTTGTTGCTTGCATGGACTTCACCTTCATTGGAGGAAGCATGGGTTCAGTGGTGGGTGAGAAAATCGCCAGAGGCATCGATCATGCCATCAAAAAAGGCGTTCCCTTCATATGCATCAGCAAATCTGGTGGCGCGCGGATGATGGAGGCTGGGCTGAGCTTGATGCAAATGGCCAAAACCAGTGCAAAGCTCTCTTTGCTCGCCAAAGAAGGGCTGCCTTTCATCAGTTTGTTGACCGACCCCACCACGGGCGGGGTCACAGCTTCATTTGCCATGCTGGGTGATTTGAACATCAGTGAGCCCAATGCACTGATCGGATTTGCCGGGCCACGAGTCGTGAAAGAAACCATTGGAAAAGATTTGCCAGCGGGGTTCCAGCGCGCAGAATTCGTGCTCGAGCATGGCTTTCTTGACGCCATTGTCTCACGGGCAGAATTGAAAGACAAGCTGTCATTTGCCTTGAAAATGCTTCACACTCAAGAGTGAGTTCGAAGAGGCAGTGCATTCCTTCATATATTTGCACCTCAATTTTTTACGCATCACGAACATCGAACGATTTCGCACATGTACTTAGACACTGAAAAGAAGAAGGAATTCTTCGCAAAGCACGGAAAGGGAGAAGCCGACACAGGTTCACCTGAAGGACAAATTGCCATGTTCTCTTTCCGTATCGCTCACTTGACTGAGCACCTCAAGCAAAACCGCAAGGACTTCAACACGCAGCGCGCACTGATCAATTTGGTCGGAAAGCGTCGCAAGCTGTTGAATTACCTCGCAGCCAAAGACATCACACGCTACCGTGCGATTGTGAAGGAACTTGGTCTGCGTCGCTAATACAGACTAAACAAACTCTGAAGGCGGTTGAAAGTCAACCGCCTTTGGCATATTGGGGCTTGCCGGCCCGCACACACGAAGAAGAAGAGGCAAAATGAACATTCACAACCAAACCATCGATCTCGGCAATGGGCGCGAGATCACCATCGAAACCGGCAAGCTCGCCAAGCAAGCACACGGTTCTGTCGTCGTCCGATCGGGCGACACCATGCTCCTCGCAACCATTGTCTCCAGCCACGAGCCAATGGACGTGGACTTCCTCCCACTGACGGTCGACTACCGTGAGAAATACGCGGCTGCAGGTCGTTTCCCTGGCGGCTTCTTCAAGCGGGAGGCACGTCCATCAGACACCGAAGTGCTCGTCATGCGATTGGTCGACCGGGCCCTGCGCCCCATGTTCCCTGGTGATTACCACGCAGGGACCCAAGTCATGATCCAATTGATGAGTGCAGATGCGGAAGTTTTGCCAGACAGCTTGGCGGGTTTCGCAGCAAGTGCTGCCATTGCCGTTTCTGATGTTCCTTTCGACGGCCCCATCTCAGAGGTTCGTGTGGCACGAGTCAACGGCGAGTTTGTCATCAACCCACTTCGCTCTGAATTGGAGGAAGCGGACATGGACATCATGGTCGCAGGCACGCTCGACAGCATCGTCATGGTGGAGGGTGAAATGAATGAAGCGAGCGAAGGGGAGATGGTGGACGCCATCGAGAAGGCGCACGAGGCCATCAAAACCCAGTGCGAAGCCCAAAACGAACTCGCGAAGAAGGTTGGGACGTTTGGCAACAAGCGCGAGTACAGCCACGAAACGCACGATGAAGCGCTGCGGAGCCGCATCCAAGACGAGATGTACCCCAAGTTTTACGAGGCAGGCAAGACCGGCGCCACCAAAGAGGAACGCAAAACGCGCTTCTCAGAATTGAAGGCAGCGTTCATGGATTCCCTCTCGGCTGAAGAGAAAGAAGAAAAAGGGGGGTTGGCAAGCGATTACATCAAAGCTGCGCAAAAGAAAGCGGTGCGAGACTTGGTTCTGAATGAAGGCCTCCGCCTCGATGGCCGTAAGACCACAGAGATCCGTCCCATTTGGACGGAAGTGGATTACTTGCCAGGCTGCCATGGTTCTTCCATCTTCACGCGTGGCGAGACACAGAGCTTGACGACCTTGACGTTGGGCACCAAACTTGACGAACAACTCATCGACGGCGCTCTGGTGCGCAAGACTGAAAAGTTCTTGCTCCATTACAACTTCCCGCCATTCAGTACAGGTGAAGAGCGACCGTTGCGAGGCACAAGCCGTCGTGAAGTCGGACACGGCAACTTGGCCCTTCGTGCCCTCAAGCCCATTCTACCCCCTGTCGATGAATGCCCTTACACGATTCGTTTGGTGAGTGAAATCCTTGAATCCAATGGATCATCCTCGATGGCGACAGTATGCGCTGGCACACTGGCCTTGATGGATGGCGGCATCAAAATCAAGGCTCCGGTCTCGGGGATTGCGATGGGATTGATCACGGATCAAGAAAGCGGCAAGTACGCAATCCTGTCAGACATCTTGGGTGATGAAGACCACCTCGGAGACATGGATTTCAAAGTAACAGGCACAGCCGAAGGCATCACTGCATGCCAAATGGACATCAAGATCAAAGGCTTGAGCTTTGACCAGTTGCGTGAGGCTTTGGAACAAGCTCGAGAAGGACGCCATCACATTCGTGAGGCGATGCTCACCGAGATTGCTGAGCCACGCGACGATTACAAAGACCACGCACCACGCATTGTTGGGCTTGAGGTCCCAGGTGACAGCATTGGCGCCATCATCGGGCCAGGCGGAAAAATCATTCAGGAAATTCAAGCAGACACCAATACGACGATCAGCATTGAGGACGTAGATGGCAAGGGCATGGTGGAGATTGCCGCATCTGACAAAGCAGCGATTGAAGCAGCCTTGACACGCATCAAGCAAATCGCGTTCCCACCGACAGTGGAAATCGGAGAGGAGTATGAGGGCAAGGTGAAGACCATCATGCCTTATGGCGCGTTTGTGGAAGTGCTGCCGGGCATCGACGGCTTGTTGCACGTCAGCGAATTGGACTGGAAGCGCGTTGAGAACGTTGAAGATGTTCTCAAGGAAGGCGAATTGGTCAAGTTCAAGGTGGTTGGACGAGACCCAAAGACAGGCAAAATCAAGCTGAGTCGTAAAGTTTTGCTGCCCAAGCCTGAAGGATACGTCGAGCGTCCACCACGTGGAGACCGTGGCGACCGCCCACGCCGTGACAGAGGCGACCGTGGAGATCGTTCACGTCGTGACCGCGGACCTCGTCCCGAGTCAAACGGCTGAAGAAGGTTAAAGAGGGGGGAAGGAAAACCTTTTCACCTTCTTCTTCGTTGAATTCCTGTTGAACCCCATTGAATTGCACCCATGAGGCAGCTTAAAATCACAAAGCAGGTCACCAATCGTGAAACTGCATCGCTCGACAAATACCTCCAAGAAATTGGCCGCGTTGACTTGATCACTGCGGAAGAAGAGGTGGAACTCGCCCGCAAGATCAAAGCGGGAGACCAAGCGGCGCTCGAAAAACTCACGAAAGCCAACCTTCGCTTTGTGGTCTCAGTGTCCAAGCAATATCAAAACCAAGGATTGTCGTTGCCCGATTTGATCAATGAAGGCAACCTGGGTTTGATCAAAGCCGCCCAACGTTTCGATGAAACGCGTGGTTTCAAATTCATCTCGTACGCCGTTTGGTGGATTCGCCAATCCATTCTCCAGGCCCTTGCTGAGCAGAGTAGGATTGTCCGCCTGCCCTTGAATAAGATTGGGTCGATCAACAAGATCAACAAAGCATTTGCAAGGCTCGAGCAAGAATTCGAGCGCCCTCCCACCGCAGCGGAGTTGGCTGAAACCTTGGACATGACTTTGGACGAGGTGAAACAGAGCATGAAAAATGCCGGACGTCACGTCTCCATGGACGCTCCATTGAAAGACGGTGACGAGAGTTCAAGCAACATGTATGATGTCCTCCAAACGGGGGACACTCCAAGTCCGGATACCGACTTGATGACTGAGTCGCTTCGAAAGGAGATTGAACGTTCACTAAGGACGTTGACGCCTCGGGAAGCGGACGTGGTGAGGCTCTACTTTGGGTTGAACGGTGAGCATCCAATGACCCTTGAAGAGATTGGGGAGCGCTTTGATCTCACCAGAGAACGCGTTCGTCAAATCAAGGAAAAAGCCATCCGTCGTTTGAAGCATACCAGCCGGAGCCGTATTTTGAAAGGCTACCTCGGCTGATAGACGCAGCAAAACGTTCACAGTTCGATTACTGGCTGCACCACAATTGAAGCCACTTGAGGCTCCAGAACGGAAGCCAGAACAAAGCCCGCAGGTCGTAGACCGCGGGTTTTTGTTTTGAAAGAACTCCCAGGTTCAGCTTCATGCCTTTTCAAGCCGAATCATGTTCACAGAGGTGCTTGCGAAATTTGAGGTTAGGATGTCTGTTCATACGCGTAAGTTGAACATCTTTGTGACATGTCCTCAACTTCTCGGCGCCAAAAGATCGGCTGGACTTCAGTCGTGGCAGTGTTCCTGTCGCTGGCAGCTGCAATCAGCAGTGGATGTCAAAGGGAGGTCTGGGATTCGAATCCAAATCATGAGCTTCGATTCTCCTCAGATACCTTGTTTTTTGATACGGTGTTCACCACTGTGGGAAGTGTCACGTTGCCTTTGAAGGTGTACAACGACCATGAGGGTTCTCTGCTCATTGACGAAATTGAACTTGTCTCCGGAGTCGCAAGTCAGTATCGCATCAATGTCGATGGCGCGCCAATCACCAATTTGTCTCAGCCCTATCGTGACAAAGTGCTTCATGCTGGTGACAGCATGTACGTGTTTGTGGAAGTGACCGTGGATCCTGACCAATCGGCTGGCGACTCACCGTTTTGGGTCATTGAATCCCTTCGTTTTTTGACCAATGGCAATGAGCAAGAAGTCACGCTTGTCGCACGAGGACAAAATGCCCGTTTTTATGGAAATCCAGATGAAATTGCCATTGACATTTGCGACGAGGTTTGGTCCTCTGACTTGCCCTATGTGGTTTATGGCAGGCTTCGGGTTCCAGAAGGTTGCACCCTGACCATAGAACCGGGGACCAACATTTATGCTCACAGCGGCTCGGGAATTTGGGTCGACGGCGGCACGTTGATTGCAGATGGCGAGTTGGACTCGCCGATCACATTTCAAGGTGACCGTTTGGACGATGCATATGCTGGTGCCGTTGGGCAGTGGGGCATCAGTGTGGACTTGACGTTGCCAACGGACGAGAGTCTGATCAACTATTCTGTGTTCAGAGGGGGGATTTGGATGTCGTACGCAAGAGATTGCCGTTTGGACCATGTTCACCTGGCACAAGCCACAGTGGGGTTGTGGGTGGACAGCGTTGCGGCTGGTGCGGAATACGCATTGAAAATCACCAATTCAACCGTGACCTTAGCCGAGTCCATTGGCATCCTGTCTCAGTCTGGGCACATTGTAGGGTACAACAACTTGTTTTCTGATTGCGGACAGGCGTGCGGATATTTTGCCCTTGGAGGAGACATTCAAATGCACCTTTCAACGTTTGCCAACTTCGCGTCAGGATCTGGAGGCATTCGACAATTCCCGACGCTGTACTTGAACGATTGGTACGAGGCAGCAGATGGCTCATTGCAACTCAGGCCGTTTTCCAACAACAGCGAATGGAGGAATTGCATCGCTTACGGCAACAATGCTGGGTTGACCGACTTCAGTGAGGTCGTGGTGGATCTTTTTGATGCAGAAGCCTACAGCACTCCGCTACTCACAGCGTCGGCCATTCATCATCAGGAACCAACGTTTCCAGAGTGGATTTACGATGAGCAAACCACGGTGAATCAAGTGCCGCCTTTTGTCAATCCCTTTGGCGGGGACTTCGCCATTGACGGCACCTCAACCCTGTGGAATGGGATTTCATCCATCCCTCCATTTGATGTGTTTGAAGTGGGCACAGACCTCAATGGAATGCCAAGAAACACCTCCACTCCGACCAAAGGTTGTCTTGAACGGATCCCTTGACGAGAAACCTTCTGGCCGCAGCCACGTAATTCAGATTTTCATCCTTTCATCATGACCACCAACATCCTTGAAGCGCTGATCCAGCTGTTTGCTTTGTTTGCAGCAGGACATGACAAGAAGGGGGTGGAGATGGGGAGGAGTCATGCCTCGCGCTACATGCGCATCCAATTGCCCAAAGCCCGTGCTGAAGAAAGCTTGATGCGTTTCGATGAACTGGTGAATCAGTTCCAGCGGATGACTGGGTCTGGGGATGAAATTCGGGCAAAACGGTTGGCCAAGCTGAGTGTGAAACTGCTCAGGACTTGCACCCAAATCAACAAAGGCCTTGAATGGCACGAAAAGCATGTTGTGGTTGTCCGGTTGATGGAGTTTTTGGAGCAGGTCAAAGACGAAGATGGAACTGGCGGCACGTTCCTCAGCACGGTCTGCGAAAGCTTCGCCATGACTCAGCCTCGGGTCCAAGCCCTGCAGGCATTGGTGTCATCTCAACTCAGCGAGGTTGGGATGGATTTGGAAGATTTCTTTGAGTTGAATGACGATTTTCTCGGTGCCCGTTTTGGTGGTCAGATCAGAGGACTTCACCTCAAGGAGGACAATTTGTTCTTGCTGAAAACAGGAAGTGAGGGCGCCATTCGCGTGAATCACCAAGAGTTGCCACACCAAATTGTCGCACTCTTGGCACCAGGCGGGGCGCTGCGTGATGCCATGGGGAGCACACTCTTTCACAGCGAACTCGTGGCGCATTTGGCCCAAACGGAGCACGTGCGTGAGTCGCTCTCCTTGAGGGCGGAAAACGTCAGCCATTATTTCAGATTCCCCGCGAATCAGGCTTTGCATCAATTCAATTTCGAAGCGAATGGCGGCCAGCTCGTGGGCATCATGGGGGGGAGTGGTTCTGGAAAGTCAACGTTGTTGAGCATCTTGAATGGCAGTCTGAAACCCTCTTTTGGCCGTGTCATCATCAATGGTGTGGACATCCATGCGGATGCCAGGAGCGTGGCTGGGGTGATTGGGCATGTGCCGCAGGACGATGTGCTCATTGCCGAACTCACGGTGCGTGAAAATTTGGCCTTCAATGCCAGTCTGAGCTTGGGGAAGTGGTCTGCCAAGGCGCAACAAGAGCGAGTTGATGAGGTTTTGGAGCAACTTGGTTTGTTGGACATTCAGCATTTGCGGGTGGGATCAGTCTTGGACAAGGTCATCTCTGGAGGGCAGCGAAAGCGAGTGAACATCGGCCTCGAACTGTTGCGAAATCCGCCGGTTCTCTTCTTGGATGAGCCTACAAGTGGTCTGTCAAGCCGGGACAGTGAGCAAGTCATGGATCTCCTGAAGGAATTGACTTATTCTGGGCGACTTGTGTTTGCGGTACTTCACCAGCCGAGTTCGGATCTTTTCAAAATGCTCGATCGGTTGTTCATGTTGGATGCCGGTGGTCATCCAATTTATTGGGGGTATCCACTGGAAGCCATTCGGCACTTCAATTCCCTGTCGAGCAGGGTGCACGCCGATCAGGTTGAATGCAGCAATTGTGGGAATGTCAATCCCGAGCAGTTGTTTGACATCGTCGAAGCGAGAACGGTGGACGAGTACGGTCGCAAGACCAATGCGAGACGCACCTCACCCAAGGAGTGGAACGATTTTTACACCATCATTCTCGGACATGATGAATTGCCTGAGAAAAAAATGCATAAGCCGTTGGACCAAACCACTGCGATTGCAGGCGGTGGGCAGCAATGGCGCACCTACCTCCAGAGGGATGTGCTTTCCAAATGGAGAAGCAAACAGTATTTGTGGATCAATGGTCTGGAGGCGCCTTTGCTTGCAATGGTGTTGTCGTTGTTCATGCGATTCAATCAACCGGGAGTGGAGTACAGTTTCCGCGCCAGTGAGAACGTTCCACCATTCCTGTTCATTTCAGTCATAGTTGCACTGTTTTTAGGGCTGAGCGTGAGTGCTGAAGAAGTGTTGCGCGACCGAAAATTGCTTCGTCGAGAAGCTTTCCTGAACGTGAAGTGGCGTCATTACGTCCATGCCAAAATGACCGTCGTGGCAGCGGTGACTTTGTTTCATGCAATTGGCTTTGTCGTTGTTTCTCATCTCATTCTCGACATGCCATCATTCGCATGGAAGCACATCGTGATTCTGTTCGCAGTTGGCATGTTTGGCAGCATTTTGGGGTTGTTCATTTCAAGCATCTTCAAATCTGCCAAAGTTGTGTACATCCTCATCCCGCTGTTGGTGATCCCACAAATCATTTTGGGCGGTGCCATCATTCGATTCGATCGATTCAATCCATTGCTATCGCAACAAGATGGTGTGCCATGGTTTGGAAACGTCATGGCTTCTCGCTGGGGTTTCGAAGCCCTCGCAGTCGAGCTTGCACGCAACAATCCTTACGATGCAGCCTTCATTTCTTGGGATGATCGCATCTATCAAGCAGCCTGGCGAAGAGATTACTGGATAAGTGCGCTAAGGCAGTCTGACAATGTCGAAGCGGTGATGTCAGAAATGACACTGAGCCAACAGGAATTGAGCAGGTGGGAGGGACGCCCTTTCACTTGGACATGGGAGGGAGCCGATGACATTGATTGGGATGAGGTCAAAGAGCGATACAACAGGCATTATGCCTCGGCGTTTGCCTCCAGAAGCGAACTGAGGAAGGCTGCGCTAGAACATTCGAACTTGGTCGACCTCAAAGAATCTTCTCACAACGATGAATTGTGGGCATGGGTTCTCCAGGACGATCGCAGAGAACGGGCACTTTGGGTCAATGGCGGAATCAAACAAAAAGCGGGGCCTATTCACAGGCCCGCTGTTTCAACTTCAGGCTTCGAGGAGACCATGTTTGCACCTTACAAAGCCCTTGGAGGAAGCACATGGCCAACCTTCATGTTCAACGCGATTGTCTTGCTCCTGATGACAGGCTTGATGTGGATTGCCTTGTTGTTGTCGCCAAAACTGGGCCAGGTGCAAGCGAAATGGATCAGTGCTCAGAAGAGGTCTCCACAAGTTTGAATGGCAACTGGATGATCGCAGCGTAATCTTCCCCAGCTTCCTGCATGTCCTCATCTTCCTCTTCGAAATACCAATAGACCTCCGCATCACACTCGCAGTTTTCAATGCGCTTGAGAAGGTCCATGAGGCACTTGGATGAACTGGTGTTGAAGTACTCCAGTTTGACGTGAACCTCGATTTGGCCCGGACACGAAGAACAAAAGTCATTAGCCCAATTCAACAGCGGCTCATAAAATTGAATGGAGTTTTCGGGAATGCTTCTTCCCGTCAAGGTCAGCTTTTTGTCCAGCACGAGAAAGGCCACGTCCGGGGTCTTCGTTGTTCCTGAGATGATGAGATCTTCCATGAATGCTGTAGTTAGGATGGGAAGGAGATGGTCAATGCAAAGATGAACTCGCCGTTGTTGCAAGGTATAAACTCTGAATGAAGATTGTCGTCGGAGCAAGCCCTCATGTCCATCAGTCCAAGACCAGCCCCACCACCTGAGGTGCGATCGCCATTGACCAATTTGTCCAGACGCTCGGTTTTAAGGTCGCCAAAGGCAACGGATTGTGCTTGTTCCAACACGTGCTCGAGATGGTGGCGCTGTTCACCACTG
Source organism: Flavobacteriales bacterium (assembly GCA_042088625.1). Lineage (GTDB taxonomy): Bacteria > Bacteroidota > Bacteroidia > Flavobacteriales_D > Sanyastnellaceae > UBA11663. The sequence continues at coordinate 24,629 of JBELLK010000027.1, forward strand.
ACCACATTGCACGATACCAACCTCGCTGCCCCCGCTTTTGAGATGTGGCAACAGAACCTTCCAGATGTGCCGTGTTTCGACAAATTTTGGGTCAACTCAATCAGACAACGAAGAAATCGTTTCCGCTTGCTTAACGGCCAACCCAGGGGTTTGACCATGCCTTCGGCCCACTTCAACAAACTTTCCACGGTGTCCGCTTTCACCCTTCCACAATACTCGAATCCCACACCTTCTTTGAGGCGAGGAAGCAAGGCAACATCTTGGTGACAAATCACATCCATGGTACGTCTGATTCAAAGAACGTAGAAGTTGGTTGACATTTGCAGGGATGACGAAGGATGAAATGAATGACAATCTGTGGATAAACCACCCAGAATGGTTCAGGGATTGGTTCAATTCAAAGGCCTATCACTGCCTTTATGGACATCGCAGTGAAGAGGAAGCCTCTGGTTTGGTGTCCAAATTGGTTCAAGCCGGTATCATTGTGGCACCCGGTCGTGCCTTGGATGCAGGTTGTGGAGCCGGCCGACATGCTCGTGCACTCGCCACAGCAGGAATGACCACCGATGCCTTCGATCTGAGTGAAGAGAGCATCGCTGTGGCCATGAGCGACAACCGACAAAATCCGTCTTACAAGGTTCTCGACTTGCGCGATCTCGCACAACAAAAAGAGTGGGAAGGACAGTTCGATTTGGTCACCAACTTCTTTACGAGTCTTGGATACTTCACCGATTTCACTGAGCAAGAGGAAGTCATTAAGGGCTTAGCAAAAGCATTGAAAGCAGGAGGGACGTTGCTGGTGGATTATCTCAACGTGCCCAGTGTGGAGACCAACCTTGTGCCTCGAGAGACGGTTGTTAAAAATGAAGTCACATTCAGCCTTCATCGGCGCGTGCACGAGGGTTGGATCGAAAAGTCCATCCAATACAGTTGGGATGGGGAAAGTCGACATCATGTGGAGCGCGTGCAGGCATTGACCCTTGATGATTTTGAAGCCTTGTTTGCGTCACACAACCTCCACATTGAAAAGGCATTTGGGGATTACGAACTCAGACCTTGGTCGAAACAATCGCCGCGTTGTCTGATGATCGTCAGGAAAAGCGGAGCACCTTTGCATCGATGATTCTGACCTCGATCATTTTTCTTTTGACCACTTTGGTCGGTGGGACACTCTTTCACATCCTCGGGAAGAGAGGCATTCACGACATGTCCCATTTCATGGCCTTTGGTGGCGCGTTCATCATCGGCATGTCCTTTCTCCATTTGCTGCCTGAGGCGTTCGCGGCCACTCCACAAGCTGGATTGTTTGTGCTCCTCGGTTTTGTCATCCAAATCTTCTTGGAATTTTTGTCAAATGGCATCGAGCATGGTCACCATCATCCCCATCAACACACCGAGGAGTGCCATGGCAAACCAGTGCTCAGAAGGGTCCCTTGGCTCGCCTTCATGAGTTTGGCGTTGCATGCCATCTTGGAAAGCATGCCTGTCATCGACCATGGTCATGACCATCATGGGCATGTTCACGGTCCTTTGGCCATGGACATGATCGATTGGAGTTTGGTGTCAGGACTTGTTTTGCACAAAGTTCCAGTGGCCATGGTGTTGATGGCCATGATGGTTGGGGAACACGTGCCTCAGAAGTGGGCGTGGGCTTTGCTGGCCTTTTTTGGATTGTGTCCAACCGTGGGCATGGCTGCCTTTGATTGGATGTTTCACAACATGGAGGCATCCAATGCAGTTGCCTTTGCTGGCGCGATGCAAGGATGTGTGGTTGGCATTTTGATGCACATCGGCACTGTGGTGCTTTTCGAAGCAGGGGAGGGGCATCACTTCCAGCCCAGAAAACTGATTGCTGTTTTGGTGGGATTGGGATTGAGCGTCTTGGCATTTTTGTGACCAAAAACCAAATTTCATCGTCGAACGCAACTTTTTCTTCGCCGAGGACGTAGTGGGGTGTCATGAGACATTACCGCATTCACATCAGCACATCGAAAGTCGAAACGATTGAATTGGCGAAATCCACTTACGCCATTCAAATGATGTCCTACGGCTTGAATTGAGCGAAACCGTCAGCCGCCAAACAAGTCGGCTGCCAATGACATGGCTTGGTCGAGCGCACGCTCGGAATTCACTTCCCAAAGACCTTGTTTCTCCGCCCACTCGACAACCCATTCAGTGGGTGCATTCCCGATCAGATCATCTTGGGCCATGGGGCAGCCTCCAACGCCCCTCAATGCACCATCAAACCTCAAGCAGCCTCCTTCATAGGCTGCTTTTATTTTATCCAAACCTTCCAAGGGATGGAGGTGAAGATGTGCGCCCAATGATTCCGTAGGGACCAGTCTGCCCGCAACGTCGAACACCGCCTTCACCGATGCCGGTGTCGCAGCACCAATGGTGTCGGCAATGGAAATGACCGAAGGGGCAATTCTCTCGAGGAGCAACTCCAGGAAATCCACAGTCACATCTGTAGACCATTTGTCTCCATAAGGGTTGCCAAAGCCCATGCTCAAATAGACGACCAAATCTTTGTTGTGTTGACAGCAATGGTTGGCAATCACATTCAGTCGTTGCCAAGCTTCATCGAGTGTCGCTCGTGTGTTGCGTTCTTGGAAGGTTGGCGAGACACTCAATGGAAAACCGATGCTTTGGACAGATTCATACGTGACCGCCTCTCTGCAACCGCGTTCATTGGCGACAATCACCAGCCCACGGGTGTTGGTTTGATCCCAAATGCCTTCGTCCTCCAGTTGACCCAAGACTTTTCCAGTGTCTGCCATGGCCGGGATGGCTTTGGGTGAGACGAAACTTCCCATGTCGAGAGTGTCAAAACCCACACGCAACAGCGTTCGGTAATACGCCAGCTTGTCCTCAGTTGAAATGGGATGGGGCCACCCCTGGATGGCATCGCGGGGACATTCAACCAAATGCAAACGTTGTTGCTGATTCATTCGAGAAAAATAAGGGGCATGCCGGCGGAATTGAAACCTTTTGAGAAGCACTTCCGTAGCCACAATGAAACCACTCACACGCAACGTCATGAAACTCGACTCTTTCAACCGGCTGCCTCTCGATCAAAAAACTTCGTACATGTGGGACCACGGAGTTTGTTTGGCTCAACGCATCATCGAAAACCGCTACATCCTGTGCATTTTTGAAGTGAATGGCTTTTTCGTCGAGGCCATTTATTCTCGGAGAAATAACCGCGTCAACGCCATCTTGCCCATCGCGGACATTCCTGAATGGGAAGGCTACGTAGATCAGGTGCTCACCAACTTGTTGAAACTGAACTGAGGCTGTCCAACGAGTGGACTGATCGAGTTCTTGCATTGAATGCACTGCGATGGACCCAAACCGCGAAAGGCGGTTGGGTCCATTGTTCTTTTTGGGGGTCTTGTGCACGTTCCCAAGGGTGCCAAATCATGGGGCCTTCGAGTTCGAGTGCTCTCGCGGCGCGCTGACATTGACCTTCTTGGTCTGCGGTGGACCACGTTTGGGCCCCATATCCGTCCGTCACAAGCCATGCACCAGGATTTCCTTTGAGATGCATCCAATGGAGTTTTTGGGGTTGGACCTCCGCCCAAGTCATCGCCAAGCATGTCATTCCTGCCGTCAAACAGACGGCCATCCAAATCGAGCTGCGACGCACAGGACTCGCGATACGTTTGATCAACCAGTGCAGGGAAATGGGCACAACCAACAACACTCCAGTGCGTCCCGACAGCCAACGGTTTGATGCAGTGAGATCGAAAACGTCTGCAGCGTCACGGACACAATCCAGGATGAGCGCCGCAAAGGAAACAGCCGCATCATCAAAACAGGGTAGGCCAACCACGGCGCCCAAGCAACACATCCCCAGGATCAGCATGACGGGTCCAGCAATCACATTGACGGGATAGAACAGCAAGGGGAACGCTTCGAATGCACGTGTGGTCAATGCAAGGGTTCCCATTTGTGCGCGAAGGGGAACACGCCACCAAATGCCTTTGCCTTGGAGGGACAGCAAACTGGCTGTCGCGACAAAACTCAATTGCGTCCCAAGCATATGCGGCTGCTGCACATCGGTCGCTGCTGTGAGCACAGCCATCACGCCAAAGGCCTCCCAAGGCTGAGCCTTCTTGCCCGAGACCAAATCGAGCCAAACCCACCAAAGCATGCCTGCGGAGCGAAGTCCTGATACGGGGTTGCCACAGGCTGCCACAAACACAAATCCCACCAAAACACCAATGACACTGACACGCTTCAGCCATCGGTTTTGGGCTTTCAATGTGAGAAGAAACAAGGCTGACATCAACCCAACGTGGTATCCACTGACCGCCAGAAGATGGGCAATGCCCAGTTGTTGAAATGACGCCACATGCGTTTTGGTCAATGCGGATTTGTCCCCACCAAATACGCCCCAAATCAACGGTGCACCCTCGCCTTGAAACTTGCGGTGCAACGCACATCGCCAAAACCGAGCAAGGCGCTTGAGGCCTTCATCGACGCGGGACCCTTGGACAACATCTCCCCATTTGAGAACTTCTGCATGAGCCACCACGCCCTGCGAATGGAGGTAGGACGCAAAATCAAACGTCGCCACTGCATCAGAAGGACGAATGGGCGCCAACTTGACCAGGGCCATTCGGGTTGACAACTGGCCAAGAGAATCGCCTTGAAGCCAACATCGAAATCTCATGCCGTTGGCGTCCACGCCTTCCCAGATGCCTTTCACGGCAACACTTTTGCCTTCCCGTCCTACTGGCGGCAGGAATGTTGGCTTGAGGCACGCCCATTCAGTGGAAACGTTGTCCTGGCTGACCCTTTGATGTGATTGATGCAAGAACTGAAGCGCCAATCCCCAAACCCAACCGGAAAGGATCCAGGGCAATGCGCGCTTCCAATCCTTGAAGGGAAGTGCACAGCCAGGCAAGGCAAGAACCACCCACAACATCAAGACGGACGAATGGGTCAGCAGGCACCATACAAGTCCCAATGCCAAAGCGCATGACCATACCATGCCGCAATGGACGCCACAATGCGATTCCTTCTTACCACAATTCGCTTCTTGCGGCTCGTCAATTGACAAATGTCAATGTGTTGGCGGAGCATCCAAGTCTCGAACCCGCTTGATGCCCTTCCCAAAACGAGCCCATGTGACGCTGTTTGGCCACCAGCCGACCACATTGGGGGAGGACACTCGCTTCCGTCTCAGCGCACGCCGATCGCGCAGGGTCGAAATCAGCCGCAAATAAAACACGCCATGCGCGCGCCCCACTGCCAAAAATTGTCTCCCTTGACCTTCAAACAACATGCGCCAGGCGGCGAGCCCATCCAACGTCATCCTTCTGAACATGAACAAGGGCCAGAAGCCAGGTTTGTTCTTCAACAGGATGATGAGGTTGTTTCTGAAGTTGAGGTACGTCTTGAACGGGCTCGAGGAGTTGAGTGTGCCGCCACCCAAATGCAGCACTTTGACTTGGCCTGCACAGCCGATTTGATGGCCAAGGTTTTTCAACCTCCAGCACAAGTCGATTTCCTCCATGTGGGCAAACAAGGTGGGATCGAACCCCCCGGAGTTCATCCATGCATTCCTGGTGATGAAGAAGCACGCTCCTGAAGCCCAAAAAACCTCTCTGTCCCTTGCCAACCACTCGTCGACAGGCTCGACCACATCAAACATCCGTCCGGCACAGAATGGGTACCCATCCCGATCCATGAATCCACCTGCTGCCCCGGCATGTTCGCAAAGGGTTGGATTGACATCTTGGACGATCAATGGACTGGCCACATCCCATCCATGCTCATCCATTGCAGTCAGTGTGGGCTCGATCCAAGGCTCAACAATTCGGACATCTGAATTCAGCAAGACATACATCTCCGCATCGATCTGAGCCAATGCACGATTGTAACCCGCCGCGAACCCCCAATTCTCGCCCAATTCCAAAACCTGCACGGCATTTGAATGCGCTGTTTCTAGCCAAGCCACACTGTCGTCTGTGCTCCCATTGTCAGCCACCCAAACCGTGACGTCCTGGGGCGTATGTTCCAAGACGCTGGGCAAGTAGGTCTTGAGGTGGTCAATGCCATTCCAATTGAGAATGACCACTGCAACGTTTGAATGCTCAAATGACGCCATCATCGGGGGTTGAAAAAGAGATCTTCAGGCTCTTCTCGTGAGAAGGTGTCTCTCGGATTGAGTCGATTCTCCATGGATTGAGACACGCGAATGGTGTTTTCACGAGACCGCAATTGCAGCAACCAATCCTCATTTTGGCGTTCACCCAACATGTCGCTGTGCAGCAATTCAAAACACTCGCCGACCACGTGCGGCGCGTAAAACAAGAATCGTTTGTTGTTGAACCTTCCAGCCTTGTGGTAATGCCAAATTTCATACGGATAGTAATCCGTTTCATGGTGCCGCTTCACAACGGTGTTGGGCATGCCAAACCTCAAGTAAATGTTGCCCATCTCCGTCAGACTCCCTTGGCCCTTTTTGCAGTCTCCATATTGCTCGTCGACGTGTTCGATTCGAGCCATGTAATCTCGGTGCAAGGCCAGCGCCTCTGACTCTGATTGGCTCCGCTCAAGCCAAAAACCGGTCAGGTACTGCCTCATTTGATCAACATCCCCTTCGGGAATCAGCACATGTTGAATGGTGTTCTGCTCATTGGTTGTGGCCACAGCCAAGTGGTCAATGAGGTGGCGACTCAAGCTGGCAGATGTTTCAAAGGCAAGGAGGGAGGGCAGGGGAGCA